>JALCBJ010000155.1 GCA_028066595.1 Thermoanaerobaculia bacterium
TTACAGCGCGGGGCACAACCCTTTCTTCATATCTGGTGAGAAATGCGGGCTAGACAAGCTCGGCCCAGCGCCAGTCCCGCGGTGCCCGCCAGCGCGGCGACCAACAGGCTCTCACCGACGAGAAGTGCCGCCAGACGACCACGGTCAGCACCGAGCGCCGCTCGGATCGCCAGCTCGCGGCGGCGCCGGGCGGAGCGCACCAGCAGCAGGTGCGCCACGTTCGCACAGGCGATAAGCAATACGAATCCGACCGCACCCCACAGCGCCAACAGCACCGGGCGGGCGTCGCCGACGATCGAGTCGAAGAGCGCCTGAACCTGCGCGCCACGACCAGCTTGTTCCGCGGGATACTCTTCCACCAGCCGCGCTGCAATCGACTCGAGCTCGGCACCGGCCGCCGCGACGTCCCGGCCCGGCGCCAAGCGACCGAGCACCGAGTAGCGACGGTCGTCGCGACGGATCAGCGACTCGCCCTCGACTCGAAGCGGCAACCAGACCGCCACCGGCAACCGCGGCGGGAAGGTGAATTCCGGCGGCATGACACCGAGCACGCGATGGGCGCGGCCATCGAGCTCCACGTCGCTACCGACCACCGACGGATCGGCACCGTTCCGGCTCTGCCAGAGACCGTGGGACAGCACCACCGCCCGGCCATCGGGCGCGGCGCTCGCGGAGCGATAGATATCGCCGAGCATGGCCTGAACTCCGAGCATCGGGAAGATCTCCGGTGACACCGCGACCGCCCTCGCACGCTCCGGAGGTCCCTCCGACGTCAAGTTCACACTGCCGCGACGCCACGCTCCGATGGACTCGATCGACGAAGCCATGCTGCGCCAGTCAGACAAGTTCGGCCACGACACCGATCCGGTCCAGCGTTGTCCGTTGGGACCGGGCAGCGTCTCCACCACCTCCACCAGGCGATCCGAATCGGCATATGGCAGAGGCGTCAGCAGGACCGCATCGGCAACGCTGAACAGCGCCGCGTTGGCACCGATGCCGAGCGCCAGCGACGCCACGGCGAGGAGCGGCAGCGCCGGACGCCGGAGCAACGAGCGGCAGCTGTCGCCCAGGTCGGTCCAAAGGGTCCAGCGCGCCGTCGTCTGCATGGAGGTTCTCCTGAACACGTGATCGTGTCGACTTGGCCTGTTCTGAGTACGGATCTCGATCGGACCGGTTCTACCGCATGCCGGATCGAGCCGCGGGCGAGCACCTGAGTTGCAGAAGCCGAAGTCGCCTTCGACCCGAGCTCGGCGTGCTGACGTGGCAGAAAGACGCAACGTTTTGTTGACCTCCTTCTTCTTGATGCCGCTGGAAGCGCATACGGCCGAATCGCCGGTCCGGCGAAGGGGGGACCGGCTCCCAAGGCTGGTAACCCAAGAAGCACCCGACCGACGCGAGGCATACGAAGCCAAGTATGATTCAGGCAGCTTCGAGACAATCCCGGAGTACCTTGGAGAACACGTAGATGCACTCAAGATATGGCACCCGTTTGCACATCCTGGGCCTCCTGGCCCTCGCTCCCCTGATGACTCTCACCGTCTTGGCCGAAGATGCTGCCGACGTGAGTAGCTGGCTTGAATGGGGCGGCCCGCAGCGCAATTTCATGCAGGAAGATGCTGGCCTGGCTGAAACCTGGCCAGAATCCGGCCCCAAGGTCCTTTGGACCAAGGAGCTCGGGGGGGGTTATTCCAGCGTATTGGTCGAAGGTGACATGGTCTACACCGTGGAGCACCGCGGTGAGGACGACGTCGTCCTTGCCCTGTCCGCCGCGGACGGCAGGACCAAGTGGGAGGCAGCGTACCCCTCCAAGCCCGTTGAGGACCAGTCCATCGAGTTTGGCAAAGGCCCCAACTCCACCGCCTTGATCGCCGGGGATCGCCTGTGCTCCATCGGTTATAACGCCCACCTCCACTGCTTCGACAAGACTACGGGCAAGAAGGTCTGGATGCGCGACCTGGTGGGTGAGTACGGAGCCACCCGCAGCCACTTCGGTTATTCCGCCGCCCTCATCGCCCACGAAGACCTGGTGCTCGCGGTGGTCGGTGGTGAGCAGGCCGGCATGATGGGCTTTGCCCTGGCCGACGGTGAGCCCAAGTGGAAGAGCGAGACCTTCGACGTCAGCTACGACTCGCCCCAGATCATCGACATTCTCGGCGAGAAGCAGGTGGTGCTGATGGGGGCCACCGAGGTCCTCGGTATCGCCCTCGCCGACGGCAAGATCCGCTGGCGCCGCGTGCACGTCAACCAATATAAGACGAATTGCACGGGCCCCTTCTGGAACGGCAAAGACCTGCTCTTCGTCACCGCCCAGGCCGACGCCGGCAGCCGTACCTTGAGATTCTCCAAGAAGGACGGCTCGATCCACGTCGAGGATGTGAACGAAAACAAGAAGTTCGGCATGTTCCACAACACCGGCCTCCTGGTCGGCGACATCCTCTACGGTGCCTCCGGCAACATCCTCTCGGCCTACGACATCCGCCAGGGCGAAGAGATCTGGAAGGAGCGGGGATTCCCCAAGACCAACCTGCTGGCCGCGGGCGACAAAGCCCTTTCTCTGGACGAGAATGGCAAGCTGTCCCTTTTGACCCTGAGCCCCGAGAAGGTCACCGTCCACGCCAGCCATTCCGTCCTCGACAAACCGGCCTGGACCCCACCGACCCTGGTGGGCACTACCCTCTATGTGCGCAACAAGGAGAAGCTCGTCGCCCTGGAGCTGGGTGCTTCCGGCTCTTGACCTGTGCGAGGCAGCTCGAGAGCTACGTTGGCGCCCTCATCGGGTGCGCGAGCTACTGCAGCGGGCATTGACGATGCGCCGCTCGATCCTCCCCGAGGGCGATCCGGAGACTGCTGCCTCCCTCGAAGCATTGAGATCGATCGACACGAGACATCGGAATGACTCCCCGGAGTTAGAGCTTCGCCCCAACCTTGCTACCGTCGATGACTTCAATGCAGCATCGCAAGCAACGCCGGACCAGGCTTTGCTGCGCTTCCTCGAGGTACGGACAAACTACACGTCTTCCGTCTCGATCGCCGGCGGTACATCTACGGGAGCTGCGTCCCCCTGGCCTCGCGTCGCGGCCCAATGTCCGAGGAACGCCACCAAAGCCAGGAGAAGGATCAGCAGGATCAACCCTCGCGGATCACGCAAGTCGAACCACGGATTGGTTTCCGGCACTGGCTTCGGCTCTGGGACCCAATCGGTTCCAGGCGGCGGCGGCCCGTCACCGCCGAGTCCCGCCAGCTCCAACTCGAATACGTTCTTCGGAGATGCGGCAGGGGCGGGCGGCGCAGCGGCGGCACGCGAGGAAGGCGCCTGGGGCGACGCGGGCGGTGGACCGCCCGCAGCTGCCGGTCTGGAGCTCGGCACGCCTGCGGATTTGGCCGGCTCGGGTCTGGCGGATCGCGGTACGTGCGTGGCGTCGCCCGCTTCATACGCCGCGTCTTCTTCGAGAAAGAGGCGCGCCACGTCGTAGCGCAGCTTCTGTAACTCCGGAAGATCGCCGTATCGGGCGACGGCTCGATTCAGGCGCGCCATGGCCGGCCCGGGCTCTCCGCGCTGCAGCAGCTCCCGAATCTCCTCCTGAGCCTCCTCGGCATCCCGGCGCCGCAAGCCTTCCTGCTTTCCGAGCTCCACCAGTGCCTCGACCGATTCGGAGAGAGTGCGCGCTTCGCTGTGTTCCGGATCGAGCTCCACCGCCTCACGTAGCGCTTTGCGAGCGCCGGAGAAGTCTTCGGTTCGGCTGAGTCGCCGCGCCTTCGACACCAAGTGCTCGGCGCGGCGCCGGGCTTCGGTCGAGTCGGCTGGCGGCTCTTCCTCGGGCTCTAGGGTGCGCAGCAGCGCCGCCAGTCTGGGATCGGTTCCCCGGCGCTCCTCGATGTCCAGCAGCCGCTCGCGTGCTGCCTCTTCCTCGCCTTTCTCCAACAAGGCTTCGACGGCGCGAACCTCCTCATCGATCTTGCGCCGTCGTTGTGCGTCCGCCTTCCGGCGCCGGGCCGCGCTTTCCACCTGGCGCAACAGCTCCACCAGCTTCGGTTCTTCCGGCGCGTAGCGCAGGCCATCCCTCAAAAGATCGAGTGCGGCAGTGTAGTTGCTGCGGTTGACCTCGTCACCGGCGTCCTTCACCAGGCGCCGGACCTTCTTCTTGCCCTCTCGCCGCTTCGCCTCGTCGCGCGCCGCCCGCATATCGTAGGTCTCGAACGACGGACCCGCTGGCCGCACGTCCTGCGGACCCTCGGCCACCGCAGAGGGTCCGCCGCTCACGGCAGCGCCGCCCCGCGACTCCTCCAGAAGCAACGCCAAGACGTCGGACTCCTCCGCTCCCTTGCGCGCCTCCACCTCGGCCGCTGCACCCAACCTGCGGCGCAGGTCGTTCACCGACTCGGGCCGACGCTCGGGCTCCTTCGCCAGAGCCTCCCGGATCAGGCTGCGAAGCTCTTCGGACAGCCGCCCGCCCGGATCGCTCTCCGAGAAAGACAGCGGAGGATGCATCAGGTGACCGGCCGCCAGCGCGGTGGCGCTCTCTCCGACGATGGGATAGCGGCCGGTGAACAGCTCGTAGGCGACGAGGCCCAACGCATACACATCCACGGCAACCGAAGGTTCCGGCAGGTCGCCGAGGAAACGCTCCGGCGCGGCATAGCGAAGCCTGCGCGCCAGCAGACTTCCGGCCGTGGTGCGCTCACCGGTCCCCAGCAACCTACCGATACCGGGATCGACGAGGCGTACGTCCATCTCGCCGTCGTCGTCCCGGCGAAGACGGAACTTGCTCGGCGCCAGAGCACCGTGATGCCATCCCTGATCGTGCAGCCAATCCACGGCCTCGAGACAGGCGTCGAGCACCTCGAACACCGTCCCTATCGGCAGCGGCGCTTCCTCGTCTCGTGAAACGGCGTCGGCGACCAAGGTGTCGAGGGAGGTACCCGGTACGAACTCCATCTCCACCACCACGTGGCTCGGCCCGGCGGGGCGGACGTCATAGAGCTGTGCGAGGCGCGGATGGCTGAGCCGGGTCAGCCAACGAAGCCGTTCGCCCAGGCGAATCGCCAGATCCCCGTCGCCAGGACGGCGCAGCACCTTCACCAAGCACTCGTCACCCATCTCCCGATGACGGGCCAGGAAAACGGACTCCCAACCGTCGTCAGCCAGCTCCTCGATCACGTCGAAGCGATCCTCGATCAGCTGCCGATGGGCACTCACGCCGCGGACACCTCAGTTCTGGGAGGACGGATCGTGGAACACCAGGTCACGTGACCGATGCCAAGCTTCCGGTTCCCGGAAGTAGGCGCGGACGGATTCCAGCGCATCGTCGTCGAGAAGCCCTTCGCTTCGTGCCACGGCCATGGCAGTGGCACGGTCGGTCACGGCGTACAGCTGCACGTCGTGTCGCGAAAGCAGATCCTCCCCTCCCTGCTGGCGATCGAAGAGGACGACGGCGTCGGACACCGTGCCGCCTGCTTCTCGCACCGCTTCGAGAAATCCCACCTTGGACCCACCGTCGGTGATCAGGTCCTCCACCAGCAGAACCCGCGAGCCCGCCGCGAGGGTACCCTCGACCCGAGACGCCGTGCCGTAGCCCTTCGGCTTCTTGCGCAGGTAGATCATCGGCTTGCCGACCGCCTGCGCCAGGTACGCGGCGTACGGGATCCCCGCCGTCTCGCCGCCGGCGACGACATCGAAGTCAGTACCCGCCAGCAACAGCCCCGACGTTGCCGTAAAGAGGCGCAGAAAGCTGGGGTCAGAGATCACTCGCCGGCAGTCGACGTAGATCGGGCTGTAGTTCCCGGAAGCCAAGCGAAACGGCTCGTCGTCTCGCACCTGTACGGCACTGTGCTGCCACAGCGCCAAGGAAGTGGCCTCCCGGAGGCGTCGGAGGATCGGATCGGAAAGGTCGGTCGTGGCCATGTCGGGTGGGTCGTTCGCTGCTTGTTGGCGGGTCGTCGAGAGGAGGTCGAAGACGGTTTGTCGCGGTCCTTGCGTGGCAGTATTGTCTCCTATGGCAGGCGAAGGCGCGAGCACTCGCCCGACGCCGCGCCGAGCTCTCCAGATTTTGCTCTCTCTTTCGCCTGGATATGCTGTCGTGCTATACTCCGCTCAGGCGATCAATTCACTGAGGTATCCGTCTACGATGACAGAGAATGCTGTGCCTGAGGGATTCCGCGCACTGCGCCAGTCGATTCAGGAACGAGTGACGGCCGGACAGCTCGATACAGCCCTCGAGCTCTGCGATCAGGCCATCGATCTCGCCCGCCAACTCGACAGGTCGGACCTACGTGATCAAACACAGTGCAACCGCGCGAGCATCCAGATCGCTCTCGGTCACGGAGACCAGGCGGTCGGTGAGCTCCGCCGGGTCCTGATGCGCAGCGGCGACCCGTCGATCCGTTTCAGCGCCGCCTACGCCATCTCCCAGTTCCACGAATCGAGGGCGGAGGCGGAGCGCAGCTTGACCTTCGCTCGTCAGGCCCTGCGATACGCGGACCAGAGCGGCGATCAGCTGGTCCAGTCTCGAGCCAACAATCGCTTGGCCAACCTGCTGGTGCTCGACAGCTCCTTCCACGAGGCGATCTGTACGTACGAGCAAGCGCTGCAGCTCCTCGGTGCCGGAGATTCGATCGACAAGTCGCTACTGCTGTCCAACCTCGGATACTCCCGGGTGGTCATCGGCAATCTGAGCCGCGGCTACAAGGATCTGTCGTCGAGCATCCGCATGCTCCGGCGCATCGACGCCGACCTCTGGGAACGGCACCCCCTCCTCGGGCTCGCCTATGCCTGCCTCGAGGTGGGGCGGCCGGAACGCGCCGCACGCCACGCGCGCAGGGCGCTGGACTTCGCCGAAGTCGCGAGGGACACCGGCTCGATCAAGAACGCGTTGTTCCTGCTCGGTGAGGCCGAGAAGAACGCCGGACATACCGCGGTCGCCTACGACTGCTTCAGTCAGCTCCAACGCCGCTTCTATGCGGACAATCCCATGGTTCTCGACATCTTGATGGCGACGGACGTCCGCAAGATGATCAACCTGATGGCATGAAGATGCGGAACCTCATGACACGACACGAGACTCCTACCACCTTGCAAGTCATCCCAGCTTCGGTCGCTACCGTTTCGATCGTCACCGCGCTGGCGCTTCTTCTAGTTGCTGCACCGGCGCTGTCCGCCGAGACCCGCATCCTGACCCGGGACGGCGCGCTGGCCTCCTTGGAGGCCGACGCCGAGACCGCCGAGTTGTCGCTGCGCATCGCCGACCAGGTCGTCGAGCTCCCTGGCTCGTCGGGAGCCGGCGCCGAAGCGCTGCACCTCGTGGACTCCACCCACGGCGGATTGATCGCGGCCTGGCTCAGCCCCGCCGAGGAAGGCTACCGGCTGCACTTCGCCAACTGGACGAGCGAAGGTTGGGGCGACCTGCACTCCCTCGAGGCCGGCGACAGCGCTCACGTCTTTCCGACCAGGCCTGTGGTTTCGTTGGCCGAGGATCGGCTACGGATCTCGATCGAGAGCGAAGAGGGCGAAACCGAGTCCGTTCGCCTGGAGCGGATTCTCTTCCACGTGGTCTGGCAGGAGACGGACGGTCGAGTCCGCTTCTCCCCCATCATCTTCCAGGACGGCTTCTACGTCGGATGGAACGAGATCGTGACGTTGTCGAGCGCCTTCGCCGAAGCGCACGTGGATCTGGAGCCGGCGGAGCTGCCGTCGAATCTACAGGGACTGTTGTCGGTGCGTACCGAGGCGGATCGGGGCGTGGCCGTGGTCTTGGCGGACGATCACTACGGCAGGCTGGGAGCGCTTCGAATTCGAGCGTTGCCCCTGTCGATGGAGATCCTCGGTGACTCCGTGCTCGACGGTCTGCTCAACGCGGCGGATCTCTTCGACCCGGACAACCCTGCCATGGTGGCCGACAAGATTCGCGCCGAGATCATCCACATCGGTGCCCGGCTCGATTTCGATCCCGATCTCAGCGACTTCATGTCGGACCGGATTTCGGACTGGATCGAACAGAACGGATCGGAGTTCGGCTGGGATCTGGCGGCCCTCGCGGAAGCCACGCGCTTCGCGGCCTTGGACCTCGGCCGCTCGGTGTACCAACTCACCGCGACGTACGCCGACGGCCGCGAGGTTCCCCTCCTCGACGTCGGCGACTTCCTCGACGCCGGCGACCACCGCGACGACCTCGCTCGCCTCATCCGGCTCTCGGTGACCGCCGACTACGCCGCACCGGAAGCCGCGGGCAGCGATCCCAACATCCACCTCTCCACCGATGGATCCGGCTTGGCCATCTCCTGGGACGACTCCGAAACCGGAGCCGTCTCCTGGATCCAGAACGGCGGCGAGGGCTGGACCGAAGAGAAGACCCTACCGACCAGCGACTCCCTGCAGCCATCAGATGTCCGGGCGCTGATTCGATCGTCGATTCGGTGATTCTCGAGACGCTCGGCCTGTGACCGTGTAGACGGGGACTCGGGCCGTGGATCTACGCGAATACCACCGCGGGAGACGCGCCTACGCTCGCTTCATTCGGCAAGGTCGGGCCGAGGCAGCGATAGCCGTGGCACTTCGTTCTTATCAGGACGCCATCGAGACAGGTGACGAGTTCCTGATCGGTGCGACCCTTTCGAACCTCGGATTTGCATTCGTGCTCGCTGGGAGAGCGCCGGATATTGTCCCCGAGCTAAATGCGGCGATCGGCCATTTT
>JALCBJ010000036.1 GCA_028066595.1 Thermoanaerobaculia bacterium
GCAGATCGCTCGACGTCCGCCTGGTCGAGCATGTCCAGAAAGGCCCTGGAGCGAGCACGCTCGGCGACCTCTAGAGCTCGTGCGGCGAAGCCGCCGGAAGCGTCCCGGCGATGGAGCTCGACGAGCGCTCGAATCCACGTCTCGAAATAGTCGTTGCGCTCCGCGAGAAACGTCGCTCTGAGATCGAAACTCGCGGTGCGACTACGAAGTCCTTCGATCGTATCGACGGCTGTGGCAGCGGTGGCGGCAGCCGTCTCCGCATCTCCCCGTGCCAACTGACTGCGAGCCAGGAGGAGTTGAGCGAAGGCCTCCTGCTGGACATCGCCGAGACGGCTTGCGAGCTCGACGGCGCGGATCGCTTGCTCTCTGGCTCGCTCCGGGCGACTGGTCTCCAAGAACAGCTGGGCCCGAAGCACCGACAGGTGCGCCAGGTCGCGGCTCGACTCGGCAGGATCGACGAAGGCGGTTGCCAGCTCGTACTGCTGTGCGGCTCGATGTGGATCGTCGAACTCACGGAGGTACAGATGGCCCAGGTTCAGCCTGGTAGCGAACTCCACGTCTCGGTTGCCGGTCCGGCTCGCCGTTTCGATGGACTCGAGATAGACGTCGCGCGCTTGATCGGGTTGTCCTACTCGCGCCAGCGCCCGCGCGTAGTTGCCCAGCAGGCGTAGCCGCATCGTCTCGGAGGCGAATCGCAGCGCTTCCTCAAAGGTAGAGGCTGCAATCTGCCATCGTCCCAGAGCCCCATAGAGGCTGGCCTTGGAGTTGAGGGCGGCGGCCAGGTCGCGGCAGGCAGAGTCGCCATCAGATTGCGGGAGTGCGAGCTCGACGGCACGAGACAGCTCGGAGAGTCCCCGCTGGAACTCTCCGAGTTTGGTGTGGGCTCGGCCCAGGTTGGTGCGAGCCGCACTCTCGACACAGCGGTTGCCCTCGGCTAACTGCGCGGCGCGGCGATACGCTTCCACGGCCCGTGGCCAGTCCTCCGCCCGTTTGTGGGCGAGACCCTGGCCGTTCAGGGCCATCGCCAAGCTGCGTCGATCGCCCAGCGCTTCGGCCAGCCGAGCCGCCTCACCGAACAGCTCGGAGGCCAGCTCGACTTGGCCCTTGCGCAGCCATATCCAAGACGTCTCGATCCAGGCAGCAACCAGATTGCGCCGTGAGGAGTCGCTTTCCGCGCTTGCGAGGCGTCTTCTTGCTTCCGAGAGATGGTGGAGCGCCTCGTCCATCCGTCCGAGGCGATGTTCTGCCGCAGCTTGATTCAAGAGTGCTTGACCGAGTGCCGCATCGTCCTCGAGCGAGCGGAAGATCTCGGCGCTACGGCGGTACTCTGAAACGGCCTGCAGCTGGGCCTCGGCCGAACGGTCCAAGGCTGCGACCCGACCGTCGAGGAATGCGCGCCAGCCACGACAATGGTCGCGTGCCCGTGGCTGCTGACGGGCATCGGTGATACGCAGGAGCACCTCGCCGGCGCCGGCATCCGGCTCAGCTGCCGGGATCAAGCGAAGCTCGGACGGTTGCGCCGCGGAAGTCGAGGCGACAGGGACCGACTCGGTGCCCGAATCACCCTTACGAAGATCCACGGACCAAGGGCCTTCGAGACAGGGTCCACCCGGGTCGAGCACTTCTACATCGATGCCACGTTGCACGACTTCGATGACAGCGAAGTCGTGCTCGCCGAGGTCGAAAGTAACGACGAGGGGACGACGATCCATCCCGATGGTCAATTCGAGCTCCTGGCCCGGGAGCAGGTGAGGAACCTCTTGAGTCGGCGAAAGAGCAGCAGCTGAGGCTCCGAGCAACCAGAGCCCTGCCGACATCCGGAGGAATGAAAAGACAAAACGAAGGCGCATGGATTCCCACGACAGAGAAAGAGTGCGCCGATCTTACCGTGCCCGTTCCGTCTTGGCTGCTAGGCCCTTCCCACCGCGAATCGCGGGCGGACTCTTCCTGAGGTGGGACGGACTGTGCCGAACCTCAGTCCGAGCTTCCGCGGCGTTCGATCCGAAACTCGTGCTGTACCAGGTCGCTCCAGGACCCGTCGTCGGCGGAGACCTGTAAGACCAGGGTATACGCCCCCGAAACGAGTACCTGGCTCGGTACCTCTAGCCTTAGCTCTCGGTTTCCAGATTCATCTGTCGTCGCTACAGACGGCAGGCCCCAGACCTGAAACCTGTTCGCGTCGAGCAGGCGAGCCCGCAGACCACCCGAGGTCGGCACATCCGTCAGATCGACCTGCAGCTCAACGATGCGGGTCCTCGCCGAGGTCGCGACCACAGGAAGATGTGCCCCGCGGGTCGCGGCGATCAGAAGGATGCGCGCGATCTGCGGCGCTGCGGTGTCGGCTCGTTCGAGCCGGCTCCGGAGCTCTGAGAGCTGCTGGGTGCTCTGTTCCAGCCGGCGGCGCAGTTCATCCGCTTCACTCTCCAGCCGTGCCATGTCTGCCGCGGCCTCGTTCACCCCTTCGTGACCTGGCCCTTCGGCGACAACTGTGGCATTCGTTTCGGACTCCGCGGTCGTTGGCTCGATGGGCAGGGAGCTCTGCAGACGACCCAAGCGCACGGTCTGCACCAGGGTCGCCGAAAGAAGGAGGAGCGCAGCCGCCCAGGCCAGGCGTGCAGCCGGCGGCCGCAGGCCAGGCAGGAATCCGCGCCACCCACCTGTGCTCACGGCGTCGTGTGCGATCACTTCACGTTCCTCCGATGGGGTGGCCTGTAGCGCCAGAGCTCGAGCGAACTCCACGCGCCCGCGAGCTTCGGGCCGAGAAGGTAGGAGTGCCTCGAGCTTCCGAGCGACTTCTGGCTCCAGCTCTCCTCGCGCGTACTCGTCGAATAGATCGTCTTCGTCCGCCAGGGCATTGGAAAGAGCCTCTTCGGACTCGTCCAGAGTCTCTTCGAGGAGACGAAGACTGAAGGCTTCGGCGTCAGCCTCGGAGGCGGTGCCGAGCAGGAAGCGACGAAGCTCGGATGGAGAGGTGGGCGCATTAGACATAGGAGTAGCTCGGATCGGACCGTGAAAGAGTCACCAGGCCTGGGTGGTCAGCGAAAGACCACCGTAGCTGCCATGAAGTGCAGAAACGGTTCGATTCGTTTCAACCTTTCCTCCGACACAGGGTTCAGGCCACGGTGGGGGAGGATCGGGGTGGGCCGGAGGAACCGGTGACACAACGTCGCACGCAATCCTCGAGCCGCGACCGGAGGCGATGCGCTCGAATGCGCAGTGCATTGGCGGTGATGCCCAACTCCGTCGCCAGATGCTTGCGATTGCGGATGCGGACGCCTTTCTCGCCCTGGTAGAAGCGCAGGATCCAATGTCGGTCGTCGCCCAGGCGTTCCAGACACCGGTCGAGGCAACGCAGGCGTATCCGGTCCCCGTCAGTCATGGGATCCGGGTCTGGAGAGTGCTGGGCCTCCCGGAGCGCCTGTTGTCGTCGCGTCTCGTGGCGCAGGATTTCGTGGAAGACCTTGTGGGCGACGCCGATCACGTAACGGAAGGGATCCTCGGCACGGATCTCCAGACCGTCCGCTAGCTTCCGGGCGACCCGATTCAGAGTTTCGTCCACCAGCTCTTCTGGCTCGGAGCAGCCACGCCACCTGAACAGGTGGACCAGTCGACTCCGGATGCGCTCATAGATCCGCGCCGCTTCGTCGCGGTCTGCGTCGAGAGCATCGAGCAATGCGTCGAGGGATTCGGCAGTCAGCTGCCAGCGATCGGACGTCATGGGAAACTCGATTGCGAGTCTACCTCCGATCGGAAAGTCCTCTTCGGAGGACCTGTTCAACTATCCCGTAGATGTACCGTCAGAGCCCACTGAACCTCGGGCAGCGACTGCAGCCTGTCGATCACATTGGCCTCCGGTTGCTGATCGAGGCGGACGATCGCCAGCGCTTGCTCGGAACCCGGGCGGCGAGCCAAGTGGATTTCAGCGATGTTGAGGCCCGCTTCTCCGAGGATCGAGCCTAGGTTGCCCACCACACCCGGCACGTCGCGATTGCGAACGATCAGCAGATCGCCTTTGGGTCGAAACTCCAGGGGATAGCCCTCGATCTCGACGACGCGAGCCTCGCTGCCGTGGAAGATCGTGCCGGAGATATCGATGGAGCCTTCGTCACCGGCCAGGCTCAGCGTCAGCAGGTTGGGGTAGCCGAGGTCTTTTGCGGAGGTCGAGCGCCGTACCTCGACCCCCCGCTCTGTGGCGAGGGTCTCGGCGTTGACGTAGTTCACCGCGTCGCCTAGTTGGCGTTGCAAAACTCCTTTGACCGCGGCGACGGTGGCCGGGCGTTGGAGATCGTCTTCGATGCCGCGGAAGACCACTTCCAGACTGCGCAAGCCGCCGTCACCGAGGCAGCCGGCCAGGTGGCCCAGCGTTTCGGCGAGATGCAGGAAGGGTGCTCCGGCCGCTCCAGCTGGCCGGAACGGCAGGTTGACGGCCGTCACCGCGAGGGAACCCTCCAGCGCAGCCAACACCATCTTGGCTGTCTGCGTCGAGATCCGCACTTGAGCTTCGCGTGTCTGGGCTCCTACGTGGGGTGTTGCGACCACCTTCGGGTGGGCGGCCAACTCCCAGTCGCTGGGTGGCTCCGCAGCGAAGACATCGAGGCCTGCGCCGGCGATGTGGCCCGATTCCAGCAACTCCAGCAGTGTCGTTTCGTCGACGACACCTCCGCGTGCACAGTTGATCAGGAGCGCCCCCTGCTTCATCTTGCGAAGCCGGTCGCCCGACAGCAGGTCTCGGGTGTCGTCGGTCAGGGGTACGTGTAGCGTGACGACGTCGGCCTGTTGGAGCAGCTCGTCCAGTGGCAACGGCGTCGCGTCGTGCTGAGCTACCACATCGTCGGGCAAGAAGGGGTCATAGGCCAGCACGTCCATGTCGAAAGCCTGCGCGCGCCGCGCGACCTGCTGTCCGATGCGCCCGAAGCCGATCACGCCCAATGTCTTTCCCTGTAGCTCGACACCTACGAAGTTCTTGCGGTTCCATGCCTCGCGCTTGATGTCGGCGTCAGCGGCGGCGACTTTCCGGGCGAGGGCGAGGAGCAGAGCGAAGGTGTGCTCGCAAGCGGAGATCAGGTTGGCGGTCGGGGCGTTGACCACGAGGATGCCGAGCTCTGTCGCTGCTCGGGTGTCGACGTTGTCGACGCCGATCCCGGCCCTGCCCACCACGCGCAAACGGCCGGCGCCTCGGTTTTTTCCTGCACGCAGCAGGTCGGCGGTGACCTGGGTGCCGGACCGCACGACGAGGGCATCGAAGTCGCCGATCTTCTCCTGCAGCTGGTCTTTCTGCTCGGCCGGTAGCTCGACGACGTCGTGCCCGGAAGCACGAAGCTGCGTCAGACCGGTCTTCTCTAACGGATCGGAAACGAGAATGCGGTGCTGCATGGGGGTCCTCGAACTAAGGTCAGGCTTTTGAGCTCGGATCAGAAACGAGAGTTCTTGAAGCGGAGGTTGCCATTCCGGAGGTCATGGTCAGGAGCGGAGCTCGACGACGACCTCCTCTATGGCCGCGAAGAGGGCGTCGAGATCTCGAGCGCGCACTTCGCCCATGTGACCGATGCGGAAGGTCTTGGGCTTGAGCGGACCGTAGCCACCACCGACGACGATGCCTCGTTCGGCCAACGCAGCCACCAGGGCCGGCGCCTCGACACCCGTCGGAGGGCGTAGGCAGCTGACCGTTGGGGAGGCGCCGTCGGGTTGATTCAGATACGTGAAGCCCTGCCGCTCGGCCCACGCTTCGGTCTTGGCGCGCAACTCGCTATGACGTTGCCAGCGCTTTTCCATCGTTTCCGACTCGATCGCGTTCAGCTGGGCTTGAAGGGCCCAGATCTGAGGGATCGCGGGGGTGGTGATCGTGCCGCCTGCGACATGCTTCTCGTAGTAGCGCACCAGATCGGTGTAGTAGCCGCGATGCTCGATCTCGCGGGCCTTCGCCAGAGCCCGTTCGGAAACGGTAACGAAGCAAAGGCCGGGCGGTAGGGCCAGGGCCTTCTGCGAGCCGGTGAACAGGTAGTCGATGCCCCAGGTTTCCGTCTCCAGCTCGCATCCGGCCAGCGAGGAGACCGCATCGACGTAGATCATGGCGTCGGATTCTTCGCGCACGGTGCGTGCGATCGACGCCAGGTCACTGAGGGTCCCGGTGGACGTTTCGTTGTGAGCCAAGGTGACAGCTTCGTAGGGCTTGCGCCGAAGCGCCTGTCGGATCAGATCGGGATCCACCGGCGCGCCGTGGGGGAAGTCGAGTTGGTCTGCATCTTTGCCCCAAGCCCTGCACACGGTGAGGAAGCGGTCGGAGAACGCACCGTTGGTGCAGCACAGAACGCTCGACTCGATGGTCGACGCCACCGCGACGTCCCAGGCCAACGAGCCCGATGACGTGAGCAGCACGACCTCACCGGAGGTGCGAAATACACCGGGCAGACGGGAGCGCACATCGGCGTACAGGGCCTTGAACGGAGCGCCTCGGTGTCCGATCGGGTGCTGAGTCATGGCGGCCCGCACGTCTTCGCGTACATAGGTCGGGCCCGGGAGGAAAAAGCGGATGTCTTCGGTCATCGGTGGATTGTCCTTGCGGGTTGCCGCGGTGCGGCGAGGAGAGAGCGCGACGATAACACCCCGTCCACAGGTCGCCAACCTGGGTGTCCTGTGCGGAAAACTCGTTGGAGTCCTGGATGAGGACATCGTTGGCCTGCCAAGGCGGCGCTACGACGAGGAATAGCAGAGCGACACCTCACCGTCCTCGAGCGCCTTCGATGGCGGAGGGATCAAAAAAGCCGCGGACGCCGCAGCCTGTTTGCCAGCTCGATCGCTGAAAGCGCGAGCTGTGCACCGTCGAGATCGAGCCGAAACCCATTCGCGGTCGGCTCGAGTCGAGGAATCGCCGCCAGTCCTTCCGAGGCTTCGCCTTCGACCAACACCACGCGGCAGCCCCGGAAGTGCTCGCGCAAGATATCCGTGAGCACCGGGGGGCCGGTTCGAGGCTTACGGACCAAGGCGCCGTTCGTCGCCACTTCGACGGAGCGCAGGAAGCCCGAGGCCAAGGCCAGCGCCTCATCCTCCGACGGCCGGCCCGGATGCCAGCGGAGCCGGCCTGCTCGGCCGCCGTCGGAGTGCACCGCTGCCAGCAGGGGCTCCCACAACGAGGGATCCATGCCCGGTTCGATCCGCAGGAGGTGGATCCTTTTCATGGAGACCTCATGCGTAGAGCAGGATCGCGTTGCGCTCCGTCCGAAACGCCGTCTCGTCATCGCGCCAGGAACGGAGCCAACCAGCCATTTCGTCCGCGCCGGCCGTGCCTAGCTCGACGGTACGGCGGAAGTCATCACTGCCCGTGAGCAGGTCGATCGCAGGTATGTCGGCGATGAACTCATAGGGCTCAGGGCGCCAATCGAAGGCTTCCGGAAAGAGCTCGAGTGCCGAGCGCAGGATCTCGATGCCGAGACGATACGGACGTAGGGTCTGCTCGTCGGTGACTCGGATTTCGATCCCGCCGCAGGCTTCCCCCGCGTGCTTTTGGAATTGGGGCTTGAAGTACGTCGGAAGAATCGTGGCACCGGGAAGGCGCCGCGTTTCGAGAGCGTCGGCCCAGCGTTTGGGGTCGATCCCCGGAGCTCCCACGAGCTGGAAAGGTCGGGTCGTACCCCGACCCTCGGACATGGTTGTCGCCTCGACCAGGCAGGAGCCCGGGTAGAGTGCGGCGATCTCGGGCGTCGGCATGTTGGGGGAAGGTGCGATCCAGGGCCGATCCAGGTCGTCCCAGGTGAAGCTGCGCTGCCAGCCGCCCAGGGTCCAGACCCGAAGACCGGCTTCGTCCCAGCCACGTCGCTTTCCCTCGAGGCGGAGTATCTCTCCGAGAGTCAACCCGTGGCGCACGGGCATGGCGAAGGCTCCGACGAACGACTCGAAGCCTCGTTGCCGGAGGTTTCCCTCTACCAGGCTGCCACCCAAGGGATTGGGCCGGTCGAGCAACCAGACCTCGACTCCCTGAGCGATGGCTATCTCAGCACTCCAGACCGCCGTAGCCGCATAGGTGTAGTACCGACATCCGACGTCCTGAAGATCGATGACCAGAAGGTCGAGCCCGTCGAAGGCGCCAGGACGCGGTCGCAAGCTCTCGGCATCATCACCGTAGAGTGACAGGACGGGCACTCCGGTCCAGGTGTCGATCTCGTCGGCCGAAGCCACCATGTCCTGTTCCACGCCGTAGTAGCCGTGCTCCGGACCGAACAAGGCCACCGGTCGGCCGGCGGCCGAGGAGGACAGCGCCAGGTGTGCCGGACGAAGGTCACGGGTCACGGCCGCACCGTGGGAGAGCAGCGCCCAACGTCTGCCGGCCAGCTTCTCCGCGTGACCGAGGAGTCGGTCCAACCCTGTGACGATGGGGTGCTGCTTGCGCTGCCTCACGCCGGTTTCTTCCCGTCTGTTTGGATTTCAGCCGGACCGTCCGAAGCTTCGTCGCGGCGCCAGTCACCACTCCGCCCGCCACTCTTGGTCAGCAGGCGCAGGTCTGTAATGACGGCGCCACGATCCACTGCCTTGACCATGTCGTAAAGGGCCAGGGCAGCGTGACTACAGGCGGTGAGGGCCTCCATCTCGGCACCGGTCTTGGCGGTGACGACCACTTCGCTACGAATCTCGACACCCGAGACGCCCCCCGCGAGCTCATCGACAGTGACTTCGACGTGTTCCAGCGGCAGGGTGTGGCACAGCGGAATGATCTCGTGGACTCGCTTGGCGCCTTGGATTCCTGCGATCCGTGCGACCGTATGAGCATCTCCTTTAGGGAGTCTCCGGAGACGTTCGACTGTGCCCGCAGCCAAGAGAACGCGACAGCCAGCTCGGGCGACTCGTCGGGTCACGGGCTTGTCGGAAACGTCGACCATACGTGCCTCGCCATCGGCACCGATGTGGCTGAACTCGGATGGGTCTGGGGTCATCTTCTCCCCGTGCCGGACTGCCGGCGATTAGACTCCGTTCCGTGAAAGGACTGGACGGATGTGGCTGGATGTCGTGATTCCGACACTGGACGAGGAGGTGCAGCTCGCACTGCATCTACCGGGTGTCCTGACGGTGGCAGACCGCGTGGTGGTGTCGGACGGCGGCAGCCTCGATGCTACCCGCAAGGTGGCTGCAGAGCACGGAGTGGCATTCATCGAAGGCCCTCCGGGTCGCGGCGGGCAGATCGTGCGGGGCGTGGAATCACTGCTGACCGATTCCCCGCAGTTTGTCGAGCAGGCGGAGTCGAATCATGTCGTGCTCGTTCTCCATGCCGATGTTCGCCTGCCTTTGGACGCACGTGAACAGATCGAGGGCGGCCTCACCCACGGCGCCGTCGGTGGTGGGTTTCGCTTGGAATACGACTCGCCGCGACGTATCTACCGCCTGGCGGAGTGGTTGATTCATCGACGCACGCGATGGACCCGATGTCCGCTCGGGGACCAGGCGCAGTTCGTGCGGCTCGACATCTGGCGGCAACTCGGAGGCATGCGCCCCTGGCCGATTCTGGAAGACCTCGATCTGATACGCCGACTGAAACGCCACGGAAACGTCGTCTTGATCGACTCGCCGGTCCGCGCGTCGGCTCGGCGATTCGAATCGATGGGTATCGCTCGGACCGTCGCCGTCGACTGGCTGATCTGGGCCCTCTATTTTTTGGGCATCACGCCCGAGCGCCTCGCTCGCTTCTATCGACGGACAACGAAAACGCCCCGCGAGTCTGGATGACTGCGGGGCGTCGCGGGAGCGCAGCAGGCCTGCTTCCCTCCCGAGCTGCGCCGGAGCGCGGCGATGAGATCAGCCGTTGACCGCGTCCTTCAGAGCGGCGCCGACGCGGAACTTCACGCTCTTGGAAGCGGGAATCGGAATGGTCTCACCGGTGCGGGGGTTGCGCCCCTCGCGGGCTGCACGCTCGACCACTGAGAAGGTACCGAAACCTGCGATCTGCACGCGGTCGCCACTCTTCAGAGTGTCGGTGATGCAGTCGATCAGCGCGTCGAAGGCGTCTCCGGCCTGACGCTTCGAAATGTCGACGTGGTCCGCTAGGTACGCGATGCAATCAGCTTTTCCAGCCATGCCTGCTCCTTTACGAGATTCTGAGATTGAGGTTGTGAAGGTAGGGAAAGCGGTCAAAGGAGTGTGACCGACCTACAAAGGACGTTGTGGACGGTGGGAAAGGGGGGTCCGCTGAGTTGTCCGGTGTGACGTCCAGCGCGGAACATAAGGGATGAAGATTCCGGTGTCAACAGAATCCGCGAGAATTCCCCGGGATTCCGTGGCTTTTCTGCGGTTTCGGGGTCTTGGCTCAGTTCCTGGAGGAAGGGATCAACCAGCCCGTCTTTGCAGGACATGGACGGTGAAGCCGTCATGGTCGTCGTCGGGCGCGATCTGCCATGCGCCCTCGCCGACGATCCAGCGATCCATGGGGTAGCGGAGCTCGTTTTCGAGGTCGACCCGCATCATATCCTTTCGGCGTTTCAGCAGTCGCTCGATCACCCGCTCGTTTTCCTCCGGCTCCAAAGAGCAAGTGATCGCGACGAGGTGGCCGCCTGCCCGCACACGGTCGGCCAGACCCGAGAGCAAACGCAGGGCCTGCCTGGAAAGCCGCCCGATCTCCGGCTCGCTGATACGCCATTTGAGCTCTGGGTTCTTACGGAAGGTACCCGTGCCGGTACACGGTAGGTCGACCACCACGCGGTCGAAGCTGCCAGCCAGCGGCGTGCGCGAGGCATCGCCGACGAGGAGCGGGAGCTCTCGGCCGAGACGCATGAGATTCTCGCGGATGGTGAAGGTCCGGCCCGGCGATACGTCGGCGAGTACCGGACGAACGGTCGGTTCGACCGCCATCAGGGTAAAGCTCTTGCCACCCGGTGCCGCGGCAGCGTCGAGAATGTGTTCCCCGGGCCGGGGCCCAGGTACCAGGGCTGCAGCCTGACTGGCTTCATCCTGCACGTAGAAACGACCCTGGCGGTACGACTCGGAGTGAAGTGGATTGCCGTGGCGCACGATCAGGCCGAGCGGCGAGACCATGGAAGGCTCGACATCGACCCCTTCGTCGATCAACTGCTCGGCCAACAGCTCCCGGCCGCCACGGTCGCGGAAGGCTAGAAGTTGCATTGCCTTCGGCCGGTTGTTGGCCGCCAGCAACCGTTCGGTGGCAGATCTGCCGAGTTGTTGGATCCAGCGGCGGACGATGAAGTCAGGGTGGCTGTTCTCGATCGCCATGCGCCGGACTGGATCTTTGTCCTCCACCCGCCATGCTTCCAAGGTGGGCTGCCGAGCGATACGCCGCAGCACCGCGTTGGTGAAGCTGGCACCTCCCTTGTGCGTCACGATGCGGGCGTGGTCGACGGCCTCGTGTACGGCTGCGTGATGAGGTATGCGATCGAGGAACAGCAGCTGATAGGCACCGAGACGCAAGGGCGTGCGCAAGGCCGGTTCGATACGGTCGAAAGAGCGATGACTGGCGCGAGAAATCACGTAGTCCAGCCTGCGCTTCCAGCGAAGAGTACCCAGCGACAGCTCGCGTAGCAGTCCGTGGTCTGGCTCGTCGAGACGCGCCAAGGCGCTGGTCAGATAGACCTGCGACGGCGCCAGGGTCTCGAGGGTCCGGTCGACCACCCAGGCAGCGAGGGTTCTGACGGTATCTTCCGGCGTACGGGACGGGGTCACCCTGCGGCCTTGGACTGCGTTGCGTGGGGTGCCGCGACTCGAGCCGCCGTTGGCGTGCGTTCGGCGCTTCGACATTCTTCGGAGGCTGGGGCTACGTCGCTTCCCGCGGTCCGACTTGGGGCGGGACTCTCGACGGCCGGTTTTGCGGCGTTCTCGGGACGGGGTCGGGGCGGTATCGCGACCCGACATCAGGTGTTCCGTGTGCCGATCCGGACATCGAATCGGATGCCGGGCGCCAGGCGCTCACCATTCGCGAAATCGGCACCGGTGACCTTGGACTTGCCGGGTCGTTGCAGACGCCGGGCGGCGAGGATGGTATCACCACCGCAGGCGACGGGTAGAGCGGTGCCCAGCGCGGTGGGTTCGAATCTCTCGCGGTCGAGTATCGTTCCGGGTGGCGCCATCGCCTCGAGCCCTGTGAGGGGACGAACCTCAACCAGCTTCACAGGCTCGTCGTTCAGCGTGGCGGTGAGGCCGGGCCAGGGCTGATAGGCGCGCCAGAGGTCGTAGAGACTCGCGGCCGGCATTCTCCAGTCCACCAGGCCATCTTCCTTGTCGATCTTCGGTGCATAGGTCGCTTCGCCGTCGTTCTGTGGCGTTGGCGTCACCGTGCCGTCCCACAGGCCGCGAAGCGTCGTCACCATCAGCTCCGCTCCTAGCCCTGCCAGCCGCGGCCCCAGAGTCGCGGTCGTCTCGTCTGGTGCGATGTTCGTCTCGGCTCGCAGCAGAACCGGGCCGCTGTCCAGGCCGCGCTCCATTTGCATGGTGGTGACACCTGTGACCGTATCGCCGGCGGCGATGGCCGCGTGCACTGGCGCGGCACCGCGATAGGCGGGCAGAAGCGAGGCATGTAGGTTGACGCAACCGAAGCTCGGAAGCTCTAGAAGGCCTCGGTGGAATATCTGGCCGAAGGCCACCACCACGGCCACGTCGGGCTGAAGTGCGCCGAGGCGGTGCACAAAGTCCAGATCGCGCACCGACGGCACCTGTTCCAGGTCGAGACCGAGAGCCGAGGCACGCTGCGCCACGGGTGGTGGTTTGATCTGCCGGCCGCGGCCCACCGGACGGGACGGTTGAGAGATCACCAGCAACGGCTTGAGGTCGTCGGTGGCCGCGAGGGCCTCCAGCGTCGGCACCGCGAAGTCCGGCGTGCCGAAGTAGACGACCCGCACGATCCGTTCTCGCTAGCAGCCCATAGCGGAAGTCGTGCACGACTTCCGCCACGAGCTGCTAGTCCCCGACCGCCGCGTGGGCATCGGCGATCTCGTCGAAGTAGTCCACCGGAACGAGGACCTCGCGCGGCTTCGATCCCTGGGCCGGTCCCAGCAGGCCGTCCGCTTCCAGCATGTCGACGAGGCGGGCCGCTCGGGAGAAACCGACGCGCATTCTTCTCTGCAAGAAGCTGGCGGAGGCTTGGCGTTCCTTGACCACCAGCCGCGCCGCCTCGTCGTAGAGTGGATCGTCTTCCGCCGCGCCGGAGGACCCGCCGGTCGTTTCGGACTCCGGGTCCTTCACTACTTCCGGATCGAGGTCGGGTTTGCCGCGACGCTTCAACCAGCGAACGAGTGCGGCGGTCTCCTGCTCGCTGATGTAAGCACCGTGGATGCGCTGTATTCGCGACGTTCCCGGCGGCATGAACAACGCGTCGCCCCGGCCCAGAAGCTTCTCGGCACCCACAGTGTCGAGGATGGTGCGGGAATCATGACGCGTGGCGGTGGCGAAGGCCAGCCGGCAGGGAAAGTTGGCCTTGATCGTGCCGGTAAGGACGTCCACCGACGGCCGCTGCGTCGCGATGATCAGGTGGATGCCGACGGCGCGTGCCATCTGCGCCAAGCGCGCGATCGACGCCTCCACTTCCGACGAGGACACCATCATCAAATCAGCCAGCTCGTCGATGATGATGACGTAGTACGGCAGGGGCTCGATTTGATCGAGGGGCACCTCGGTGTCGGCTGCACCATCCCGCAGAGCCAGGCGTCTACGCTCCTTCGGGTCGCTGACCACCTTGTTGTAGATGTCGATGGAGCGCACGTGGACGTCGGCCAGCAGCCTGTAGCGTCGCTCCATCTCGGCCACCGCCCAGCGGAGGGCGTTCGCGGCCTTCTTCGGGTCCACCACCACCTCGGTCTTCAGATGGGGGATCTCCGAGTAGACGCCCAACTCCACGCGTTTGGGATCGATGAAGATGAACTTCACGTTCTCCTTGGCGGCTCGGTAGACGATGGAGGTGATCATGCTCTGGAGGCCGACACTCTTGCCGGCTCCCGTGGCACCTGCCACCAAGAGGTGGGGCATGGTGGCGAGGTCTTGATAGACCGGTTCGCCGTGGATATCGACACCCATCGCCATGGTGAGCGGAGACTTCGCCTTTTGGAAGCGCGTATCGGCGAGCAACTGCCCGAGGTGGATCACCGAACGCTCGGTGTTGGGCACCTCCATGCCCATGGTGGAACGACCGGGGATCCGATCGATGCGTACTGAATCGGCTTTGAGAGCCAGCGCCAGGTCATCCTGCAGATTGACGATCTTCGAGACCTTGACACCCGGTGCTGGTTGAAACTCGAAGACGGTAATGACAGGGCCGGGGCTGATTCCCGCGATCTTGCCGTCGACACCGAAGTGTTGTGCTGCCTTTTGGATCTTCTCGCCTTTGGCCACCAGATCGTCCTCGTCGACGTACTGCTTTGGCTTGGACGTATCGAGGAGGTTCACCGGAGGCAGCTCCGGAGGTTCGATCTCTTCGGGTGTGAAAATCGCTTCCTGCCGTGGCGGAATGCCATCCGGCTCGGATGTGGTTGCGTGGCTGCGTGGTCGGCTCGCGGTGGTGGTGGGAGCCGGTGAGGCTCCCGACGACGAGGTGCGTCGCTGGCTGGGTTGCGAGGTCGCTGGCGATTCCACCCTCGGCTCGGCGACAGCTACCTTGCGCACGCCAAAGTGTCCCTCGCCCTTTCGTTCCTGCACGCGGAGCGGTAGGTCGAGCTTCGGTGTGGACGCTGCCGGTGCGATGCGACCAACTCGTCCTTCGGCGGCGCGGGAACCCGGACGACGAATACGGATACCTCCTTCGGGCGCCTTGCGGCCTTGCTCCACAACACGTCGATGCATGGCTCGATCTTCTCGGCGACGTTGGAGCTTGCCCCACTGCAGGATCAGCCACCGCCACAGGTCACCCAGGTATCGGCGCCAGCCCGTGACCAGCTCTCCAAAGGTGGTTTGCACCGCCAGGCTCGCACCGACCAGCAATACGGTGACCAGCACCACGAGGGTACCGCCCGTATGTAGGAACCGAAGGAGGACGTCGTGAATCAGGGAGCCCAGCGCGCCCCCGGCGTCCACCGGCTCTGCTCGCCAAGCCACCTGGCCGAACAGAAGCTGGAGCAAGGGTGGCAGGGTGAAGAAGATGGCGACCAAGCCCGGGATGCGGCCGCCGAGATCTTCTCGATCGGGTCGCGCGAGGCGACGCCAGGCCTCCACCGACAACAGCGCCGGAAAGAGGAACGAGGCCAGACCGAGCAGGGCCACCATCGAGGCCGCGATCTGGGCGCCGATCGGTCCCACGACGTTGCGGACGTTTTGTACATCCTGTGCGGTGGCGCGATGTAACCAGGAGGGGTCGAGTGGGTGATACGAGATCAGCGCGCCGAGCAGCAGCAGCACTCCGGCCAAAAGAACCATGCCGAGAATCTCGTCACCCTTGTGCGCCGGCAAGCGCAGCTTGATGGTCGACTTGTCGGAGGAGGAGACGGCACTGGTAGTCATGTCGGAGGACGTCGGGGGGCTCTTCGTGAGCCTCTGGATGAATCTCGTGGTCGGCGGTCTCTGCCGAGAGTTCGAGTAACGTCTCAGAGAAACGATGCTAACTGTGCATGAATGCTAGCACTTTGCCTCCTCGAAGACCAAGGGAGCACCGGGTCTAGACCGGTCTGTGATGCAGTAGCCGCACGAAGGCGTCGAGATCCAGAGTCTCCGCTCGGCGCCCCGGATCGATGCCCGCTGCTTCGAGTGCCGAGGTGACTTCCGGCTTGCCCCAGGTCGAGCCCAGTGAGTTGCGCAGGGTCTTGCGGCGCTGGGAGAAGGCCTGATGCACCAGTTTCATCAAGTCCGGCAGCCGTTCCGGTTCGATCGGAGGACGGCGTGGTTCGAAGGCGACGAAGGAGGCGGCCACCTTGGGCGGGGGGCGAAAACTGCCCGGAGCAACGTGGCCCAGGATCCGCGCGCTGGACGTAGCTTGCACCAAGACCGACAAGGCGCCATAGGCTGGTGTGGATGGAGTGGCCACGAGACGCTCCGCCACCTCTCTCTGCACCATGACACCGATCCGTGGCAGTCGTGAGGGGTCGTAGGATGCCGCGGTCAATACCCGGGAGAGCAGAGGCGTTGCCACGGCAAAGGGCAGATTGCCGGCCACCAGAGCCGGTGGAGGCAGTGTCTCCCAGGGAAAGCCGAGCGCGTCCATCACCACGACACGAGCGTCGGGCACGGCTCGACGGGTCACGAATGCCCACTCGAGATCGAGCTCGAGGGCCGTGACCGATGCGCCGGCGTAGACCAGCTCCCGGGTCAGAACTCCTGCGCCGGGGCCGATCTCGACCACAGGCAAGCCTCGCGGCCGAAGGAACTCGAGGAGTGGCCGGCAGAGCGCACCGGAGACCAGATGGTGTTGGCCGAGCTTTTTCTTGTAGGCCGGTTGGCGGAGGATCTTGGCCACGGATGGGCAATCTAACACCGAGCTCTCGGCATCGACGGTCGTGGGTCGCGCCAGATTGACGCGCGGTGCGCGGACTCGGCGTGCTGCTTTCGAGAGATCGGCGTTCCCCAGGGCGATTCTCACAGGTGTGGCGGTGGCACCTCACTTGCACGGTAGAGTCGGCCGGGCGCGCGAGCGCTCGCAGGATGTCCCCATCCCGATATCCGATCCTCTCCTGCCGATCACAATCCGGATACGGCCTTTTCGATCCAACCGAGACGGAGACTCCGATGGAGCCCAGCACCGACATCGAGACGCTGACCCGAGAGCTAGAGCAGAAGACCCTCGTGCTCAAAGAGGTGGAAGCCGAGATCCGCAAAGTGATCGTCGGCCAGGACTACCTCATCGACCGCCTCCTGGTGGGACTCTTGACCCGTGGCCATCTGCTCATCGAGGGCGTGCCGGGTCTCGCCAAGACTCTCGCCGTGAAGACCCTCGCATCGACGCTACACATCGATTTTCAGCGCATCCAGTTCACGCCGGACCTGCTCCCCGCCGACCTCGTCGGCACCCTGATCTACGACCAGAAGAACGGTGAGTTCGTGCCCCGCAAAGGGCCGATCTTCAATCACATTCTGCTGGCCGACGAGATCAACCGAGCACCGGCGAAGGTCCAGTCGGCGCTTCTCGAGTGCATGGAAGAGAAGCAGGTGACCCTCGGCGACGTCACCTACCGGCTCGAAGACCCGTTCATGGTGTTGGCGACGCAGAATCCTATCGAGCAGGAAGGTACCTATCCTTTGGCCGAAGCCCAGGTCGACCGCTTCATGATGAAGCTCAGGCTGACCTACCCGACGCGGACAGAGGAAGAAGAGATCCTGGAACGGATGTTGGTGGAGGCGCCCATCGACGTCCGCACCCTGCTAGACCGGGATCGTTTGCTCGAGCTGCGCCAGGCCGCGGACAAGGTCTACCTCGACCAGAAGATGCGCCGTTACATTCTCGATCTGGTCTACGCCACTCGTGAGCCGCGAGAAGCGGGTGCAGGGGATCTTGCGGAGCTGATCGCGTTCGGTGCCTCGCCGCGAGCGACCTTGTTCCTGGCTCGGGCTGCCAAGGGCATGGCGCTGGTTCGTGGACGTGGATTCGTGATTCCCGAGGACGTGAAGGAGATGGCGCCCGACGTCTTGCGCCACCGTCTGGTGGCTACTTACGAGGCGGAGGCCGAGGAGATCTCCTCCGACGACCTGGTCGCGCGGCTCCTCGATCGGGTAGAGGTGCCCTGACGGCGATGACATCCTTGTTGCCTTCGGTGCTGCGGCGCCGCAAGGAATCCGTCGTCACGGATCGTCCGCAGCGCCCGCCCTTGCCGGCGGATCTCATGCGAAAGGTCCGCCACATCGAGATCTCGACGAAACGTCTGGTGGATCAAGGTGTCGCGGGTGACTATCACTCGGCGTTCAAGGGGCGTGGCGTGGAATTCGCCGAGGTACGGCCCTATACGCCCGGAGACGAGATCCGTACCATCGACTGGAACGTCACGGCGCGCATGGGTGCTCCGTTCGTCAAACGCTACGTCGAAGAGCGTGACCTGACGGTTTTTCTCTGTGTCGACGTCTCCGGCAGCTTGGCCTACGGGTCTCGTGCGATCCTAAAGCGCGAGCTGGCCGCCGAGCTCTCGGCATTGCTGGCCTTTGCTGCCGTGCGCAATCAAGATCGGGTCGGCGCCGCGCTCCTTTCCGACCGGCTGGAGCTGTTTCTGCGGCCGGATCGTCGCCGAACCCACGTCTTGCGCCTTGTGCGCGAGGTGCTGACGCGTGGAGCCGACGGCCGAACCGAGCTGCAGCGATCGTTGTGGGCGGCTGTGAAGACCCTCAAGCAACGTTCGGTGCTGTTTCTGATCTCCGACTTCCTCGATACTCACCCCGGCAACGCGCTGAAGGCTGCAGCGGCCCGGCACGACGTGGTGGTGCTCGAGCTCTACGACCCGAAGGATCATCGCCCGCCGTCCGCTGGACCCGTGGTGCTGCGGGATGCGGAAACCGGGCGCCTCGGCGTCGTAGGCGGCAAGCGGTGGGCCCGGCGGCAGGCCGAGAGTCGGCGGCGTCAGCGGAACGACGTACTGTCGTTGGTCCGTCGGCTCGACGTCGATCACCTGGAGATTCGGACCGACCGGCCCTACCTGCCTACGTTGGTGGACTTTTTCCAACGCCGGCGGAGGAGATACCGGCGATGAGGTTTGTGGCCTCGGTTCTCGCTCTCGCCATGGCATCGGGTATTCCGACGGGCATTGCGACCGCGCAGGAAACGCCATCCGGTGACGAGGCTCTGCCCCTGCTCGTCGACGTCGAATTGTCGACGGACGAGATCACTGTCGGCGATCGGGTGGAGGCCACGTTGACGGTGGTATGGATGGGTGGCGATACCGCCGAGCCGGCTCGGTTCCCCACCTGGCAGGAGACGTGGGGACGTGCCGAGGTGCTCCAGTCAGATGCCGTAGTCGAGACCGACGATGCCAGCGGACGGCGGATCTGGAGGCAGAAGGTGACGTTGACCGCCTTCCGTCCTGGAGAGGTCGAGCTACCGTCGGTGACCGTTGTGCTGCCATTGACGGACCGCACAGTCGAAGCTACGACGGAGCCAACCCGCTTCACCGTCGGGTCCGTGCTTCCCGAACCGGCCGAACCGACCGGCGATCCGTCCCAGGCCGGTCAGCCCGCCCAGCAGCTGCAGGCCGAGATCCCCGAGCCGAAGGGTCCCGCAGCGACCGTGGGTCTGGATCGCGAGCAACAGAATTTCTTCTGGTCGGCCGGCGTCCTGACTGCCCTGCTCGCCGTCTGCCTTTTTTGGGCAGCGGACGCGGTCGCGAAGCAGCCTGCACCTGCCGGAGATCCTGCGAGGCAGGTAGATCCGCTGCGCCTGCTGTCTCCGCTCGACGAATTGAAGGAACGGCTCGCGCGTCTCGATCCGGTGTCCGCCGCCGAGCCGCTTCACACAGGCCTGTCCTTCGCCATGCGGACCTATCTCGGACGTCGCCTGCGTTTTCGAGCGGTGGAAAGCACCACGACGGAGATCCAGCGCGCATTGCGCCGCGCTGCGTTGTCCGCCGATGTGCACCACCGGGTCATCCGTCTGCTGCGCGACGCGGATGCTGTGAAGTTCGCGCGGGCCGAGGTGGATCGGGATGTCGCGGGCCGACGTCTGGCCGAAGCAGGTGACGTGGCGCGGCAGATCGAGCACGAGATGGCACCGACGGTGCGGTTGGAAGCCGATGCGGTGGAGACGACACCACAAGCTCCCGCCGACAGGACGAGGGCCGCATGAGCGGAGCCGGGATCGATCTCTACAGCTGGCTTCCCGGCGGTTCTGGGTCGCACCTCGCGGATCCGTGGATCTTGATCCTCCTGCTGGCATTGCCGCTCCTGGCCTGGCGTCGCCATCGAAAACGGGCGTACGGCGCCTTGACATATTCGAGTCTGCGGGCCGACAGCACGGCACGGAGATCGGGTGTCGTAGGCGGCGCCTGGCGGCTCCACTTGCCCTTCTACCTACGGCTGGTCGGCCTGGGGCTGCTGATCGTGGCCGCTGCACGTCCACAGCTCGGATTCACGCGAGAGGAGATGCTCACCGAGGGCATCGACATCCAGGTGGTGCTCGACATCTCGGGTTCGATGGCGGCGGAGGATTTTCAGCCGCGCAATCGGCTGACAGTAGCCAAAGACGTGATGAAGGAGTTCGTCTCAGAGCGTCCCGGAGATCGCATCGGCGTCACCGTCTTCGCAGGCCAGGCCCTGACCAAGGCACCGTTGACCAGCGACTACAACATGCTCCGCTTCTTGATCGACTCCGTGGAGCTCTACACGATCCCCGACGGTACTGCCATCGGTCTGGCTCTCGCCAATGCCGCGGCCAGGTTGAAAGACAGCGAGGCCGACAGCAAGGTCATCGTGCTGGTAACCGACGGCGTCAACAACCGAGGCGCCATCGATCCTCAGTCCGCGGCTGCGGTTTGCGAGGGATTGGCGATCAAGGTGTATACGGTCGGCGTGGGCACGGACGGCGAAGTCATAGTGCCCTTGCGCGCCGTCGACGCCTTCGGCCGAGAGCAGATCAAGCGTCGGCGTATGCAAGTGGAGGTCGACGAGGAGTTGCTGCAGTCGATCGCCGATCGAACGGGAGGGCGTTTCTTCCAGGCCATCGATCCGGAAAGCCTGCGCGGCATTTTCGACGAGATCGACCAGCTCGAAACCACTCCGATGCAGGTCAAGCGATACGTCCGCTACCAGGAGTTTTTCCAACCGTGGGTGTGGGCTGCGCTTTGCTTCCTGCTCCTTCCCCTGGTGCCAGGCATATTGGGCTGGACGGCCGAGCCATGAGCCACCGGACGACATCCCACTCCGAGGAGATCGTGTGATGGACTGGGCTGATCCGCAGAGGCTCTGGCTGCTGGTCGCTGCCCCTGCCGTGGTTCTGATCGTGGCGTTCTGCTGGCGTCGACGGTTGGCGGCCACGGCCGCCTGGGCGGCGCGCGGTCTATGGGATCGCCTTCTGCCGACCTTCGGTCGGCGACGACTGTGGTGGTCCGCCGGCCTGCTCGGCTTGAGCCTGGCTGCGGTTGCGCTGGCGCTGGCGGGACCACGCTGGGGCCAGACCGAGCAACAGGTAGAACGTCGAGGCGTCGACGTCGTCTTTGTCCTCGACACTTCACTGTCGATGGCTGCCACCGATGTCGTTCCGAATCGGCTTTTCGTCGCGCAGAGCTTGATCCGTAGCATGGGCCGCCAACTGCCAGGACACCGTGTGGCGCTGGTGCAGGCGGAAGGCGATGGCGTCGTGATGGTGCCGCTGACCGCGGACACGGCTGTCGTAGATCTGCTGCTCGACGCCGTGCTGCCGGGATCGTTGCCGACGCCGGGCACCGATCTCCTCCCGGCGTTGCAACGTGCCTACGGACTCTTTCCCGAGGGCGAAGACAAGCACAAGGTCATGGTGGTGGTGTCGGACGGCGAGCATCACGGCCGCGGTCTGAAGGACTTGGTCGAGGAGTTGGCCGACGAAGGGGTCACCGTACACAGCATCGGAGTCGGCACCCTGGAGGGCAAGCCGTTGGAGGTGCCAGACTACGAGGGCACCGGCGAGACGCAGTACAAGAAGGATCAAGACGATCGGGTCGTCGTCACCCGTTTGCAGGAAAGCAATCTGGAGATGCTAGCGCGTGAGACGGGAGGCATCTACTTGCGATCCGAAGGAGCTGGTACAGACCTCGGAGCCCTGTTGCAACGTATCGATTCCATGGATGCCCAGAGCTTCGGCAACGAAACGGTCAACGTGTTGGAAGAACGGTTTCAGTGGCCCCTGTCGATAGCGATTCTCGCGCTGACCCTCCATCTGGCGGTAGCGCCGTTCCGAACCCCGTCCCGAGGAGTGTCGCAATGAGGCTTCGGCATCTGGCGTTGTCACTGTCCCTTCTCTGCGTCTGGGCCTGGTCTGTCGTCGGCCAGCCAGGCTCCCAACCGCCGGTGCCCCCTGACCCCGTGCAGGCGGGGACTCAAGACGCTTCGGATGTCCTGCAGGGCGGAGACTCACAGGAGGACAGCAATTCTTGGCCCGAGGGGAGTGATCGCTGGCTCTTCAATGCCGATGAACGTACGCACGAAGGTCGAGAGGCTCTTGCCGGAGAGGAGACCGACCGTGCCGTCGATCGTTTCGACACCGCCCTGCGGCTGGCTCCTGACGACGCAGTAGCCCGTTTCAACGCGGGAACAGCACGGCTGACCGACCAGCGACCCGGTGCGCGGGAGCTGCTGGAGGCAGCGGCGCAGGAGGCCCCGGACTCGCTTCAGGCGGTCGCGTCGTACAACCTCGGCAACGCGCGACTGCAAGCCAGTGATCTACCCGGAGCCATCGCCGCGTTCGAGGATGCGTTGCGTGCCGATCCCGGATTGACCGACGCGAAGCACAATCTGGAAGTCGCTCTGCGACGCCTCCAGCAGCAGCAGAACCAGAACCAGCAGAATCAGGACCAGCAGCAGAACCAAGATCAGCAGGACCAACAAGAGCAGCAGAATCAGGACCAGCAGCAGAACCAGGACCAGCAAGATCAACAGCAGCAGGAAGGCGACGAACAAGAGGAGTCCGACGAGGAATCGCAGGACCAGCAGCAGCAGGATCAAGAATCCAGTGAAGACTCCGATGATCCCCAAGAGTCCGGCGGCGCCGGACAGGGTGGCACGGAGAGCCCTCTACCACAGTTTCAAGATCTGCCCGACATGACCGCCGAGGAGGCCGCCGCCATTTTGGAAGCGATCCAGAACATGGAGCGTCAAGACCGGCGCGAGCAGGCGCTGGAGGCTGCCAAGAAGGCACAAGCGAGCGGCAAGAAGGATTGGTGATGCGCGGCGAGTTGCGGTCCCTTCTCCTTCTCGTACCGGTCCCGTTGTTGGGCCTTGGTGTCGGGTTGACAGCGCAGGCCCAACCCGATCGTGACCGTGCCGATTCGCCGATCGTCTCGGCTTCGATCTATCCGGAGGGCGACATCGGCGTGGACGAGGTGGTGCAGCTGAAGATCGAGGTCACGCTGAACGATGACGCCGACGTCAAGACTCCGCTGATGGACCTGGAGAATCTCAAAATCGTCGGCGGGCCGGGGCAGAGTAACCAGATCATCTTCTCCAGCGGAGTAACCCGAAGGATCGTCAGTTTCACGTATCACGTTCGGCCGGAGGGATTGGGTCTGGCGGTGCTCAGAGGTGGCTACATCACGATCGGAGGCAAGGCCTACGAGCTACCGGAAGCTCGATCTGCAGCAGTCGAAGAGGCACCTCCTCGCCGGTCTGCCCGTCGCCGAGACCCGTTCGGTAACTTTTTCGACCAGGACCCCCTCGATCCCTTTGGCCGGCGCCCGAACCTGCCCGACGCGGAGCCGCCGAAGATCTTCCTCGAAGCGGTGGTGGAGCCCGCGCGTCCTTGGGTTGGGCAGCAGGCGATCTATACGGTCTACCTCTACACCGACGTCGCTGTGCGTTCGGTCACCGTGTCCGACATTCCCGAATTCCCGGGATTCTGGGCGCTTCCCCTCGAGCGCGGGGACGACCTGGATCAGCGGGTCGCGACCCGTGATGGGCGGCGCTTGAACCAGGTCAAACTGATGCAGCGCGTGGTCTTTCCGCGTCGTGGAGGCGAACTAGAGATCGGTCCGACCGAAGTGATCATGGCCGTCGTGGAGCGCGGCAGGTCTTTCTTCTCGGGACCCGGACTGCGCGAGATGCGACGCCGTTCCAACCGCGTGACGGTGAAGGTAAAGCCCCTGCCAGATTCGGCACCGGAGAGCTACGGCGGGGCGGTAGGTGACCTGACCCTCCGTGCCGACATCGAGCCTAGAGACCTGTCCATGGGCGATGCGGCAACTCTTACGCTCGTGCTCGACGGACGTGGTCACCTTCAGGGTGTTCCCGCACCGGAGATCCCGACGTCGGACGCATACGAGATTTTCCCGCCCCAGCAGCAGAGTCACGAGGAGATCCGCGGTGAGTTGGTGTATGGCACCCGCACGTGGAGCTATGTGGTCGTGCCGAAGCAGACCGGCGCGGTGGAGGTGCCGACGGTCCGCATGCCCTACTTCGATCCTCGCCGTTCCGAATACCGAATTGCCGAAACCGAGCCGCTCCGGCTGGCGGTGCGCGGTGCGACCCAGGCGACCCAGGATTCGGGTCGCACCATCGAGCTGCATCCCATCCGCACCTCGGCTTTGCCCGATGTGGGCGGCAGTGCACGGGGTGTGTGGCCGGCTCGTCGACACGGCCTGTTCGCACTGCCTATCGCCGCGGCACTCGTGTTGTTCCTGTTGCGTCGGCAAGGCCTCGCCCCCGGATCGGCACGCGCCGCTCAGCGCAAGCAGCTATTGGAATCCCTGAGCCTGGCGGCCGACGAGGACAAGCCGCGCCAGGTAGCGGCCGGGATCGAAGACGCGTGGCGCGACTATCTGGCATCCCGTTGGAGTGTTCCTCGAGGGACGCCGAGCAATCAATGGAGTCGCATCATGACGACCCACGGTGCGTCACGAGACGCTGCCGAGGAGCTCGTCGCCCTGGCCGACGATCTGCACTACCTGCGGTACGCGCCGAAGCTATCGTCGACCGAGGAGATGCAACGTGAGTTGGTAGAGCGTTCCCGCAGGCTCGCCCGGAGGCTTGGATGAAGGTCTTCGCAAGGCGTTGGCGGCTTGTGCTGCCTTGGTTGGGGGTTTTGGCGGCCACCGTCCTCGTGGGCGCGAACGGTACCGGCAAGGCCGATTCCGTCCGAGCTCTGGCCGAAGCCAACGACCTCGTAGCCGCCGGCGAGCTGGAGCAAGCGGTGGCCGTCTACCGGTCGGGATACGACCCGGAGCGCCCTCACCCGTCGTTGACCTACAACCTCGGGACGATCCTTCATCGTCTCGATCGGCTGCCCGAGGCTGTCCTCTGGTATCGCCGAAGTCCGCAGACCGACGATCCTTGGCTCGAGGAGAATCTCTGGCTGGCGCGCCGGAGCCTCGGCAGTCAGCAGCTACCGGGCGGCACATTGGGCGCACTGGCCTCGCAGGCCGATCGGATCGCCCTGGTCGGGATCGCCAGCGCGTGGCTTGTCCTGCTGCTCGTCAGCCTCGGTGATCGGTTGCCGCGCAAGCTGACCGTTGCTGCCGGCCTCGCCTCTGTATTGCTCTACGGGTCGGCCTATGGTCTGCATCGCTGGGGCCCGCGTCCGGCGGTACTGCTTGCGGACTGTGAGTCTTCGGGGGTCGAGCTTCCCGCCGGAACGGAAGCCTGGGTCTTGCCGGCGGGTGACATTTGGCAGATCGCCGGCGCGTCTCACGCATCGTGCCCTGATGAATCGATAGGCCTCGTATCTCCTCGATAGAGATCCGGGCGCCCTGTGCGGGTGCCAGAGAGATTCGCTTCGAGCCAGGTGTCGACCGTGCGACGGGCGCAGGGTAGATTCCGGACAGGACAATGCCTGTCCACGACCTCCCCATGACGGTATCCACAGCGACCATTGGCGTGGCAACACGAAAGATCCTGATCGTCGACGACGAGAAACAGGTCCGGATGATCACCGAGCTCATGCTGACGCAGTTCGGGTTCGAGGTTCTGACTGCGTCCGACGGCCTGGAGGCGCTGGAAGTGCTGCATGCCGAGAGTGAAGAGGTCGGTGTGGTGCTCATGGATCTCAACATGCCCAGGATGTCGGGACAGGAAACCTATCGCCGGATGAGATCCGAGCGTCTCGACACTCAGGTGGTGTTCACCAGCGGCTATGACGAGTTGGAGTTGGAGGAACCCGACGACCGAGTCGTGGGATTCCTGCGCAAGCCCTTCTCGCTCGAGACGCTGCTCTCCATGGTTCGTCAGGCCCTGACGCGAGACAGCTGAGCTCGTACAGGCTCGGGCGAGCGGACCGCCACGACCACTTCGATCGACGACCGGTCCTTCATCCCACCGTGTCGTCCTGCGGCATCGGATCTCGGGTGCGGCGGTAGAGATACCAGGATCCCGCTCGCCCCACGAATTCTGTCGTCCCAGGAGGAAAGAGCCTGGAGCTCACGTCGCGCGGAGCCAGGATCACGAAAAGGTCGTACCGCGCTCCGCCATGGCGGTGCCAGTCGAATTCGTGGACGCGCCACGAGAACCCGTGGGGTAGGTCGGGTAGCTCTTCCTCCCGGTAGCGCACGACGAACGGAAACCGGTCGATCAGTGCGGGGTCGACGCGGATGCCGTCTTTCTCCACCAAGTACCAGTGCACCATGGAGGAGTTGACGGGAGCTGGGCTCACGTGATTTCCCCCTAGGAAGATCAGAGCCAGCACGCTTTTCCCAGCAGGCATTTGTTCCAACACCGTGTGAAAGGTTCGGGTCTGCTGCTGCCAGCTGTAGGTATTCGCTGCCTGGGCCAGGAGGAGCATCGCGGCAAGCGCCCCGCAGATGAGCGTGGCGTGCCTCCGCCTTGGTTCCGTAGCTCGGCGGCAAGCAAGGAGTAGGAAGGGAAGCAGGAAGACGGCGAAGCGGCCCGCCACGCGACTCGTAGTGAGGAAGAGCTCAGGCCAGAAAAGGCCGAGGGCACAGCAACACGCGAAGGGCCACCAGCGCCACGCTTCGTGACTCGGCCGAGCTCCCAACACGAAGGGCAGAACCAGAACCGCCAGCCCGATGCCGAGATGGAGTGGACTGGAGCTCCATCCCGCGACCTGGGTCAGCAAGTCGCCCAGGCGGTGGACGCCAAGATTCCACACGAAGTCGTGTCCGTAGGTCGGCATGTCGGACCGCAGGCCCGTGAGCCACGGGAGCAGGAACGGGATCGGCGCGGCGAAAGGCCCGAGCGCTGCGATCAGGCGGGGGAGGCCGGAGCGCAGCCCCATGCGTAGCGCCACGAGGCCGCCACCGATCAGGCCCGCCAGACCACCGAGAATGGCATGACAAAAGAAGAGACCCACCGAGCCGAGCGCGACCCAGGCGGTCGTCTTGCGAGTAGGCCGCTCACCATGCACCACACAGAGCTCTACGAAGAGCACGATCAGCGGCGTAGCCAGTAGATAGTTGAGGAAGCCCCAATGAAAGGAGTAGGACAAGGCGAGGGGAAACGCCAGCCAATACGATTCGTCCGGTCCGCCGACCCTGCGGACGAGGCGGCCGACCGCCCAAGGGAACGCGAGCAGCGCTGCCGAAACCAGCAGCTTCAATGCCCAGGCAAGGGGCATGACCTGCGCCAATAGCCAGGCCAGGCCGTAGGCCAACAGATAGGGCGTCAGCAGGTCGATCCGATAGGTCTCGGAGCGTGGTGGCTCGGCCTCGTTCCAATCGAGCAGGACAGAAATCTGAGCGGCGTGCTGCGGCAGGTCGGCCATCGGCGGGTACTGGACCCACAAGATTGGCGCGATCAAGAGCACGGAGAGCGCTGGTAATAGCCATTTGCCGATCTCCCGGCCGGGTGGCGTTTCCAGGGTTCGACGGTGCTTCATGGGTCCCGCGATCTTAACGGTCTCACGTTAGACTGTCGGCCCGGCGGCGCCGGCCGTCTCGGGCTGCCATTCCGAGTACGACCCTCTGGCACGCGCGCTGTCCAGACCATCCGAGCCACCATTTTCGGAGCCCCGCATGTCCCGATCGAGCGAGTCACCGAGCCGTATCCCCACCAACGGACTACCGACGAACCGTTTGGCCGTTCCCCGGCACGGTGCCCACAATCCTTCGACAGAAAGACAGGGGACGACTCCTGGAAGCTTTGCCCTGACATCCGACGTCGGAGGGCCCTTGACCTTCGCGTCGCCCGATACACCGGGCATGCCGGCACCATCGGAACGCACGGCTTGGGACTTTCGTGCTGCAGACGGGGCGATCGGAACCGGCTCGGGCGACGCCGTGACCCAACTGGAGCGAGCACGTCTCGGCGAGGTCACACCCGAGATGAAGCGCGTCGCAGCTCGCGAGGCGCATCTGACCGCGACGCAGGTACGCGACGAGATGGCGGCGGGGCGCATGATCATCCCGGCCAACCGGGTCCACCTGAGCTATCGCCTCGACCCGATGGCCATCGGTCGAGCGACGCGGACGAAGATCAACGCCAATCTCGGCGCATCTCCGGTCTCATCGGGGACGGACGAAGAAGTGGAGAAGATGAAGTGGGCTGTCCGCTGGGGCGCCGATACGGTGATGGATCTGTCGACCGGCGGCGATCTCGACGCCTGTAGGCAAGCCATCGTGCGGGAGTCGACCGTGCCCATCGGTACGGTGCCGATCTACTCGATGATCATCGGCCGCAAGATCGAAGACCTCACCTACGACGTCATCCTGGACGTCATCGAGCATCAAGCCAAACAAGGCGTCGACTACTTCACTGTCCATGCTGGCGTACGTCGAGAACATCTGAAGTACGTGGAAAAGCGCTTGATCGGCATCGTTTCTCGGGGTGGATCGCTGCTGGCGAAGTGGATGCTGGTCCACGGCAAAGAGAACCCGATGTACGAGATGTTCGACGACATCTGCGACATCATGCGGCAGTACGACGTGTCGTTTTCGCTCGGTGACGGTCTGAGACCCGGTGGTTTGGCGGATGCCACCGACGACGCCCAACTGGCAGAGCTGGAGACCCTGGGCGAGCTGACCGAGCGTGCTTGGGCCAAGGGTGTCCAGGTGATGGTCGAGGGTCCGGGTCACGTTCCCTTCGACCAGATCGAATACAACATGAAGATCCAGCGACGGCTGTGTCATGGTGCGCCCTTCTATGTCCTGGGGCCGCTCGTGACGGATGTTTTTCCGGGCTACGACCACATCACCAGCTCCATCGGCGCCACCGCCGCGGCGTTCCACGGCGCTTCCATGCTCTGCTACGTCACCCCCAAAGAGCACCTCGGACTTCCCAAACGCGATGACGTGAAACAGGGCTGTGTCGCCTACAAGATCGCCGCCCATGCGGCCGATGTGGCCCTCGGCATACCCGGATCGAGGGACTGGGACGACGAGCTCACCAAGGCTCGTGCCGCGCTCAACTGGGAAGAGCATTTCGACCTTGCCTTCGACACCGACACGGCGAGAGCCTTCCACGACGAAGATCTGGACGTGGATACGGATTTCTGCGCCATGTGCGGACACGATTGGTGCAGTGTCCGCATTTCGAAGGAGATCCAAGATTTCGCATCGGGCAAGGACGACGCCTTCGCTTGGGACCGGCCGAAGATCTCCGCGGCTCTTTCCGAGGAGCAAAAGCGCATCCTGGAGCAGCGTGGGGTGCTATCGCCCGAGGAAATCCACAGGCTGGCCTCGAAGACGAGGAAAGCCGTTGCAGGCGAGGTCGACGCCCAGGAGAAAGCCGCCTGTCACAGCGACTACGTGGACGCCTCCCAAGCGCAACGGATTCAAGATCAGAAGCTCGTTCGGATCGGCGGCTGAAGCCGCGTCTTACTCTCTGGAGACAACATGAAAGAAGCGACCCACGACCTCGTCGTGATCGGCGCGGGTCCCGGTGGATATGTCGCGGCTATCCGCGCAGCACAGTTGGGCCTCGACGTGGCCTGTATCGAGAAGGAGCCTGCCCTCGGTGGCACTTGTCTGAGGGTGGGATGTATCCCCTCGAAGGCGTTGCTGGAAGCGAGTGAACGGTACGTCGAAGCACGTGGCAGCCTGAAGCGATTCGGCGTCAAAGTGTCGGGAGTCGAGCTCGACCTCGGTGCGATGCAGCGGCACCGGGAACGGACCGTGAAGGCTCTCACCCAAGGGGTGGCGGGTTTGCTGAAGAAGAACGCCATCACCCGCTATGCGGGCCACGGTCGGCTGGATGGGCCGGGTGTAGTCATCGTAGACGGCGAGGACACTCACAAGATCTCCTGTCAGCGCGTGATCCTGGCTACCGGCTCGGTACCGTCCACCTTGCCGGGGGTGGAGTTCGATGGCGAGCACATCGTCGGCTCGACGGAGGCGCTCGAGTGGCGAGAGGTGCCGGAGCACCTCGTCGTCATCGGCGCAGGGTACATCGGTCTGGAGCTGGGGTCGGTTTGGGCTCGGCTTGGCTCCAAGGTGACCGTGCTCGAGTACCTCGATCGCATCCTTCCAGGAATGGACGGTGAAACCGCCAAACAGGCTCAGCGACTGTTCAAGAAGCAAGGCCTGCAATTCGTGCTCCGTGCGAAGGTGACCGGCGCGTCGGTGAAGGACGGCAAGGTCACGGTCCAGGCGGACGGTTCTGATCCGATCGAATGCGATCGCCTGTTGGTGGCGGTCGGCCGGAGACCTTCGACCGAGGGACTGGGTCTCGACTCCGTTGGCATCGAGACCGACGAACGAGGTCGCATCGTGATCGACGAGCACTGGAAGACATCGGTCGACGGCGTCTACGCCATCGGTGACGTGGTCCGAGGTCCGATGCTGGCGCACAAGGCCGAAGAAGAGGGCGTGGCTTGCGTCGAGGCTCTCGTGGAGGGCTACGGGCACGTCAACTATGACGCCATCCCCGGGATCGTCTACACCCATCCGGAGATCGCTTCGGTGGGGAAGACGGAAGAACAGCTGAAAGACAGTGCCACACCCTACAAGGTGGGTAAGTTCCCGTTCATGGCCAACGGCCGGGCCAAAGCTCTGGCAGAGACCGATGGGCAGGTGAAGATCTTGGCCCATGCGGAAACCGATCGGATCCTCGGAGCTCATGTCATCGGGCCGCGAGCCGGAGATCTGATCGCGGAACTGGTCGTCGCCATGGAGTTCGGTGCTTCCGCAGAGGACGTGGCCAGATCGTCCCATGCCCATCCCACGCTCGCCGAAGTGGTGAAAGAGGCTGCGCTGGCTGTCCACGGCCGCACTCTCAACATCTGAGCGTCTGATCGCGTCCCAAGGGGGTCCGCCAGCGTCGGCATCGTCGCCGCGCGACACGTCCGGGTTCAGGTTAATGCTATAGTCGGATGCCCCCGGATCGGAAATCCAGTGGTGGATTTGGATTGGATTTGGAAACTAGTCAAATCCCCTATTGGTCCGTGTCGTTGCAATCTCCAGGAGGACGATATGTCTCTAGGAATTGATATCGCGAGCCGTCGGGAAGCGCGAGGCGATCCGGGGCTCCATGCCGAGAAGGAAGGCAGAGGGCACCATCAGCATCGAGGTGGAAGCTCGCGTGAGCTGAACCGTAGACTCCTGGAGAGCCAAGAGTGGGAACGCCGACGGCTCTCGAGAGAGTTGCACGATGAGCTGGGGCAGCAGGTCAGCTGCCTGCAGCTCCAATTGGCAGCGGCCCGGCGTGCAGCGACTGCTGCCGAACGGGAGACACTGTTCGAAGAACTCCATTCGGCTTTGGAGCAGCTCCGGTTGCAGATCCACGACCTCGCTCTGGATCTCCGGCCGCCCATGCTCGACGACCTGGGCCTCGTGTCGAGCCTCCGGTGGTACTTGAATCATCACTTGAAGAACGCACCGCTATCTAAAGAGCTGATGATCATCGGTGATATCCCGCGCCTGAGTTCCAGCGTGCAGACGGTGGCCTTTCGGGTCGCCCAAGAGGCGTTGACGAACGTCGTCCGCCACGCAGGGGCGTCTTCGGTGACGGTCACGCTCGAGGCCAGCGGCAGCGCGCTGCGGCTGGAGGTCGCGGACGACGGCGAAGGTTTCCGGATCTCGGAGATCGATGCGCGGGAGGAAGAGAGTTTCCAGTCCCTGGGCCTTCTGGGTATGAAAGAGCGTCTGGCTCTGGTGAGAGGCAACATGTGGCTGAGCTCGGAGACGGGTACCGGCACCCGTCTCGTGGCAGAGATTCCCCTCGATGGACACCGTGAAGGACGACTCGGCTCGTGAGCAGCAGGCCGGATCACTGGGTCTGCTACTCGTAGACGACCACCAGCTGTTCCGCAAAGGCATCGCTGCACTTCTTCGAGAGTGTGAGGGAATGCAAGTAGTCGGCGAGGCGGGTGATGGCCAGGATGCCCTCAGCATGGTCGCCAGCCTCCAGCCGGACGTCGTCCTCCTCGATCTCAGCTTGCCGGGGCTCGTAGGGACCGAAGTGGCGCGCCGTATTCGCTCCCACCATCCGGAGATCAAGGTCATCGTGTTGTCGATGCATACCGACGAGGAGCACGTAGCACGTTGTCTCGAGATCGGGGTGTCCGGCTACCTGTTGAAGTCGTCCTCGGCGGCCGAGCTGGAGATCGCGATTCGTGCTGCGATGTCAGGGGATACCTATCTGACCCCGAGCGTTTCCAGAGGCGTGATCAGCCAGTTCCTCGCGCACTCGGCCAACGATGGAGATCCCCTGTCGATTTTGACCAGCCGTCAGACCGAGGTGCTGCAGTTGATCGCCGAGGGGTGTAGTACGCGCGAGATCTCCCAACGGCTGAATGTCAGCGTCAAGACCGTTGAATCCCATCGCGCCAACATCATGGACCGTCTGGATGAGCATGATCTGGCTGGATTGGTCCGCTTCGCCGTCCGAACGGGTCTGGTGTGAGGAGTGGTCTGTCTCGCCATGGTCCGGATCTAAGGTCGAAATGGGGGGCTTGGGGGGAGGATTTAGGGGAACCCCCGATGGGCCAACGCCACGGCAAGTGGCAATCTGAAGTCGTAGCGCTGGCCGATCGCACCGGCTCAATTCTCTTGTCGTTCCGATAGAGAGGCCTCAACATGCCCGTACTTCTTGCCAAGCGTTCTGCTACATGGCTCTCTCGTATCCCCTGGCGATTCTTCGGTCTGCTTTCCTCCGCCCTCGGGTTTCTTCTCCTCGCAACGGGTACGTCCGTGCTTCTGTGGGCGCCATCGACCCTCGTCGAGGGCCGCTTCGCCGACGGTCTCCGACTCGGATGGACCCGGCTCGCCCTGGAACAGATCCGTTTTCTGGTCCACGAGCAACAAGAACATGGCGCACAGGCTTCGGACCACAGGATCGAGTGGCTGGTCGACGAGATCGAGGGCCGCTTTGCCGGCGTCGTCTCGCTCGGAGACCAACCCTTGGCCGTGCCGATACGTACCGCCCGATTCCTCGGCGACGCGCGCCGGTTTGCAGGCCTCGATCCCGGAGCCGAAGGCCGGCGGTCGGCGGCGTTGCGAATCGCGAACGAAGCGCCGGCCGTCCTGGCTGAAGTGGACCTTCTCCTGCGTCAGATGAATGCCGTACTGGAGTCCCGCCAACAGGCCGAGCTGGCCTTGCGAAGTCGTGTCCAAACAGCCCTCGAGCTCGGTGGCCTGCTCCTGGTCGCGTCCCTGCTGGCATCGGCAGTTCACAGGTTGGTCAACCGGACAGAGCACTCCGAGACAAGATTGCAGGTGATTTTCGATCGTCACCCGTTGCCGATCCTCATTCACCGGATCGACGACGATCGGATCGTCGACGCCAATCCTGCAGCCTCCTTACAGTACGGATACGAGCTGGAAGAGCTGCGACGTCTGAGAGTGACCGATCTGACGCCGAAGCCGGACGACTCGACGTCCACAGGGCCCGAGGCTCCGCCAAAATCCGAGCTCTTCGGCCCGTGGAGCCAGCGGCGCCGAGATGGCACGTCGTTCCTTGCCGACGTCTCGACCGCCGCCTTCGGCGAACCGGAGGGAGGCCTGATGCTCAGCGTCGTGCAGGACGTCACCGCGCGGGAACGCAGTATTCATCGTCTGAGTGTCGAGGAGGCTCGCTTTCGCAGCTTGGCCGAGAGCTTGGCGGAAGCGGTTCTGGTCACTGACACAGAGGGTCGCGTGAGCTACGCCAATCCGCGGTTCGAGGAGATCACCGGCCGTAGCGCACAGGCCGCCGTAGGTAGCCGCCTACGCGGGGAACTGGCGGATTCCCTCGAGTCCATCACCCGACACCTGGTCGAGCGCAGTCGTGGTGGCTCGCGGGTCTATCTGCACGACTTCGAGCGTCCCGATGGTGAGACCGTGTGGTTGGAGGTGAACAACTCGCCGCTCTATGGTGCCAACGGGCGCGTACAGGGGATCGTTGCGGCCTTCACCGACGTCACGGCCCGGCAGAGAGCCGAGCAAGCGCTGCGGGATCGGGAGCGCAGGTTGAGCACCCTCCTGCAGCAGGTTCCCGCAGTTGTCTGGACGACCGATCGAAACCTCGAATTCACCTCCCTACAAGGCGGCCTCGGAACCGACGACAGCCTACCTGTGTCGGCGTTGACGGACTTGGTCGGCGACGGACCGGAGAACGAGGTGATACCGGCTCATCAGAGAGCGTTGCAAGGCTCCGTGGAGTCCTTCGAGATGGACTATGACGGCAGGATCTACCGTGGGCGAGTCGAGCCCTACTATGAAGACGACGAGCTGGCCGGTGTCATCTGTGTCTCTCTCGACATCACCGAGGAGCGGCAGGCCGAGCTCGAGCGACGCCACCTGGACCGCCAGCTCCGCGACTCGAAGAAGATGGAAGCGGTCGGCAGGTTGGCGGGTGGCATCGCCCACGACTTCAACAATCTGCTCACGATCATCCACGGCAATGCCGAGATACTCGTCCAGACCCTCGACGAGGAAGAACCACCGGAGTTGACGGAAATCCGACAGGCCGCTCACAGCGCCGCCACACTGACCCGGCAGCTTCTCGCCTTCAGCCGGCGACAACACATCCAGCCCACGGTATTCGAAATCGATAGTGCGATCCGCGAGACGTGTCGTCTACTGAACCGGGTGATCGGCGAGGACATCGAGCTGGTGCACGTAGAGGGCAGCGACCGGGCCCGAATCCAGGCCGATACTTCGCAAGTTCATCAGATGCTGCTCAATCTGGCGATCAACGCCCGAGACGCCATGCCCGACGGGGGGTGTCTCGAGATCAGGACGGATCGCCATCGGGTGGACCGGCCAATTCCAGTGGATCGGAGCTACGCATCGTCGGCGTCGGATACCGGGGAATTGCTTCCACCCGGCGAGTTCGTGAGGCTGCAGGTGCGGGACGATGGAATCGGAATGGACGCCGAGACGCTGGAACACGCCTTCGAGCCGTTCTTCACGACCAAGGAACCAGATGTCGGCACCGGATTGGGGCTGGCCAGTGTGCACGGGATCGTCCGACAGGCCGGTGGCTGCATCGACGCCGAGAGCATTCCAGGGCACGGTACGACGATCACCATTTTGCTGCCGGTCACCGAGCAGGCGGCGAGCTCGGTATCCACCAAGCCCGTGCCAACGGCGGAGCGGCTGCGTGGTAGCGCGCGGGTGCTGCTGGTCGAAGACGAGTCTGCGGTGCGGCAAATGCTGGCGCGCGGTCTGCGCCGACGTGGCTACGACGTAGTGGAGGCGGGAAACGGTGAAGATGCTCTGTTGGCTTCTGCATCTTGTGACGGTTCCGTCGACCTGGTGGTCACGGATGTGCTGATGCCCGACATGAAAGGACCCGAGCTGGTGAAACGCATGAACGAACTCGGTTTGGAGTCGCGGGTACTCTTCATTTCCGGCTATCCGAATGACGCCTTGCAGCGCCAGAGAACGAACGTCGAATACCTACAGAAGCCATTCGACCTGCAGACCCTCGCACGGCGCATCGAAAAGCTCCTGGATCAGCCCCCGAAGTCGGCTGAGATCAGCCTGGAGAGCGCGGTATGACTCGGATCTTCTTGGTAGAAGACCATGTCATGGTGAGAGATGGGCTGCGCCGGCTTCTGGAAGAGAATCAGATGACCCTGGTCGGGGAGGCCTCCAGTGGTGACACTGCGGTAGCAGCCATCCGGCGATCCGGCGCAGAGGTGGTCGTGTTGGACCTAGATCTACCGGGGCGGTCCGGGCTCGAGGTGCTCGACGACCTCAAGGAGTTACCTGCACCGCCCAAGGTGATCGTCTTGACGGGCCACGCCGAAAAGGGCTTCGGGGTGCGATGCATCAAGGCAGGTGCCGACGGATTTCTGAACAAGGGCAAGGGCATCGGATCCTTGGCGGAAGCCGTTCGTAAAGTGCATGCAGGCGGCAAGTACATGAGCGAGGATCTGGCGGAGCAGATCGCGATCAGCCTCGCCGAGTCTCGTCCTCCAGCCGCTCACGAACGATTGTCGAACCGTGAATTCGAGGTGATGTGCCGCATCGCCAAGGGTGAGACCCTCAGCGAGATCGGCGAGTCACTGTTTCTGAGTCCCAAGACGGTCGGTACCTACCGCAGAAGAATCCTCGACAAGCTGGAGCTGGAGAACAACGCGGAGGTCTCCCGCTATGCCCTCGTCGAGGGCCTGGTTCAGTGACGGCCGTGAAGGGCGGGCCATGGTCGGGTGGGCAGGCCTTGGCGACTCAGTCCGTGCCGGCGTTGTCCATCAGCTCGGAGAGCTGTCGTCGTGCTTCCGCGATCTGTTCGACGTTCTCGCGACCCGGGTGCTCGGCCGGTAGCGATCGCAGCAGGCCTTCGCACGAAAGTTCGATCACCATCAGAAGGTTGAGGGCCGCGTGCCGCAGGTTGGACATGCGTTCGCGATCGCTGATGCACGAGTCGTCGGGCTCGTCTCCGTGAGATTTCTCGGTGATGATCGTCCCTCCTCGAGAATGGGTGATGCCGATGATGTGCACCATGGTCGCACCTCCGTATCCACCTGGCAAGTGCGACGAACGTCGTAAGCAGGACACTAAGTAGGTCAAGGGGATCCAGCTGATGGTGAGTCTGTTGATAGCCGATGATCACAAGATGGTTCGAGACGTTCTGGGCGACACATTCCAGCGGGCGGGGCTGGAAGTGGTTGCCGAAGCCGACAGTGCCCAGGAGGCCGTGGCTCGTGCCCGTGAGGCCCACCCCGAGATCGCAGTTCTGGACGTCGCCATGCCGGGTGACGTATTGGTCGCCATCCGGGAGCTCAAGCGGCTCGAGACACCCCCGAAGATCTTGGTGCTCACGGCGTCCGACGACGAGGCGCTGTCTGTCCGTTGTATGAAGGCCGGTGCCGACGGCTTCCTGCGCAAGACTCAGGCGGTCGACGAGCTACTGAAGGCGATCGAGCGACTGCGCCGCGGCGGCAAGTACGTGAGCCCGGAATTGGCCTGGTTGCTGGTGGCGCGTGGAACCGAGGAAATGCGTCCTCACGAGAATCTCTCGCAGCGTGAGCTCCAGATCCTGCTGCGTCTGGGCGCGGCGGAAACCGTTACCAGCATCGCGGATGATCTCGGCTTGAGTGTCAAGACCGTCAGTACCTATCGCTCCCGTATCTTGGAGAAGATGGGATTCGAGAAGAATGCGGACATCATCCGCTACTGCCTCGAGCACAGCTTGAGCTGAAGGGTTAGCAGCCGGGGCCGGGCGAAGTGGCCGTTCCGGTGTGTGGACGCTGCGGCGTGTCGAGCTTTGTGAGGCTCCACCGCTGTCGGTGTGACGGTCGCCCTCTGTAGGACTTCGGAGGACATCGGCCTGCTGCACTCCGACGACGCACGGGGATGTCCATGGCGTGAGGTGAGCCGGTGGACCTACCGGTGCTCGCCATGATGTCCGATCGACGCCCGCGCCCGCCTCCCACGATGCGTCCGTCGCCGTACCTACCCGCTGATGGTAGTCCGTGCTGACGATGGGTGGGAAGAAGGTCCGAGTTGGGATAAAGGTTTAGTCTGATAGGGAAGGTAAATATTTCCTCCTAATGTGATCGGTATGGCGGCTGACGATTCCGGCCGTTTCACTTCGAGGAGGAAAGCCCGTGCATCTTCTCTTGCTGATCACATTTCTTACTGGTCTGAACGTCGATCGCGGCCCCGCAGATACCCTCTACACCCAGTCGACCCGCAGCCTGACGGTACTCGCCGATCAGGTGGATCGGATGCCCATCGACGAACAGCTGGAGGAGTATTTCGGTGCCCGTCCCGCGACCGACCGCCGTGGGGTGGTGCGAGGAGGGTCTGGAGCCTACAGCCTCACGCGGCTCCAGCGCGATCCTGCGATTCGTCGGCACTTCGAGGCCATCGAAGCCTCCTGGCTCCTGCGGAGCAACGGCTCCGTTCCGGCGACGGAGCATCCCGGTAATCCGCTGGCACGAGATCTGGTGGAGACGAAGGTGATCGTGGCGCGCAACCTGTTTCTGCGAGGGGTTGGAGAGATCTCTGCAGGAACGGTGACCGCGGAGATGGACCGATTGCGCAGCAACCGCCGTCGGCTGGCGGCCACGCCGCTATTCCGCGGCCGTACGGTCGTCTACGCGGCGTCTGCAGATCGGCTGTCCGATGGCAGACCTACGTTCGGAGGATTGGCCGATCGAGTGGCCGTGGAACGGGATGCCGAACGTTTCTATTTTTTTCGCGGCGACGAACGGCAGTCGCCCGCGGGAGAAGCAGCCAGTCTGGAGAACCTGCTACGCAGCCGCGCGAGGCTCACGTTTGTCTTCGAAGGCCACGGTCGTGACAAGGCGCTCAAGCTCGACCGTTCTCTCCGTGTCGGCCGTCTGGCTTCGTTGCTCGCATCCCGTCCGGCCCACCTGCCGTCGCCCATTCTGATCCTCGATGCCTGTCGGGCACACGACTTTGCAAGGAACCTCCTGGCCGAGTTGGCCCGACGTGGAACCGATGCCGCTCCGCCGGTGATCATCGTGCCGGACGAATATGGGCAGAACCTGATCAAGGATGTATTCGGCGGCAGATTTCTTCGGCGCGACCTAGAGGCCGGCGACCCGGCCTCGACGATCGGAACCGCGTTGCAATCCCAATCCAGACGCCTGTCGGTCTATGCGCCCGACGACCATGACGTGCCGATGCAGATCGGCTGAGAGGAGCCAGCCATGTTGCGTCCCTTTCCCCGTAAGCCCATACGCCGAAACATCGATCCCGATCAGGAGTTCTGGGAGCTCGTGGGTCTGATGGTGGAAGGGATGAAGTCCGTCCTGCTAGGAGCGGTTCGGTTTCGCCGCCAGGCCACGGGTACCACCGCGCGCAGGTCGTTGAGTCAGTATCTGTCGGCTCCGCACAGCGAGTTGGGGGTCCGGAAGCCTGCGTTTCCATCGCACCTATTGCAGGTGGCGGTGCGGGCGGAGTCTCGATCGTTGACGGAGTTCGTCGACGCACTCAACTCGGGCGAAGAGCCCAGCCTCGTTCTCGTCGACCGTGACCTCATCCGCCTCTGCTTCGACTTCCGTTTGAACAACCCATCCATCGAACGGAAACTCTACGATGATCATTCGATCTCCCGGATGGGCTTTCGCAGCCGGGCGGGTCACGTGATCACCGGATTGGTCCATTCGCCGGCGCGCAGATTGCACCGAGACGAGACCTTCTTCGGCGTTACCGACGTGCTCCAACACACGCCGATCGGCGACTTGCCTCTTCCCGACCTTGTCGTGCATCGACGGTTCTTCGCGCTCGCGGCGGACTGTCCGGAAGGCGGCCTTCCGCCCCACGTGTTCGCTCCGGAAACGGATGCAGTGCGACCGCTCATCGGTGTTCGAGCTTGGCGCTTCTTCATGGCCCGGCGCGAGAGGATGATGGGTGCGGACGAAATCGGGAAGCGGGTCCGGGAGATGGCTAGTGTCTCGTGCTGAAAGTTCTGTGAGGGTTCGGCGGTCGAAGAGCCGGATCAAACACCACGAAACTTTCTACGCGGGACACTAAAGCGGGCTGAGAGCCGAGTGCCCGTCTCGATTCATCGAGCCAACAAGGTCGCCATCAGGAGAAGGGGTAGGACGATCAGCAACGTCATCGTGAGCTTGGCGGCCGGGCGCGCCATGTTGAACGTCCAGCCGACGCCCATGCGGTTTTCCACCATGAGGCGCGGATCGTCCGGATTGCTGTAGACGACACCCCACTTCCAGTGCTCCTCGTCCGTGCTTCCCCAGGGTAGGCCCAACTCGCGAACCACGGCCATACGCCGATTGACGCGGACGACCGCCCAGATGGCGAGGAGCAGCCCGCCGCCGATGGAGAATGTGAGAACGGACACTACGAAGAGCTTGGCGGCACGTGGCGACTGGGCGAGCGGAACCGCCACAGTCACCAGTGCGAAGACCACGGCCATCAGAAGCTCCGAGGCCAGCAGCACTTCGTTGCCCGCCCGAGCGCGTAGAAGCTCCGCGAATCGTCGTTCCGGCTCCTTCCGATCGAAGGCCGTGATCGCGCGCCGCCGGAGGATCGTCTGGAGTACCAGCATCAATCCACACATGGCGACCCCGAACAGCGCCGGGAGAGCCGCGTTCCAGGATGATTTCGTCGTCCAGCCGTCGGGCTGCCACGAGCCGTTCCAATGACTGATGTACGGATCCGGGACGTTCGGCCACTGCTGCCGCAAGACCCAGCATCCAGCCAGTAGGAGGACGAACGGAAGCAGCTGACCGAAAAGCCCGCCCGGCAACCCTCGAACGGCATCCAGATGTGCTTCTGTGATGGGACGGTTTCGCTTCGACATGATCGAGAAGTGTGTCACCTGCCGGGCCGGTGGGCCAGGACGAGTTACGTCGCTGGTGGGTCAGTGGTACGCTTCCCCTGGTCTACCGGGGCTTCCCGGAGCCTTGGGTTCAGGTCGTCTCCTACATTCGATTCCATGCTGGTCGCCGCAACCACTACTCGACCGATGAAAATCCCGGTCTCCGGGGGCGAATTGCTCTTGGAGGTACCGGCGGACGTCTCGGAACAGACGCTGATCAAAGAGATCGCCGGCCAAGACGTGGTGCGCAAGCGACTGCTCGACTTCATCGCCCGGTTGGAGCAGATGTTGGGCACGAATCGGGAACTATTGCTGTGCTCCAGAGACCGGCTACAGGAGATCACCGCCGAGTTCCTCGTCGTCTGCGGCGACCTGCGTCGATTCGTCGAAGATCTGTCCAGCTATCACTCGGCGATTCCGGAGCTGGAGGACGCGCGGGAGGACGTCCAGATGTTCTTTGCCGGACCGGTCAGCGTCGAGATCGATTCGTTGGAGTTGATGAGAGAGGAGCTGGTTCGTACCAGCGAGCAACTCTATCTACGCAAGGAAGATCTCGACCCGTATCGCAAGAGGCTCGCGAAGTCGTCGGGAATGGTGCGGACCGAGCTGCAGAAGGTCTTCGCCCATCTGTTCGCTCGCGATCCTAGGAATCTCTATCGTGCGTCGGGACCTCGCAGTCAACAAGAGATCTTGTTCCGGCAGTTCCGGCGTGACGTCGAGCTGACGGAGGATCTGTACCACGCGGTGCGGCGTCTCGATACCTACATGCGCGGTGCGATCATCCCTTCGGATCTGCTGCAGATGATCGCCGACAAGATCGAGGCCGAAGAAAGCATCTCCTGCTTGTTCGAGCAGGACTATGCGCTGTTCCTGGAGTCGATGATCGACGAGGTTCTGAAGATTCTGCTACCCGAGCTGGAAGGAGTACTCCAGCTCGATGGAATCTGGTACGACGACTTCGAGAACGTCGAACACACGTCGAAGGATCTACGCGACCTGGGCACGGCCTTCAAGGCCTTCTACCTCGACCGTTACGGACTCCGACAAGCTCTGGAGCGCCGGGTCGAGGGGCAGGAGAGCGGTCTCGGGGAAGGATCGGAGGGCTTGGCGGTGATCCGCGACATTTTCGACACCTTCCGGCACCACCAGGTGGCGCAGCTGATCCGCGATTTCGACCAGGTCTTGGTGGATCTAGAAGGCGCGTTGTTGCAGTGGGAGAAAGGGATCGCCCGTCGCGCATTCGCCCGAGACGAATGGCGTGAGGCGGTCCCGTTGCAACGCAAGAGCCGTCGCTAGTGCACCGGTTGATGAGAGCCGGTGCACCAGCTCAACCGGCTGATCGCATCGAGAAACTACTTCGCGGTCGTCGTCACGCCGGTCTGCGCGCGGCCTTCGAAACTCGCCCGGTCATGGTCCAGATCGCGTAGCTTCCTCGTTTTCTGTGACCTACGAAGGATCGGTCGGTTCCTCAGCTCAGACAGTCTCGGCCGTGCTCGATCCGGCGTGACTCTCGAAATAGTGTTCCTGGATGCGAACCAGCGAGAGCGCCTTACGAGGAGACGCTAGTCTTCCTGGATATCTGCTTTGGGCGCGTTGGTCCGGACCGACGCGATGCCGTTCTCCATCGATGCCTTCGAGGCGTACCTTTGGCTGGAGCCGATGATCTGCTTGTTGCCGGCGAGTAGGTTGAAGAAGTGCTTCGCGTCCTTGGATTGCTTACGGTCGAACTTGGAATCGTCACCCGAGTTTTTCTTCACCGAAGCGATACCGTTCTTGGCGCCCGACTTGTTGGCGTATCCCTGGCTGGAGAGGATGACCTGGCCGTTGGAGGCGGTTAGGTTGAAATAAAACTTGTCGCCTTTGCCAGTGAACAGGTTGAAACGTGGATGGCTGGCCATGTCGAGTCTCCTCGCGTGGATGAAGGTGGATCCTGTGACGTCGTGAGACGTTCGCAACCGAGTGGGGGGATCGAAGTGGCAGGATGCTATCAGTGCCTGGTGGAGTGTTCGCAGGATGACAGGGCGATAAACTCTCGCCTTCATCGACCCACGAGGGGCGGCTCCGTGAGCCCGACACACGACACTCAACCTACTTCTCCTTCGGGCCGGCGAGTCGCCTTCCTCGGCGCAACCCGCGGTATGGGCCGGGCTCTGGCTCGCGTCTTGGCAGAGCAAGGGGATCGGCTGGTTCTTCTGGGGCGCGACGAGGAGAGCCTCGAACGTAGTGCCCGTGACCTGGAAATCCGCTCCGGACTGCCAAAGTCGGACGTGGGCACTGCGTTCTGCGATCTGGCCGACGACGAGAGCTTCGCCCCCGCGCTGCAAGCCGCAACGGACCACCTCGGAGGGTTGGATGTGGTCGTCGTCACGGCCGGTGTCTTCTTCCCTCAGGAACAGGTCGAGGAGGATGTGGGTCGAGCAAGACAGGTGATGGACCTCGACTTCACCAAGACCGTGCTCTTCTGCGAAGAGGCGCGTAAGCGCCTACTGGATTCACAGGGCGGTACCTTGTGCGTATTCAGCTCGGTGGCGGGCGATCGGGGGAGGCATAGCGTGGGAATCTATGGCGCTGCAAAAGCGGGTCTTTCGCGCTATCTGGAGGCGCTCGATCACGGGTATCGGCGCCGGGGCTTGGTGACCATCGACGTCAGGCCGGGCTTCGTCCATACCTCGATGACGGCCGGACTGAAGCCACCGCCCTTCGCGGGCCGACCGGAACAGGTAGCGCTTCAGGTGGCGAAAGCTATTCGTCGGGGAACGCCGAAGATCTACGTTCCATCCGCCTGGCGTTGGGTCATGACGGTCGTGCGCAACCTCCCGCGGATGGCCATGCGTCGGCTGAGCTTCTGAGGCGTCCTCGTACGCTATGATCTCGCCACCGAGCGGTTCCGAACCGTTCGCCCGACCCGCACCGTGAGCGCTCCGTCCGTCTTCCCCGTACTGTATCCATCATGCGTCCGTTAGCCTTTCCGCCTTCCAGTTCACGGCGTCGCCGCATCCTCGTCGTCGCGACGGTCGTCCTGTTCTCCTCACTGGGCTGCCTCACAGGCGGCGCCGCGGCGCAGCAACTGGTCTTGCTGGCATTCGGGGACAGCATCACCCACGGGCTCGGTGACGTCGGCGTCTCGTGCATCGGATCGTCGCGTGGCTACCCGCCACTTCTCAATGCTCGGCTCGGCTCGCGTGGTTACAACACTCGGGCCGTGACCTCGGGAGTTTGTGGCGAGTTGACCAGCGAAGGTCTGAGCCGCATCGACAACGTCCTGCGCTTCACGGCTGGGGATGTCCTCCTTCTCATGGAAGGCACCAACGATCTCAGCGATCGCAACATTTCCACCGAATCCATGCGTTTCAACCTCAACGCCATGGCCGGGCGCGCCGAAGACCGCGGCTATTACCCAGTTCTCGCGGCGCCGATCCCGAGGGACGAACGTGTCACCGTCGAGAACAACGATCGCACCGCATTCCTTGGCTCGTTGCTACGCCAGGACGCGCTCGCCAAAGACTGGGGCTGGGTCCCGACCTTCGTCGAGCTGATCAATATTCAGAACCTGTACGATCGGTTCTACGCAGATCCCTTTCACCCCAATCCGGCCGGCTACTCGCTGATCGCCGATATTTTTCTGGATCCGACGATCGTCGCACTGGAGCGGATCCTTCACATCGGCCCTTGTGTCCCAGACGTAGACACGCTCTGTCTGGCGGCAGAAGATCGATTCTCGGTCGAAGTGTCGTGGACGGACTTCGAAGGCCGCACGGGCTTCGGCCGAGCCGTTTCCCACAGCGACGACACGGGTTTCTTCTGGTTCTTCGGACCCGACAACTTCGAGCTGATGATCAAGATCCTCGACGGCCGAGGCTTCAACGACCACTTCTGGGTCTTCTATGGCTCCCTGTCGAGTGTCGGCTTCGAGATCACGGTAACCGATCACGAGACGGGGCGTCGGCGGGTCTATTCCAATCCTGTCGGCGAGATGGCGAGTCACGGCGACACGGCAGCCTTCTTCGACCCGTCGCAGTCCTCCGGGTCGTGAGGGGAGCGGCGCTCCGTCTCGCAGCGCGCCGCTGGCAGGGCGCGATCGACGCTCTGCACGGTCCGAAGCTGGTTCTCGTGGCGCTGGGCCTGGCGTTGCTGGTGCTGCCGCTGGCGATTCACAAGCCGGGCCTGCCGCCCACTTTGAAGGCCGACGAGCCGGCCTACTTCCTGGCGGCCCTCTCGCTCGTCCACGACTTCGACTTGCGTGTCGACGAAGCCGATCAGCGGAGGGTCTTCGAGACATATCCCTACCTGGCGGCCAACAACTTCATCGTCATGACGTGGGACGGCTGGCAGACTCTGTACTACGGCAAGCCGTATCTCGCACCGTTTCTGGCCGCACCCTTCGTAGCTATCTTCGGTGTCGATGGCGCTGTGTTCTTCAACATGGTGCTGTTTCTGGCCATGGGCGCGATGGGCTTCGACTGGCTCCGCCGGACCAATCGAGACGACGTGGCCGCATTTTTCGTCGTCGGCTTCTTTCTTCTGAGCACCGCCTGGTCCTACGTATTCTGGATCCACCCGGAAGTGCTCTGCATGTTCGGTACTTGTGCCTGTCTCTATTTCGGTTTCTCGGCTGTGGACCGGTTGCGCTCCGGGGATCGTTCCCGAGGCGGTCCGTTCACGCCGGGCGGGCAGACTCCCGCCACCGAAGGGAGTGGAGCTCTGATCCCGTGGCTCGGAGCCCACAAGGCACTGGCTCTCTCGGCGGGCTGCTTGGCGCTCGGCGTGTACAACAAGCCCATGCTGGCGGCGGTCGGGTTGCCGGTGCTCTTCGAGCTCCTGGTGGGCCGGCGATGGCGTGGCTTGGTGGTCTGGATTGCAGCGGCGGTGAGCTCGATGCTGGTGATCTGTGGAGTCGCGTGGGCCTTCACCGGCGCGCCAACGCCTTATCTCGTCGAGCACCGGGCTGGATTCAACATGCACAATCCCACCCATCCGGTGATGTCGCCGGACATCCACGAGGCGATGTTCGGTGTTCGGCCCGACGTGGCGGCCGAGGCTCGCAAATCGTCCGACGCCGCGGATCGTGTGGGCGCTGGTTGGTGGTGGTTGTTCCGCGTTCCCGAGACGAAGTGGGCCGAGCTGAAGGAAGACCTGGTCTACTTCTTCATAGGACGACATACAGGCCTCTTCCTCTACATGCCGTTCGCGCTCCTGGCGCTGCTGTTGTTCTTCGTCTGGGGGCGAGATCGAAGAGGCTGGCTGGTCCTCGGCGCGCTGACCATCGTGTCGGCCATCTTCCTCATCTGGATCCCGTTCAACTGGCATGGTGGTGGCGGATTCGTTGGTAATCGGTATTTCGTCATGCTCTACCCCGCGTTTCTCTTCCTGGTGCGGCGGATCCGGCCTGTGGCCTCGGTGGCCGTGTTCTGGGCACTGGGTGGTCTTTTGGTGGGGCCTCTCGTTCTCGCTCCCTTCGGGTTGGTCGTACCGAGCCCGACGCTCCAAGCCCATGCCCGGAACGCGCCGTTGGATGCGTTCCCGTTGGAGTTCTCCTTGCGGAATCTTCCCGGCTACAACGGAACCGTCACCGCCGAGACGTGGTTGTGGGGAAGAAAGGATGCGCTGCGGGTGATCGAGCGGGGAGAGATCGATGACATCTGGTTGCGAGGTGGCGGTACGGTCGACGTCTGGTTGCACCGAGGCAAGCCGCTGCGTAGGGCAGTCTTCGAGCTGCGAGCGCCCATCGACGGCCAAGGCGCTACGATCCGCTTGGGCGACGAGATCCGTACCTTGACTCTAGGTACCGAGTGGACTCGGCTCGAGTTCTCGTCTCCGGCCGTCCACAAGAAACGGCGCGATCGCAGTCCTGCCAACTATCTCGAGTTCATCGACATCGACGTCTACCGCCTCCGTGTTCAGCTCGAACGAGGCCGGTTTCCGGCGTGGGACGGGAAGGCTGGACCCTTCTTCCCCCGAGGCGCGGAGCTACGCTTTTTCGGCGAGGGAGCGCCGACCGAGCCGGCCGCCGACGAGGCGTCCCCCGTGTCACAATAGCGCTCGAGATTTTTCGCGGTCGAGCAGGTAGCCGTCTTTGCGAGCCCATCGCCAAACGATTCGATCTTCAGGAGCCCGAGTTCAGCATGGCCAACCGACCCGACCCTCTGGCGGGTACCAACCTCGCCTTCGTGGAGCAGCTGTACGCACGCTATCTCGCCGACCCCGACTCGGTCGACGCTTCGTGGCACGAGTATTTCGATGAGGTCGCCGGTAGCGACGGAGACGAACGTGCAGCACGAGCCGCGGTGGACGGGCCGAGCTTCGAGAGAGCCAGTCTGTTCTCGCCGCCCGCAGACATTGCCGCCGACCGCGACTTCGAGGGTGCGGGTCGGCGGTCCCTGCGCGAGAAACAAAGTCAGGTCGACCAGCTGATCCACGCGTACCGCGTCCGCGGCCACCTCAAGGCCGACCTCGATCCGCTCGGCCGTGCTCGCCCGTCCATGGCGGAATTGGAGCTCGATCACTGGGGATTGACCCAGGCCGATCTCTCGGCTCGCTTCTCTTCGAGCATGATCGCCGGCACGACGGAGATGACGTTGCAAGAGATCCTCGACCTCTTGCACGAAGCTTACTGTGGCCGTATCGGTGTGCAGTTCATGCACATCGACGACCTCGAGGCCAAGAGCTGGCTCAAGGAGCGGATGGAGAATCGGGCTCGCCGGGCGAGCTTGTCCCGCGAGCAGCAGCTCCGCATCCTCACCAAGCTCACCGACGCCGAGAACCTGGAACAGTTCATCCATCGCAAGTTCCCCGGCGCCAAGCGTTTCTCCCTCGAAGGGGCAGAGAGCTTGATCCCCCTGCTCGACCTGGCCCTGGAGAAGGCAGCGGAGCAGGAAGTGCGTGAAGTGGTGATCGGCATGGCACATCGTGGACGGCTGAACGTGCTGGTCAACGTGATGGGCAAGAGCCCGCGCGTCGTCTTCCGCGAGTTCCGCGATGACAATCCCGACGCCTTCCGCGGCAGTGGGGACGTGAAGTACCACCTCGGACACAGTTGTGATCGCACGGGCCCGGGCGACCACGAGATGCATCTGTCATTGTGCTTCAATCCGAGCCACCTGGAGTTCGTCAATCCGGTGCTCATGGGCCGGGTGCGCGCGAAACAGGATCGCTTCGGCGATTTCGGACACGAGCGCTGTCTGGGCATCGCCATCCACGGTGATGCCGCCTTTGCGGGCCAGGGTGTCACCCAGGAGCTGCTGAACATGGCGGAGTTGCGCGGCTATCGCACGGGTGGCACGCTGCACATCGTGGTCAACAACCAGATCGGCTTCACCACGCCACCAGAGGAAGGTAGGTCGACACGCTATTCCGCCGATGTGGCGCGCATGCTGCAGACACCGATCTTTCACGTCAATGGCGAAGATCCCGAAGCGGTGGCGCAAGTGGTCGGTATCGCTCTGGACTACCGTGAGAAGTTCGGCACCGACGTCATCGTCGACATGTATTGCTACCGTCGCTACGGCCACAACGAGAGCGACGAGCCGGCCTTCACGCAGCCAAAGATGTATTCGGTCATCCGTAGCCGCAAAACCGTCCGTGAGGCCTACCTGGAGCGTCTGGAACGACTCGGCGAGGTCACGAAGGACGAAGCCGAAGAGATCCAGAAGAACCGCAAGAAGGGTCTCGATGACGAGCTGGCCCAGGCCAAAGAGGAAAAGAACGCACCGACGCCGTCCTCCGGTGCCGGCATCTGGGAGTCGTATCCGGGAGGTCGGGATGCCCAGGTCGACGAAGTGGCGACGGCCTTCGAGGCGAAGGCTCTGCGCGATGCCATGGATGCGATCTGCCGAACGCCGGCGGAGTTCCGACTGCATCCCAAGCTGAAGAGGCTGTTCGACGTTCGCAGCGCCATGGGTCGCGGCGAGCAATCCCTCGACTGGGGCGCCGCCGAGTCGCTCGCCTTCGCGACGCTACTGGAAGAAGGCTATCCGGTTCGATTCTCCGGCCAAGACAGCGGCCGCGGGACGTTCAGTCATCGCCATGCGATTCTCTACGACGAGGAGAACGGGGAGCCCTACGTACCGCTGCAGCACCTGGCCGATGCCCGATTTCAGATCTACAACTCGCCTCTATCGGAAGTCGCCGTCTTGGGCTTCGAATACGGCTACAGCCTCGATACACCTGAAGGCCTGACGATCTGGGAGGCTCAGTTCGGTGACTTCTGCAACGTCGCCCAGGTGATCATCGATCAGTTCATCACCTCGTCCGAAGACAAGTGGAATCGGCTTTCCGGTCTGGTGATGCTCTTGCCCCATGGATTCGAAGGCCAGGGACCTGAGCATTCGAGCGCCCGTCTGGAACGGTTTCTCAACCTCTGTGCCGAAGACAACATTCAGGTCGTGAACCTCACCACGCCGGCGCAGATCTTCCACTGCCTGCGCCGTCAGGTCCTGCGGCCGTGGCGCAAGCCTCTGGTGGTCATGGCGCCCAAGAGCCTGCTCCGCCATCCACGTGCTGTATCGCAGCTATCGGAGCTCTCCGAAGGTTCGTTTCAGCGGATCATTCCGGATGTTTCGGGTCTCGATTCGAAGAACGTAGAACGCATCCTTCTGGCCAGTGGCAAGGTCTACTACGAGCTGGAAGAGCGGCGAGAGTCGGAGGGGCGTGGAGACGTCGCGATCGTGCGCCTCGAGCAGTACTACCCGCTACATCCCGACGAGCTGCGCTCCGTTCTGGGGGTCTATTCGGAAGACGTGCCGGTGCTGTGGGTGCAGGAAGAACCTCGCAACATGGGGGCGTGGAGCTTCCTCAAGCTGCACTTCACCCGGCAAGGCCGACTGCTCGGCACCTGGAGAGTCCGATGTGTCAGCCGTCGCGAGTCGGCCAGCCCCGCCACGGGATCGTCGTCGGCACACAAGCAAGAACAGAAAGAGCTCATCGATCGTGCTTTCGGTCCATTGACGGACTGAAGGCCGACGAGATCAATACAGAACTCGAGGTTCCAGAAGATGTCCATCGAACTGAAGGTCCCCAGCGTCGGAGAGTCGATCACCGAGGTCATGATCGGCGAGTGGCTGGTGAAGGAGGGCGACCACGTCGAAGAAGACGCCGCCGTGGTCATCATCGAGACCGACAAGGTCAACGTCGAGCTACCGGCGCCCACCAGCGGCACGATCACCAAGATTCTGAAGGGCAACGGCGAGGACGCCGAGGTCGGCGAAGTGGTCGGTCACATGGAAGCGGGTGAGTCCGCGCCGGCCAAGCCGGCCGAAGAGGCCGAGGAGATCGAGGCAGAGTCCGGGGCCGGTGCCGCCGACGAGCCCCGTGTGATGCCGGCAGCGCAGAAGCTGCTGGCGCAGCATTCCCTCGATGCGTCGGACGTAAAGGCCACCGGTCCCGGTGGCCGACTGCTGAAGGAGGACGTCTTGCGACACGTCGAGGAGGCGAGTCGCAAGCCTGCTCCGGCGACTTCGGGCGCCGATACGCCGGCCGAGGTGCCTGCGGCGCCTACGGCACGCTCGGGAGCCCGCGACACCGAACGGGTGAAGATGACACCGCTGCGCCGCAAAGTTGCCAGCCGTCTCGTGCAGGCGCAGGAAGAGGCCGCGCTTCTCACCACCTTCAACGAGGTCGATATGTCGGCCGTCATGGCCCTGCGCAGCAAGTACAAGCAAGCCTTCCTGGAGCGCTACGACATCAAGCTGGGCTTCATGTCGTTCTTCGTGAAGGCGGCCGTGGAAGCGCTCAAGGAGATTCCCCAGGTCAACGCCATGATCGATGGCGACGAGATCATCTACCACAACTACCAGGACATCGGCGTGGCCGTGGGTGGTGGCAAGGGCCTGGTGGTGCCGGTGCTGCGCAACACCGAGCGGATGAGCTTCGCGGACGTGGAGAAGAGCATCGCCGACCTCGCAGGCCGCGCGCTGAAGGGGCAGCTACAGCTCGACGAGCTGCAAGGTGGCACCTTCACGATCTCCAACGGAGGCGTCTACGGCTCACTGCTCTCGACGCCCATCGTCAATCCGCCCCAGAGCGGCATCCTCGGACTCCACAAGATCGAGGAGCGCCCGATCGCTCTGAACGGAGAGGTGGTGATCCGTCCGATGATGTATCTCGCGCTCACCTACGATCACCGGATCATCGATGGCCGCGAAGCCGTGACCTTCCTCGTGAAGATCAAGGAACGGATCGAAGACCCGGCCAGAATCCTGCTGGAAGTATAGAAACTTGCTTCCCTCGGAACGGGACCGGCCCGCCCGAGGGAAGCACCATTTCAGCGGCTCGAGTGAGCGCTGCGGGAGAGGTCGGGTGGCTCCGGCGGCTCGGGATGGACCGTCGGTTCCTCTTCCAGCTCCTGAAGCAGCATCTCGACCGCTTTTTCGATCGAAGGGTCGCCGCTTTTCAGGCCCTCGGGCGTGTCGAAGACCTCGACGTCCGGTACGACGCCTTCGTTCTCCACGACCCACTCACCGTTCTCGTCGTAGATCCTGAAGGTGCAGACGGTGACCGCGCCGCCGTCGGCGAGCTGCGGGCCACCGGTGATGCCGATGAGACCGCCCCAGGTGCGGGTTCCCACCAACGGGCCGAGACCCTTCTGGCGGAAGAAGTACGGCAAGGCGTCGCCGCCGGACGAAGAGTAGCCATTCATCAGCATTATCTTGGGTCCGTCGTGGAAGAACCCGGGTGTCCGCATGCTGTCGATCTCGCGCATGTCCCAATAAGCCATGCGCGTGCGCGACAGGTATTCGATCATCGTGTCGGGAATGAATCCGCCGCCGTTGAAGCGGTCGTCTACGATCAGCGCTTCCTTGGACGACTGCGCGTAGAACATTTTCTGTAGCATCCGGTTGCCATCGAAGGCCGTGTCCGGCAGGTGGATGTAGCCGACACGACCGCCCGACAGCTCTTCGACCAGGCGTTGTCGACTTTTCACCCAATCGATGTAACGCAGGTTCAGCTCCGACGAGATGGTCTCTACGGTCACGTGTCGGGCACCTTCCGACGTAGGACTGGAGCTCACTGTGAGCCGGACCTGCTGATCGGCCTTTCCTTCGAGCAACCGGAACGGGTTGTCGGACGTCGTCAGCTCTTCGCCGTCTATCGCCAGGAGGTAGTCGCCTTCCGACACGTCGACACCGGCTTCGGTCAGCGGCGAGCGGTAGCCCTCGTGCCAGTTCTCCCCCTCGAAGATCCGTTCGATACGGTACCGGTCGCCGTCGGCGACGAACTCCGCGCCCAGCATGCCGCCGGTCACCCGATCTACGTCGTCGTGATCGCCACCGCCGACATAGGTATGTCCTGCGGCCAGCTCGCCGATCAGCTCACCGAAGAGAAAGTCGAGCTCCGAGCGATCACTGACGTACGGCACCAGCGACCGATAGCGTTCGCCGATCCCTTGCCAGTCCATGCCGTGCATGTTCGGGTCGTAGAAGAAGTCTCGGGCGATACGCCAGCCATCTTCGAAGATCTGGGCCCATTCCTTGCGTGGGTCCACCTTGAGCTGCACGCCGGCCAGGTCGAGCTTGCCGCCATTGGCATCGGCACCGGCCCTTGCGTCGACCACATGCCAGGCACCTCGCCGCCGCAGCAGGATCTTCTTGCCGTCGGAGCTCAGCTCGTAGCCACCCGCTCCCTCGAGGACGGTCTCGAGCTTGCGCTTCTCTAGATCGTAGCGATGTAGCGTCGGGGGCCCGTCGCCGAAGCCGACGAAGAAAAGCGCACCGTCGGCCGCCTGTAGCCCTGCGTAGCCACCGGGCTCCACGCCGGGCAGAGCGACGGTGCGGGCAGCGAAGCCACCGGGCTCGACGACCACCGAGGAGTCTTCCGCTTCATCTCCGTTCTCTTCGTCGGAGCCCTTGTCGCTCTTTTCGGTGTCATCCGACGTTCCGTCGGACTCGTCGTCTTCGGCTGCCGGTGTTTCCTCGTCGCTGCGCGGCGGGAACAGCGCCGGTGCCGACGGGTCGAGGGACGCGACGTAGACCCGGGCAGACCGATCCGCGAGGAAGTCGAACTCCAGGGAGCTGAAGCGCAGGTTGAAGTCGCGGTCCGAAGTGAAGAAGAGGTACTTGCCGTCGTGGGAAAAGGCGGGGGAACCATCCGCGGTCTGACCGTCGCCGAGACGGTGGACCTTCCCCGTATCCAGCGAATACAGAGAGATGCCGCCGAGTCGGGTGTCTTCCCGAACACGCTCGTAGACCAGCCATTTTCCGTCAGGAGAGAAGGAGTAGTTGTCCAGATCTCCGCGGAATCCCCGGTCGACCAGGACCGGATCGCCACCACTCGCTTCGACGATCCACAGGTTGCGGGCGCGATCCGCCCACGCGAGGCGATCCGACTCCGGGCTCCAGACGGCCTCGTACTTCCAGATGTCGCCGCCGGTGGTGAGCCGGCGAGGCTCGCCGAATCCTTCTTCGCCGTTGCGCATCAGATAGAGCTCGTACTCCCCCGATACGTCGGACAGATACGCCAGCCATCGACCGTCCGGTGACCACGACGGCGACAGCTCGCGCACACCCTGCGTTTGGGTGAGGTTGCGGGTCGGCCCGTTTTCGGCCGGGACCGAAAAGAGATCACCGCGAGCCGCGAAGATCACGCGTTGGGCGCTCGGCGACAAGGTGGCCGAAGACACGTCGTCCGACGCATCTTCGAAATAGGGCACAAGGTGCTGGTGGGCTCCGGCAATGCGGACGGGGATCTGCGTCACTGATTCGTCGGCCAGTGACATCTTCCATAGCTCGCCGGCGCGACTGAACACGATGTCTTCCGGCGCTCCGTTCGGGCTCGGATCGGGTCCGTAGCTCGGCCACAGAAGGTCCCAGGCCTCGCCTTCGTCACCTTCGCTCTTCGTCACCTGACGCGGGCTCCATGTACCACTACCGTCTCGCTCGAGAGCGAACAGCTCCAACGTATAGTCGCGGTCCGACGTGAAGTAGATCGTGTCGTCCGATGCCCACATCGGAAAGTTGTCGGTGCCTCGGAAGTCGGTCAGTCGTGTCGATTTCTCGGCAGCGAGATCGTAGATCCACAGGTCCTGCGCGCGGCCTCCCCGCGAGTGCTTCCAAGTGCGGAATTCACGGTCGATGGGGGTGTAGGCCAGGGACGTGCCATCGGCGGACAACGTGGCGGTGCCGCCGTGCGGAACGGGCAGAGGAGTCTCCAATCCTCCCTCCGGGTCCACCACGTAGTAGCGGCCCATACGCTCCCCCCATGGAGTGCGGTTGGCGCGTACCAGGATCTTGCCATCGGGTGTCCAGCCGAGGATCCAGTAGTCGAAACCTCCCCGAGGTGGCATTTCGCCGACGTCGGTGTAGAACGTGAGTTGCTTCGGAGTGCCGCCTTCCGAAGGCATCACCCACACCTGTCGCGAGCCGCTGTACTGGGCCGAGAAAGCGATCCAAGCTCCATCCGGTGAGATCTTGGGGAAGAGCTCTTCGCCGGGGTGCGACGTCAGTCGGTAGGCCACGCCGCCGTCCGAGGGCGCGCGCCAAATGTCTTCGCCGTGCACGAAGACGACGAAGTCGCGGTGGATGTCGGGATAGAGAAGGATCTTCGCCTCCGACGGCTCGTCGGCCAGAATCGGCAGGGCGAAGCCGACGCACAGTAGGAGGGCGAGGATCAGGAAGCGTGTAGAGACAGCGTACGGACGCAGTTCGGACGGGGGCGCACAATCACGTCGGAGCATCGGACACCTTCGAGGGGACGGTTCGGAGTTCTAGCGGGTGGGGCTGGCTGTGTTCACCCAGGCAGGGCGAGATTCACCCAGGTCGGGCGAGATCTAGCTAAGTCGGGCGAGTCTCACAGCAGAGTCTCATACGTGCTGCCGGTGTCTCAAGATGCAGAGCTCGGCTGATAGGGTGTCGATCCTTCGGGACGGGCTACGCCGGTCTCCCCTTACCACTCGAAAGGAATTCCATGTTTCAGCTTGCCGACCGACGAATGTTCGCTGTCCTTGTTCTGACGACGTTTCTGGCCCTGACTTTCACCGGTGCCGCCACCGCCCAGGAGATGACCGAAGACGAAAAAACCCTCTATGCGCTCGGCGTCCTGGTATCGAAGAACCTGGGGTCGTTCGCCCTCACTGAAGCGGAGCTCGCGACCGTGACCAAAGGACTGTCCGACGGTGTCTTGGGCAAGGAGCTCGCGGTCGATCTCCAAGCCTATGGTCCGAAGGTTCAGCAGATGGCGCAGGCGCGCACGGAAGCCGCCGCCTCCAAGAACCGAGCGGCAGCCGACGCCTTCGTCGTCAAGAAGGCAGCGGAGGCGGGAGCGGAGCAGACCGACTCCGGGCTGGTGTTCAAGACGATCACTGCTGGCGACGGAGCCAGCCCCTCGGCCTCGGACCGTGTCACGGTGCACTACCACGGCACATTGTCCGACGGTACCGTATTCGACAGCTCCGTAGACCGTGGCCAGCCGGCCACCTTCGGCCTGACCCAGGTCGTGCCGTGCTGGACGGAAGGTCTGCAGAAGATGAAGGCCGGCGGCAAGGCCGAGCTGACCTGTCCTCCGGACCTGGCGTACGGCGCGCAGGGCCGTCCACCGACGATTCCGCCGGCGTCTGCGCTCGTTTTCGAGGTAGAGCTGATCTCGATCGGCGACTGAACCCACTCGAGTCGCGTTTGATCGCGGACCGAACGTGTGTTTTCTCGTCCTTTGTGGCGCCGTTCGACGGCGCTTCACTGGACCGAGACTCACGTCGGTCCGTACAATGGGTTCCGATGGCTTTGGCGAAGTCCAGTTTCGTAGAGTTTCCGAATCGCAAGCGGCTGCTGGAGCGGCTCTACGGGATCGAGGTCTACGAGCACAACATGGACCCGATGGTTCGGCTCGTGGCCGACCGCCTCCAGGGCAAGGCCTACGATCGATCCGCCTTCGTCTTCATTCTGCTGGAGCTGGTCTACGAGTACGAGCAGGATGCCATCAGCTTCGGCGACCTCCTGGGTCACATCGTCTTCGCGTTGACCGAAGATCTCGATCTGGTGGGCGAAGCTCTGGAGGCTTTCGAGGAGATTCGGGCGACGCTGGAGCCCAGCGGAGACGTCGAGGAACGAGACGCCCCGGCTTTGGAACCCCTGCCGCCACCGGACGACGTGAGTGATCTCTGGGATCCCGTGGCCGACCAGGAGCAGCTCATGCTCGAGCTGCAACAAGCCCAGAAGCGAGTCGCGGACCTCGGTTTGACCACTCGCGCCTCCATCGAGCAGACCTTGGCCCGTCCCAACAAGAGCAACGTAGGTACCACGCTGCGCCAGGTATCGAGGCTCCGCTCCCGTCTGCTGCAGTTCGAGGAGTTGCTGCGCGAGTCGGAGCAGAAAATCCTCCAGTCCATCGGCATCCTGGAAGGCGACTGAGTCGTTGACGTCGTTGGACTTGCTGGCATCGAAGCTCAGGCAGCTCCGGTACCGCACATCGGATCGCTACGAGCTGGTCCTGCACGATCGTTTGCGACCGGAGGAACGAGCGCGGTTCCAGGAGCTGAACCACGATCCGAGTCATTGGGGTGTGCTACGTCCCCGAGGTGATGGCACCTACCGCGCCGTCGACCGAGACACAGCGCTTCTCCTCTTCTCCCTCAGCGAACGCGGGCCGCTGCCGGCCTACGTCGTGGACCAATTGGAAGAGGGCACGGCGCGGGCGGTTCACGCCATGGTTCTGGACGGCATTCTCGACGCCGAGACCGTGGACGGTAAGCCGGTCCGGATGCTGGCCGGCGACGACGAGTCCGCACTGAGCTTGGACTCGTGCTCGCTGACGGCCCTGCGTTACGGGGCGGCGCTCGACCTGGATGATGCCCGCGACCTTTCGATCCGCCTGTACCTCTACGGTGGCGAACCACTGCGTCGCGATCTATGCGATCGGTTGGCGACACGCCGGGACGTTTCGAGGTTTCTCGAGCTCGAGAGCGGCGGCGCCAATCGCCGACGGATCGGATCCGGATGGCGTCTCGACGACCGGCCGGACAAGGGCTGGATCTATGTTCGGCGAAACTCTACAGAGTCGGCTGCGAGTCCTTCGTCGGTCCGGGGACGATGCAAGCTCTACGTCGGATGCCGTTGCGCGGAGACACCGCGGGTGCTGGGTGCCGTGCTGACGTGCCTGAGCTCCAGCTCCGCGCGTTCGATGAAGGTCGGCGGCAGTGCGGCCGATCTCGTGCGTGCCGACAAGATCGTCGTTTACTTCGATGCCTTCGAGTCGTTGCAGAGCTATGCGGCCGAGCTTTCGGAGCTCATGGAGGACCTCGAGCTCTCGGACGACCCGTCCGGCGTGCCCTTCACGGCGTCGGCGGGAGGCGACGGGAGGCTGAGCTGGGGTGCCGATCCGCCGGAGGAGGCGATCCCTTTGAAGAACACCTTCGCTACGAGCTGGCGCGCCTGGGTGGCGGCGCGTCTGGCTGGCGCGCTGGTCGCGACCCGCACGCCTGGCCTCGCGGACGAGGAGTGGCGGTTGCGAGCAGTTCTCGCGCGGGTGGGGCTCGACGGTATCGACGTGGCTCGCTGGGCCCCCACGACCCAGCTGTGGAGGGACGCTACCTGAAGGTCGCCGCCGATTCCCGCTGGCGTCTGCGCGACGGTACGCGTCTCGATCGCGTGGCCGATCTGCCCGAGGAGACGCGGACTCGGCTCGGTGTGGACGGTGAAGACCCGGCTCCTTCCGCGGCGGTGCTGTCACGTCCGGGCGCCCGTACCTCCTTGGTACTCGTGGATCCGGATGCGGCCGATCTCTTGGAACGTTTCGATAGCGGAAAATCCGTGGCACAGGCCGTGCTGGATCTCTCACGCTCGCGCGATCTCGAGCCTTACGGACTCCTGGAAGCCGCGCTGCCTGCCTTGGAACGGCTGGTCCGCAAGGGCTATCTGATCGACGCCGACGCACCTCCGACCCTCGTCGGATTCCAGCCCGGGGACGTGATCTCGGGTGTCGAGGCCGACTGGCGCATCGTCCGGGTGCTAGCCCGTCTGGAAGACAGCGAGGTACATCTGGTGCGGCGGGGTGGGCAGCAGGATCTGTGGGGGGTGCTCAAGCTCTCCACCCCGGAGCGAACTTTCGGACGGCCCGAGCAAGAGAGCGAGATGCTCCGCTACCTGGAGGCTCGTGCCACCGAGCTCGACGTGTCGCAGAGGAGCGTCCCGCGGCTTCTGGACGAAGGCTCGATCGAAGGAGCCGAAGCCGCCCCCATCGCGGGTTGGATCGTGCTCGAGTTCCTACCGGGAGTCGCGAGCCGTCTGTTTGCCCGCGGCCTGCGCCGATCTCACGATCGGAGTACACCGGGACCACGGCGCGAGCTCGTCCGCCTGTGCACTGCGGCGACGCGAGCGCTGGCTGATCTTCACCGGCTCGGCGTCGTCCACGGAGATGTCCATCCGGACAATCTGTTGGTGACCGGAGCTGCGGCCACTCCTCGGGTCTGGCTCGTCGACCTGGGCTGCGCCCGACGCCTCGACGACGGACGTGATCTGGCGTCCCGGCCGGGTGTCGATCTGTATCGGGAGCCGGAAGTCGCGGCCGCCCTCCTCGCCCGTCGGCGTTCGCCTGCCGCGACTCCGGCCGGGGAGCAGTACGCGCTGGCTGTTTTGCTCTACGAGTTGGTGAGCGGACACTCCTACCTAGACTTCGCCGCCGATCGTCGCGAGCTACTGCGCCAGATCGCGGAGGAGCGTCCGCGCAGCTTCGACGAGCTACCGGTCGATCCGTGGCCCGAGATGGAGTCGGTGTTGGGTCGGGCCCTGAGCAAAGATCCAAAGGCTCGCTTTACCTCCTTGGACGCACTGGCCGAGAAGCTGGAAGACGTCGAGCGACAGCTCGTCGCAGAGGAGAAGGCCCGGCCCGAGACAGATGAGCTGGCGAAGGCGGCTGGTGGGGCCGTCCGTCGCGCCCGGCCAGGAGGCGCCTGGTGGGTCGCTGCCGCGGATGGAAAGGTCCCGGCTTCGCTTTACTACGGCTCGGCAGGTCTGTCCCGAGCCTTGCTCCATGCGGCGCTCCGCCGCGGCGACGAAGACCTGCTGGCACTGGCCGACCTGTGGGCGAGCCGTGCCCTCAGGGACGCCACGAGCCCGGAGCCAGAGCCGGAGCAGGAGCAGGAGCAGGAGCTGGAACCGCAGTCTTCGACGCCTCGGGGCGAGCTACCGCGTCTGGCCAGCGCCCCCCTTCACGGACTGTCGGGGATCTACGAGACCGCCGCCTGCGTCGCCTGGGCGCGCGGCGATTTTCGGATCTTCGTTCGGACGGCTAGGGAGTTCCTGAAGGAAGCGGCGCAGTCCGACGACTCGGTTCCCGAGTCGGAACGCGCCGAGAGGGATCTGGACGTCGATCCGGCGTTGGGGCGCCCCGGCCTCCTGATCTCGACCGCCCATTTGCTGGACCGGGCGCGGCCGCCTCACGCCGACGGCTCGAGCGACGGGGAAGTAGAGGATCGATTCCATCTGGAAGGGCTCGCCGCCGATCTGACCGGCTTCGGCAACGAGTGTCTGGACGAGCTCTGGCAGCGCCTCGATCAGCGTCCAGAGGTCGGGAGCGACGACGCCTATCTAGGTTTGGCCCATGGCTGGGCGGGGGTGATCTACGCTTCCTTGATCTGGTGCCACGCTGCAGATCGACAGCTACCGTCCGGCGTCGCCCGGCGCTTGCAGGAGCTCGTGGACGAAGCGGTGCCCCACGGTCGGGGCCTGCGCTGGACGCGGGCTCGGGTCGGGGTCCGTTCCGCACCTACCAGCGGACGGGACAGTATGGCCGGCTGGTGCCACGGAGCCGCCGGTCACCTCCTGCTGTTTCATACCGCGGCGAGATGGCCGCAGCTGGCGAGCTTTCGGGAGCCAGCGGAGTCCGCAGCGTTGGACATCTGGGATCGGTTCGTGTCCTCGAGGCGCCAGGTGTCCCATCTCTGCTGCGGCCTGATCGGTCAGGCCTGGTCGCTGCTCGTGCACGCCCGAGAAACCGGCGAAGACGTCTGGCGCCACCGTGCTCGGCTGTTGGCGGAATCGGCGGTGCGTCGTCCGGTCTTCGATACCGCGGAGTCAGCATCGCAGGAAGATCCTGAGCCGTACGTATTCGACGGAGCCCTGTTCAAGGGTGCCGGCTCGCTTCCGGCGCTGCATGCAGACCTGGAGCATCCCTCGGAAGCGGCTTGGCCCTGGCTGGAGGACCTGGAACCTCCGGCCCCGAAACCGGAATCGGACGGATCGACGACATGAAATCGAGCGGGATGGCACATACTCCGTGGGGAAGTTTCGAACGGGGTTACTGGCTGCAACTCCGCTCTCTCGAATGTGTTTCCTGGTCAGGATCCCCGCCGGGCTCGACTCGGCGCCGGATATGCTCGACGCGAAGGCTCTGATGTCGAACGAGGTTTCCACCCCACTCACCATCGGCCCTTATGAGATCGACCGCCTGCTCGGCACGGGCGGTATGGGTGAGGTGTATCGGGCGTTCGATCCGCGGCTCGATCGCTCGGTGGCGGTCAAGCACATCCGGCCGGAGTATGCCTCGAAGAGGGGCTACCGCAAGCGGCTCGAACGCGAGGCCAAGACCGTCGCCTCCCTCGATCATCCGTCGATCGTGCAGATCTTCGACGTCCTCCAGGACGAGGACGGCGGCGAGTGGATCGTCATGGAGCTCGTGGACGGGCCGACGGTATACGAGATGTTGGAGAACGGTCCGCTGGAGATCGGCACCGCGCTGACCATCGCCCTCGACGTGATCCACGGTCTCGGGCAGGCCCACGATCGCGGTGTGCTGCATCGCGACCTGAAGAGCGAGAACGTGATGGTGTCGCGGGCGGGCATGGCGAAGATCCTGGACTTTGGCCTGTCGAAGCGCCTGACCGGCGAGGAGCTGTCGGCGCTATCGGTCGAGGGGCGAGTCATTGGAACCTGTCGCGTCATGGCACCGGAACAGGCCGACGGCAAGGAGCTGGATAGCCGCGCCGACCTCTTCGCCTTCGGCATACTGCTCTACGAGATGGTGACGGCGCGCTCGCCGTTCCGCGCGTCAACGCCCATGGCCTCCATGCTCAAGGCCTTCGGTGAGCCCCACGCGCCTGTCTTCGGCTTCAATCCGGACGTGCCGCAGGAGCTGGCAGACCTGATCGACTGGCTGCTGGAGAAGAATCGGGAAAACCGTCCGGAGAACGCCCAGAAGGTGGCAGCGAGGCTGGCGGAGATCGCGGCCGACGTCACAGACGATCCCGCCGAGCTGGCGACGCGCATCCGGATGGCGTCACGGTCGTGGCACGGATCGGGTGCGTACGCTCTCGCGAGCCAGCCGGAGAAGTCGGCCCCCGAGGAGTCCCTGGACGAGACGGTGGTGGGTGGCCCGCCTGTCCCATCGGACGACACCCAACGGACGGCCTGGGCGTCCACTTCCCGTGCAGCTGTGTCCAAGGCCGCGCTCGAGGCGCTGTCCCGCGTGCAGCGGGACTCCCAGTCCGCTGGACCGGACACCGGAAGCCGGTCGAGGTGGAGCACCATGTTCTCCACTGCCTTCGGCCTGGGCCTTCCACCCATCCGCCGTGCCTTGGCCTGGACTGCCTGGCTCCTGGCGATCGGCGCCGGCTGGTGGACCGTGACATCCATGACCCGGCCCGTCGTCACCGAGCCGGAGGATGCTCGGATCGTTGTGCTGCCTTTCGAGAACCACGGTCCGGAGGAGATGGACTTTTTCTCATCGGGTCTCACTAGTGAAATCACTCGTGAGTTGATGAGTCGTCGAGGTTTAGCTGTCGTTTCGTTTCGGACGTCGAATCAATACGGTACCGGGAATAAGTCTTTGAGAGAAATACGAGATGAGCTTGATGTCTCTCACGTTCTTGAGGGGGATGTCGCCTCGTCGAACGGGCGGTTTTCCGAAGATAGCCACATAAGAATTAACCTGCGTCTGATTCGAGCTAGCGACGGACAACTGCTTCTATCTCAGTCTCTGGATAGGTTTGCAAGCGATACTCTACGTGTTCAGAAGGGGATCGCAGACGATGTAGCTATGGAACTTGGGGCGCAGATAATGGTCGACACGAGACGTGACCTAAGCGCAGAACCCAGGGCACTAGATGCCTACTTTCGCGGACTAGCCATCTGGCATGGGACCGGGTATACGGCCGAGGTAGCAAAGGAAGCTGAACGGCTGTTCGAGGCTGCCATTGACTCCGATCCCACGTTCCTTCGAGCCTGGACCGAACTATCCTTGGTTCGTTCCATGATCTACTTCAACGGAAACAGTACGTTGGATAGGTATCGACTGGCGCAGGAAGCGGTGGAGAAGTGTCGACTCCTTGGGAGAGACACGGTCGGAGTCTTGTTGGCTTCTGGATACTATGAGTATCAGGTCGAGGGAGACTATCAAGCTGCGAGAAAAGAGATTGAGCGAGCCCTAGCGTTGGCTCCCAGTCAAGCTGAGGCCCTGGAAGCGATCGGCTTCGTCCTGCGCCGACAGGGGCACCTTGAGAGTGCTGTGGAGTTCTTTGAGAAGGCCTACGATCTTGATCGAGCCAACACTAGCCTAGCTGGATTTCTTGCCGAGACAGAGCGAGCAAGAAGACGATATGAAAGAGCTGATACTTGGTTCTCAATTGCGTTGCGAAACAGCTCTGACTTGCCCTACGTTGTTGGTGAGCAAGCGGAGAATACTCTTGCGCTGCTTGGCTGCGGTAACGTGTTTGAAACGCCGCGCTGCCCTGTCGATGTCGCAGTTCGTGTGCTCGATGAGTCCAACCTGTCGGAGAACAGGAGCATCTGGGGGTATCGTGTTCGAATAGCCTTATTCGAAATGGCGAACAGAGGCAATGAAGAGGCTTTCCTCGACATCTACGACAGTGTGCCCGAGCAGGACGTTGAAACAAACGAACGACTGCGTCTTTTCTGGCGAAGAGTTATGGCCCTACGAGATCTCGGGCGCGATGAAGATGCGGATGTGATGGTGCAGCGCTACGTGAGGGAGCTAAGAGACCTAGCTGACGCAAGCGAGTTCGCAATGCACCATGCCTTGTTGGGAATAGCATTGGCGCTGGCGGGAGAGCCTCACGAAGCAACTATCGCGCTGCAACAGGCTCTAAAGCTTTCCGAACAGGACAGATTTACAGGACCAAGGGTTGCCAGGTGGGCCGCTGTTGTGCATTTGTTGCTAGGAGAGCAAGAAAAGGCCGTTTCCTATCTAGAAACGATAGGCCGGCAGGACTTTCAACTAAGCTTGGCGTCCTATGAGATTCAAGCAGATCCGGTCTGGAGGCCCCTTAGGGAGGCTGGTTTGCTCGACGGGGTCTGGAACGAGCTGCGAGAAAGAGAGCTTGCCATGAACAACTAGGAGAACTAGGTGGAAAGGAGGATTGGTACTAGCCCAGCTGATCCATCGATCCGGGTTTGAAAACCCTTTTGAAGCCCAATCTGATCCTATTAGGAGAAGGAGAAACTGATGTTGCTAGATGTCAGAGATCTGGCGTTGTCTGCCAATGCAGTTTTGTTTGCCGGTGACCGTTCCGGTGGGACTGATCCAGATGATCCGTGCCCCGATCCGACGAAGCCCGATGATCCGTGCCCGGACCCCACAAAACCCCCGGAAGATGACCCGTGCCCAGACCCGACGCGTCCGCCAGAGGATGATCCCTGCCCGGACCCGACGCGTCCGCCAG
>JALCBJ010000003.1:0-72835 GCA_028066595.1 Thermoanaerobaculia bacterium
GGTGATTCGAGGCGACGTGGCGCTCCTCTCCGGGTACCCGAAGCTGGCGCACCAACACTACGAGGCGGCGATCCAGCTCGGCAAGCGATACGGCCGAAACGACACCACCGCCAAAGCTCGGAAATTGGCTTTGACCCTGAGTGAAGCCGCCCGGCCCGAACCACTCACCTCCGCCCGGAAGCTGGCAGACGACCTGCGGGCGGAACGCCGGGCCGGAAATGAATGGCCGACACACACCCTCGACGAGGTGGTTCTTCGCGTCTCTCTCGGCGAGCCGGACCTGGCGTTCGAAGCCTTGGACGAAGGCGTCGCGCTGGGCTTGCGCGACGCCGACTGGCTCCTGCTCGACCCGCTGCTCGCTTCCCTTCGGCAGGAACCGGGTCTGACGCTGTGCGTGGAGCAGATTCGAGAGCTCGTGGAACAGCAGCGTCAGCGCGTCTTGGCCGACCCATCCGTGGCGCATTTGCTGGCTCCGCCGACGGCGGTCAAGGACGCCAAGATGTAGTCTTCGATCAGACGTTCGGTGAGTCGGGCCGATCCTTGCTGGTTGTAGTTGCGAGCCGTCAACACCAAGGTCATATGCAACGACGGCACCACCACGACCTTGTTGCCACCATTGCCAGCCATGAAGACGCTGGGGTACGAGCAGTCGGCGACCGTGAACTCCTCACGCCACCAGAGATAGCCGTAGGTGTTGCGTTCCCTGATCTGAGCGTGAGCCCGGGTCGATTCCTCCACCCACGAGTTTGGCAGCACCTGTTCCCCATGCCACCTGCCGCCGTCCAGGTAAAGCTGGGCCAACTTCAGCAAATCCCTCGACCGAAGCCCGGTGCCGCCCCCCAGCTGCGCCATACCCAGCGGGGAGAACTGCCATTCCACCTCTTCGATGCCGAGCGGAGAGAAGAGCCGCTCGCTGGCATATTCGGGCACTGACCGACCCGTTGCCTGTTCGAGGACCGCCGCGAGAATCGAGACTCCAGCCGTACAGTACGAGAACGCCCGACCGAAGGGTGCGTCGGCAGGCTTGTCGACCCACGCGGGGAACCCCTTGATCGGCAGGTCGAGAAGGAACTGCACCCAGTCCTCGATCAAGTACATCCGCTCCTCGTTGCCGCGAGAGAACCGGTTCCAGTCGTCGCATTCGAGGAGCGAGCTCATCGTCAACAGGTCCTCTATCGTGATCTCGGCCTTGCGTGGGTCCAGATGGCGCATCGGGCGTCGATCGCCCAGAGCCGACAACAGCCGCACCTCCACTCCAGCGAGGGCGCCGTCGGTAATGGCTCCTCCAATCAACATCGACGCCAGGGTCTTGGTCGCGGAGCGGGTGTTGTGGAGGGTGTCCCGATCGGAATGCCAATACCGCTCGAAGACCAACTGGCCGTCTACCGCAACGAGAACGCTCGTCACCAGATCGAACTCGCCGGCACCGACGTCTTTGGCCATGGTTGCCAGCCGAGACGGGTCCAGACCAACGTCCGCCGGGGTACCGACGGCCCAACCGTCTTCCAGTGCCTCGGGGGGAACCGATGGATTCGAGGAGGACGCCGCAACGACCGGAAACGCCGTGCCGCAACAGAGAGTCGCGAACACCCCGATCGCGAGAACGAACCGATGGGCCAGCCCAGGTCGACGATCTTCCCGTCGAAACGGCGTCTGGAGTTGCGTAGGAAACAGTGTCATGCGGATCTCCTGGAATGCGTCGGATAGGTCTTTGGACGAGCCGGAATAGTCCGGCACGATTCATTTCCCCATCCGGCCATCCGCAGCTGCCAGATCACCTGAAAACAGGTGGAAATTGACCTGAAGATCAGCTGAAGGTCGCTATGAGGTCTGCGGATTGCGGCCTACGGCGACCCCCAGGCGCCTGTGTCGCCGGACTCGAATCCATCGCGGAAGATCTCGCAACCCGACAGCATGACGCGCTGACCGTAGATCTCGAACTCCTCGTCGACTGCACCCTGGTCGTCGTCGTCGGCCGACCATACGACCAGGAGCTGCCCGTTGTCCGAGGGTGGCGCCACCGCAGGCCGGTTGGCATCGCGGCTCGGGCCGCCGGTCCCGACGACATCGCTGATGCGGAAGTCGTTCGGCGCCAGCTCGAGCCCGTCACGGTCGAGATACTGACCGAAGATCTCCCGCTCCCCCACGGCCAGGCCATCGACATCGTCTTCACCGTGCCAGACGACCAAGAAGGCCTCGGCAGCTGAATCGTAGGTGGCCGCCGGGAAACCGGCGTCGTACAGCGACTCGCGCATCCCGCCCATGTCGCTGACGAGGAAGTCGTCGGCACCGAGGGAGCCGCCCGCCCCATCGAGCAGCTGGCCGAAGATCTCGAACTCGTCATCGATCGTAGGAAAGTCGGTGTCGGCCTGCCAGACCACCAGATAGCGACCCTCGGGGCTCACGGCGATCGACGGATTCAAGGCATCGTATGCGCTGTCACCATCCGGACCCATGGCACTGATGCGGAAATCGTCGACTCCCACTTCGAGACCAAACCTGCCGTTGAGACGCTGGCCCACGATTTCGAGCTCGAGCTCGAAAAGGGCAGGCAGGATATCGGCGACCCACACGACCAGGTACTCCTGGGTCATAGGGTTATAGGTCACACTCGGCCTCGACATCTGCGCACCCGGGCCACTGATCCTGAACTCCGGATCGCCGATTCGAGCACCGGTGGCGGCGTCGAGACGTTGACCGACGACCTCGTCACCGATCAGCCATGTCACCAGATACTCGTCGTCCGTAGGGTTGTAGGCCACGGCCGGTCCGAGCGAATCGGGTGCATCGCTGATCGGAAAACTGCCGCCGATCGGTATCGTCGCGCCGGTGAGTAGCTGGCCGTAGATCCGCAGCTCGTCGACAGCGTCGTCGTTGCCCTCCCACACGACCAAGTACTGCTCATTCGTCGAGTCGTAGGCCACGTCCGGAGTGAAGGCGCCGTAGTCGGTATCGTGTTCGGGGCCCATGTCGCTGATCTGGAGAAAGGTCCCGAAGCCGCCGCCACCTTGGTGAACCTGGCCGTAGATCTCGAAGATCTCGTTGGCCTGGTTCGGTCCACCATCACCCCAAAAGACCACCAGGTACTCGTCGCGGTCTGGATTGTAGGCTGCCCTGGGCTCCCGGGCGTCAAACTCCGCGGATCCCGAGCCACCTAGAACGCTCAGGCGAAAGTCGTTGACGCCCACTTCCGGACAGGCAGATGCGCCGAGTGGGCTAGCACCGATGGTCCCCACGACGGCGAGCAAGAGCGTGCACAACCGAGTCCTTCGCATCTCGACGATCTCCCTTCATCTGCCGGCCCGAGCGGTTGCCCGATCTTCGTTCCATCGAGGGGAGAAACGCATCGCCAAGCCAAAGCGCACGGCGCGGCGGATATCTCTGGCCTGGATCAGAGGGACCGAGGGGCCCGGACGACGCGACCAGTCGGTGTCGTCGGAGCATCTGGAGAGACCGCGCTGTGAACCAGAGAGCGTTCGGCTACTCTGTGCGCAGAGCTTCGAGCGGGTCGATCCGCGCCACCTTGCGCGCGGGCACGGCGCTCGACAGGAGGCTCAGGATCAGGAGCGACATGCCGGCGGCAGCAACAACCGCCAGATCCATCGGCTCGATGCCGTAGAGCTGGCTGCGCACGAGGTTCCCGAGACTCCATGAGATGGGAACCGCCACCACCAGGCCCAGCACCGCCAACACCAGCGCCTCGCGTACGATCAGGCCCGCAGCCGACCAGCCCCGGGCACCAAGTGCCATGCGAATACCGATCTCGTGGAACCGCTGCTCCGCAGAGAATGCCAGGAGGCCGTAGAGCCCGATCACGGCCAGCATCGTCGCCACCGCGGCGAATGCCGTGGCGAGATTGGCCAGGACGCGCTCGTTGGCGAGTAGCAAGTCGAGCTGGTCGTCGAGAGTCCGAATACTGACCAACGTCAATCCAGGGTCGATCTCACGTAGTGTTCGCCGCACCGCATGTTCCGCGATGGACGATTCGGTCGTGGTACGGACGTAGAACGTCGCGGTGCTGACCGTCCGCTCCCAAAGCGCGAAGAAAACGTGGGGCTCGGGCTCACGGATTCCGAAATCACGGAAGCTTTCGACGACGCCGACGACCTCGATGGATGGCTTGGCGTCGGGCGAGATGCCGAATGCCAGCCTCTCGCCGATCGGCAAGGCGCCGTGGAGGTAACGGTCGACAAACTCCCGATTGACGATCACGGAGCTCAGGTCCCATCCCTCTTCGGTTCGATCCTGCTCGTCGAACGCCCTGCCGGCCAAAATGGGTGTGCCCAACGCCTCGAAGAATCCTGGAGTCACCGCGTTCATGGGGATGCTGTGATCGGTCGGTACGTGCCTGCCCTCATGGGTGACCGTCACCGGGTTGTTCCACCCTCCGCCAATGAGCATCTCGAATGCTGCGACTCCCGCGCCCGCCACTTCGGGCTGGGTCTGCAGGCGTTCCAGGATACGCGCCGTCACCTTCTTGGCGTCCTGTGTGGAGAACCCGTCGAGGCGTGGATCGATCTGAAAACTCAGCAGATTCTCCGTCTCGTACCCGGGGCCCTGGAGCCGTAGGGAGCGCAGGCTCTGAGTGAAGAGACCGGCGCCGAGGAGCAGCACCAGGGCCAGGGCAAACTGACATGTCACGAGCAGCTTGCGCAGCCGCAGTCCGCTACCGGCTCCGTCGGATCGTTGCTGGAGCGCATCGATAGGTCGTACCGACGAGGCGAAGATTGCGGGTGCCGTGCCCGCCACGATCGTGACGCAGACGGCCACCGCAAAGGCAAAGATCAGAACACGCAGATCGAGCGCCGGATCGATGGGGGGCAGGGCCGCGCCGCCCTGCGCAGGTGCCACCAGGGTGACGACCCAGCGAGCGAATGCCGGTGCCAGCGCCAGACCCACAGCGCTGCCCATCAGCGCGAACAAGCCACTCTCGATCAACGACTCGCCGATCAGTCGCCGACGGCTGGCACCAAGGGCCGTACGGAGCGCCGTGGCCCGCCTCGAAGAGAAGACTCGCGCCAGCGAAAGGTTCGCGACGTTCAAACAGGCCAAGAGGAAGACCAACGCGGTGGCTCCGCTGAGAATACGTACCGGCTCCTGTAGCCGCTCACCCAGCTGAGCCTGGCCTCGGCTGCCATCGAGCACCCGCAGTTTCGAACCCTGGAAGCCCTGCATCTGCTCGTGCGTCAAAGACGGCCAGTCGTCCCGCTGCATGTCGGCGCGCTTGTAGGCTTCGAAGAAAGGCTCCAGCTCCGCCGCCGCTTCCTCCGCCGAGTTGCCGGGGACGAGACGGGCGAAGACGTGGGTGAATCGAGACCGGTGCTCGTCGAGCCCACCATGGCCGGCGATGGCCTTGACCATCTGGATCGAAGCCCACAATGCCGGCGGCTGGCTCCAGTCGGTGCCGCGAAATCCGCGCTCCGCCACACCGACCACACGAAACGGCGTGCCATTGAGATGCACCTCACGTCCTATGACGTCGCGATCGCTCGCGAAATGCCGTTGCCAGAACCAGTGTGAGAGAACGATCACCGGATGGGCATCGGGCTCTCGGTCGGCCTCGTCGTCGAGTAGACGCCCCACCACGGACCGTACTCCCAATGCGTTGAAGTAGGAACCGGTCACCAGCTCCACACGGGTCGGGATCGACTGATCACCCAGGCCCAGGTGTGCATCGGCAGGAGCACGCGCGAAGACCTCCGAGAAGCTGTCGATTTCAGACCGGACCCGCTCGTAGAGAGGGAACGGAACCAGGTGCCCGGAGCCCTTGCTTCCCAGACCCTGGACCGGAAAGAAGCCGTCCCATTGGAGCTGGGCCAACGACTCCGGAGCCTCTACAGGGAGGGTCCGCACCATCACTTGGTCGGCGATCGAGAAGATGGAGACGTTGAGTCCGACGCCCAGTGCCAACGACAGCAGGATGGCCGCGGTCGAGATCGGCGAGCTCTTCATCTGGCGCAGCGCATAGCGCGTGTTGCGCACCAGATGATCGACGAACATCCAACGGGAGCTCTCGTAGAAACGCTCCTGGGTCCGCATCACGTTGCCGAATCGGCGCCGCGCCATACCCTCGGCTTCTGTCGGATCTACACCCTCTTCGATCAGCTGGTCGATTTCGAGCTGGAGGTGGGACTCGATCTCCGCGTAGAAGTCTTCATCACGACGTCGCGTCATCGTCGTCTCCCTGAATTTCGGTTTGTCGGCCTGCATCACGATCGCGCGAGACCCAGAACTCGGCCCATGGCCTCGACCGTGCGTGTCCACAAGTCGGTCTCGGCCACCAACTGGCGGCGCCCGGCCGCGGTCAGCTCATAGAAACGGGCGCGACGGTTGTTCTCGCTGATGCCCCACTCCCCCTGGATCAGGCGGCGCTTCTCCAACCGCTGAAGCGCCGGGTAGAGTGAACCGTGGTCCACGAGCAAGACATCGTCCGACTCTCGCTGGATGGCACGGGCGATGCCCTGTCCGTGCTCTTTGCCGAAGAAAAGAACTCGCAGAATCAGTAGGTCGAGGGTTCCCTGCAGGAGTGCGATGCGCTGTTCGCGCTGTGCCGGTTCTTCATCTGGAGTTGCTCCGGTCTTGTGTCTGGGTGACATCTCAACACCTCACTCGATCGTTCTTTGGGTAGAATGTCTACTCAAGTGGAGACTATACCGCCTTTGGGTAGAATGTCTACTCAAGTGGAGACTATACCGCCTCGGTGGGCGAAAGGTTTCACATCGACATCGATCGAGTGGAGTCAGCCGCCGCTGACCGCGGGCAAGATCGTCATCTCGTCTTCGGCCCGGACCGGCGTGTCGAAGCCTCCGGTGTAGCGGATACTCTCGCTCCCGACGAACAGAGCCACGTGGGGACGGAGGCGACCCTGCTCCGTGAGGAGGCGATCACGAACGCCCGGATGGATCTCGAACAGGGCTTCCAGAGCACTCGCCACTGTGGCGCCCGGGCGGTCGATTCGGGCGATCGGATGGCCACCGGTATGCCGGCGCAGGGCCGAGGGGATGTGGATCTTCATCCTACGTTCAGCCGATCCGAGCAGCGCGCACACAGAGAACGGGTGGCAGCCCCTCCGCCAACGCCTGCCACGAGTCTCCATCGTCGTTGGAGGCAAAGACCTTGCCGCTGCGGGTACCGAAATAGATGCCGGCGCGATCGCACGAGTCTGTGTCCATGGCGTCGCGTAGTACGGTCTCGTACGCGTTCGCCTGCGGCAGTCCAGCGGACAGGGCATGCCAGGAGCCGCCGGCGTCTCGGGTGCGGTAAACCCGCAGTTTCGCTTCCGGCGTGCACCGGAATTCGTCGGACTCCAGCGGGACGACATAGACCGTATCGGCGTCGTGAGGATGAACCACCATGGCAAAACCGAAGTCCGAAGGCACGTCTCCGGCGATATCGCTCCACGACGTACCGTAGTCGTCGGAGCGGTACAGTCCCCAGTGGTTCTGAAGGAACAGCCGGTCGGGCCGGGAGGGATGAGCCACCACCTTGTGCACACACTGCCCAAACTCAGGGTACCGATTCTCTTCGGGCAGGAACTGCGCACGCACACCTTGATTACTCGGTGCCCAGGTGGCTTCCCCGTCGACGGTGCGGTACACGCCGCCGGTGGAGATGGCCACCAGCATACGCTCGGGATCATCGGCATGGGGAACGATGGTGTGCAAGCACAGACCACCGCCGCCCGGCTCCCAACGTTCGCGATGGGGGTGGTTGAACAACCCTTCCACCAACGACCACGTGACACCTGCATCTTCGGACCGGAAGAGCGCCGCCGGCTCGACGCCGCAGTAGAGAACATCTGGCTCTGTATCTCGACCGATGGCGATCTGCCAGATCTGCTTGAGGTCGTCGGTACCTTCGGGGAAACGGACGGGGGTCGTCTCCGGGCTCGTCCAGCTCTCACCGAAGTCGTCCGAGGCCCGCAGGTTCGGTCCCCAATGCCAGCTCGAAGTGGCCGCGAAGATGCGCTGCCGTCCTGCCCGGCCGTCGTAGGCCAGAGCATAGACCGGCTCGCCTTGGAACCAGGGCCCCGCCACCTCGAAGGTACGGCGATCGTCCCCTGTGGAACGAAAGAGAAACGCGCCTTTCGCGGTGCCAACCAGAACCACCACGTCGCCGCGGGTGACCGACGCCGTCCGGACATGTGCCATTGCACAAGTGTACGGCGTCGGGAAGTCCCGAGTTTCCTCCCCCGCTCAGCGAGCGAAGATCAGGAGCAAGACGATCACGAGGGCTACGAGACCGCCGAAGACCATCGGCATGGGCAGGAGGTCCTTGGCCACGTCTTTGGCGACGTTGCGCGCGAACTCGGACTGACTCGGTCCTTCGATCTCGGCCGGCTCGCTGTCTGCGGTCGCGTCCTGCACCTCGACGACCCGGCCCAGACCTTCCAAGCTCTGTTTCGTGATGGCCTTGGCAGAGCTCTCGAGCAGCCGTTGGCCAACGGTGGCGACCCGGCCGCCCACATGTGCCTCGCCGTCGTATCGCAGTGTGGTTTGCTCGTCGTCTTCCGATAGTTGCACGCCGGCATTTGCCTTGACGAAACCCGACGCACCACGCCCGTCGATCTGCATGCGATAGCTGTCGGGTCGCTCGATGTCGTGCAGCTCGATCTTGCCCTGAAACTTTCCCTGCACCGGCCCGACCTTGATGTCTAGCTGACCCTCGTACTGGTTTTCTCCCACCTGCTCCAGTTTCTCGCAACCCGGCATGACGGACGCCAGGATTTGCGGATCGAAGAGCGCGTCCCAAACCCGGTCGCGAGAGGCGTGGAAGACGAACTCACCCGTCAACTTCATGGAGCGGCATTGCCTCGAGGTCGGTGGATACGAAGACACTAGACATGATCGAGCACAGATCTAGCACGGTAGCACGGGTCTCGACACCTCTCCGCGCCACGGGTCTCGAACCGGACTTGTGCCCAGAATCTCGAGGGCTCCGAAGCAGGCTCCCGATGGGTCTCGTCTGGCCGAGTCCGGGGTGCCCCGCCTAGTCGCTGTCGACGGCCAGCCGCGCTCCGGTGGAGTAGGCCACGAACTCTGGTGCGTACATGGACTGGAGCTGGGCCGGGCCGACGCGGAATCGTCCTGCCGTCGCGGCACGGACCCTGTACTTGAGCACGTACTGGCCTGCGGGTAGCCACTCGAAGAAGAAGTTCGTGGCACTGTCACGGATCTCGCGGTAGTGCCCCAAACCATCCCAGCGGTAGCCGGACGTGAGGTCTTCGGGCTCGAAGCCCGCGCCCCGGGGATCGCGCAGATGCACGTACTCCGCAGCATGGCCGGCCCGAATGTCCAGCTGCACCTCCAGCTGATCGCCGACCGCGAGGGATGCGCCCTCGGCCAACGGTTCGAGGGTCCACTCGTCGCCCCGCAGCACCCGCCGGAAGTACCGGCGTTCGACCCGGAAGAGATCGCCCTCGGCCTTCTCGGGAAGCTGATCCGTGGCGAAATGCCACGTGGCCGAGGCGAGCAAGAATCCCTGCGTCTCCTTCGAGATCTCGATCTCCCCCATCGCAGGCTCGACCTCGTCCCCCTCGATCACCCACTGCTGCCGGCGATCCGAGGCCTCGGCCTCCGCGCCCGCGAAGACGAAGCTGCGCTCCTCCCTCCCGACACGCACCGTCGCGGCCTCGCGGATACCCAGTAGATCCCGACTCTTCAGGTAGTGGACCAGGGAGTAGATCACCTCGGCCGTGGCTCTCGTCGACTTCCAGTGGTTCAACTTCTTCTGCACCAGCAGCCACTGCGCCAGACCCGAGAGACGCTCGTCGTCCGGATCCAGCTCGGCCACCACCCGGAGAGCGAAGGCGTGCGTCTCGATCGTGTCGTGGTACCAGAGCCAGGCCATCTTCTCCGGCGCCCAGTAGGTGCCGAGATCCTCGTCGGTCCGTGCCGAATCCATCACGCTGTCCCACACCAGCTGGGCGTCCTCGCCACGGCCCGCCCGCTGCAGCGTCAGTGCCAGGTAGCCCTTGATGCGCGGCGCCAGGACGCGCCAGTCCCGGAAGCCGTAGTCCAGGAGCCGTTGCCGGTCCTCGGCGGTGAAGTACCCACCGGTCCAGCTCTCGTCCGGGTAGTTCGACAGCATCCAGTTCAGGTAGACCGCCAGCTGGAGGCAGCAGCTGGCCTGCTCCGCCATCCGGGGTGCCAGCTCCTGGCGGAAGTGATCCTCCAGGTATCGCCACGCGCGGACCACAGGCTCCTGCGGTACCTCGACACCGAACTCCAGGGCCCGCGAGAACGAGTCCAGAACGTACAGGGTCATGTACGGTGACGGGGGGCCGCCCGGCCACCACGGGAAGGCGCCCGACGCGGTCTGCGACTTCAGAACCCGGTCCAGGGATTCGTCGCGCACCTGGCCTGCGATCTCCGGGTCCAGGACCTTGCGCAGGTCCGCCCCGGAGTCACCACCCCGTGCGGTGCGCAGCCATGGCGTCTCTTCGAGCAGGAGTCTGCGGTTCGGATCGTCCGTGGACCAGGTTTCGTATTGGGTGTCCCGTTCGTCGGCCAAGCCCTGGGCCAGCTCCGCCACCATGGGATGGTCGTCGAAGACCTGGCGCACGATGCCGGTGGAGACGAAGCGATTCAGGCTCTGCTCCGTGCACGAGTACGGGTACTCGACCAGGTACGGCAGCGCGTTCAGCACCGTGGTGAGCAGCTGACCGTCCAGGGTCATCACCAGCGACTCGCTCTCCCGCGTGGGATCGTCGTCGGCCAGCAGGTCCTCGAAGCGCAGATGCCTCGTTTCCGCGCGGTCGAGCACGGCAAAGCGCGACTGCGACAGGTACAGCCGCGACGGCAGCACGGGGAGGGGCCGCAGCTCGCCATCGGACCAGTCGCCGGCCCGGCCGACCACGCGCACCGCGATCTCCCCCGGATCCTTGGGTGCGGTGACGTCGAAGCGCAACGTCGTCTGCCCTCCCGCGACCACCTCAAAGGGGACCTTCACATCGGCCGGAGACAGGCCGAAGTCATGCAATCTCGACACCTCGGTGTCGGGGTCGACGAGGTCGAAGTCGAGCTCTCCCGAGAGCCGCTCCTCTCCTTGATTCGATACCACCACCCGCAGCTGTGCTTCGTCCCCTTCACGGAAGAACCGAGGCAGGTACGGACGTACCAGCAGATCCTTCGACGTGCGGACCGTGGTCTCGAAGCTGCCGGCACGGAAGTCCTGCGTCAACGCACGCAGCCACACACGCCACTCCGTGACCGCATCGGGTACCTCGAACTCGAAGCGCACCGAACCATCCTCGGTCAACAGCAGATGAGGCTCCCAGAACGAGGTCTCCGAGAAGTCCGTACGCAGCTCCTCACCCACAGGTGCGTCTCCACTGCCCGGCGCCTCGTCGCCTACGGTCGTTGCGACCACCACTTCGTTCTGCGCGTTCTCTTCTCTGAGCGCTCCACCGTCGAGTGCGGCCGCTCTACTCTGGAGTGCTACCGACTCGGGTGCCGGCGATGCGGGCAGAGGCATGGCCTTGGCCACTGACCGCCGCATCATGTCGCCCCGCCGGCGACCCGGGCCACCCACCGGATAGCTGTCGAAAAAGATCAGGCGATCGTCTCGGAGGCTGGGTACCGAATGCCGGGCCGTGGGGTGGCGCCCGAATACCCGCGCACCCACCGCCAAGCCAGCCGTCGCAGACCAGCCCGGCGCATGGGTCCAGCTCCTCCAGCTGCGCTCCGGGCTGGGCGGCCGGTGAGGTGCGAAGAGGTCGAGGCTTCGATCGTACATGGACGCCAGGACCTCGGCCGCGCGGGCACCCAGGGCCTCGCCATCTGCATCGCGGACGGTCACCGTCCAGGTCTCTTCTGAACCCGGACGCAGGAGATCCCTGAAGCTCGAGAGCTCCACCCGTAGATTCTTGTCGGTCCATGGGACCTGTACATACGCTTGTTGGCGCAATAACTGGTGGTCGCGTACCAGGGTCACGTCGAAGAGCAGGCTGCCGCGATGCTCTCTGGAAACAGGAATCTCGATCCGATGCGGTGTACCTCCTGCGAGCACCTCCCGTCGCAGGCGGTCGTCAGCGCTCCAGACCTCCACCAAGACATCCTGACCGAGCCAGCCTGTATGTACCGTCGCCACGGCGTTGTCGCCGACCTCGACGGACGGCGATTCGGCCACGACGAGAAGGGGCAACGGCGGCAAGTCGTCGCGCCCCATCACCACGAAGCGCGATTCCGCATCGACGGCGATCGGATCGCGCCCGGCGGACGCGCCCGCGTCCCGCGTCTCATAGCGCAGCGCGTAGGCTCCTACCGGAAGTCCCTCCGGCCACTCGATCTCCTCCGAGACTTGCTCGTCGTGCCGTAGAGTGCCCGAGGCCACCGCCTCACCGTCGCTCCACCGCCGCAAAACCGACTGAACGTCTATCGACGCTCCGGCCCACCGTGGCCGTTGGAGATCGCCGGTCGTACGGTAGGGCGCTGGCTGCCCGTCACCCGAAGACGACTCCGGTAGGTTCGCCGGCACCTCCGACGGCAAGGTCGGCTCGTCCGGCGGCACCAGACGCCGGAGAGTCCAGCTGCCCTCGCCGGGGTTCGCTGCACCCTCCAGGTTGGTACGCGTCACCTCGACCGCGAAAGCCTCATCCTCGTCCAGCTGGGGGGAAATCACGACCGTGGCCTGGACCGTGATGAAGCCGGCACGCAGAGTGGTCTGCCCCTCACGCGTCTCGCCGCCCGGATCGGTGACCTCGGCCTCGATGTGGAAAGAGTAGGCGACCTGCCGGCCCAGCGGGCGCTCCGACAGCGCTGGATCCGCCTCGGGAACGAAGCGGAACCGAAAGGTCCCGTCAGGTTCGACCTCGGTCTCGCCTGAGGCCAACACCTGCGCTGGTCCGGGGCGGAACCATCTCACACGCCAATACCACCAATGCGGCAGGATCGGAGACCGCGTGACCCGCCAGCTGACCCGTCCGTCGGTCACCGGAGCTCCGAAGAAGTAGCGCGCTTCGCCCGCCAGCTCGGCCACATGACCGAACCGCAGGGACTCGTCGGGGTTCTTCACCGCCACCTCGAAGGTCGGCCGTTTGTACTCCTCGACCCTCAGGCTGCTGTGACCATTCCAGGAAGTCGACAGCGTCCAATGACCGAGTGTTCGACCCGAAGGGATCCGGAAGCTGCCCGACGCGGAGCCCCAGTTGTTCGTCGTCACCTCTTCGCTCGCAACCTCTTCTCCGTTGGTATCCACCAGGCGGACCGTCACCGGCTCTTCAGCCTGGATCTCCGCCCAGGTGCCGTCGACATTGCGCTGATACGCGACGACCTTCCACTGGATCTCCTGGCCTGGGCGATAGATGGCACGGTCCGTATAGAGCAGACTCTGCTGCTGTATCTCGGGAGGCTCGTAGTGAGAGCCCACCCAGGTCTCGTGATGCACGCTGTCGCCACCCCGGCGGGCGACGATGCGATATTGACCACCCTTCGGCAGGTGCAGCGGCATCTCGCCGCCGGCGTCTGTGACGCCGCGGGACGTTACTCGGTGTCCCGCTTGCCAGTCCAGGTGCCAGGCCTCCACCTCCACGCCGGAGAGCGGTTCGCCGTCCTCCGCCGATCGAACTTCGGTCTGCAACCTGCCACCGCCGTCCTGTCGAACGAAGAGAAAGAGGTCGGTGATCCTGTGCTCGACGTAGTAGACGAGGTCATCGGTAATCCGGAAATCCGGATCGGTGTCTGCTGCCAGAACGTAGGAGCCGTGCTTCTCAAGCGGCGGTGTGACGAAAGTCTGGTGGTTTCGCAAATCAGGAGTCGGTGGCAACTCCACTTGCCACGACACTTCCGGTTCCCGACCGAGAAGAGCCTGCAGGTCTTGATTCCGCACGTCGAAACGATCTCGGCCGCGGCGCAGCCTCTGGTCGACGTCCCAGCTCCAAGCCCGCCAATACAGGCGTTCGACGTTGGCGTGTTGCACCTGGATCGACCTTCGTCCGCTGCCGTCGTTCCGGGCGGCCTGGATCGACACCCGCGGCGCTTCCCAGCCCTCTACCAATGACGCACACCGCCGACCGCCCAGGCTGTTCGGATGGGTGATCCGGCATTCCTCCGCCAGGTCGCGGCCGTCACGGGTTCCCCACGACTCCTCCGACGCAGCCGTCATCTCGGCCAGGTCAGCCTGGCCCATCGCCCACCACGGGTAGTCGCGGCCGAGACGGTCGAGTGCATGCACCAAGGCTTCTCGCAGCGACCGCTTCTCGCGCGGATTCGTGAACGCAGTGGTCAGTCTGGAGACGAGGGTCCTCCGTGCGTCGAACGCCGCCTCCGGCCGATCTTCCTTCCGGTGCCAAGCCTCCAGGTCGGCCAGAATCGCCCAGATCTTGCGCAGAGGGTGGACCTCAGTGTCCACGAGCAACGACTGCACCTCGGCGTCGGGCTCCACGGGACGTAGCAGCTCCTCGACGTCGAGCTTCCAGATCTCGTTCGAATGCCTCGGCGACCATAGCGAGCGATCCGCCAGCAAGCTCACCCACAGATGGCTGACACTGTCTCGCAACGTGCCTCGGATGCGCGCCGGATAGCTATTCTGCTCCAAGAAACGGGCCATCTCGCCCAACGCGCCGTCTCCCCACCCTCGGCGCATCGTCCAAGCGTCGGAGAAGGCGGCGTGGATCTCGTCGCTGATCTGGTCCATCGTCCACTGATCGAGATCGGCGTCGGGCGACGTCGTGCGCTCGCGTTGACGGATCTGCCAGCTGTAGGCCTGCTGGTAGAGCCGGAGAGTATGGGCGTAGAAGAGCCGGTGGACCAGTACCGCATCTGGCGCTTCGGGCCAAAGGCCGGATTCCTGGGCATCGTAAAGGAACCGAACGGTGCGCTCGTAGCCGTGCAAAACCGTCTCCAGCTGAGTCTCGCGCACCAAAGCCTTGAGCAGCTCGTCGGTATCTCCCGCGCCTTGCGCCTGATGGCGCAGGGCGATCACCGACTCCAGAGCCGCTTGGTACTTCTGCTCGCTGATCTGGCGTTCCACCTCAGCCCACATGGCCGTTTCATTCATGCTCCGGGTCTCCGATTCGTCAGGCTCCGCCGACGTCGCGGACGGTGAGAAGCCACCCACCAGAATCAGAACCGCCGCGAAGCTTGCGAGGGCTGTCCGGATGAGTGTCCGGAAACGCGACGTCGTCTCGTGTCGATCGCGGGTCACTTCGTTTCGTTCCATCTTTGCCTCGTGGCCGTCGTCTGAAAGGGAAGAAGGCAAGCTGTACCATGCTAGTCTGCCGCTACTCGATTGGACCCGTCACAGCTGGAAAATGCAACCGAGCGATCGCGCCCGGCCGTGAGGTCGCCATTTGCGACCTCGACCAAGGCTGGCGGCGGTTGCGCCGATCCGCTGAGATCCTTCCAATGACCGACATGGCAGGAGCTCCCGTGAACAAGGACGAACTCTCGTCATCGATCGAGGTCAGTGGGCGTGTAGTACTGGCGCTGGTCCACGTCATGGGTGCGTTCCGCCATCTGGCGCTGGACATTCTGCGAGAGAGCGGCATCGAGAATCCCGAGGAAGACCGGTGGTATCCACTGCGCAGCTTTCTCGACGCCTTCGACACGATCGTCGAGCGGATCGGACCCAACACATTGTCGGCCATCGGGCGTCAGATCGTCGCCCAAGCGCCTTTTCCGGCCGAGATCGATCATCCCAAGGCCGCCCTTTCGGGCCTCGACGAGGCGTATCGGGCCGAGCACCGCGGCGGTGAAGTAGGTCACTACCACTTCGAGGTCAAGGGTCCTCGTCAAGGTCTCATGACCTCTACGACGCCGTATCCGGACTCGTTCGATCGCGGTCTGATCCGCGCTCTGGTCGAAAAATTCGAGCCGCAGGGTGTGATCGACGTCCGGCTTCAAAAGAGCACCGAGCCGGCGAACGCACGATCCCACGGTCATACGTACTCGGTCAGCTGGTAAGACGACACCGGAGCGTGTCCTGCCGCAGGCGCGGAAACGGTCGCGATCGATAGAATCCGCGGCATGCACGCACCTCGTTCCGTCCTTCGTCCGATCCGACTGACTCTGATCGTCACCGCGTTTCTCATGGCGTGGGCCGGTTCGGCCGAAGAGCCGTCCTCGACCGCAGGTCAGCTGCGCGACCTGGGACTCGCGCAATTGGAGAACGAACATCCCGATCAGGCCGAAGCGACCTATCGCGAGCTCCTGGAGCTGCGTCCGAGAGATCCATTGGGACACGGCAATCTCGCGATCGCTTTGTTGCGTCAGCAGAAGTACGACGCTGCTCTGGAAACGATCGACGAAGCGCTTGCGTTGGCACCCCGACAGGCGGATCTGTTGGCGATACGTGGCGAGGTGTTGCAATGGAGAGGTGACCTAGATGCCGCTCTAAAGGAACTCGACGCAGCTGCCCGGGCCGACACCGACGATCCGGAGATCCTCTACTCCGCGTACCAACTCGCCTCGACCCTCGATAGCCCAGAAGCTGAAGCCGTGGCGGCACGCACCTTGGACCGGCTGGTGAAGCTGCGCCCCGAGAACGTCGTGGTCCTGCTCCAGAAGGGCCAGCACGCCATCGCCGACGATGACCGTGCATCAGCCACAGCAGTGTACCTGCGCATCGGCGAGCTGCTCTGGCAGGCACAGCCGCTAGCCGAACGCGCCCTCGAGATGGTGACGGCCTCGCTCGAGAGCGGCGACGGTCTCTCGTCCGCACGTGTGCCAGCGCTGCGATTGGAGAACGTGCTCAAGGTCAGTCCCATGTTTCGGGAGAGCCTGCGCGAGCTCAAGACCGGTATTCAAGGGATCCCGCTGGCCCGATTCCTCGACCAGCCCGAGATCGATGAATTCGGTGCTCCCACCGAGATCCGCTTCGTCGGCCGACGCCTGGCGGAGACACCGACGGCGGGCCGCGGCCTGGTGGCGGGTTCATTCCGAGACCCTGCTGCAGAGGAGGACCTTCAGCCCAGCATCGCCAGACTCAGACAGGACGGGAAGCTGGAGATCCTCGAGGCCGACGGCACCAAAGGCTGGAAAGTCGTCGAGGAGCTCGACGCTGCCGTGGAGCCGGGACCCGTCGCGAGTCAGATCTTGGCAGTGGACGTGGACAACGACGGCTGGCCGGATCTGGTGGCCTGCGGTCCAGGACATTGCGTGGCCTATCGCGGCTCTCAGGAAGGGTTCGTCGCAGCACCCGATCAGTTCGGCCTCGGAACGGCGGGTGCGGCGGCCCTCGAGACCGTCGATTTCGACATCGAGGGTGATTTGGATCTTGTGAGCGTCGGCGCCGCGGAAGGTCCAGCCGCCGAACTGTGGCGCAACGCGCTCTCCGGACCCCTGGAGGCGGTGGGCCACCGCTCCTTTCCCGAGACCGTGGCCCGGCTGAAGAACACGCGGGCCGTCTTCGCGTCCGATCTGGATCGCGACGGCGATCTCGATCTGGCGATCGGTCATGGCGGAGGAGTGAGCTTCCTCGCCAATCTAAGGCAGGGTGGATTCGAAGATCGAACGGACTCGACCGGACTTGCCGAGACCAAGGCCGCAGCCGACGTGGTGGCCGCCGACCTCGACGGCGACGGTCGCCCCGAGCTGATCACCGCCCTCCTGGGGCTCCGTGTATGGCACAACCGGGGAGCGTCTCCCGACGAGACACGGTTCGAGCTGACCAGCCCAGCAGGACTGCCTGCCACCGGCGTGTTTCATCGGATCGTAGCGTTCGACGCCGACAACGATGGCCGCCTCGACCTCGCCGCAGCAGGCCCCGCCGGCGTCGGCATCTGGCAGCAGCTGGCAGACGGTGGGTTCCAGGCGATCCCGACCGACGGAGCGCCCGCCGCTTCGGCCTTCGCACGGGCCAACGCGCTGGAGGCCGCAGACGTCGATGCCGATGGTGACCTCGATCTCCTGGTGGGCTCGGACGAAGGCCTCCACTGGTTGGAGAATCAGGGTGGATCGAAAAACGGCTGGCTTCGCATCCGCCTGCGCGGCCTCGACAAGGGTTCGAGCAAGAACAATCTGTTCGGAGTCGGTTCCGTCGTCGAGGTGCGCAACGGCAATGCCTACCAGTTCCGCGAGGCCCGCGGTGACGTCGTCCACCTCGGCCTCGGCAGCTCTGCCGAGGCAGAAGTGCTCCGGGTGGTCTGGACCAACGGGGTGCCCCAGAACCGACTCGACGTGACCAAGAGCCAGCGCATCGTAGAGGAGCAGCTGCTGAAAGGCAGCTGTCCGTTCCTCTACGCCTGGGACGGCGAGGGCTTCCGCTTCGTCACCGACCTCCTCTGGGGTTCACCCCTGGGCCTGCCGGCCGGAGAAGGTACGTGGGTCCCGGCCGATCCGTCGGAGCTGGTGCGCGTGGACGGACTGGTGTCCGAAGACGGTATCTACCGGCTGCGCGTGACCGAGGAGCTGTGGGAGGCCGCATTCTTCGACAAGGCGAGACTCTGGGTCGTGGACCATCCCGCCGGCATGGAGGTGGCTTCGGCGCTGCGCATCGTCCCGGGGGCTGCCGGCACACCAGAGGAAGTGCGTGCTCTCCCACGGTTGAGGAATGTGACGTCGGCGATCGACGGCCGAGGTCGTGACGTGACGGCCCGCGTTGCACGCCGCGACGACGTCTACGCCGATGGCTACGGCCCGAGTCCCTACCAAGGCGTGGCGGAGGAGTGGACGTTCACCTTCGATCTCGGAGAGACACCCGGCGGCGCGATCCGTCTAGCGCTCGACGGTTGGATTTTTCCCGCCGATGCGAGTCTCAATCTCGCCGTCTCTCAGCGTTCCGATTACCCCTACGTTCCCCCACGTCTGGAAGTCGAGACCGAGGATGGCTGGCAGGAGCTTATGCCCAGCTTCGGGCCGACCGCCTTCGGGCATCCCGCCGGCAAGACCAAGACGATGGTGGTGGATACTCCCCCGCTCCCTCGTGACGCTCGGCGACTACGTCTGGTCACATCGCTTTGGCTGCACTGGGACCGCATCGCCTGGATGCCGCTTGACGAGGCTCGTGCCGCCGACGCCCTACCCTCGGTCATCGCCCAGTTGGAACCCAACCGCTCGATTCTTCACTACCGCGGATTCTCCCAGCTGGTTCGCCAGGCGCCCAACGCTCCCCATCGATTCGACTACGCCCGCGTCCGAATCGACTCACCCTGGATCGACTTCCCCGGTGGCTACACCCGCTACGGTGACGTGGGTCCGCTCCTGACGGAAGTCGACGACTTTTCCGTAGTTCTGGCACCGGGCGACGAGATGATCCTCGATTTCGACGCCGCCCATCTCGCGCCACCCGCCGACGGTCTCGTCCGCACGTTGTTCTTGGAAAGCTGGGGGTGGGACAAAGACGCCGATCGCAACACGTGGCAGGCACCGCAGGTAGGGCCCTTACCTTTCCACGCGATGGGGTCCTATCCCTATCCGGAGGGTGTGAGCTATCCGGACTCGCCGGAGCACGAGCGCTACGTCGAAGAATGGCAGACGCGCGAGCGAGGCACGCCGAATCGGTGACCGCGCGCCCGGACCTTCCGGCGCCGTTCGGCGTCTATTCGCGTGAAGAGCTAGCAGCTGCTGCTTCGGCTTCCTCTTCGCCTTCTTCCAAAAACTCGTTCAGCAGCTGCTGCACCTTGGGATCGACCTGCAGGAACTCGATTCCCATGCAGCAATGCTCCTCGTCGAGGGCCTGGAGATAAACGACGACGCCTTCGACCCCGACCACCTGGTCACCGACAGCCAGGTCGAGCCTGACGGTAGACCGGAGCGGAAGCGGATGATGCAACTCGATCCGTACGCCACCGCGGGAGATGTTGAGGGTGCGGCCCGTGGCAAGGTCTGCGCGGAAACCCTCTTCATCGAACCGACTGACCTGTACCAGGTTGATCTTCTCGACTCGCGTGGCTGCGCGCTTGTTGTCGTTCGGCCTATGGACCATGGGGGGGACTCCCTTCGGTTGCTCTCTCGAGCCCGATTGTGCTCTCGGAATACACCAGTTTAACCCGAGACGACGTCACGATGCCTTGACGTATTTGATCTTCTGTACCGGCTTCGAGGAAAGACGCTTACCGCGGGCCGCGATGCCGCAGGGCTCCAGATCGGTGAGAGTGCCCGTGTCTTCGGTCTTCCGCTGCCGCTTCTTGGGTGCGAACTTGATCTCCACGTCGAACAACGCTTCACCGAGCCACAGTCGTTTCAGCTTGCCTTCACGCCCCTTGATCAGGTCGTACTCCTTGTCGTGGATGAAGCCGGTCACATGGATCTGCTTGCCCCAAAGACAGCGGTCGGGATCGAGATAGGTGTAGGTCAGGATCTGACCCTGTTCCTGGTCGAAGGCCAGGATCTCCAAAACCTTCTCCGTCAACAAGAGCTTGTCCGGAGGAGCGATGACACGGTACACGCCGTCGGCAGTCACGATCAGGATCTTGTCGTACTCACTGACCGTCAGCTCGTACTCCGACCCCCTCACTTCAGAGCCGAAGAACCCGGAGTCGGGGTCGTAGGAGAGCTTGACGTTGGAGCGCGCCACCGCGGCCTTGGTCACCACGTCGAAGCTCTCCACCAGAGTTCTTCGAGGCCACTGATCTTCGTAGGTCTCCAGCAGGGAGTCGAGGTATGCGATAGCTGTGGCCGTGAGGTTGCGCAGTTTCCTCTTGACGTCCTTGATCGCGCGGACGATGTCGTCGATCTCACGGCGCGACTTCTCGATGTCGTATAGCGAAATCCGACGGATCGGAATCTTGAGCAGGCGCTCCACGTCGTCGTCGTCCATCGCACGGAGGAAGAACTCCGAGTACGGTTCCATGCCGTCGTAGACTTCCTGGCGCACCGCCTCCGAGGTCTTGGCCGTCTCGATACGCTTGTAGACACGGTTCTCGATGAAGATCTGCTCCAGCGTCAGGTAGTGCTGGCGGTCCTCCAGCTCCGAGAGCTCCAACTCCAACTCTGCTTTGATCTGCGCCTTGAGACGCTTCGTCAGATCGGTGAGGACCTCGGTGACCGTCAGCTCCGCCGGCCGGTCGTCGCGAATGACGACGATGTTGGAGCTGATCGACTGCTCGCACTGGGTGTAGGCCCAGAGCTGCGGTACGACCTCGTCGGCGTAGATGCCCCGGGGCAGGGACAGAACGATCTCCACGTGCTCCGCCGTGCGGTCTTCGATGGAGGACACCTTCAGCTTGCCCTTCTGCGCCGCACCCTCGATGGAGGCGATCAGGCTCTCGGTGGTCGTCGAGTAAGGGATCTCACGGATCGTGATCGTCTTCTGGTCCTTCGCCACCTCGAGCGAAGCTCTCACTCGCACCTTGCCCTTGCCGTCCTCGTACTCGGCCGCATCCATGCGACCGCCCTGAGGAAAATCGGGCAACAGAAAAATCTCCTCGCCTCGGAGCAACGAAATCTGCGCTCGCAGCAACTCGCCGAAGTTGTGCGGCAGGATGCGCGTGGACATACCCACCGCGATGCCCTCGGTGCCGAGCATGAGAACCACCGGCAACTTCGACGGTAGAAACACCGGTTCGTCTTTTCGCCCGTCGTAGCTCGCCTGCCACTGGGTCAGCTTCTTGTTGAACAGCGTCTCGCGGGCCAAGGGCGTCAGGCGGCATTCGATGTAGCGCGGTGCGGCCGCCGAGTGGCCGGTGAAGATGTTGCCGAAGTTTCCCTGGCGCTCGATGAAGTATTCCTTGTTCGCCAACACCACCAGCGCGTCGCCGATGGACGCGTCGCCGTGGGGATGGAGCTTCATCGTTTCCCCGATGATGTTCGCCACTTTGTGGAATCGACCGTCATCGACCTCGAAGAGCGTGTTCAAGATCCGTCGTTGCACCGGTTTGCAGCCGTCCCGGATATCCGGGATCGCCCGGTCGACGATGACGTAGGAGGCGTATTCGAGGAAATTACGCCGCATCAGCGGCTCGAGATAGCTCATGTATAGCTGCCTGCTAGATCAGACGGGTTCCACAGCACGGCCTTGGCGACCAAGATCGCCCACAGACTGCTGCTCAACGTGCCGAGCGGGTAGTACTCGGCGAACTCTTGCTGGAAGGGCTGCCCAGCCATCAAACCACGTCGCTCACCAGGTTGTCGACGATGAAGTTCTTGCGCTCTGGGGTGTTGCGACCCATGAAGAACTCGAGGCTCTGACTGACTTCCGACAGCGCCTTCACCTGCACCTGGACCAGCCGAATCTCGTCACCCATGAAGCGCTTCATCTCCACCGGAGAGATCTCGCCGAGTCCTTTGAAGCGCGTGACTTCCGGCCCGCGCAATCGCTCCAAGGCTCTGTCCCGGTCCGCCTCGCTGTAGCAGTACACCGTCTCCTTCTTGTTGCGCACACGAAACAAGGGCGTCTCGAAGATGTACACGTGACCCTTGACCACCAATTCCTCGAAATAGCGTAGGAAATAGGTCAGCAGTAGATTTCGGATGTGCATGCCGTCGACGTCGGCGTCGGTGGCGATGACGACCTTGTCGTAGCGGAGGTCGTCGAGGCTGTCCTCGATGCCCAGCGCGCGCATGATGTTGTACAGCTCTTCGTTACGGTAGATGGCGTCGCGCTTCTGACCGAAACAGTTCAACGGCTTGCCCTTGAGCGAGAAGATGGCCTGGGTATCGACATTGCGGGCCTGTACCATGGAGCCGCCTGCGGAGTCGCCCTCGGTGAGGAAGATCGCCGACTCGCCGCGCTCCTTCTTGTCGGTTCGATGGAACTTGCAGTCCGACAGCTTGGGGATGCGGATGGCGGTGGCCTTGGCGCGCTCTTTGGCTTTTTTCTTGACCGCTTGAAGCTCCTTGCGCAGCTTCTCGTTGGTCTCGATCTTCTTGAACAGTCGCTCGGCCGACTCCTCGTCCTGATGAAGCCAACGATGGACGGCTTCGAGGGTCTGCTGCACCACCCAACCACGGACGTCCGTAGATCCCAACTTGTTCTTGGTCTGGCTCTCGAAGACCGGTTCTTGCACCTTCACCGCCACGGCACCGATGAGACCATCGCGCACATCCGCACCGGCAAAGCTCTTCTTGGCGAATTCGTTGATGCCCCGCAATACGCCCTCGCGGAACGCGCTCTGGTGGGTACCGCCGTCGGACGTGTACTGACCATTGACGAAGCTGAAGTAGTTCTCACCGTAGTTGTGGGTGTGGGTGAACGCGAACTCGAGCTTGCCCTCGCGGTAATGAAAGATGGGATAGAGCGGCTCCTCGTCGCCCAACTCTTCGGTCAGTAGATCCTTCAACCCGTCCTTCGAGCGGAACGCCTCACCGTTGTAGTCGAGGGTCAGCCCGGCGTTGAGGTAGGAGTAGTAGCGCAGCCGCCGGTGAATGTACTCCTCGATCCACTGATACTCGCCAAAGATCTCCCGGTCGGGCCGAAAGGCGACGAAGGTGCCGTTCTTCTTCGCCTCCTTTCCACCCTTCTCCTTGAGCAGTCGGCCGCGGGCGAACTCGGCGCGCTTGTACTTGCCGTCGCGCCAGCTGCACACCTCGAAGCCCTCCGACAGCGCGTTCACCGCCTTGGTACCGACACCGTTGAGGCCGACGGAGAACTGGAAGACGTCGTCGTTGTACTTGCCGCCGGTGTGCATCTTCGACACGCAATCGACCACCTTGCCCAGGGGAATGCCACGGCCAAAGTCACGCACCGTCAGCAGATCGCCGTCGCGGGTGATCTCGATCTTGCGGCCCTCGCCCATGATGAACTCGTCGATCGCGTTGTCCACCACTTCCTTCAGCAAGACGTAGATGCCGTCGTTGGGATTCGACCCGTCGCCGATGCGGCCGATGTACATGCCGGTGCGCTTGCGGATGTGGGTCAGCGCATCGAGCGTCTGGATTGCCTTCTCGTCGTAGAGAACGGACTGGGGCATGCAGTAAGACTCCTGGAACTCTGAATGCGTAGGGGGCGCGGGGCCCTCAACAGGCGGCAAACAGGCGTAAGCCGCCAAAGATCATAGCAAGTTGCACGCTTTGGTTCCAAGCCGTCGACAATCGACCGAACCCCTTATTTCATCGACACTTATGTCGGCAACCACAGCTCACTCGGGTGATGCCAGAACAGGAACGGGAGTCGGCAGCCACCTCTGCGCGCCATCGGATCGTCAGCCGAAAGGAAAGGCCCGCCGAGACCACGCACGACCGGCCCGAACATTGGTCCGTTCGGGTCGATCACGCTGAGGCGGAAGAAGCCGCGAGCCGCCTGTCGTAGAAGTGTGTCGACCAAACTGAAGAACTACGGCCAAGAACCGACGACGACGCGAGTCGGCCGTGCCCGAGCCAGGCCTACCGAGAGCGCCGGTACGCCATCGCCTCCGCCACTCGCTGCTTGGCCAGCGACAGGGCCGCTTCGGCCGGTATCTGACTGTGGCTCTTGGCCAAGTCGAGCACCGCGGCGGTGTTTTCGGTGATCTTCTCTTCGATCGTCTCGAACGCGCGCTTTTGGGTCCCGCCCTTGTACTCCACCGAGGCACAGATCACGCCGCCGGCGTTGGCCACGAAGTCGGGAACCGACAGGATGTCCATGTCGTGGAGGATGCGCTCGGCGCGCGCCGTCACCGGAATATTGGCGCCCTGGAGCACCACCTTGCACTTGAGTCGCAGGGCGTTGTCCTCGCTGATCACGTCGGGACGGGCCGCGGGGACGAAGATGTCGCAAGGGATGTCGATCCAGTCGTCGATACCCCGCTTCTCGCCGCCATCGTACGTCGTGACACGGCCGGTCTCCGCCTTGATCTCGGTGAGCTTGTCGACGTCGATACCGTTCTCGTCGTAGACCGTGCCATCCAGGTCGGAAGCACCGACCAAGATGGCGCCACGGTCTTGTAGATAGCGGGCCGCGTGTGAGCCCACGTTGCCGAAACCCTGGACCACGACCTTGGCGCCCTCGAGCTCCATGTCGGAGTAATCCTGAGCTACTTCGGCGCAGATCGCGAGGCCGTAGCCCGTAGCGCCTATCTGGTCCAGCGGGATGCCACCGAGCACTTTGGACAGGCCGACGGAGCGTCCGATCTCGTCGCGCACCCAGGCCATCGCAACCTCGTCGGTGCCCATGTCGGGACCGGGAATGTAGCCCTCCAGGTTCTCCATGGCGCGGGCGAACTGGCGGATCAAGGTTTCCTTGTTCGGGGTCGAGGGATCGGCCAGGATGCCCGACTTGCCGCCACCGTGGGGGATGCCGCACAAGGCGTTCTTCCAGGTCATCGCACGGGCCAGGCGAAAGACCTCGCCGGTGCTCACGTCGGGAGCCATGCGGATGCCGCCGATGGCTGGGCCGGCGGCGATGTTGTCGATGACGACGATGCCTTTCAGGCCGCAGCGTGGCTCGTAGATGTAGACGATTTTCTCGGGACCGTACTCGTCCGCGTAGCGATCGAGGATCTCGGCCATGCTAGGTCTCCTTGCGTGATTTAAGACGGCAGGCTCGACCGATGTTCGAGCAGAGAGGGGCAATCGACGGACGGCTGCCGTGATCAGCGGCGAAGCGCCGCGAAATCTTCTGTACGTTGACGGAGAGGCGTTCTGAGCTCGCGAAGACGACGGGCCGCGAAGGTGCTCTGACGGCGCGCTCCGGCGGCGGCTCGCGATGCGCGGGACCTCCGCGCCGGCTGCGGCCCCATCCGGGATACCGGCGACTGGCGGACGGTCTGCTTAGAGAGGATATCAGATCGGAACCGGCCCTCAGGCGGCCCGTTCACTGCCGACGGCGAAACGCGGCGTCTCCTCGAAGGGAATCTCCATCCGAACTTCCAACCCTCGGTCCAGGTTGGTCAGCACGAAGTCGTGATTGTCGCCATAGATCTGTTGCAAGCGCGCCCGCGTGTTGGCGAGACCCACGCCTTCACGCTCCGGAATGCCGTCTTGCGGCAGACCGGGGCCATCGTCCAGCACCGACAGGATCAAACGATCCCCCTTACGCCGCGCCCGTACGCCGAGCTGGCCGGCAGACGACAGCATGGCTAGGCCGTGACGCACCGAGTTCTCCACCAACGGCTGCAGGATCAGCCGCGGAACCTGGGCACTCAGACACTCGTCCTCGATATCCATCTCCACCCGGAGTCGATCGCGGAAACGGATTCTCTCGATCCGGAGATACCGGTCGAGAAAGCTCAGCTCGTCGTTGAGCGGGACCTGATGGCGCGAATCCTGATCCAAGGACAATCGCAGGAGGTCGGAGAGCAACGCGATCATCCGGTCGGCGGCATCGACGTCTCGATGCATCAACGCCGAAATGGCGTTCAACGTGTTGAATAGAAAGTGTGGATGCAGCTGGGTCTTCAATACCTCCAGCCGCGCCATGGTCAACTGTGCTTCGAGCCGTGAGGTCTTCACCTCTCGTTCTCGCAGCTTGTCGTAGTAGAGAAAGGCGTGGATGACCGCCAGCAAGCAGAAGTATGTGAGGACGTGGTACTCGGCGCCCCAGGAGACCACGGTGATCCAATCCTCGGTGGGCGCCAGCCGCGGGGCCTGCTTCAGAACCAAGGCGGAGAGCACCTCGCGTTTGAGGACGTCGAGGATCGAGTAGAAAAAACTGACCACCACGGCCAGCACCAGGTTGATCGCCAGATGGGTGGCGACGCGCACGCCGGGACCGCGCTCTAGAGGGAAGCGACGCGCTTGCCACCACATAATCGGTACCAGGAGCGCCCACAGATACCAACGGAGCATTTCCGACGACACCATGGACCACGGCACGAGGGTCTTGTCGACCAGGGACGACACCAAGATCGGCATCGAGAACAGGAGGCCGACACCGGTCCAGCCCAGCAGATAGAGGCTCCATCGATGGCTTGCGGATCGCCTGGAGGTGCCGGATGCCGTGTCCACACCGAGCTCCGCAGACAGGCGCCGAGCGCGCTCCATGGGACTCCTGTCCGCCGAGCTCTGGGCTGCGGGGCTCGCCTCCATGGGCTGGGTGGGGTCGGACGAGGTCAAGCTGAGTACTCCAAGATGAGCTGCCTATCGACCAAAGGTTGGGCCAACGAGCCGCGGCTCGTCCGGCGATGCTGCCTCTCACCGGACCACGAGCCAAGGCCACCGGGACAGGAGGGTGTCAAGGCAGGGCCAGCCGCAGCCCGATCTGGAAGACCCGCGGCGACAGGGTACGTCGCGGCTCGCCGGTCGTTAGCGTCCGCAGAGACAGCTCGCGCTCGAGCACCGCGCCCGAATTCAGGAGGTTGAATACATCGAGTGCAAGGACTGCATCCGAATCACCGAATAGACCCAGACGCACCTCTTTCTGTAGCCGCAGATCGACTGTGACGAGATCGTCTACGCGCAGATGGTCCGCCGCCACCTGAACCTGGCGCAGACGATCACCTTCGGCCACTTCGAGCGCGTAGTCGAGCTGGTAGCCCTCTCGCCCGTGGAGCGAGGCACCCACGTCGAACCCCCACGATCGCCCACGGCCGATCTGGTAGAGGGCCGAGACGTCGAAGCTCCAACGCCCCGCGTCCGACGCGCCACCCGTACCCGGCGAAGTAGAACCTGCTTCGTCGAGACGATGGATGCCCGCGCTGTCCACCCCCGTGGTTTCGTCCGTCGGGTCGTCGAAGCTGCGGAACTTCCAGCCCAAATTCCACTGCCAGTCGGTCCAGGTGACATGACCTCGAGCCTGCAGACCGCCACTCATCCTGCGATAGAACGATGCGGTCAGCTGCTTTCGTTTCAGTGTGCGATCTCCATTCGACAGCTGGCTCCCGCCGGTGTACGCCACGCCATCGACGAGACCGTAGACCGGTACGGCGTAAGGCGAGCCATCGGGCAGTAGCCCCGATTCCACGTGATCGAGACGGTAGTCGAATCTCTGCGCGGGGCGAATGTCGCCGAACGCGTCTCGTACCAGGAGCCGACGTTCCAAGATGCCTGTCGTCAGCCGCTCGCTCCAGGTGAGGGCCAACTCAGTGGCCCGCGCTACATGGTGCTCCAGCGATACGTTCAGCTCATCGACCCGCTCTGCCGAGAATCCGGGTCCGAAGGCATTGGCCTGTCCGCTCGGGTTGGACACATCCAATCCTTCCGCCTGGACGAGGCGGTTCTTCAACAAGCGTTCCGTCAGGTCCGGACCCTCCTCGAAGGACGGATCGGGATGCCACTCGGGATGTGCCTTCCCATCCGAGCCGTCCAGTGCCAGCAGCAGCTCGCCACCGGCCACCGGGCTCACCTGTTGGATCAGGTCGTCGTGCAACGTCGACGCAAAGGTGGCACGCGACACACGAAGAATCGTGTCGCGATCGCGACCCAAAGCCCATGCCAGTCCGAGGCGCGGTGACAGGTCATGCCACCGCACGCGGCTTCCGCTGCCATCGTACGTGAGGGCCGGAAGCAGGTCCGGAAGAAGAGGATGGGCTTGGGCTTCTCCGTTCCTGGCCCGCCCGGACTGGTGGTCGAGGCGCAAGCCGGCATCCAGCGTCAGGCGGCCGAACGTGAGGGAGTCCTGAACCCAGGCTCCTTGGATCTTCCGAGACACGACCGATGTGCCGGAGCGACGCACCCTCACCAGATCAAAAGGCGACCCGAAATTCTCTCCGGCCAGGAGCTGGAGATTGTTGGCTCCCCAACGCTCGGAATCGAAGCTCGTGGTGTCGCGATTCTCGTAGCCGAATCGCACGCGATGGCGTATCCAATCCAGATCATGGTGCGCTTCGCCGGTGACGGTGAACTGATCTCGGTTCTCCCGATGGTGCAACTCGGCAAAGCCACCTCGCCAGACACCCGAAGAATCGAGAACGATGCCGCCACTGGCGGCTGTCGGCACCAGGCTCGCAGCATCCCGAGCCTGGGCCGCTTGCGCGGCGAAAGAGAACTTGGACCCTGCCACCAGCCCCAACGACAACGACGTCCAGCGACTGGGAGCCAGCTCGAGACGAGTCGCTTCCAGGCTCCGATCTGGAGCCGCACCCTCCCCGTCCTGGCTACGGTCGGTATCGTGATAGCCCAATTCCGCGGACAGCGCTCGCCAGGGCTGCGCATTCAGCTTCAAAGCCAGATGCCTGCTCTCCGACACCGACTCCTGCGCGGGTACCCGCGGCCCGCCGACGGCACGACGCGACACCTCCTGCGCTTGCCACGAACCCCACGACCAAAGGCGATCGGCGACCAGCTCCAGGCCTGCTTCGAGACCGGCTCCGGCGATGCCGGTGACGTGCTCGGGCTGCGCAGTTCCTGCCGGAGCGGTGTCACGCTGCCAACTTCGGTCCGAGTAGTCGAGACGAAGATCTCCACGCCTCTCCGCCGACCGCTTCGGGGTCACGATGTCGATCACGGAATCTGCGCTGCCACGCGCAGCGTCGGCCGAGGAGAGGACCTGTACCCGAACTCCGCCGGGAAGCGAGGCGTCGGGTGCGGACGACATCCGCACTCCGTCGTAGGTCCAGGTCTCGTCGGTAACACCGGTCTCTTCCTCTGGTGCCAGCGTGTGGCTCCGGACCGTTTGCACTCCAGCGCTCTGGACGGCCCGAAAGGGATCACGGTCTGCCGCCAGGAGTCCGATCTCTCCCGCGTCGACCCGCGGTTCCGAAGCCGGCTCGATAGCCGTGGCGGGTGGCTCGGATGTGACCACCAAAGTCGCTTCGGGCTCGGCTCGTACCTGGACTCGAAGGGTGGTCGGACGGCCCATACGCACCGCGACCGGCTCGTAGCTAGCGATCAGCTCGTCGTCACGACGGATCTCCAGCGAGTAGGTGCCCGGCGCCAGACGAGCGAAACGAAACCGGCCTTGTAGATCGGTCACCTGTTCCGCGACGCCGTCCAGGCCCAGCAAGAGCACTCGAACCGAGCCCTCTCGATCGCCATCGGCGTTCAGTACCTCCCCGACCAGGCTCCCATGATGGCCTGCCCAGGCCGCCGCGGCAGGCCCGCCGATGCCGGCGGCGCAGCAGCAAAGGAGTAGCAGCCAGAAAAGCCGAAACCGCCGGAATGCCGAGTCTCGCCCGTCCCGACGGCACGCGGCGTCCGAAGAGCCCGTGTCGGTGAAGTCTCCGCCCTCTGGTCCTCTGGGCATGCAGTCTCCCATGTCGATGGATCAAACCGCGATGTTACCGAAGGCACAGCTCTCCCAGCCTTCCTGGGGGCGATTTCCCGAACGGCTCGTGTCAGATGTCGACCCATTCGTCCCAGAGATACCGGACCCGGCCTTGGGGAGCATCGGTCCACCCCTCAGCATTCCAGCCGATCAAAGACCGAGCCGTGCCACCATCTCGTCGAAGCGCGGATCTTCCTGCAGCGAGCGCAGGAACGGCTCGACCTTGAGGTAGGGCACGCTGTGAGACCGCTCGTCGAGCGCCCGTTCCAAGGCCGCGAAGGCCTCGTCGTGATCTCCCAGGCCCACCTCGAGAATCGCACGGGCGAACGGATCCTCCCAAGGAAGCTCCAGCATCAACCGGCGGCACTCCTTGGCTTCCTCCGTTCTCCCTGCCTGGGCCAGCGTCCAACCGTAGATCGCCAGGGGAGCCGGCCGCCAGGGGTGGTTGTCTTTGTCCCCTGACGGAGCCATGCGCTCGATCGCCTCTTCGTATCGACCCTCGATGGCCAGTGACCACGAAACATATCCCCGGACGTCATGGCCTTCCTCGCCCAACAAGGCCACTGCCAGTTGGAAGATCGAATACACCCGGTCGTAGTGACCTGCATGAAAATAGACATGCGACGCTGCGCGGTAACTCGTCGGGCTGAGGGGATCCAGCTTCACAGACTCCTTCACTTGCTCCATAGCCTCGTCGAATCGACCCAAGAAGGTGAGGAAGTAGGCATAGCGCTGACGCACCCAAGCGTCGCTGGGATTGGTCTGAAGGGCGCGGCGCAGGTGGCGTTCTGCCGCCTGCCAATCCCAGCGGTAGAGAATATCGGCCGTTGCCGTGACGCCGTGGGCCTCGGCGGACTCCGGATCTAGCTCCAGAGCCCGTTCGGTAGAAGCCAAAGCTACCTCCCACAGGTCCGCATCCCATACGTCGCCGATGGCAGTGCCGAGCTCCGCTGCTCTCGCGTAGGCCCGTGCTCTGCCTGAGTGGGCGGGCGCGTAACCGGGACTCATCTCGATGGCTCGTTCGAAGAGCACTGCGGCCTCTTCCAACGGTCCCGAACCGATCCGATTCAGCTGATAGCGCGCCTGCAAATACACCTCGTAGGCTTCGGGATCCACCAATTCTTCGGTGTGCGGCGGAGCCACGATCGTAGGTTCCAGCGTCTTGCGCACCTCGTCGGCGATGGCACGCGAAACCTCCGCCTGGAGCGCCAGAACATTGCGCAGATCGCGCTCGTAGGTCTCGACCCAGCTGTAGGTATGTCGCTCGTCCGGCGTTCGATGTAGCTCCGTGAGGCGCACGGTGATCCGGACCCGCTCGCCCGCTCGCTGGATCGTACCTTCTACCAGCGCGTCGATCCCCACTCCGCGAGCGCGTTCGAGGACCGAGTCGTCTTCCGAAAGCAACTGCGCGACGGAGTGATGGGATATGACGCCCACGGTCCCAGCTTGGGCCAGCCGAGCCTCCAGGGCCTCGGTCATTCCTGCAGCGAAGAATTCCTCGCTTTCAGAAACTCCCTCGGCTGCGGGTTCTTGAGATAGGTCCACCAGTGGCAGTACCGCCACCAGTTTCGGATCGTCGGTCACGACCTCCGGTTTCGTCCGTGCCTTCGGCGAGGCATCGATGGTCGGACGGAAGGTCGGTACGGCGTAAAGCGACGCCAACACGACCAGCAGGAAGCCGGAAACGATCCAAGGACCGAAACGCACCCATCGACTCGGCTGGCCTACCTGTCCCAGGGCTTCTTCCATCGAGGCTTCGGGCGGAGGATCCGAGATTTCGCCGAGCGGCGACGGGAGAAGCTGCACATCGGCAATCAAGCGGTATCCGATCTTCGGAATCGTCTCCACATAGGAGGGGCTGCGCGCGTCGTCACCGAGCGCCCGCCGCAGCTCGGCCATCGTGCGCGTGAGAGCCGAGTCGCCCAGAAACTTCTGCTCCCAGACTCCCTCGAAAATCGCATCCTTACTCACTGGCTGCCGTGCACGGTGAACCAGAAAGAGCAACAAGTCCGACACCTTGGGCTCGAGACGGACTTGGCGCTCTCCCTGCGACAGACGATGGAGCAGCGGGCGAAACATCCACTCCCCGACCTGCCACTCTTGATCGGTAGTTGACGGTGCGACTGGATCGAACGACGGGGGGTGAGCTGGCTGCGGGATCGGGGTGTCCGTCATGGGTGCTCCTCCGTTCGGTACGACGACCATAGACACGCTGTTGCGGAGATGACAGGGGATTCCGAGATCCTAGGAAGTTCCGAGGCGTTTCCTAACCGCCAGGCGGCAACCCAGGGAGGCCTGAGGGACCCCGGTCTCAGACGAAGGGTTCCATCTCCGGTCCCGAGGCCAAAGCTCATGACCTGACCTCGGACAGCGCGCCACCCTGGATGGATGAGCACCACATCCAGAACCTCACTCCGTTTCTGCATTCTCGGGCTTGTGCTCCTCGGCCTTTCGTGGCCGGGCACGACGTCCGCTGTGGCTTTCGCATTCGACTTCGAATACTCGAGCTGCCACGTGTGACACCGTCCCGAACCACTCCCGTACCTCTAAGGACGGCAGGCGTCTTTTCGCATGGCGACGCAGCGCATCTTGCTGGAGCCTTCCGCATCGCCGTATCAAGGCTTCGCCTCCATCCGAGCTGCAGGGCACTCTTCGAGGAACTCGGAGCCGACGGGGAAGAACTGCTGGCGGGTAGTCTCTACGTGCGAGCCGGGAGCCATCACGAAACTCAGATCTGCGGACGCAGAGTAGCTGCCTTCACCGCCATCGGTAGCCCGGTAACTCGACTGTGCCGTAACTTCCGGCGGCTCGACGCCGAGCAGGCCGCTCTGATTCTACTTCACGAAGCATTGCACTTCGCCGGCTTGCCGGAAGCACCCCACGAGCCCGAAGCACCCACATCGCAGGAGATCAATCAGCTGGTTGCCGCGGGCTGCGGCCTGTAGAAACCGCTAGAGAGTTCGATCCTTCGCTGTACGATGCCGGCATGCAGTTTTTGCATCGAGACTCCCTCCTCTTCGAGTCTGGATCCGCCGGCGAGCCGTCTCGACGGCTGGTACAGATCGCTTTCACTGGCAAAGGCCTGCCCGCCACGAAGCCCGAGGATTTCGGTCGTGCCGTAGGAGATCTGCTGCCCGTGGACGTAGAGCCCGCGTGGGTCCGGCAGATCCACTCGGCCGACGTCCTGGAGGCACGCAGCAGCGGTCCTTGCGGCCCGGCCGACGCACTCACCACCCGTGGCGCCGGCCTGGGTCTCTCGGTGGTGACCGCCGATTGCGTGCCGGTGCTGCTGGCCGGCTGGGGAACGGAAACCGCAGACGGGCTCAGGGAGCCGCAGATCGCCGCCGTTCATGCCGGCTGGCGAGGCATCGCGGCAGGAATTGTCGGCGAAGCCACCAGCCGCTTCGTAGAGCCGCCGAGAGCCGCATGGATCGGCCCTGCGATCGGTGGCACCGTTTACGAGGTCGGACCGGAGGTCGCTGGACAGATCGCCGCCGCAGCGGACGAGAGCGTCGTATCTATGGGACCGAACGGCCGCGAGCATGTGGATCTACGCCGGGCGGTGGAGAGTCAGTTGCGATCCCTGGGGGTGGGCGATGTCCGTCAGGTCGATCGCTGCACCTACAGCGATGAGTCCCTGTGGAGCTATCGCCGCGACGGCGAACGAGCAGGGCGAAACTTGTCTGTCATCTGGATCGAGCCATAGGCGACTGGATCGAGCAACATGCACAGCCTGCGCTGAGTCATCGCCAAGGTCGGAAGCGCGGAACCTGGTCCAGAGTCTCGGCCGAGACCTTCCCACCGACGCGCCCTGCCGAGCAGCCGGACACCTGGTCAGAAGCTGAAGTTGGACCGGCGAAAGCCTCTCGGATCCCGTCCAGGCACGCGGAGCTGGCCACAGGCGGCGCTGACGTCGTCACCCCGCTGCCTGCGAACGGTGACACGCGTTCCGAGCTCGGCGAGCCGTTTCCGGAAGGCCTCTACCCGCGCATCGGGCGGCCGTCGAAGCTTGGGATCCAGGACGGGATCGGGGTTGAGGGGAATCAGGTTCACCTTCGACGGAAGATTCTGAAGCAGTCGATGAAGCAGCTCCGCGTCGTCCGGCCCATCGTTCCAGCGATCGATCAGGATGTATTCGAAGGTGATGCGCTCTTTGGATCGGAGTGGGATCTGGCGGAGAGCACCGAGCAGGGCGGCGAGCGGATATTTCTTGTTGATCGGCATGAGCCGACTGCGCCGTTCGTCATCGGGCGCGTGGAGCGAGATGGCAAGGCGAGGCCGCTGTTCCCAGGCGGCTAGCTCCCGGAGCCCCGGGACGACGCCCGCGGTGGACAAGGTCACTCGTCGCCAAGAGATCTGTTCGAGGAGGATCTGCGTGGCGAGTCGCAAGTTCTCGGTGTTGAGCAACGGCTCGCCCATGCCCATGAAAACTACGTTGAGACCGTGGGTTCCCGGCCGCTCCACGGCGCGGATCGCCAGCACCTGAGCGACGATCTCTCCCGCTGTCAAGTCGCGACCGGCACCCCAATACCCGGTGACACAGAAGCGGCAGGCCAGAGCGCAGCCTGCCTGACTCGATACACACAGGGTTCGACGGTCGCCCTCGGGTATGTCGACAGCCTCGATCGTGGCTCCGTCCGCGAGTCGAAACAGATACTTCTCGGTACCATCCGCCGATCGATGCCGTTTGACGACGTCTGGCAGCTCCAACGAGAAATGCGCGGAAAGATGTCGCCTCAGAGCCAGCGGCAGGGTGGTGACGTCGTCGAACCGCCGGATTCCCCGATCGTAGATGGCCCGGTAGATCTGGTCGACTCGAAACGAACGCTCGACATGAGGTGCGAGCACTTGCTGCAGCCGCGCCCGCGGCAACCCCAGCAAACTCATCTTTCCGGCCAGCGGCGAGCCGCCGTCTACGACCTTCGTCGTTTCCCGCGTTCCCACGTTCGTCATGGCCAGCTCGCCGAACAGCTCAGCTCTGATCGCGATTGGTTCTCTCGCGGCTTGCCTTGCTGCGTCCCGTCCGGCTCGGGTCGATTCCAAGCTCCCGTAGATACTCTACGTCCGCCTGCTCTAGGCGGTAGGTAGCTCGCTGCGGGAGCGGAATCCGATCTGGGCGCAACCCTCCAGTCGGGTCTCGCTTCGCTTCGCTGGTGCTCGAAGCCGCTCGCCGCCGAGGCTCGCTGGCTGGCACGAGGCGGATGGCACAAGAGCCATCCTTGTTTCGCCGCGGCTCCAGCCGCAAGAACAGAGAAAGTCCTGCACGATGCACAGTCTCGACGACCTGCGCCGCATCGTCCGACTCGGAGAGTGCTTCACTCAACGTGCGGCCGAGACGCTCCAGCAGCTCCTGCAGCCTGTCGTCGACCGCCACGGATCAACCCTTGGCTTTCTCGTTCTCGGGCCGCGCGTCGCTGTTGCTCTCTCCGTCTTCGGCGCTCTTGAGCCCCTTCTTGAAGTTCGAGATCCCCTCCCCCAAACCCCGCCCGAGTTGGGGCAAGCGGGAGGCACCGAAGAGAACGACCACGATCAGGAAGATGACGATCAGTTCTTGGACGCCAGGCATCGGGGTCTCCGTTTCAATCAAAGGGGAAAAGCCGCGGGTCCGAACGTCCGCGGGCCCGGGCGTGAATGCAGTCTAGCAGAGCAAACCGGCGAAGAAACCGGCCGGATCGGCCGGTTGGCGGTCAGAATGGCACGTTGCCGAAGGTACGACGAGCTTCGCGCTACTCAGACCGCCTGCCGTGCTCCTTCGACCCCACCGAGCAGCAGATCCGCCTCTTCGGAGGCTTGCCATACCGCGCGGTGGTGCCGCACGTAGAGCCGAAGCACCTTCTCGACGTAGGTCTGAGTTTCGGCGAATGGAGGGACACCGCCGTAGCGACGGACATTGGTCGGTCCGGCGTTGTAAGCCGCCAGCGCTAGCTCCAAATCACCATCAAAACGCTTGAGCAGGAGTTGTAAGTACTCGGCGCCACGGTCGATATTCGCCGCAGGCTCGGTCAATACCTCGGCAGCCAGACCCGCCGTGGTGGGAAGAACCTGCATCAGACCTACCGCTCCACGTCTTGACACCGCCTGCGGATCGAAGCTCGATTCGATCTCGATGACCGCCGCGAGCAGAAGCGAGTCGACTCCATAGCGCGACGAGGCGCGACGAATCATGTCGCCGAAGGGCAGCGAAGATACGTACGCATGACGATCTTCGCGATCGTGGAAGCTACGAAAAACCTCGAATCCGGTGTTGCGGCGGCGGATCTCGTCACGTACCGAAGGAGCTTCCGAAAGGTCGTTTCGCTCGACCCAACGCGACACGTCTTCGATGACCCTCAGATCACCTGAATCCAGTGAGTCGAGATCGAGAGCGGGTACAGATCCGGTGGGAACGGTTGCGCTGAGAGCTGCAAGGATCAGCGCTAGCAACAAGACTCTGGCGCGATAGCGCGAGCTTCGAGTCGTCATAAGGCTGGACCTCTTGATATAGACAAAACCCCAGCGAGGACGTCTGCCGACGACGACGCGGGTGGCTTGTTCAGTTACGAAGGGAAATCGAAAGGAAGGGAGGGCGAGCGCCCATCCCACGCCTTGATGGCTCATCGGGCAGCGACCAGGAGTCGCTACAGACCTCCGGGAGGGGGAAGGAGGCCTTCGAACCCTGAAGTACGGCGACCCGCGAGGCGGGTTTCAGCCGAGAGTCTGCCAGAACCGTGCCAGGAGGCTCGTTATTCCCGCCGCCGGGGACGTACGACGTCTCGGGGTTCGATGCCGAGACGTGACACCTTGTTTCGTAGGGTATTGCGATGGACGCCAAGCGCGTCAGCCGAACGGCTGAGATTTCCACGATGGGAGCGGAGGCAGCTGACGATGAACTGACGTTCGAACTGTGCTCGAGCCTGTTCCAGGGTCAGACCGCGCTCGACCAGATCAGCCACCAGAAGCGACAGATCCTCATTGAGATTCTTGCGAGCGGACACTACTTGAGCATCAATACGTCGCCGGGGAAGACCGTGTAGCGGCTCTCCAGGATGTTGGCGAGCGCAGTATCGCCGGTCACCGACAGGATGCCGAGCTCACCGACCAATACGGGCGGGAATCCTTCCCGCCCGCGGCGATAGATCGTGAACACGTCTCCCGGGAGCACATCCTGGTTCTCACCCCGGTCGATGAACACCAGATAGCCCTGTCCGACGGCAAGGACGCCGTCGAAGCTGCGGATCACGGCAGGTGCGTCAACCAAGGACTCAGCGGATGGCGGCGCGTTGACCGGGCGCATCGGCGAGGGCCGGCGCAAGGGTACGGGCTCTGGCTCGAATAGACGGAGCTTCGTTCCCACGGGAATCATGTCGCAAGCACGGACGATCTCCCCGATGGAGGTGTCGTCCTGGACCGCCAGGATCCGAATCCGACCGCGATAGCGGTAGAACTGGCCTACCTCCTTCTTGGTCACGGGGTGAACTACCATGTCTTCCGGCCGGATCGCGTTCAGCAACTCACCCGCGGACAGACCGTCGGCTCGGCCGCCAGCGATGTAGACGATGTCGCCAGGTCCGAGGCCATACTTTTCGGTATCTCCCCTGCCGTAGAAGCCGGAGTAGTCCTCGTAGTCCCGATCGACCACATAGTCGAGCGTCGGCGTCAGGAAGTCGTACTCCGAAGCTGCGATCTCGAAGGGGAACTCCTCGCCTTGCGGTGCGATGTACCCGGAGCAGTAGATCTGCGATTCAGAACCCAGAGCCACCGGTGCCTTGGTAGAACCCGCATCCTCGAACCAGCTTTCTTCCAGGGCCGCATCGGCTGCTGCCAGCTCGTCTGCCAGACCATCCGCAACGGCTTGGGCCATGGGATCGCCCACGACACCATCGGGAGAATGGATCTGGGCACCGGCCGGGATGATCAAGGGATCGCCCGGATAGATCCAGTGCGCGTCGAGAATGTACTGATTCGCCTCCCACAGCTGTGGCCATAGGTAGGGATCGCCGAGCATGGTTCCCGAAATATCCCACAAGGTGTCGCCGGTCTGGATGACGTAGACGTTGGCGCCTTCGGGCGGCGTCGGTGGGGACCATGCCGTCCAGTGATCGCCTTCCAAATGCAGGTTCGCCGGCGGCGACTGTGCGCCGACGAGAGTCGCCAGACTCAGTACCGAAGAAATGGCCAGCAGCGCGGCCAAATAGTGCTTGAACTCTCTTGCCCGACCCTTCATCGTGACCTCCTGGTCCGGTGCGCCCGTCTCGGAAGACACCGGCTGCGGGTGGTTCCCGTGCTTCGCGATGCTCGTTCCGGTGTCGATTTCGAGGCTGCGTGCCCGAAGCCTATCCCCAGATCGCGCCGCATGTCGCCGGTGACCTATAGAGATGTGACGATACCTCCATCAGACGTCAGAACGTCAAGGTACCGTCAACCAGGTCGCTCTGTCAAGCATCGAATCAGGGAGAAACCGCTTTTTTCATCAGCACTTAGGCGGCACCCGAAGCAGTACGCCCTCGACCTCAGCGTAGCTGGTCCAGCCGCTCTTGCGCCGTGATCGCCGCTGCCGAGCCCGCGAATCGAAGCACGACCTCCTCGTAGGTCCGCACCGCACGCGCGGTCTGTCCGAGAGCTTCCAGGCAGCGCCCCGCCTTCAGCAAAGCATCTGGAATCTTGTTGCCGTCGGGATATTGCTCGACCGTGGTCGTATACGACTCGAGAGCTGCCGCGAAGTCTCCTCGGGCCCAACGACTCTCACCGATCCAGAAGTATGCGTTGTCGGCCAGATCGCTGGCCGGATAGCGGCTCAGGAAAAGACGGAAAGCGCGCTCGGCCTCTGGGTATTGCTGCTGGTGGAAGAGTGCGTATCCCTGGTCGTAGAGCTTCTCACCACCCGTCGAGTCTCCGGCTTCAGTCTGTACCTCGGTGGGAGTGCTCTGGGCGGGCGGTGAAGGCGCGATCGGCGGCGGGTCGGGCTCTTCCAACTCGAATTCTTCGACACCACCGAGCCCGCGGAGCGCCACGTCATCGTTGATCGTCGTCGGCTCCTCGGCGCCACCCACGACTCCGCCCCCGTGCTCCGACGGTCCCGAGGCCAACTGGGCTCGCAGCTCTGTCAGCTCTTCCGCCAAGCGCTGAATCTCCAGATCCCGCATGACCAGCTCGCGACGGAGCTCGACCACCCGCGCACGCAGTTGCTGGACCTCGTCGTCGGCATTGTCGGCCCTAGCGGGCGCCGGTGCCAGCAAACCGGCACCGCCCCATACGACAAGCCAGGCCATCGAGGCCGGAAACCAGGACTCGCGCAAGATCCGTCGGAACGCGATTCTCATCTGCGAGAACCTTCGTCGCTGCCTTCACCCGCATCTGCGGTGTCCTTCGTCGCAGTTCCTGTCCTCGCGGCCCGCAGTGCTTCCAGAGCCGCTCTGCGAGCCTCCTCTTCCTCCCACAAGCGGCGAAGATCGGGAATCTTGTTCTCCTCCCACGACTTGGCCTCGCCGAGGAACTCAGAATCCGGATATCTACGACGGAGGTCAGCCAGAGACTCTTCCGCTTTTTCGAAATCGCCGCAACGGGAGTATGCGACCACCAGGTTGTAGAGCGCCTGATCCATCTCCGCAAATTGCGGATAGTTGTTCTGCAGATACTCCAGTCGGGCGATGGCCGCCTTGCAGATACCGGTACCACCGTAGCGGTTGTAGAACGAGCCCACCACCAACTCGTGTGCCGCCAATTGATCGTTCATCTCCCGCATTCGCTGCCGCGCTTCGGGAAGGTACTCGGAGTCGGGATAGAGGCGCAGCAGCTCCTCGTAGGCTTCCAGGGCGTCGAGTGTGACCTCCTGGTCGCGATCCGGACGCTCCACCCGCGCGGCCAGGCATTCGGCGACCTTGAACTGAGCGTAGTCCGAGCGATCACTGGTAGGAAAGCGGTTCAGGAAGTCACGATACTTCGCCTCGCACTTGATGTAGTTCTCGGTGGATCCCTGGAGATAGAGCGCATCGGCCGCCAGCAGCAGCGCCTCGCGGCCGGAGCGGGAATTCGGTTCCACCTCGAATGCGTGAATGAGGTGACGACGAGCTCGGGCGTACTTCTCCTGCTCTAGGAACTGCTTGCCGAGGGTCAATGACTCCTCGGCCGAAAGGCGCAGGATGGGGTCCTCGCGCTCGCCACAGCCCGTTGCGATCAGCGCCAGCGCTGCGGCACAAACGACGGCCAATGCCAGCGGCAGAGCACCGCGAAGAGAGGGGACGGCTTGGGAAGACGGGATCATCGACAGACCTTTCGGGGGGTGCTCGAACAAGGGCTTTGACAGGAGACGAGGCCGGATCAGCTGGCCGTTCCTTCGGCGAGCCTGCGCAAGTGTTCGATCTCGGCTGCCGGATTGTCGGCGCCAAAGACCGCGGAGCCCGCTACACAGACATCGACACCGGCGACGGCCGCACGGTGGATCGTGTCGCGCCCCAGGCCGCCGTCCATCTGGATCTGCACCTGGGAGAGGCCCCGCTCGTCGAGCATGCTACGCAAGCGGCGTGCCTTGTCCAATACGTAGGGTAAGAACGGCTGGCCGCCGAAGCCGGGGTTGACCGACATCAGCAGCACGAAGTCTAGACTCTGCAGAAGATCCGTCAGGGTCTCGGCGGGCGTCGCCGGATTGAGGACGACCCCGGCCCGGGCACCTGCGGAGCGGATTCTCGATAGCGTCCGATCCAGATGGACCGCTACTTCCTGATGTACTGAAACCCAGGCCGCGCCCGCCTCGAGGTAGGCGTCCAGCAACGCGTCGGGATTCGACACCATCAGGTGGACATCGACCGGTACCTTGGTGCGTCGCACCACGTCCCGCAACACCGGAGGTCCGAAGGTCAGGTTGGGTACGAAGTGGCCGTCCATGACGTCGAAGTGCACGAGATCTGCTCCGCCGTCCTCGCAGATCTTCAGCGCGCCCGCCAGATCCGACAGGTCGGCTGCCAGAACAGACGGTGCCAACAGAACCTTCCGCTCCGGCCCGATCCTAGGCTCGCTCATGATGCGCCTCCCCTGGCCGCGCGTCGCGACCGTACGGCGGCACCGGTCTCCTGGCCGGACAGCTCGTCCGGTGCTACGACGCCCAACGAGATGACCTCGCCCCGACGGAGCGGGTGGCCTGCGAGCGGGAACTGGCGCAGGACCGTTCCAGCCGCGACACCATCATAGGTCTCGTAGCTCACGCGACCGATGCGAAAGCCGCGGCGCTCGAAAAAGCCTCGCACGTCTTCGTAGTCGCGACGTACCAGGTCAGGCATGACGAAGACCTCGGCCGTGGCGCCGACCGAAAGGAAAAGGTCCACCGGCGCGTCCCGCGCCACCCTGGCCCCCGGAGGAGGTTGTTGCTCGACGACGACACCGGAGATTCCGGTGGCGGAATATACGTCGAACGTCCGACCCACGACCAACCCTGCACCGGCCAGGGACACCTGGGCTGCCTGCAGCGCCTGGCCCGAGAGGTCCGGCACCTCGATGCGTCTCGGACCTCGCGACAGGGTCAAGGTCACCTCGGTCTCGCGCTTGACGTAGACGCCCGGGCGAGGATCCTGCACCAACACGTGCCCCTTGGGCACCTGCTCGTCGAATCGGCCGTCCTCGGACCATCGCGTCGTCAGACCCTGGTCAGCCAGGAGCGCCTGCGCATCTTCCTCCGACAGACCTCGGAGCTCGGGAAGGGGCGTTACACCACCGCGGACGAAGATGCTGAACGCCATGTAGGCGACGAGACCGAAAACCACACCCAGAGCGCCGAGATAGGCGAGAACCTGAAGGGCCCGGAGGAACTTGCGCCACATGCTGCGCAGTCTAACGGACCGGGAGGACATCTAGCCCTCGGGGTCTACCCGAAATCTTGCTCGTCGAGGGATCCGCTACTCCGGCCCGACGCGGGTGGGGCGATCGTCGACGAAACGGACGCGCCGATCCTCTAACCGCCGCCGAAAAGACCGGGAAGATTCTTCGACAGATCCCAAAAGATCACCGCAGCCATCAGCATCATCAGCAGCACGAATCCAACCTGGTTGAAGCCCTCTTTGACCCGTGCGGACAAGTCTCGACGGATGAGACTTTCCGCCAGCAGGATCGAGATGTGGCCGCCATCGAGGATCGGAATCGGCAGAAGATTCATCAGACCGATGGAGATCGACAGAAAGCCCATCAGGAAGATCAGCTGCTTCGGACCGAGAAGCGCCGCTTCGGTGGACATCACTGCGATGTCCACAGGTCCCGACAACGTACTTTTCGCCGACACCTTTCTTGTGAAGAGCTTGCCGAGGACCTGCCCGGTCTTCTTCACGATGTCGATGTTGAACTGGATACTGGCTCGGATCGCCTCGAGGGGTGGCAGTGGCGAGTAGATCCCCAGCAGGACTCCGATCTGACCTTTGCCCTCGACCACCGCCGGCACCAGCTCGAAATCCTGCAACCGGCCGTCTCGTTCCACGGTCAGCACGATCTCGTCACCGGCCCGCGGTTGAACCTTGGCCACGAAAGCGGCTGCATCCGAGATCGATTCACCGTCCAGGGCGCGCACCGTGTCACCGGGCTTCAGTCCCGCACGATGGGCCGGTGTACCCTGCACGATGGCCGACAGACGGAGCTCGAACTTCGGAAGTGCGCCGAGAATTCCCTGCTCGCGCTCGTCCTTGGAGGGCACCAACGTCAGCTGTATCCTCTCGCCCTCCCGTTCGACGTCGAGTCGCAAAGTCTTCTCCGGCGAAGTACCGACGATGAACACGAAGTCGCTCCAAGTCTTGACCACCTCGCCGTCTACGGTCAGCACCAGATCACCCGGCTGTAGACCGGCCAACTCCGCAGGGTAGCCCTCCGCCACGCGACCGATTTCCGGCGGCACACCCTGCATGCCCTGTGCCTCGTGGCCGACCATGAAAACACCGGCAATCACCGCCACCGCAAGGACCACGTTCATTGCGGGGCCTGCCAAGTAGACCAGGATCCGCTGCCACCGGGGTTTGCAGTGGAAGTCCCCCGGGGCCCCAGTCGACTCTTCGGGCTGGACTCCTGCCATCTGTACGTAGCCGCCCAAAGGCAGCAGCGAGACGCGATAGTCGGTGCCGCCCAAGTCGAAACCCCACAGCCGCTTGCCGAAGCCCAGCGACAGCACATGCACCCGCACTCCGAACAGCTTCGCCACGATGAAGTGGCCGAATTCGTGAACGAAAACGATGACTCCGAGGGCGAAAATCGTCGCCGGCGCACCGATTGCGAACTTCGTGAAGATTTCCATGCAGTTTCTACGATACGGGAAGATTTTTCATACGTCGCGACTCGAAGTCGACGTCAGTCGGTACGGTACTTGCTGGAATCGACAATGGGTGTCTCCGGACATCCGATTCCCGTGGGCCTCGACCTGCAAGCCTCACGCCCGACCGGGCTGGCAGTCTCTCAGATCCACGCTCACGAGACGACCGGAACCCGACTCTCCACTACGCAAACGGCCCGAGAAAGATCTTCGACGGCCGGCAGGTAGGCCACCCCGACCTGCGACGAGAAAGGAGCGAGCCATCTCCGATACCAGCACGAAGGAATTCGCCCAGGAATATCAGCTCCCACGCAAGTCGGCGCGCCGCTTCCGGCTTCTCGTCTGGCTCGTCGTGATCGCCCTGGTAGGGACCGCCGGCTTTTTCCTCTGGCAACGAAACCAGGCCCTGGAGTCCCGTCTCGCGGCGATGGGCCAGGAGATGGCCGAGCTGCGGACTACGACGCAGCAGGCGGAAGCACGCGCAGAGGTCGCGGAACTTAGTGCCATCGACGCCGCGAGCCGCGCCGAGTCGGCCGCCGAGCGGGCCGACGAAGCGGAGCAGAAGACCCTAGAGGCGGAAGCCCGCGCCGAAGCCGAGCGCCAGGAAAAGCTGAAGGCGTGGAAAGAGCAGGAAGCATCGCGCGAAGCGCAGCAGAAGGCCGAGGAAGAGCGGGCCAAGGCCAACGAGGAGGCCTATCAGGCTCGCCTCGACGCCAAACTGGCACAACTACAGACGCGCGACGCCGAGATCGAGATCGAACGGCTGAAGGACGAGCGTGAGCGGGCGTTGCAGCGACTGCAGTCCACGCTCAGCAAGTTTGCCGAGACCCGCCGCTCGAAACTCGGTCTGGTGATGAACCTGGGAGACAGCATCGAGTTCGATTTCGACAAGACAGAGCTCCGCCCCCAAAATCGCGAGCTGCTGAGTCGCATCGCGGGTGTGTTGATGACCCTCGAGGACTTCAATATCCAGGTCTTCGGACACACCGACGACATCGGCGGCGGCGACTACAACCTGATGCTCTCCCACCAACGTGCCGCTGCCGTACGTGACTACCTGGTCGAGGCTGGCATCGAAGGCGAGATCATCTCGACCCGTGGCTTCGGCAAGACCCAACCCCTGGTACAAGGTGTCAGTGCCGAGGCCCGTCAACGCAACCGACGGGTGGAGATCGCGGTCGTACACGTCAGCGGTGAGCTCGCAGGGCTTTCGAGCGACGATTCGTCGGACTAAGGTACGGCGACGAGGGAACGTGACGGTGGCGTTCGGGGCTCGCGCCGAGCTCTAGAGGACACCGGTCGACGGACCTCACGCGGAGGCCCCCGCGACCGGTGAGTTCCGGTTCCATCGGGAACCTCCAACATCGCTACGTCTCGAGGTCAAGACGTGACAAACCGGAACGACAACACGAATCAGTCTCTTGAAGGCCGCAGCTCGAAAGTCGGACTCGGGCTGAGAATCGCGGTCTTCAATCTGGCTGTGTTCTTGATCGCCACCGAGCTCCTGTGTATCGGCCTTTACTTCTTCAAGACCGGCCATCTCTTCTATTCGCACCCGCCCAGGGGGCGTTCGGTTCCGACCGACATCGCCAACGTCGATCACTACCGCCTCCATCCGTACTTTGGTTTCCAGCTGGAAGCCCATTCCGGCGAATGGAACGGTTCCTTTGCCAACAACAACCACGGCTTCGTCAGTGCGTCGGACTACCCACGTATCCGCCGAGACGGTGAGGTCATCCTCGGAATCTTCGGCGGATCGGTCGCCTCGTTCCTGGCGCAGTACGAGCGTGATCACCAGGTGATCGCTAGCCAGGTCGCTCAGGCACTCGGCGCAGCGATCGACGACGTGGTCGTGCTCAACTTCGCCCAAGGCGGGTTCAAACAGCCCCAGCAGGTACAGATACTCAGCTACTTCCTCGCCACCGGGCAAGAGCTCGACGCCGTAATCAACGTCGACGGATTCAATGAGGTGGCGCTCGGTGCCCGCAACCAGCTCGCGGGAGTAGCCCCCTCGCAGCCCAGCGTGGAGCATATGTTCGGTCTTCAAGCGGTGACGCCACTGCAATCGTCCAAGCGACGTGCCGCGATGCAGGAGGCCCGACAGGCCTACAATCGCTACGCCGAACTCTACAACCGAGCTTGGTCCGGGGACGCCCCGGAAACGAGGCTCGCGGTCGGGTTCCTGTGGCACTACCTGCGATACAAGATCCAATATCGGCGGGCGATGAAGCTACGCCAGGGGCTTCTCGCCACGGCGGAAGGCGAGACCGGGTCCTGGCTCTACCTGCAGCCAACCCGCCCCGGCGCGGTACGGACGGGAAACAGCGTTCCCGATCCCGACGACGTCGACTGGCCGCCGATCCTCGACGTTTGGCAGCAAGGCGCTGTGACGTTCGCCGAACTGGCCCGGGCCGCGGGCGCAGTCTCGGTGCACGTCCTGCAACCGAATCAATACTTCCCCACAGGACGCACCTTTTCGCAATCGGAGCGCGAGGTTGCGGTGGCCGAGTGGTCTCCCTACGCGGAACTGATCCCTGCGGGCTACGAGCTCCTCGCCGAGCGGGCCATCGGAGTTTCCGCGGAGGGCATTCCCATAGCGATCCTCTACGACCTATTCGACGATCTCGAGCCCCAGGCCTATGTCGATGATTGCTGCCACTACACCGAGGCGGGTAACGAGCTCCTGGCGCGCAGCGTCGCCGCTCTGCTCGTCCAGGCCTTGGACGACGTCCAGAAAGCTCCTTCCGATGGCTGATGTCCGGTACCTGACCGAACGATTCCCAGCTTGACAAACCGGACGTAGATGCTACGATCGGAAATCGGACTGCTTTGGTACCGTATCTGTGCCGTCCCGCCTCCCGCCTGCTTTCCGCCCCGGCCATCACCCTCCTTCCGCGCGTCGCGGCGGAGCGCTCTGGATGCTCGCGGCAGACCCATCCGAGCCGCTCGATGCTGCGAATGACCAAGCAAGCCGATTACGGCATCGTTCTTCTGACTCGAATGGCCCGCGAGGAGGGACGCCGCTTCGCGGCACCCGAGCTGGCGGAAGAGACCCATCTCCCGCTGCCGACGGTGTCGAAGATCCTGAAAATCCTGTCCCGCTCCGGCCTTCTCCACTCGACCCGTGGCGTGAAGGGCGGGTACAGCCTGGCAAGAGCTGCCGTGGGGATCAACGTCGCCGACATGATCGAGGCGCTCGAAGGACCCATCGCTTTCACCGAATGCATCGAAGATAGTCCAGGATCGTGCAGCCAGGAGGCCAGCTGCACCATCCGCGGCAACTGGCAACGAATCAACGAAGCGGTTCGAGGGGCCTTGGAACGCATCACCCTCTCAGACCTCACCGCACCGATCTCGCCTCGCCTGGTGCAGATCGCATCGTCCCTTGCTCGTTCGAATTCGTCCGACACCGCTCAGACTTCCCGCTAGGAGCGACACCGATATGACCACCCAGACTCAGACCGTCGAAGAGCTGGCGAAAAAAGAGTACAAGTACGGCTTCGTCACCGATGTCGAGCAGGAGATCATTCCCAAAGGGCTCGACGAAGACGTCGTGCGTCTGATCTCGGCCAAGAAAGACGAGCCCGCCTGGCTTCTCGAGTGGCGTCTCGAGGCCTTCCGCAAGTGGCAGGAGATGGAGGAGCCCACCTGGCCCAACGTCCACTACCCGCCGATCGACTATCAGGACGCTCACTACTACGCGGCGCCGAAGCAGAAGAAGAAGCTCGACAGCCTGGATGAAGTGGACCCCGAGATTCTCGCCACCTACGAGAAGCTCGGAATCCCGCTACAGGAGCAGAAGATGCTTGCCGGTGTCGCGGTGGACGCGGTCTTCGACTCGGTATCGGTGGCCACGACGTTCAAAGACAAGCTGAAGGAGATGGGTGTCATCTTCCTTTCGTTCTCCGAGGCCGTGAAGCAACATCCCGACTTGGTGCGGAAGTACCTCGGATCGGTCGTGCCCCGCGGCGACAACTTCTTCGCAGCCCTCAACTCGGCGGTATTCAGCGACGGCTCCTTCGTCTACGTTCCCAAGGGCGTGCGCTGCCCTATGGAGCTGTCCACGTATTTCCGCATCAACGCGATGAATACGGGTCAGTTCGAACGCACATTGCTCGTCGCCGAACCCGGCAGCTACGTGTCGTACCTGGAGGGTTGCACCGCGCCGATGCGCGACGAGAACCAGCTCCATGCCGCCGTGGTGGAGATCTACGCCCACGACGATGCGCAGGTGAAGTACTCCACGGTACAGAACTGGTATCCGGGCGACGAGAACGGCAAAGGAGGCATCTACAACTTCGTCACCAAGCGCGGACTGTGCGCCGGCCGAGCGTCGAAGATCTCCTGGACTCAGGTGGAAACGGGCTCCGCGATCACCTGGAAATACCCCAGCTGCATCTTGAAGGGCGACGACTCCATCGGCGAGTTCTACTCGGTGGCCGTCACCAACAACTATCAGCAGGCCGATACCGGCACCAAGATGATCCACGTGGGCAAGAACACCCGCTCGACGATCGTCTCCAAGGGGATCTCGGCCGGTCGGAGTCAGAACACCTACCGCGGCCTGGTCAAGATCTTGAAGGGCGCTGACGGAGCACGCAACCGTTCCGAGTGCGACTCCATGCTCATCGGTGACCGCTGCGGCGCCCATACCTTTCCGTACATCGACGTGCAGAACCCTACGGCCACGATGGAGCACGAGGCGACCACCTCGAAAATCGGGGAAGATCAGATCTTCTACTGCCTGTCCCGTGGTCTCGACGAGGAAGACGCCGTGTCGATGATCGTCAACGGCTTCTGCAAGGAAGTCTTCCGCGAGCTTCCCATGGAGTTCGCGGTGGAGGCACAGAAGCTGTTGGAGATCAGCCTCGAGGGCAGCGTCGGCTGATGACGCGATCGGCGTGGTGCTTCTCCGGCGTCATGATCTTTGCCTTTGTCTGGATGGCGTGCGGCTCTCACGCAAAGGGCGACGAACCAGCCGCCGACGCGGAAGCTCGTCTGTCGGCACCGGATCGGCTCCAGAGCACTCTGACCGAAAGGAGTACTTGCGGGGACTATCGGCAGCGCCTGCAGACCCTTTCCTTGCCCGTGACCCGATCCGAGTTCTGGGATCGGATGGGACTACCTGGCGCACCGGACTCCGCGCTCCGATCCCTCAACTGCTTCAGCGGCTATTGCACCGTTTCGACCTTTCTCTTCGACTTCACCGAGGACTGTTCTCTCCAGGTGGTCGAGGAAGGCTGGGAGGACGAAGTAGAACTCTCGGTGACACAAGCCAGCTTGACAGACCGCGACGCGGTCAAGACACCGCAGGACTCGATTCCAGAATTGCAAGACAACAACACCCCAAGTCTCTAGATGAGGTGATTCCATATGCTCGAAATCAAAAACCTACACGCCGGAATCGACGGCGCCGAGATCCTCAAGGGTGTCGATCTGAAGGTCGGCGCCGGCGAGGTCCACGCGGTCATGGGCCCCAACGGCTCGGGCAAGAGTACCCTGGCCCAGATCCTCGCCGGCCGCGACGAATACGAGATCACGGAAGGGCAGGTCCTGTTCTCCAATCTTCAGGGAGCCGATGAGGATCTGTTCGAGCTCGAACCCGAAGAGCGCGCACGCGAAGGTATCTTTCTAGCGTTCCAATATCCAGTGGAGATCCCAGGTGTCTCCAACACTTACTTCCTCAAGGCCGCACTCAACGCCATTCGTGAGCATCGCGGCGAGCCGGAAGTGGACGCGATCGAGTTCCTGAAGCTGGCGCGCGAAAAGATGAAGCTGGTGGAGATGGACGAGAAGCTGCTGCAACGGCCGGTGAACCACGGATTCTCCGGCGGTGAGAAAAAGCGCAACGAGATCTTCCACATGGCAGTGCTCGATCCTCGCTTGGCCATCCTCGACGAGACCGACTCGGGCCTCGACATCGACGCGCTGCGCATCGTCGCTTCGGGGGTCAACACGATGCGTTCCGAGAATCGGGCATTCTTGGTCATCACCCACTACCAACGGTTGCTCAGGTACATCGAGCCCGATTTCGTGCATGTGTTGATGGACGGCAGAATCGTGCAGTCCGGTGGTCCGGAGCTGGCCAGACAGCTGGAGGAGTCCGGTTACGCAACCTACGACGAATCCGCCACCGAGGCAGCTTGAGGTCCGTCATGCCAGCCGTTGCAGAAGAGCACTCGCTTCTCACCGACTACGGCGACTTCGAGTCGTCGTTGCCACAACAGCCCGAAGCCGTAGCCGATCTGCGCCGCAGAGGCGTCGCCCGGTTCGAAGAGCTCGGCTTCCCCAGCACCCGGCAGGAGGAATGGCGCTTCACCAACGTAGCTCCCGTCGCCAAGACGAGCTATGTACGTGCCGGAGGACGGCTCCATGGCCTCACCGCCGCGAAGCTCGAGCCTTTTCAGATTCCAGGCACAGTGGATCTGGTCTTCGTCAACGGACGCTACTCCGAAGAGCTGTCCCGCCAAGAAGAATTCCCGTCCGGCGTGTTCGCGGGGAGCTTGGCCGCCGCCATGGCGTGGAATCCGGACCTGGTATCGGCGCACCTCGGTAGGTACGCCGGCCTCGACCACCCATTCGTGGCGCTCAACAGCGCCCACGTGGAAGACGGCGCCTTCGTCTACGTGCCGCGCGGGGTGAAGCTCGAACAGACGCTGCATCTGCTGTTCGTCGCCACGGCTGGCGATCAAGCTACGGTGTCGTATCCACGCAATCTGATCGTGGTCGACGAGAGCGCCGAGGCCACGGTCGTCGAAAGCTACTGTGGCTACCAGGGCGACGTGTACTTCACCTGCCCGGTCACCGAGATCGTCGGCGGTGCCAACTCCGTCGTCGATCACTATCGCCTTGGCGAGGAGAGCCTCGACGCCTTCCATCTCGGCACCCTCAAGATTCACCTGGAACGCGACGCCAACTTCTTCACCCACTCGGTGAACCACGGCGGTGCCATCGTACGCAACGATATCCAGGCCTATCTCGGTGGCGAGGGCATCCACTGCACGCTCAACGGCCTCTATCTCGGGCGCAAAAAACAGCTCGTCGACCACCACATGTGGGTAGACCACGCCAAGCCGCACTGCCATTCCTACGAGCTGTTCAAGGGCATCCTTGAGGATCAGTCACGGGCCGTGTTCAACGGCCGCATCAAGGTACACGAGGACGCGCAGAAGACCGACGCCAAACAATCCAGCCAGCACCTTCTACTCTCCGACAAAGCGCTGGCGCAGTCGAACCCTCAACTCGAGATCTTCGCGGACGACGTGCGATGCACCCACGGCAGCACCACCGGTCAGATCGACGAGGAAGCTCTGTTCTACCTGCGCTCGCGTGGCATTGGTGAGGAGGCCGCCAAGAGCCTGCTGACCTACGCATTCGCTGTAGAGGTTCTGCAGGAGTTTCGCCTCGAAACCGTACGCAAGGATCTCGAGGAGTTCCTGTTCACCCGCCTGCCCAAAGGCGACGTCGTCCGACAGGCAGTCTAGAGGAGCTGGCGAGGCAATGGTCGTGACAGCGACAGCCCGTAGCAGGCAGGAGACCGGTACCGCCCACTCCTTCGACGTGGAGGAGGTGCGTCGGGACTTCCCTGGGTTGCATCAGGAGGTCCATGGCCATCCCCTCGTCTACCTCGACAACGCAGCCTCGGCGCAGAAACCACAGTCCGTTCTCGATGCCTTGCTCTCGATCTACCGGGACGACTACGCCAACGTCCACCGCGGGGTCCACACCCTGTCCCAACGCGCCACCGACCGCTACGAGGCTGCACGGGAAACTTGTCGGCGTTCTCTCGGCGCTTCGCGGCACGAAGAATGCGTTTTCGTACGAGGGGCCACCGAAGGCATCAATCTGGTAGCCCACAGTTTCGCCAGGCCGCGCCTGCAGCCGGGCGACGAGGTGCTGGTGACCCAGATGGAGCACCATTCCAATCTGGTGCCCTGGCAGATGGTGTGCCGGCAAGCAAAGGCCAAGCTGCGCTGGATCCCCTTGCTAGAGGACGGATCCCTCGATCTGGATCGGTACCGGAGTCTGCTGTCGGAACGGACGAAGATGATCGCCTTGGTTCACATTTCCAACGCCCTTGGAACGATCAATCCGATTCGGGAGATCTGCCGCCTCGCCCGGGAGAAGGGCGTACCGGTTCTGGTGGATGGCGCGCAGGCTGCTCCGCACTCGAAGATCGACGTCGAAGACCTGGGATGCGACTTCTACGTCATCTCGGGTCACAAAGTCTTCGGCCCCACCGGCATCGGCGTTCTGTGGGGGCGCCACGAGTTGCTCTCCGCCATGCCGCCATACCAGGGCGGTGGCGAGATGATTACCAATGTGACGATGGAATCCAGCGACTTTCACGTCCCTCCTCATCGTTTCGAGGCAGGTACGCCTCACATCGCCGGAGCCGTGGGTTTGGCTGCAGCCCTCGAATACGTGAGCCGCGTCGGCTGGGAGGCCATCGCCCAGCATGAGCATCGGCTGCTCACCGCCGCCACCCGGCGACTCGCGGCCATCGACGGCGTCGAGCTGGTGGGCACCGCGCCCGACAAGGCTGCGGTCGTCAGCTTCACGGTGCAAGGTGTCCATCCCCACGACATCGGCACGATCCTCGATCACGAAGGCGTCGCAGTACGCGCCGGCCACCATTGCGCCCAGCCGATCGCGGATCACTACGGGGTAGCCGCTACGACGAGGGCTTCCTTCGCTTTCTACAACACCTTGGACGAAGTCGAGCGCCTCGGCCGCGGCATCGAAACGGTGCTCGACATGTTCGGCGATCCGAATCCCTGATCCCGGAGCCGCGATGTCCGACCTGAAGCAGCTGTACCAAGAAGTCATCCTCGACCACTACCGTAAGCCACGCAACTTCGGCGTCCTGGGAGCCCCACGTTGCGAGGCCGCTGGTCACAACCCGCTGTGTGGCGATCGCGTCAAGGTCTTTCTCCGCGTCGACGGTGAGCGGGTCGAGGACATCGCTTTCGAGGGTGCCGGATGCGCCATCTCGACCGCATCCGCCTCGCTCATGACCGAAGCCGTCAAGGGCAAGTCCGTCGCCGACGTGAAGACCTTGTTCAGCCGTTTTCGCGACATGGTCACGGGCAACGAGGTGGTGGGTGCCTACGATCTCGGCAAGCTCGAAGCACTCGCCGGAGTGCGTGATCTTCCCGTACGCGTGAAGTGCGCCACCCTCGCCTGGCATACGCTTCAGGCCGCTCTCGACGACCAGGACGAGCTCGTGACGACCGAATGATTTCGTCGTCCAGCCACTGACAAAGAGATCTCATGAACTCTCGGATTCCTACTTCCGCTCTCCCGCCCGAACCCACGCAAGACGAGGGCCAGACCGGGGAAACCTCCGATCCGGGCGCCGAGCTCGAAGAGCCCGGTTCTGGACCAAGCCTCGAAGATCGGATCGTCGAAGCCATCAAGACGGTCTACGACCCGGAGATCCCGGTCAATATCTACGAGCTCGGGCTCATCTACAACATCGCGGTGCAAGACGACGGCCACGTCGACGTGATCATGACCCTCACATCCCCAGCTTGTCCGGTGGCCGGTAGCCTTCCGGGCGAGGTGGAGGCCAAAGTCGAAGGTGTTGCGGGTGTCGAGTCCGCAGCGGTGGAGATCGTCTGGGATCCGCAGTGGAACCCCAGCATGATGTCGGAGGCTGCCCGCCTGGATCTCGGAATGCTCTGAGCCGACGGCCGACACGCGGCAAATCGTTGGGTTCTATTCCACTGCCAGCTCGTCGTAGCGCACCACCGGCAGCGTGATTCCGAGGCGCAGTCCGGCCACCCCGGGTCCAGCCAGCCTGTGGTTCTGCTCGTGGAACAACGGCAATAGCAAGGCTTGGCGGTGGATGTGATCTTCGGCGCTGCGATAGAGAGCATGGCGCAACGCCGGATCGAGCTCGGTGCGAGCTTGCTCCACCAGGCGTTCCAAATCGACATCGCGATGGGCAGACCGCAGCAGACCACTCTGGGACTGCCAGAGACCGCTGAAGAAACAGTCAGCATCCGGGTAGACCGCGACCCAACGGGCGAGTAGCAGGTCGGCTTCTCCCCGTCGGGCCAGATCGTCGAACTCGCCCAATCGGAGCTCCAGGATGTTCAGCCGGATTCCGAGACTCTCGAGCTGCTGGACCAGATGCGAGGCGAAGGAAGAATAGGTGCGGACGAAGATCGGATGTAAAGCCAGCGAGAGCTGAAGCCCTTCGAGCGTGTGGGAGGCTGGCTCCTCACCACCTCGCTGGACCCGTGGCGACTCGTAGCCCAAGAGGCCTGGTGGCAGGAGTCCTTGGGCCCGTGTGGCCAAGCGTCCCATGGACTCGGTTACTGCCTGCTTGCGGTCGATGGCACGGAACAGAGAGTGCCGAAGTGCAGTATCGGACAGGACCCCGCGGCTTGAGTTGGCCGCCAAGAAATAGGTCGCCAGGCTAGGGGATTCGACACGGCCGCTTTCCACCGCGGGATCACGACGCAGGCTCTCGAGGTCCTCCGGGCTGAGATGTCCGGCCAGGGACAGCCGGCCACCACGAAAGTCCGTCGCGATCTGCTCGCTGTCGGTCTCCCGATGAAAAACGAGGCGCTCGCAACGTGGACTCCCCTCCCGCCAATAGTCCGGGAAACGTTCCAGGTCGAGTCGCTCGCGGACATCGAAAGAGACCACCCGAAAGGGTCCCGTGCCGCAACAACCATCGCGCCAGTGACCGTCGAAAGACTCGGTATTCTCCGGCACGATCACCGTGGCGGGATGTGACAGGAGCACCGGGAAGAAGGCCAGCGGTCGATCGAGCTCGATGCGTAGCTCGTGCGGCGACTCGATCACCAAACCTGCGAGGTCGTCGACGTCGCCGCGTGCCATTGCCGGTGCCCCTCGAATCGACTGCAGCAAGTAGCGCAGGGCGTCGCTCACTCTCAACAGACGCTCGAAGCTCCACCGCACATCGCGGGCCGTCATCCTGCGACCGTCGTGGAAGCGGACGTCCTGACGCAAACGAACGCGATAGAGCCTTCCTCCATGGAGCGACTCGAGAGATTCCGCGAGCCATGGCTGGACCTGCACCTGGTCATCGAGCCGGGTCAAGGTCTCGAACACGTTGAGCAGCACGTCGTGATGCTCCAACAAATGCCCCTCCGCGGCGTCGAGCACATGGAGGTCCGCCGGCGTGGGGACGTGGATCTCTCCGCCACTCGGCCACGCATGGCTCCGGGTTTCTTCCGAGCCAGAGCGAGTCGCGTCGGAGTAGCTCACGAAGGGCGGCGAGCTGGACAGCTGGATGCCCTTCCATTTCGGAGCCACGACTCGATAGTCGATGTCGTGGAACAACGGAAGCAGCGCCGACTCCTTCTCCACCAGATCCTGAAACTGCCGATACTGGTTCTGCCGTACGCCGGGCCTGCGTTCGCGTCGCGCTGAATCCAGGATCCGAGTGGCCTCCGGCAGGTCGAAGAAGTTTCGGAAGATGCCCGACTCGCGATTGACCAGAGCCCAGGTGTAGTTGTCCGGATCGTCGTAGGCTGGGTTCCATCGCGCAATGAGCAGGTCGAGGGCATCGCGGTGCTCCGGATCGTCGACCGAACGCACAAAGCCCTTGACGTCCTCTACCTCGATCGACACTTCGAGCCCGGCTCGCGACCAGATCTCCACGAGGGACTGGAGGAAGGGGCCGAAACGATCTCGAAACAGAGGGTGGACCGATGCTGCCAGCCGCAGCGGAAGCTCGAAGCCAGCGGCCTCCAAAGAGGCCACGGCGTCTTCCGGGCGCATAGATTCTGGGCGGCGACCTGCGTCGTGTCCGAGAACACCTGGCGGGATCAACCCGATGGCAGGCATGGCAAACCGTCCCAAACTGCGCCACACCAGGTCGAGCACCGGCACCGAACGCGCCAAGACCCTGCGTATCTCGGGCCGGCGGCTCCACGGCCCCCGAGGATTGAAGAGCGCGAAGTACGTATTCTTCTTCACCGTCTCCACCAGACCGGGGCGCAACTTCGGCCTGCGTAGGAGCTCTTCTAGATCGTCCGACCGAAGGTCGCGGCCGACGTCGATCTCACCCTTCTGCAAGCCGGCTGCGATCTCCGAGGAACGACGAAAGACCCGGAATTCGAGGCGATCGATTCTCGGACGCTGGCCGCGCCAATGAGGATTCTCCTCGAGCACGACGCGCTCAGAAGCCCTGTTGACGAAACGAAATGGCCCGGTTCCGAGGAGCTCCTGTCCGGTGTCGCGGACGACCGCGGTGCGCAAATCGGTGAGCAGAGCGGGGAAAATCGGCAGCTTCTCGCGCAGGCGAAAGACCAGTCCGCGGCTCGCAGGCGGCCCGGATCCGGAGCTCGGACCAAGACTCAGGGTGAGATCTCCTCCATCGATCTCGATACCGGAAACCGTGTCGGAGCTGCCCGCGAGAAACGCACGCACCCCTGCGATCGCCTCGAACGCAGGAGGCTGAAGATCGGCACGCAAACGGACACTGCGCTCCAGGGAAGCCTTGACCGCCGCCGCATCCACCGGCTCCCCGTCGGAGAACAGAAGGTCGGGACGCAATGTGAAATGGAAGAGCTGCCCATCATCGGAGCTACTCCACTTGTCGCACAGGCCCGCGACTACCAGACCGTCGCTGCCGGAACCGAGGAGCGTTTCGAACACATTCGCCCCGACCTCCCACTCTTCCATGAAGAGGAACTTGCCCGGGTCCACGCTGACCAGTGGTGTCGCCAGAGCCGTCACCAAACTCCCACCTTGTCGTGCTTCTTGTTCCTCGCCACCCTCGACGCGTCCCTCGGACAGGGATCGCAGCTCCTGTACCCAGCCCCTAGGAGGTGGCTCGCCACGAAGGTTCGAGATCGTGACACCGAGCTCCAACAGCCGTCGGAGGCATTCCATGTCACCAGCGAAGCGGGCACGAGGCACACCTCGCTCCACCCATCGCCGCACGTCCTCCATCCGCCGCGCCTGCCACGCCACCTCGGCTCCGAGGCGTGCCAGAGAGGCGATCTCGACGACAGGCGGACGCCGAATGTCGCCCGAGTCCATACGCCACTCTCCGGAGCTACCCTCTTCGGAGGCATCGTCGCCCTCCTCTTCTACGCGACCCCAAGCCTCCGTCGCGCGTTCGGCCTCTTGCAGCGACCGGCCGAGACGCCCGAGGTCGCGATAGGCGGCGGCGAGGATCCCAGTGAGCTCCGCCAGCAAGCGATCTGCCCTCTCGACTTCCTCCTCTTCCACGAACTCGAGGGCCACCCGCGCGGCACGCACCGCATCTTCCGGACTGAAGCTGTCCAGAGAACGTCGAGCCAGAGCCAGGCCGTAGCGCACCGTGGCGTCGGCCTCATCAGCGGCCCGAAAGTGATCCACGAGTTGGGGCAGTACGCGCTCCAATCGACCGGAATAGCGCTCTTCCAAGCGCCGCGCGTAGATGCGGTGGAGCGATCGCCTCCGGCGCCGGCTGAGCTCTTGGTAGAGGAGATCCCGCAGCACACCGCTGGCGAACGTCAGGCGATCGCCACGGCTTTTGCGATCCTCGACCAACAGGCCGTGAGACACCAGCTCGTCCACGAGCTCGTCCACCGCACAGCCACCGTCGAAAGCAGACTCGGCCAAAGCCTCCAGCTCTGTGAAGCCGAAGCTCTTACCCAGTACCGCGGCGACCGAGAGCATGCTCCTCTGCTCTGGCTCCAAGCGCTCGATGCGCCGTTCTTCGGCCTGCTGGATGGTCGCCGGCAACGTGCTCGTTCCGAGGCTCACATAGTCTGCCAAGCCATAGACACCGGTCTCGTCCCGCGCCATGGCACCCGATTCGAGTAGTCCCTGCACTAACTCTTGGGTGAAAAGTGGGTTTCCTTCAGTCGCCTCGTAGATCCGTTCCACGAGGTCACCACGCATATTCTTCGAGCCCACCAGCGCCGAGACCTGCGCCTCGACCTCGTTGCGACTCAACGCCCGCAGCTCCAGACGCCGAAATCGCGGATCGGTGGCGAATCCCTCCATCAGGCGCTGCAACGGATGCCCCTTGACTGTCTCACTCGGACGGTAGGTGCCGACGATCAATGTCGGCGTCGAACCCAGCCGTCGCACCAGGTACTGGAGTGCTTCGATCGCCACTTCGGCGGCATGAAGGTTCTCCTGCACCAAGACGAGCGGCCATCCCCCACCGAGACGAACCAGAGTCCGGGCCAGTAGCTCGAAGACGAAGATAGGATCCGCTACTCTCTGCGCTGGTGGTCGAGTCTCCCGAAGCAACTCCCTAGCGAGAACTGGCGACGAGGTTTCCAGAGCGTGCCGCAACTCCGGCACTTCCGATAACTCGGGAAAGAGCGACACAAGGTCTGGCGCCAGGTCTCCGAGCTCAGGTTCCGCGTCTGAGGCGTCGACGAACGCTCCAGCGGAGCTGCTGGACGGCCTCCGGGTGCGAAAGTAGTCCTGGATCAGGTCGCAGAGACCCTGGAAGGGAAAGGCGGACTCGAACTCCGAGAAGCGCCCTCTCAGAACCCGAACCCGATGTGAGCGGGCGACTGCTTCCAGCTCCTGGAGCAGGCGCGTCTTGCCTGTACCGGCCTCGCCACCGAGCACTACCAGCTGGCACTCGCCCGCCAGTGCCATTTTCAGACACTCCTGGAGCTGCGCCAGCTCCTCGTCACGTCCGATCAACGGCAAGCGGCGTATCGGAATCACCCGTAGGCGTCCACGATCGAGGGTAGTGGAACGTTGCCGTGCTGCCTCGGAGAGTTGTCGGCGGTGATCCTCGAGCTCATCCGCCAGCTCGTCACCCGACGCCGGGCGCCGGTTCCGGTCCTTGGACAGGCAGCGCAGAATGATCCCTTCGAGACGCGGGTCTATGTCGATGCCACGGCTGCGCAGGGGCTGAGGTGCCTCATGGAGAATACGGTAGAGCGTCGAGTACACGGTTCCCGTAAACGGCGGCTCCCCGGCCATACATTCATAGAGGAGGGTACCCAGGGAGTAGATGTCGCTCCGGCCGTCGAGCGGGTCCGCGGCATCGTTCTCTTCCACCTGCTCCGGACTGAGATAGGCCAGCGTGCCCGGCAAGTTACCAGTACGGGTCAATCCGCTTTCGGAGCTGCGCCGTTGCGCCAAGCCGAAGTCCATCAGGCGCACCCGCAGCTGTTCTCCTTCCCGTGCCACCAGGACATTCGAGGGCTTCACGTCACGATGTACGACCCCGCGACTATGACTGTAGGCCAGCGCGCGCGCAGCCTGGGCGCCGACTTCCAGAAGCTCTCCCAAAGTCAACGGAGCGGAACGGATCAGCGAGCGCAGGGTATCGCCCCGCACCAAAGGCATCACCAGAAACAACGACCGCTCGTGCTGGCCCAAGTCGTGGATCGGCACGATACCCGGATGATCGAGGCGAGCCACCGTCCTCGCCTCACGCCGAATGCGCTGCTCGGACTCTTCGTCGAGCCGGGCCGGTGGAATCATCTTGACCGCCACATCGCGCTGCAGGAGAGGGTCCCACGCTCGATAGACCACACCCATGCCGCCCCGGCCCAGCTCGCCGGTGATCTCGTAGCGGTCCGACAGTACTTGTCCGATCATCGAGTCTGATCGAGGGTCACGTCCGGCCGATCGACCCGGTCTCGTGTCTCACGGCCTCGTCTCTAGACCTACGTCCCAGAGCACCTGACGAAAGCGCTCCAGCCTGCGTAGCGAATCGTAGAGCGGGTCGACGCCCAGCCACACGAGATCCGACGTACGTTGGCGCAGGGCTCGGTCGAGTACGGAGAGTGCCATTTCGTGCTCTCCCAGGGCAGCGTAGATCTGCACGACGAGCGTCGGAGGCACGAATTGGCCATCTCGTGGATTGAGCAGCTTGTCGGCCAAAGAGTACGCCTGCTCTTCATGACCGAGCTTCGCGTGGAGCACACCCAAGGTGGTGGTCACCTGCGGCCGATCTTCCGACAACTCCGAGGCTCGGGCAGCCACATCCAAGGCCTCCTGGCGACGACCTCCCGCACCCAGCGCATGGGCAAGGAATACCAGCGCGAGTACGAACCTCCCGTCGAGCTCCAGCACTCGGCGGTAGTGCTTGACGGCCTCGTCGTAGCGGCCTGCGTAGTAGGCCGTGAGGCCCATGCTTGTGCGGACGGGTAGAGATGTCGGTTGCAGGCGCGCTGCCCGTTTCAGTTCCTCGAATGCCTCGTCGAAACGCCGTCGGGGCACCAGGGCGTTCATTGCGAACCACTGGTACGCGGTGGCGTAGTTGGGATCGAGCTCGATCGCGCGCCGAAAATCCGACGACGCACCCACCAGATCCCAGTTGTAACAAGAACGAACACATCCGCGGGACGTGTAGGCCTCGGCGAGTTGTCCATCGAGCTCAAGGGCCCTCTCCGCCGCCAGCTTGGCGCGCGGCATGACGTCGGACGGCGGACGGATGCCGTAGATGCCCAGAAGAGTGAAACAGTCCGCCAACCCGGCATGAGCCCGAGCGTAGCCAGGCTCTTCGTCGATGGCGGCCTCGAAGTACTCGATGGCCTTCTGCATGTCGGCCTCGGTACGTTTGTTCCAACGGTAACGACCCTTCAGGTAGAAGTCGTACGCCTCTAGATTGACATCGTCGGTGGCACCCGGACGCTTGGTATGAAGCCGGTCGCCGAGCAGCGGTGCCTCCAGAGCCGAGGCGATGCGGCCCGCGATGTCCTCTTCGATGTCGAAGACCTCGGCGACCTCGCGATCGTACTTCTCCGACCACAAGACCTCGCCGTCTTCCAGTTGCACCATCCGAGCCGTAACGCGCACCCGTCCGGCGGCGAACCGCACGGCACCCTCCAGGGCATTGGCCACCCGAAGGCGCCGGGCTATGGTGTCGTGACCGGATCCGGCGTCGTGATCCGCGATTCTCACGACCCGCAGCCCCGGAACCGCCGACAGCAGGGTGATCAGCTCCTCTGCCAGTCCAAAGGCGAAATGAGCCTGGTCACCCTGGGGCGACATGTCGCGAAACGGCAAGACCGCCACCGACGGTCGCCCGCCGGTGGAGCTCGTGAGATCCACCGTGCCGGTGTGACTGAATGCCTCCGCGGCCAGAGAGGCGGCGTCGGGCTCCGCTCCGGGACCCTGCGGCTCACCGTCTCGCTGTAGATCGACCAGTAGCTCTTCGGCAGAACCATACCGGTCGTCCGGATCCTTCGCCAGCAGCCATCCCAGGATCTTGTTGATGCGGGCGCAGGCTTCCTCGCCATAGCCAGCGACCGGCCAGTGGCTGTTCCTGAGGATCGCACGCCGTGTCTCTTTCTGGTTCGGGCCTTTGAACGGCTTTTTCCCCGTCAGCATGTAGTGAAAGACAATGCCTAGGGACCACAGGTCGGTACGCCGGTCGAGGGGACGCTTACGCAGCTGCTCCGGCGACATATAGGGAATCGTCCCCACGACCTGGTCACCCAAGGCGTGTTCCACATCGGCCAGTTGGGCGATCCCGAAATCCAAGACTTTGACCCGCCCATCGTCCATGACCATGATGTTGCCGGGCTTGACATCGCGATGCACGATGCCAGCGCGATGGGCTGCAGCAAGACCCTGAGCCACTTGAATGGTGATGTCGTAGGCGCGCTCTAGATTCAGGGCGCCGCGACGCACCAGACCCGACAGGGTCTGGCCCTCGTAGTACGCCATCGCGATATAGAGCTGGGCGTCATCCGTCTCGCCGATCTGGTAGATCGTACAGATATTCGGATGGTCCAGGGCGGAAGCGGCTTGGGCCTCCTGCAGGAGCTGGGCTCGCGCCGACGACTTGCGCGCCACCTTGGCCGGAAGGAACTTGAGAGCCGCCGGCCGGCCAAGGCGCAGGTCACGCCCCAGGTACAGCTCCGACATGCCGCCGCTGCCCAGCCTCTCCTCGATCTTGTACTCGCCGATCGTCCTACCGATCACGCCGTCTCGCCGGAATAGAAACGTCCTCGGAATCCTGCGGGCCGTCGAGCATACCGTAGACCGGCACCGCAAACCGACCATGGTACTTTCTGTGCGGTCTTCCCATAGAGTTCGAGTTCGTTCACTTCCACGTTTCCGCCGGACGACACCGCCATGGCCAGTCAAGATACCGCCTCGCCCAGCACACCCAAGCTGCCGCCCACAGCCTACGAGCTGAAGGAAGGCGAGACCTACGAACCTCTCACGTACGGCCAGACTCCGACGGAGTTCACCCTCAAGGCGGTGATCACCGGCGCCATTCTGGGCGTCATCTTCGGTGCAGCCAATACCTACTTGGGTCTCAAAGCTGGACTGACCATCTCGACCTCGATTCCGGTCGCCGTGCTGACGGTGGTCGCCTTCCGTGTGCTGGGAGCCTTCGGCGCCAAGCACTCGATCCTCGAGCTGAACATGTCCCAGACCACGGGCTCAGCCAGCTCGTCCGTGGCCTCAGGGGTGCTTTTCACCATCCCGGCGCTGTTCATCTGGAACATGCAACCGGAGCTGGCGCAGGTCACGCTTCTCGCCATGTCCGGTGGTCTCGTGGGCGTGCTGGCGATGATTCCACTCCGCCGCTACCTGATCCGGAAAGAGCACGGCAAGCTGCCCTATCCCGAAGGTCTGGCGTGTGCAGAGGTGCTGGTGGCATCGCAGCAAGGAGCTCGTCAGGCTGCCCCAGTCTTCTGGGGTCTCGGCCTGGGGATGTTCTTCAAGCTGCTCACCGACGGACTCAAAGCCGTATCCGGAAAGGTAGAGCTCGCCCTGGCCGGCAAGGCCAAGCTGGCGGTGTCGGTATCGCCTGCGCTCATCGGTGTCGGTTACATCCTCGGAATCCGCGTCGCTTCTGTGATGGTAGGCGGGGCCGCCCTGTCGGCTCTCGTGATCATTCCCATCATCGACTGGTGGGGTCAGAGCCAGACAGCGCCCGTCTATCCCGAAACGGTGAAGCTGATCGCCGACATGTCGGCAGGTGACATCTGGAACCGCTACGTCCGCTACATCGGAGCCGGTGCAGTGGCTACCGGCGGGTTGATCACCCTGGTGAAATCCATACCGACGATGGTGGAGTCCTTCCAGCTCGGACTCGAGCAGCTGAAGAAGGGAGTGGGCGCCGCTTCCTCCGACCGCACCGACCTCGACTTGAACTTCCGCACCGTGCTGCTGTTTCTTGGGGCCATCCTGCTTGTCTTGACCTTGGTACCAGGAATTCTCGGCGCCATCGACTCGGTCCTCGTCCGGGCAGTCGCTGCGGTATTGATCGCTGTGTTCGCCTTCTTCTTCGTCACCGTCAGCTCGCGCATCGTCGGCCTGGTCGGAGTGACGTCGAACCCGACGTCGGGGATGACGATCGCGACTCTGCTGGGAGTGTCGTTGATCTTCCTCGCATTCGGTTGGACCGACTCGGCCGGCAAGGCGACGGCACTGATGGTCGGAACGGTGGTATGCATTGCGGCCTCGATCGCGGGCGACACCTCGCAGGACCTCAAGACCGGTTACCTTCTGGGGGCGACACCTCGATTCCAGCAGATCGGTGAGCTGGTGGGCGTCATCACATCCGCGGGCTTCGTCTGCCTGGTGGTGATGATGCTCGATCAGAACGTGGAAGGTGGACTCGGTGGTGCAGAGCTGCCGGCGCCCCAGGCTGTTCTGATGAAGCTGGTAATCGACGGCGTGCTCGACCAGAACCTGCCCTGGCTGCTGATCCTGATCGGAGCGGCCATCGCGGTGGTGGCTGCGCTGTTCAAGTTGCCTGTGTTGGCGTTCGCAGTCGGCGTTTACTTGCCGCTCTACACCATGGCAGCTGTCTTCGTCGGTGGCCTGATTCGCTGGCTCGTCACCCGCAAGGTGTCCGAAAAGGAAGCCGAAGAGCGCCGAGAGAAAGGCGTACTCTTCGGCTCCGGCCTCGTCGGCGGCGGCGGGCTTACCGGTGTGGTGCTGGCGGTCTGGGTCGGGGTGACCGGCGGCAAGAAGATCGAGGGGATTCCCTTGCCCTGGGATTCCTCCGGACTGATCGCCCAAGTCGTCGCCACTCTGACGCTCGCCACCATTGCCTACGCCGTCGTGCACTTCGCTACGAAGCGACACGCGGACTGAGAGGCGAGGGCTGACGGCTCGGACTGATACCCACTCGCCGCTTCGCAAGAAGTCTTAGCCTGGACAGTCGACCTGCGTCTCCCGGCTCTCGCGATCGATGATCGTCCAACCCGCGACAAACGGTTGGGTTCCCATGATCCCTGCGCCTGCTTCGTCACGAATCTCCAGGCCCTGGGCGTCACGGCGAAGAGCGTCGGCGTCCACGGCCAGGGCTGCATCGTCGCCTGACGGAAACACCGTAGCGCCGAAGCCGTCGGTGTCGGTGTCGAACAAGAGGAATTCGTCCGTTTCGATCTCGCCTCGCGAGGCCTTCTTTCCTTTGCCGACGACGAAGAAGCGCAGATCCAAATCGATCTCCCGGATCTTGTGCTCGAATGGCGACACCATCTCGCTGGCTGCGACCTGGTGGTCGCCATCAGCATCGAACCAGAGATAGAGGTGTCGCCAGTGACGGTCGCGGCCGGTCAAGGTGCCGTCGCCGTCCGTGTCGAACGGGACAAGTGTTGTGCAACGACCGGGCGGCGAGGGGGTTCGTGGCAGCGCCTCGGTAGACGGGCGGTTTGGATCGAGCGACGCCGGGCCGGTCGGTCGCGTCTCCGCAATCGGCGGCGGAGTCGCAGAGGCCGCAGGCGTCCTTGCGTTCCCGCTTGCCTCGCTCGAGCGACTGGATGCAGCCATCTCATCGGGTGCATCGTCCGACACGACAGCGTGTGTCGGCTCCGTCTGCCGAGAACCAGTCTCTTCCTCACCGGGTAAGGCGAAGGGAAAAGGTACCTCGGAGCCATAGGTCTCTGTCAGCCACCGGCGGAGCTCCTTCGCGACGTCGGCCTGCTCTTCGGGAGACAACGCATCGAACCAGGCGGCAAGTTGAACCAGGCTGGCCTTCGCGTCCTCGAGTCGGTCGGCGGGTTCGTCGGCCAAGGACGGGACGGCCAGCGAGATCAAGGCCAGCGAGACCATCGATGCGGCGAGGAACGTGCCGTGCATGGTACGTCAGAGTAGCGACCCGGATGCGATGCCGTCAACGAGAGCCATCAACACCGATCGCGGCAGTGGGAAATTCAGGCCAGCTGTGCTCCGATCTCGATCGCCCAGTCCGCGGACGCAGCGAATGCGTCGGCACCGACTCTCTTCCAAGTGTTGGGAGCGTCTTCGAATGCCTGGCCTCCCACCAAGATGGGAATCCTCGCTGGCTGCACCAGCTCTATGGTCTCAGCCACTGCCTTCAGCTGGGAGGCGAGCGTCGCGGACAGCACCAGCAGGTCGGCATCGAAGTAGGACGCGGCCACCCGGATCTCCGACGAGGGTACGTCGGCACCGAGACAGACCGAGCGCCAGCCCGCAAGCTCGAAGAAATCGGCCACGAGACGGGTGCCGATCTCGTGAACGTTGCCCGCAACCGACGCCGACACCACGGTCTTGCCGACCGCATCCACAGCCGATCCGTGGTGGCAAAGAACCGACATCGCCCGTTTGGTGCAGGCGGTGACCAAGTGCTCCTCGGAGATACCGAGCTCGCCGTGGTGCCAGAGCCTGCCCACCTCTCGCTGCGCGACCATCAAGACGTCGAGATATGCGCTGTGGATGGCAAGCCCGCCCTCGACTGCATCGAGCAAGAGCTGGATGGCACCCCGCCCATCGCCCTCCAACGACTTTTCCAGGAAGCGAAGACTCAGCTTGCCCGTCGGCGTCGAGACGTCGACCTCCGTCGGCGGCGGTGAAGGTGGATGGGCGAAATCCTTCAGTGCTGCCGACAGATGAGGAGCCGCAGCGTCGAAAGCATCTCTGGGTAGCCGATCGGCGAGCACGTCGTGCAAGCACTCGAAGCTGGCTCGCACTGGATTCTCGGACTGATCCCGGGCCTGGGTGGCGACTCGAATCCAACGCGCTCGCGCAGCGAAGATGTCAGGTTCGCCGGTCCGCACCGCCGCGGCCAGCTCCAGGACCCGCTGTGCCAGGTGACAGCGCCAGTCGAGCACGGTCGAGCCGTCGCCGATGACTTCGGGATGGCGTTCGAACAACAGACTCGCCGCGTATCCTGCAAAGCCACGGGCGCCGTTCTCCAGAATCTGGGCGGCAAACGGGTCGGCCTGAATCATGCGAAGACCTCTTGCGTGGGGTTGAATCCGAACTGCCGAAAGCAACGTGGAAGGCCACGGAATCATCTTCGCACGCGACACCAAGACCGATGAGCCTATTTGGACTCAATGATTGGTTGGCCCGGCTTCGCCGGGCTGAGCTCCGTCCTTGCTGCCCCCTTCGGGCCGACGATAGACTGACCGAGCCTCGGATATCCAGACTCCCCCTCCGAACTTCGATGAACGCCGCGACACAGCCCGCTTCGCCGGGACACGATTCCGACTACGACGTGGTGGTGGTCGGAGGTGGCTTCGCCGGCTCTTCCACCGCGCTGCTGCTGCGTCGTTGGATGCCAGAAGCCCGGATCTTGGTAGCCGAACGCGGTGAGCGCTTCGAACGCAAAGTCGGAGAAGCGACGGTTGAGGTCTCGGGCTACTTTCTGCATCGCGTCCTCGGGCTCTACGACCACCTGTCGCGTCACCACTTGCCCAAGCACGGGCTGCGCTACTGGTTCTGTCCGTCGGAAGCCGAGGACAACCTCCGTCTTTCGGACCTGACGGAGATCGGCTCGAGCGAGATGCCTCGACTTGCCAGCTTTCAGCTGGATCGTCCTTGCTTGGACCAGCACCTGCTCGATACAGCGAAGACCGAAGGGGTAGAGGTGCTTCGCCCGGCGAAGGTCCTGTCCGTCGAGTCAGAGGGGTCCGGCGACTGGCCCGTCCACAAGGTCGAAGTGGACACGAGCTCGGGCAGCCGCCAGCTCCGCACCCGTTGGATCGTCGACGCCTCAGGGCGTCAGTCTTTTCTCGCTCGCAAGAAGGGACTACACCGGAAGGTCGAGCGCCATCCGACAGCCTCCCTGTGGGCTCGCTGGCGCGGAGTCCGCGATCTCGACGAGGCTGCGATCTTGGGAGGAGGGCCGCGAGCACCCGAGCTACCGATCGTCTCTGCCTCCCGACGCTTGGCAACCAATCACTTCGTAGGCTACGGATATTGGGCCTGGGTCATTCCGTTATCGAACGGCAATACGAGTATCGGACTGGTCTACGACAAGAGCCTCTACGAGCTCCCCGAAGGCGCGACGCGGCGCGAGCGATACGAAGAGTTCGTCCGCAGCACTCCTGGTCTGAGGGATTTGGTGCAGGACGCCGAAGTCGACGGGTCCGACTTCATGGCCTTGTCGCACCTCCCGTATCGCACCGAGCAGTACATGGGCGAGGGCTGGGCTCTGGTGGCGGATGCAGCCGCCTTCCTCGACCCCTACTACAGCCCAGGCCTCGACCATGCCGCGATCTCGATCTACGCTACGGCACGAATCCTCCAAGGCCACCTCTCCGGGGAGCTGACCGGCGAAGATCTGAGGCAGCGGATGGAGATCCACAACCGCGACTTCCTGCGGTCCTACGAGCGGTGGCTCGACTGCCTATACATCGGCAAATACGAGCTCATGGGCGATGCGGACCTTCTCGGCTCCTCTTTCCTGGTCGACACCGCGTTCTACTACCTCGGCGTGGTGACACCGGTCTACAAAGACCTGGAAACCATGGCGAATCCGATCTTCGGGCTAGCGCTGCCGCAGGCCAGGTGGGCCTACAAGATCACTCGTACATTCAACCGCAGGCTCCGAACGTTGGCGCGATTCCGGCGGCGCGTGGGCACCTACGGCAAGAACAACCTGGGCCACCATCGCTACTCTCGCTCGTTCGGGCTCGGCGTGTTGGCCGCCATCGCACCGCTGGCGAAGGGTCTGCGACTGTGGCTGGGTGTCGAGTGGGAACGACTCGTTCACCGCATTCGACACGGCCGGGTCGACGAATCCGCGCCCGTCTCTATCGCCGTCGCCGAAACTCCCTCGATGTCCACGAACAACGATTCCCCGAAAGCGGCCATGGCCCCGGGTGGCTGAGTCCGCGTCCGATCCCGACTCCAGGAAGAAACATGAGCGACGTCGTCTACACGTCCCGCGTCCGGATCATCCGCCAACAGGGCCCGCATCGTCACGCTTACCTACCCGCAGAAGATTGCGCGGTGGCCTTCGGCGTGCACGGGGCCATCGCCGAGCACTACGGCGTCTCGCCAGATGTCGCGGACCCTCACGCCACTACCATCGACTACGTGGTGGCTGCGGCCGGTGGGTGACTGACCGGAACCCTGGGAGGCGCGCTGGAGGCGCGTCAAGTCAACGCGTCCGACGGCAAGCTCAGCTCTGAAGTCTTCGGCGAGGTAGAAGTAGACGATGGCGTCCTGGTGCTGCGGAGAATCCACGTCAAGTACTCCCTCCAAGCCGACACCGCGCAGCGTCCGACCATCGAACGCGTTCACGACATGCACAAGAAGTACTGTCCCGTTTATCGCTCCATCACTCCTTCGATCGACGTCACCACCGAGCTGGTGCTGACAGCGGCCGGCGAGGACTAGTCATACCGCCCCACATTCTCGGAGAGCTGGCAGCACTGTTGCGCGTCGCCGGCGAAGCCACACTCGAGATCTTTCACCGCGACGATTTCGAGGTACAACAGAAACACGACGCCTCGCCGGTCACCGAGGCAGACCTTGCCAGCCAGCGGATCCTGGTCCAGGGCCTCCAGCGACTCGACTCGAGCATCCCAGTGATCGCCGAGGAGTCGGCGGCCGCACCGTGGCCCGAACGCCGAAGCTGGACACGGGCCTGGCTCGTCGACCCGCTCGACGGCACCCGTGAATTCGTCAGTGGGCGGGGAGAGTTCACGCTCAACGTGGCGCTGGTGGACGGCCAGAACGGTCGGCCGCTGCTCGGTGCCGTGCGCGCGCCCGTGCTGGGCAAGAGTTGGTTCGGCTGCGTCGACTACCAAGGCACCACCGGAGCGTGGCAGCAAGTGGGCGACCAGGACCCTGGCCTGACATCTATCGCAGTATCCGAACCGAACGACCCGGTGCGAATCGTCGCCAGCCGAAGCCATCGGAGCGCCGAAGTCGATGCTTTCCTTGAGCACTTCGGACCCCACGAGCTCGTGTCGATGGGCAGCTCTCTCAAGCTCTGCGTCCTCGCCGAGGGCGGCGCAGATCTATACCCTCGCCTCGGCCGCACCATGGAATGGGACATCGCCGCCGCCGACGCGGTCCTGCGAGGGGCTGGCGGCCAGATCGTGGCACCGAGCACCGAAGCCGAAGGGTCGCAGCCGCTACGCTACAACAAAGAAGACTTGGCAAACCCGTTCTTCCTGGCCACCGCTAGCCCCGAGATTCCCTGGGGAGAGGCCTGGAAAGAAGCGATGCGTCGCTAGGTAGAACACGATGCAGCGATAGGTAGAAAAGGAGCCGACCTGCGACGGGGGATATCCGACTCTCTTGATCTTAGCTACGGTGAGGTGAGCCTTCTCGTTTCGTGATCCGGTCTGGGCAACTTTCGCGCGACTTCCTCACGGACCCTGGCCCCGACAACCTGTGGGGAAGACATCCGCGCAACGACCTCCAAGAGTAAGATCCCGTGAACCAGAAACACCGGCGCACCTACGTCGCAGCACTGATCTGCCTAACCGCCACCATGTATCTCGATGGGTAGCGTTTCCATGTGCCTTTCTTCGACGGTGAGGATCAGCTTCGACCGATCCGCCGAGGCCCTGGCGGCGCTGCGGCAGGGCCTTGTCGGTGACGCCACGGTCGCCAAGGCGCTGGCCGACGCTGCCAACCTGCGGCAGGCCCTCAACCTTCTGGGGCTCGAGTGCGGGCTCTGCGACGGCGACCTGGTACAGATCCAGTACAGCTCCGGCGCTGAAGATCCGACGGGCTCGATCTGGCCGATCCTGGCGCCATTCGTTACCCCGGGAAGCCAGATCATGATGGCGCGGGACGAGGATCTGGAACTGACGATCTTCGAGAACGGTACGTTCCGAGTCGTAGACCCGGACTCACCGGAGCCTGGAGCCGAGGCGTCCGACGGCGTCCTCTCGAACCATCTGTTCTCTGAGATCCGCGAGAACCAGCTGACACTGGCGCATATCGACGAGGCCATGGCAGAGGTCGGCCACCTCAACTTCACCGAAGACCCTGACGGTCCGACTCCGGTGATGTTCCTGATCAGGAATAGCGGCCTGTTCGCCGTCCTGGACGACGAAGAGGAGGAGATCGAAGGCCTGCTGGACAACAGGTTCTACGAGCTGCTGGACTGCATGCTGGAGACCCGTCCGGATCTGGACCACAGCGACGAAGACGGCGAAACCGCTCTTACGTTGGCCTTGAAGTACCGATACCCGGAGGTCGCTCGCAAGCTACTCGAGCATGGCGCATCGCTAGCGGTCGAGGGCGGACGGAACCCATTCGAGCAAGCCGCCGAAAGCCACCATCTGGAAGCCTGGAATCTGCTCATCCGTCACGGCGGCGACGACGACACCGTGCGTGGCGAGAACTGCCTGCTCAAGGCTTGCGGTTGCCGGGAGTACGCTTTCAACAAGGCCGACTTCGTCCGCCATCTCGTAGAGTCCATTGGCGGCGTCAACGCGGCCTGCACAGCCCACGTCGAGGTGGACACAGGGTTGTTGCGCCCAGGAGCGACTCCGCTAGTGGCCGCTGTGCTGGCCGGGGAGCTCGAGACGGTGGAGTACCTGCTCGCGCAAGGTGCGGACCCCCGGATCGCGGACTCGCGTGGCAACCTGCCACTCCACTATTGCAGCGGCAAGACTTGGACCGATGCCGACGCCGAGATCAGCTGGTGGCCGCGAGGGGACAATCTAGAGGTGATCAAGCTGTTGACCCGCGACGTGGATGACGTGACGCGCGACAATCGCAACGGCCAGAGCCCATACTCGCTCGCCAAGAAACGTAACCCGCTGGCGTTGGAGTACTTCGAGGAGATGTTGCGCCAGTACGATCGATCTGCACCGGCAGTGTCAGAACCCTCCGCCAAGACAAAGGGCTTTCCTAGACCCGAGGAACGGGTGCAGCAGGAGATCGACCAGATCGTCGCATCGGCGACCTTACGATTCGACAAGCTGGTGGACCAGTGGACCCCGAATCAAGACCTGACTATCGATGCCTTCAAGCAAGCTGCCGCAGAACATTCTGCCGGGATCCCCGAGGAGGATCTGAAGGACTTCTTGGGCTTCCTGGAAACCTTCTCTGATGGTTCTCTGGAAGCCATGGATGACGACGCGCTGGGCCTCATGCGATACCTCATGGATTCCGTAGACCTTCGATTCACCGACCACGAGATGATTCGGACACTAGGCTCCAGTACTTCCACTAGCTCGTATGTGATCGAGTCGATCGAGGACGCCACCCTCCACCTCACTTCCTTGCGGATTTCCTTGGGAGCGTTATCGAGGGAAACCGTGAAGGTGACATTCGTATCCGATGATCGGATCGAGCTGCGATACAGCGAAGGGAACGACGAGAAGATCGAGGTCTACGACAGAGTGAAATAGAGTTCCGTTGACCGGAAGGATGGCTCGACGGAACTTCCCCACACCGAGGAAAGGCCGGCTCCGCACCAGTGAAGCCACGCTCGTGCGTTCGCGCTGTTCCATCGTCAGTTGCTCCAGGCGCTGGTGTTGCCACTCTCGAAGCCATCGGCAAAGAGCGGCCCCTGCTCTGTTTCGACCTGCATGAGCACCTCTGCCAGTACGTCGCTTTCTTCCTGCGTCGGATACGGATGACCGACATACGGAAACATCGTCTCTCCCAACGTAGTGGGAGGAAAAACGGTAACTGAGTCGGTTCTGGGAAACGGCCCGTTCGCTGCGCCGTCCTCCGACTCCGCATCCGGCTTGGTGTTACCTTGACTGAAAACTTGATCCGGGTCAGCGTCGCTTTGGAAGTTGATCGCTTGGCTCAGCGAGCCACCCGCGGACGTCCAATGGTTGTCGAGCATGTTGAAGCGTAGGGGGCAACCTCCGTTGCGGCAGCGAAAGCGAGTGGCGTAGCCTCCCGGCAAGCCAAAGGGATCCCACTCGTGAATCACGTTCTGTTCGAAATTCACGTCCCAAACGTTGGCGCGAAAGTTGGCAGTTCGCTCGTGGTTGTAGGCGAAGACGTTGTGATGGATGCTCAAGCGTTCACGCTGTTGTCCCTGCTCGCCGCCTGGATAGTGAGAGATCGTCTGCGGGTGGTAGTTGAATACGACGAAGTTGTAGGCGAACGTCAGATCGCGCACCGATCCCCAAAGGGAGCCGACCGAATCTTGTCCATCGATGTAGGTATTGCGCCAGATCACCACATTCTGAAGACAACCTGGAAGGTTCTCGCCATCGACCGACAGCATGTCCGCATTCTGACTGTGCTCGTTCGTATCGCGAGTCCAGACCCCGCGGAACCGTAGACCCTGAACCAGGACGTCGTGGGCGCAAGTGTTCTGTCCTTGCCAAGTCACGATGTTCGTCTCGCCGATCTCGCCGGTCCCCTCCTTGGCGAGGGTGATTCCGGGAGCCGGTGCGGTCAACCCATCGATGGTCAGGTAGGGCTGGCGGATGCTCAGGTCGGCAAGGAGCACGATCGTCCCGCCGGTGGAGAACACGACTCGCCGAGGAATAGGGTTGTCCAGAGGACCGTTGCGATTCTCTACGCAATCCCGCAGAGATCCGACGCCACTGTCCGCCGTATGGAGGACCACACAGGTCTCCGATCCCGGCCCTCCGCCGAAGGTGCTGTCGGTTCCATATCCCTCGAGCGAAGGCTCAGCCCCACCGGCGCCTGCGACTCCTCCGAGGATCTCACCGATGGCGAGCACCAAGACGATCAGAAACGCGTTCTTTGCCGAAGAGATCCGACCGGACAGCCTTTCGACATCCGGCTCGACGCGGGTCGAGACCCGCGCTGGTTCAGGGTGTCTGCACTGGCTCCGATCCTCTCGCGAACCTGCCGTCATCGATCTCCTCCACGATTTCCGGACCTCTTCTCGTCACCCTGCCCCTGCCTCGGTGCCGGGTGAAGTCCCCATCGAACAATCAAACCTTCCGCGAGGGAACCCTAGCTGGGGCGCAAACGTCACGCAACCAGCATTCGGCAGGCACCTCGAGACGGCTTTCTACAGAACACAACCTGTGACGAGGCGGCGATGGCCGGGAGCCGACGACGAAGGACTCCGGTGGCAAGGCAGCCGGCGAGACGCCGGCCATCCCAGCAAACTGTGTAGCCGCAACTGAATGAGGTCCGGATGGGCCGGGAACCTACGACGAAGGACTCGGGCAAGACTCGTTCGGTTGCCAATCTGAGGTATTCGGCCGAGGCAAGGCAGCCGGCGAGACGCCGGCCATCACAGCAAACTGCGCAACCGGTCCAACGTAGGTCCTCCTAGCGACTACTTCTTACCGCGCTTGCAGCCGAAGAGGCCGCGGGCGATGGAAGATGCCCGCTGGGACCGCCGGCGTCCCGCCGGCTTCTGGCTTCAGATCTTCGCCAGGTGGTTGTTGGTTCATGGAATCAATGCCAAGGCAGCAGGCAGGATGCCTGCGGTCCCAGCGGGCGCCGGTTTGGGTTCTGGTTCCGAGGCAGCAGGCAAGGTGCTGGTGCCGATTCTCGGGACAGGCGCCGAACAAGAGGCCAGGCAGCTGGCAGGATGCCTGCGGTCCCAGCGGG
>JALCBJ010000003.1:72935-203623 GCA_028066595.1 Thermoanaerobaculia bacterium
ACAGGCGCCGAACAAGAGGCCAGGCAGCTGGCAGGATGCCTGCGGTCCCAGCGGGTGCCGGTTGGGTTCTGGCTCCGAGGCAGCAGGCAAGGTGCTGGTGCCGATTCTCGGGACAGGCGCCGAACAAGAGGCCAGGCAGCTGGCAGGATGCCTGCGGTCCCAGCGGGCGCCGGTTTGGGTTCTGGTTCCGAGGCAGCAGGCAAGGTGCTGGTGCCGATTCTCGGGACAGGCGCCGAACAAGAGGCCAGGCAGCTGGCAGGATGCCTGCGGTCCCAGCGGGTGCCGGTTGGGTTCTGGCTCCGAGGCAGCAGGCAAGGTGCTGGTGCCGATTCTCGGACAGGCGCCGAGCAAGAGGCCAGGCAGCCGGCGAGAAGCCGGCGGTCCCAGCAGGTTGCTGGGACAGATCCCTCTACCAGCTGGTCCTCGCGTCTCGTGACCGGCTCAGCGTCTCGTGACCGGCTCGACGCCTGCACCGTTCGCCATCTGGATCGAGCTCGGCAGATGGACGCCTTCGAACCAAACGATGCGCTGTCGATCGACGTCCTTGCGCATCCGTCGCGCCGCAGCGCGCAGCTGAGAGAACTTGTGGATTCGCTCCGCGCTACCGCCGACGACAGCCGTTTCGGCTCTGTCGTCGACGACATGCCACACGTAGAGCGGCACGCGGATGGCCTCGAGAAACCGGCGCACCGCAGGCTCCGAGTACAGACTGCGTTCGTGCCACCCGCCGGCCACCGCCAGCACCACCGCTCGCCGGCGATTGGACTCGGCCGCCCGTAGACCAGCCAGGGCCACCGCGTCCCAGATCCGGACCTCGCCACCGTCCTCCACTTCGTCGAGCGGCAGGCTCAGTGCCCGTGGGAGACCGCCCATCTGCTCGGTGATGTCGGGAGAGATCAAAAATCGATCGAGCTCCACGCGACGCCCGCTTCCCGATCGAGCTCGGGGAAGAAGGACGCGCAAGCGGATGTCGTGAGGCAGGCCGAGAGCCGATCGGACTTCTTCCTCGGCGCTCAACTGCTGGGGTGGCCCGCCGCGGAAACCTCCCAGGTTCGACGAATCGATGCCCGAGCCGACGGCCACCGTGCCGAGAGCGGCTGTATCGACGGATAGACCACCTTCGGGCATGCCGTCGAGAGACAACAGCGTCTCGTCGACCTCAGGACCCAACACCACGACGACATCGGCCAATCCCTTTTCCACAGCGACGACTTTCGGTGCCCTCTCTCCATCGACGAAGCGGAACCAGCCGTTCATCTTCTCTGCTCGGAGTCGTCTTCCACCGGTCACCGGAAAGGCCGTCAGCTCGGCATTCGTCTGGAAGCCCGGTCCAAGACCGAAGATCAAGTGCGCCGACGCCTGCACCTCAGGTCCAAACTCCAGCTCCACTTCCAGAAGATGAGACACACCCGAGTCGACGTCGGGCAGCGAGATGACCGACACCCGCTCGGCAGGCGTAGCACCCTCGAGCGCCAACCTCTCGCCGTCGAGGATGACCGAGGCCGCCGTCGGGTCGACTGCCACTGCACTCTCCCAGTGGGTCCGAACCACGGCCGAGCCATCGTCACGGACGAGAACGAGGCGCACTTCCGCAGGCGGCCGGGGGAGGTTGAGCAGTTGTCGGGTTCGAGACACTTCGCGACCGGCGTCGTCAAATGCCACAGCCTCCAGCTCGCGCGGAGCGAGGTCGTTGCCGAAATCGACCTCGAAGTTCCAAGGTGGATGCTCCCGCGCGCCGACGACCTCGCCCCCCAGACGAAGCTGGATGACAGCCACCTCAGGTGAGGTATCGAGCGCGACTAACTGTGGCCCGCCAACCAAACCGAGGAAAAGAGTCAGAAACTCGACCATGCTGCCCTAAACGTATAGCGAAGGACGCAGGGGGATCAAAGGCGCGATGCCACCAGCCTGCCCAGCAGAGCCGCCACCGCCGCATCGGCGTTGGTGACCTCTCCCTTGATCTGCAACTCGGTCTCCAGCACTCTCCAGGGAAGCTTGCCCAACTCCCCGCGATCCATCTGCGATGCCGCAAGGTAAGAACGGTGAAGGCGAAACGGATGGAGACCTTTGAGAGGGTTGGGGGCTCCATCGGGAGTCTCACCCTGGAGAACGGGTGCCCACCGGTTCTTGAACTGGTTGTAGTTGCGAACACCCGGAGGAACCTTGCCGGAACGTGCCATACCCGCCACCGCGGTGAGCTGGCGGCAAAAGCCTGCCAGCAGTCCGAAAAACGACAGGCGGGCACCCATGGCGTCGCCGCTCGATTCCATCAATCGGTGGTACCGCGCCAGCGCTTCGTCGCCTCGGCCCTCCGCAACAGCGTCGAGGATCTTCCATACATCTTCGTCACCGCGGTCCTTGACCGTCTCCTCCACCAGCTGCCGGCGGATCAACGTGAGTTCACCGTCACCCTGTGCCTGGGCCAGGTTCGCCAGCTTGCGGTATTCACCTGCGAAGCGTCCCGTGGACTCTGCGTCGATGCCCTTGTCGCGCCAGCCGCCCGACTGCTTGAGCGTACGGCGAGCCAGCTCGTCGAGCGCGTCGCGGGTAATCCCGACGCCGGTCGTACGTTCCAGCTCCGCCACCACATCCGACAGCCCGTCGAAACCCCTCTTGCCAGCGGTCACTTGGGCCACCTGGACGAGGGCGTGCTGTTTCCGCAGCGTCTGAACCACTGGATGGTCCTCCGCTGCAACACGTTCTGCCAGCACCAGGGCGTGACCATCGGGGAGACCGCCCTCGGCCATCTTTCCGAGCTCGGCGAGATCACCCTCAGCGATGCCGAGCAGACCGCTACGGAGACCGGCCTCGAGCAATACGGCCAGGTCGTTCTTGAGCTCTCCAGCTTGCTTCTTCGAACGACCGCGTGGCTTCTTCTTCCGCAGTATCGCACCGCCCTGAAAGGCCCACTCCGGCAGTTCCCCGAGACACGATGAGGCCGATCCCGACTCGGGATCGATGCCGAAGACTCTGAGCGCCTGCATCAACCGCGAGGCGGCCTCGCGGCCCCGGCCGTCCAACTCGACATCGGCACCGGACACGGGAAGACCTTCCGCCGCCTCGTCCACCAAGTCCGCCGCAGATCTCGCATCGGCCAGGATCGCCGCATCGATTACCAAGACGATCTTGGCGCTCGCAAAAAGGGAGAAGGTCTGGAGGTCGGTGAAGACCCGGTTCAGGTCAGCTGGCCGCCGGTGAACGTCGACCTCACAGCCTGCTGCCTCCGCCAACCTCTCGGCGATGCGCAGCGCCTGGGGCTCGGCGACCACCAAGTCGCCGGACACGAGGTACACCGGACGGATGTCGCCTTCCCCGATCGCCTGCACGACGGCGTCGGACAGAGCGCCTGTCGAGTTGTGGGAGGAACCGCTCATGGGCTTCGAGGATAGCCCACGAGCGGCCCTTCGCAACGGTGGATCAGAAGGCCAAGTGGATCAGAAGGCCAAGATGAGACCTACAGAGATCTCCGGCTGTACCAGGTAGCTGTCTTCGTCATAGTAATAGCAGTCGTCGAAGCCGAAGTCGTCCTCGCAGAAGAAATCGTCCCGGCCCACGTCTGTGGACAGGATGCGACCTTGAAACCGAAAACCCAAGTGTTCGCTTACGAAGACCTTGACGCCGCCTCCGACTCCGACCGAGAACTCATCTGCCTCGTCGATCCCTGGACCCTTCGGCGAGATGTTCGTCGTTCCGATCGTCACGTCCACGAAAGGCTCGATCTGTCCCAGCGCCCAGGTATAGGCCACCCCGACGTGGAAATACTCCAGGTCGACCTCGACGGAGTCCCTGAAGTCCGGACCGTTGAATCGGAAGCGGCGAAACTCGAACTCGGTCTCCTGCTGGCTGTACATCAGCTCGACCTGCCAGTGACGATTGACGCGAAAGGCGGCCAGGATGCCGGCGCCTTCGCCTGCCTCCACATCGACGTCGTCGAACGAGAAGCCGAAGTCGTGCTCGCTGCCGATCTCACCTTCGAAGTAGTAGCTGGCGAACGGAGTGAGCTCGAAGCTCTTGCCGATGGATCGGCCACGGTGGCCGTCGTCGGCCCAGGCGGACTGTGCGGACAACAGGAGGAAAGCGCTGGTTGCGAGAAGGGTATGGAGAAAACGGAGCATCTTTGATTTCCGAATGAGCATGAGGGGTCTCCCATCTGTGCCGAGAGCATCTCGGACACATCGATCTCGAACGGGTGTGACGAGCCAGATATGGAGTAGCGAGAAAAAAGGATCGTCGAAGAATTGGTGTCCGACCGACGGCTTCAAACTAACAGATCTTTAGCCAGGCCAAGACGTACCAACGGGTTGTACGGTGGTGGGCACGAATCGTTACACATCCAAACGCATCCCGTCGGAGGACCTTACGATGTACCTCTCCGAGTTCTTCATTCCCCGTCCTGGCCGCCTCGTCGTTGCGCCACTCCTTCTGTTGCTGGCCACTGCTTGCTCCGCCAGCACCGAGGGGCGCGAGGCGAGCGCCACCAAGGCCGACACGACACCCCACGAGAGCCATGACGAGGAGGCCGACGCGATGCGCGAGCTGCTACGTCTCCAACCCGGAGACGTGGTGGCCGATGTGGGAGCCGGCGATGGCGACTGGACCGAGGACCTAGCGGCCTACGTGGGTGAAAGCGGCATCGTATGGGCCACCGAAGTGGACCCGGATCTTGTGGACGAGCTGAAGGATCTAGCGAAAGATCACCCTCAGATCCGGCCTGTCCTCGGTGATCAAGACAAGACCGGCCTGACCGAGAACTGCTGCGACGCGATCCTGCTTCGTCTCGTCTATCACCACTTCACCGATCCCACCGTCATGCGTGCTGACCTCCACCGTGCGCTGAGACCGGATGCCCGCCTTCTCGTGGTCGAGATCACACCGCAACGAGGCTGGAGGGAGCTCGATGGCGTCCCGGAACGCGGGGGCCACGGCATCTCGATGGCACGGTTGATCGAAGAAATGGAATCCGATGGTTTCCGGGCCGTCGAGCGCCTCGAAGAGTGGGGCGACGAGGAAGACGAATTCGCAGTCGTCTTCGTCGCGACGACCGAGTAGAGCAGCCGTCGATGGTCGGCGCTCGGGCGTTCGGCCCAGGATTCTCACCACCAGCGCCAACCCTCTCGAACTAGCCGTCTTCGAGCGCCTCGTACCGCCAGCGCACGAGCTCGCGCGGTCGATCTCTCCCTACTCGTAGCGCAACGCCACCATCGGATCCACCGAGGACGCACGAATCGCCGGCCACAGCGTGGCGGCGATGGCGACGGTGAGGAGGATCACCGGGACGGTGACGAAGGTGACGAGATCACCGAAACCGACCCGAAACAGAATGCTGGAGAGCAGCTTCGACAAGCCGAGGCCGAGAACCAGGCCGGCAGCCAGGCCGAAGCAAGTCTGCTTGAGGCCCTGACCGAGCACCATGCGCAACACTTCGCCCGCGCTGGCACCGAGCGCCATGCGCACACCCATTTCTTGCGTGCGCTGCGCGACTGCGAACGACATGAGGCCGAACAGACCGACGCAAGCGAGAACCAGCGCGACGACGCCGAAGATTCCGAACATGACGGCGATGAGGTTCGGTATGAACAGTGTTTCGGAAAGCACCTGGTTCATGGAGCGGACGTAGTAGAGGGGCAGGTCGGGATCGAGAGCCAGCACTTCCCGACGCAACGTGTCACCGAAGCTGTTGGGCTCGCCCTTGGTCTTGACGACGATCCAGGTGAAGCGGGGCGTCTGTTGGGCGATCGGTAAGTAGACGCCATGCTGGTCGTCGGCGTCGTCGAAGTCGGCGAATCGAAGATCGGACACCAGACCCACGACTTCGACGACGCCGGCATTGGGGTCCTCAGCTTCCGCTTCCTCGCCCATCCACAGGTCGATCGACTTACCGATGGGATTCTCGTCGCCCCACTCTCGGGTGGCGAAGCCCTGGTTCACCAGAGCTACCGCGGGTGCTTTGGCGCGATCGAACGCCGTGAAGTCGCGACCTGCCATAATCGGGACTTCCAAACTATCGAAGTATCCCGGCGTGACCAGCACCCGGCGCGACCACGGCATCTGCCAGACCTTTTCGTACTCTTCACCGGGTCGCTCATAGTTTCCGCCGCCCGCGCCGATCGCTGTGTCGGTGGGTACCACGGTGCCGAGAGAAACTCCGGCCACCTCCGGACGTTGCTCCAGCCGGCGCGTGAGATCTTCGTAGAACGCGACGCGCGACGCATCATCAGGGTACGCCTCCTCGAACAGACCGAGTCGCGCCACCAGCAGATTGTCGGTCTCGAATTGGAGGTCGTACGAATTGGCCTGCACGATGCTGCGCACGGTCATGGCCGCGCCCACCAAGAGAGCCGCGGACACCGCGACCTGCGAGATCACCAGCGTCTTCCCGACCCAGCCCATTCGAAAGCTGGTGGAACCGCGACCCGCGTCCTGCAGAGCCTCGGTGACGTTGGAGCGAGTCGCCTGGAGCGCAGGCAGAAGGCCCGCCACGCCGGACGCCAGGAGTGTCGCGGCCAACGCCACGAAGAGTCCGCGAAGGCCGAACTCGATGTCGACCCAGAATCCTGGGTTGTCATTCTCGATGGCCACGGCGAAGGCTCCGGTCGCGTAGTACGCCAAGGCGCAACCCAGGACGGCTCCGACGAGCGCGATGGCCGCGGACTCCCAGAGCACCTGCCGGACGGCATGCCAGCGACTCGATCCGAGGGCGGTTCGGATGGCCAGCTCGCGGCTGCGCCGGGTCGCACGGCCCATGAGCAGGTTGGCGACGTTGAAACAGGCCATCAGCAGAACCAGGAGAACCGCCGTCATCATCACACCCAGGATCATGCGGGTGGTTTCGCCGATGTACTCGTCGAGATAGGGCTGGACGATGGCACCGACACCTTCGTTCTCTTCTGGATAGGCCTCGGCCAGCCGACCCGCGATCAGACTCATCTCGGTTTGCGCCTCGTCGATTTCCACGCCGTCTTTCAGACGAGCCACGACCTCCAACGTACGTCCCTCGCCCCGGGCTACCTCGCCCGTCTCCAGGACCAGCGGCATCCAGAGCTCCTCTTCGATCGGGAACTCGAAACCGTCAGGCAACACGCCGATGACTTCCACCGGTTCGGCGTTGACTCGAACCTGACGTCCCACGATGCTCTCGTCGGAGCCGTAGCGCTGACTCCATACCTTGTGGCTGAGGAGCAATACCTTGGGCGCCTCGGGTGACTTGTCCGTTGGCTCGAAGCCTCGGCCCAGAACCGGCTCGACGCGGAGCAGGTCGAGAAAGTCGGGAGATATCCAAGCGCCGTTGAAACGTTCCGGCAGATTGTCCCCATCGGCCAGATTGAACGTCCCCATGGTGAAACCGGCCATGCCTTCGAACGACGTCTGCTGACGGCGCCAGTCTTCGAAGTTGTGGACTCCCACCTCGATCGAATCCCAGCCCTGCTCGAGGTTGTTCTGCTCCAGGTGCACGAGTCCACCCGGATCCTCGAAAGGCAATCCCTTGAGATAGATGCCGTCGATGATCGAGAACATCGTGGCAGTCAAGGCAATCCCTAGCGCCATCGCGACCACCGCCACGAGAGACGAGCCCGGAGACTTGAGGAGCTTGCGGAAGGCGTAGCGGAAGTTGAGGATCGCGTCCATTTTCGGGCTCCGACGGGTAGGTGAATAGAAGAGACGAAGCTCAGCAAGGAATACGTCGGGGTCTCGGATCGGTTACACATGGCTCACCGATGGCCGTATCGCGGCCGGAAGGGATCACCGTGCAGCACTCGGAACCCGATGATCATCACCTCCCGAATGGGATCCGTCTGGACGCGAACGCGGGGGAGTATCTCCTCGAGCTCGATGGCATGACGGCCGTGCTCCGCTTCCGCGAGCTCCCGAACGACGTAGTCGATCTCTACAGCACCTTCGTGCCTCCCGAAGCTCGAGGTCGGGGCATGGCGGGACGTTTGGTGGGAGCCGCGCTCGACCACCTACGTGCCGAGGGCAAACGGATCGTGCCTACTTGCTCCTACCTCGGTACCTATCTCGACCGACATCCCGAGGCGCGCGATCTCGTAGCCTGAAGGCCTTCAACGAGCAAGCTGCTGCCAGGCCGATTGCCGAGAGATCTAGTGGCGCTTCCGAGCTTCCCGGCGTCGCCTCTTCGCTTCCGAGCCTGCCAGCTTCACCGTCGTCGCGAGCAGGTCTCGCAGCTGGTCTCGGATCTCCCGTTGTAGCGGCTTCTCGCCGTAGCTGGCGTCGAGGTAAAGGTCCACCAGACGCCCTCCGGGCTCAGCCGCCGCGGGGATCTCGATCGCAAGTCGCCGGCGCAGCTCGAGGGGCGCCGTCGCCTCGTCGACGCCGAAGCCCTGTTCTTCGAGGGTCGACCGCAATCGTTCGTAGGCTTCCACTGCACGCAGCGGCCGTCGCCTCCACAGCCACAACGCGGTCACCAAAGCAGCAAAGATCAGGAGACCCCCGAGCCGCACCTTAGGGGAGGTCCACAGAGCGAAGCCCTGCGTGGGCTCCCCCGCAACGACCGTCGTCAAGACGGTATCTGGTGCAAGGTCGGGATCTGGTTCCTCGGGCCAAAATCGATTCCACAACTCTGCGAGGCGCGTCTTCATCGCCTCGATGATGCTCTCTTGGTCGTCTGAGCCGTAGGTCAAGATATAGCGATCGAAGCGGTAGACGACGAAGTCGTATATCTGAATAGCGAGAAGGAAGAGACCTCGGTCCGGCGCCGTCGGGCGGCCAGCGGGAGGTGTCGGATCAAAGACTTGCCAACCGTCCTCGGTCAGTGCTTCGACCCAGGCATGGGCGTTGCTCGCCCGCACCACGAGCTGGTCTTCCAGGTTGTTGACCTCGGCACCCAGGAAGCCTGTCACCAACCGCGACGGAATGCCTTCAGATCGAAGCATCAGCACCATCGACGTAGCGAAGAGCTCACAATGGCCGCTTCGATGCTCGAAAAGGAACTCCTCGATCGGACGTCTCCCCTCGCGCCCGGCGAAGTCAGTGGTGTAGTCGATCTCGTTGATCAACCACCGCTCCAGACGCCGAGACCGCTCAAACGCCGAGCCTTCGCCCATTACCTGGCGCGCCAGCTCCCGCACTCGCGGCGATGCAGCCGACGCATCGAGTCCGTCGGTACCATCGTGCGCCGCGATCACCACCTGGCGCGACACCAGCACATCGTAGTTCACGGCCTGCCCTCGCTGGGCCAGCCCACGGTGCGCGAAGTCGCCGCCCGGGCCCCAACCCAAAGCACGCACGCTGCCCGGTCCCACGTCGACCGCCACGGTTTCCATGGGCAAAACCAAACTCGGACTGTCGATGGGCTCCAAGCTCACCTGCCAGCGTCCGACCACATCGGGTCCCTCGCCCTCCGGCTCCAGACGCACGACGCCTTCGGCATCGGCCTCGAGCGCTCGAAACTCCCCATAGGATCGAGACCAGCGGTTCTCCGCATTGTCGTACGTCTCGAAACTGGCGCCTTTGAGTCGTAGATCTCCTGCATCGGGCCAGGAACCGGTCTCTACTCCGATGCGCAGCACGACTTCTCGATTCTCGCGAATTCCCGAGGTCAGGCTCGATAGATTGACCTGATCGCTGAAACCGGTGGTGCGTGCGAGACCGATCTGCCCAGCTCCACGCCCGAGCACCCACGGCTTGCGTAGGCGCGGCATGGCTGCAAAGACCGGGATGGCGAGAGCGATGATCAACAGGAGCGACACCCAGCCGGCCCAGCTGATGCGAGGCAGCGGCGTGGCCCGGACGGGCTCCTTCGCGGGCTCCTTCTCCTTCTCGCGGGACACCGCACGTCCGACAGCGGCGAGCATGCTGAGATGGGCCAGCCGCGCCAGACCGTACAGACACAGTGCCGCGGCGCCCACCAGGTAGAGAATCACCGTCATGTGGGAGCTGGTGGCCATGGCGGCCACGAACAAAAAGAAGATGGCCGAAAGGATGTGCCACTTTTCGTTCTCCTGCTTCATCGAGTAGAGCTTCACCACCAGGAGAAACAGAAGCAGATGAAGCAGCGCCCGCACCACCTGGTCACGCAGGAGAGATTGGCGGAGATCGATCGCCAGGACCGGCAGGTAGAGGAAGCCCAGCAGGTTGAGGGCAGTGTTGGACAGGACGATCGGGCGGCCGTCTTCGACCCGTTGCAGGAAGTAGACGACAAAGCCGGCATAGACGAAAAGTACCGGCCACTCGAGTACTTGATTGAGCGGCAAGGGCAACGGCAACAAGAGGGCCAGCCATCCCACCAGAAGGCGCTTTTCGCGTGCGAATTTCACCGTGGAGACACCATCACGCCACGTCGCGTCGGCCAGGTTGCTCGGGTTCCGACATCGACAGCTCCAAGCTGCGGGTGGCTTGGGCCGGTGCCAAGAGGGCTCGCGACTCCACCGGCTTGGCCTCCACCAATGCCAGCACTTCCAAGATGTTGCGACGCTGGCGGCGGCCCGTCGCGAAGGGGACACGGACATCGCGCGTCACGAGGGAGACCTCGAATCCGTCGTCGAGGAAATCGAGCGCGGCAGTAGCCGCCTCGCTCACCAAGCGCTCGAACCGTTGGCGGTCGGCCTCCTCTTTCAGACTCCCGATGGCGTTGTCGAACACGATCGCAAGCCTCTGCGAGGCTTCGCTCTGCCGTTGCTGGAAGATGAGCCGACCATGGCGCGCGCTCTGCTTCCAGTGCATATGTCGAGGGTCGTCTCCCGGGTGATAGTCCCGGAGACCGTAGAGCTCGTGGCCCCAGCCCGGACGCCGGGTCGCTTCGTCACCGGCGCGCCCTGCTTCGGCCGGTCGCGAAAGAGCCGCACCGAAGATTTCGGGATAGATCAAGATCTCCAAGTCGGTGCGTAGATGAATCCCCTTGCGGAAGAGGCCTAACGGGAAGAGCGACACGACATGCACGGCTCGGACCCTGCGCAGCCCGCGCCGACGCATCATCAACTCGAGACGCCCCCGAATCTCCTCCTTCGGCGCCAATGACGCCACGAAACAGGGTGTCGGTCTGCGGCGACCGGAACGCACCGGAGGTTCCACGTCTTTCGGGTCGATGGTGAGAAGCAACATCCATCGCGGCAACAGCCTGCCCCGATGTCGCAACTGAAAACGCAAGTGGCACGGGGAGTTGGCATAGAGCTCTCCCAGCTCGTCCAGGTCCAACTCCAGACCCCTGACGTTGACACGAGCCATCCACGCCGACACCAAGAAGACCGCGACCATGGTGGCCACGATCAAAAACAGACCGTTGTTGCCAGTGTTGGTCGCGGCAGCGGTCAGGACCACCGTGGAGGCGACGTAGAAGACGCCGACCCGCGTCAGGGAGATGCCATCGGATCGCGCCGCCGCGCTCACCGCAGGGTGCTCTCGCCGAAGGCTGAGTGTAGCTCCGTCACCGCGCTCGCATCAGAGTGGCACCGGCGTGGTCGACAAGATCTGGCGGATGGCGTCGCGGGCCTCGTCCGTATCACCAGTGCCGCGCTTCAAGGTCACGCGATGGCTGAGCACAGGAACCGCCAGGCGCTGCACGTCGTCAGGCACCGCATAGTCGCGACCTTCGCACAACGCCAAGGCCTGGGTCGCTCGATAGAGGCTTTGGACACCGCGGGTCGAGACCGGCAGAGCGAACTCCGCTCCTTTGCGCGTCGTCTCGGCCAGCTGCAAGATATAGTCCGCCAGCTTTTCGGTGACCTTGACCTCCCGAGCGCGCTGCTGCAAAGACACCAGCTCCGCCTGATCGAGCGCCGGCTCGACGCGGTCGACGAGCGCGTCGACCCCGCCCGAGAGGATGAGGCGCCGCTCCTCGTCGCGCGGAGGGTAACCCATGGTGAGGGACATGAGAAAACGGTCGAGCTGCGACTCTGGCAGCGGGTAGGTTCCCAGATACTCCAGCGGATTCTGCGTTGCCAAGACCAGGAAGGGACGGCTCAGCTGATATCGACGCCGCTCCACGGAGACCTTTCGCTCGCTCATGGCTTCGAGCAAGGCAGATTGCGTCTTGGGGGTGGCCCGATTGATCTCATCGGCGAGGACGACGTTGGCGAACAGTGGCCCCGGAACGAACTCGAACGTCTGCTGTTCCTGACGATAGATCGAGACGCCGATGATGTCTGAGGGCAGCAGGTCACTGGTGAACTGGATGCGCTGAAAGGCGAGGCCCAGTGCGCGAGCCAGAGTTCGTGCCAGGGTCGTCTTGCCAACACCCGGAACGTCCTCCACCAGCAGGTGGCCGTCGGCCAGCAAGCACACCACCGCCAGACGAATGACGTCGCGCTTGCCGCGCACGACCTGGGCTACCGTGTCCTCGAGTCGCCTCAAAGCCGATAGATCGGCGGCGGCCGGCGTGGTTAGATCGGCTGCTGGAGAGATCGTGGCCGTCGAAGTCGTCATCAACGGTCCTTTACGGATGTCGGTGCTCGGCGGTTGAGGCCCGCTACGGGCCCCGACGAGTTCAGCTGCCCGCGGACTGAAATTCGCGGTACTGAGAACGCTCGGCGGGGGGCACGGACTTGTTCAGGTTGACGGCGAAGACGTCACCCTCTTCGAAGAGAACGCCAGTCTTCTGGAAACCCACCTGCTCGCTGACACCCTTCGACATCGCCGGCAACTCCAGGTACTCCAGCCAAGAGGCCTTCTCGGCACCCGAGGCTCCGGCCTGAGTGACCTCCACGGTGATTCCCTGGAGGGCCTCGCCGCGACCGTCGTAGAGAACCAAGAGGTCGAAAACGATGGTGTGAGGCTGTGGACCCGGAACGAGGTCAACGATTGCGACGTCGGTCGAAGCTTCGTCTCCTGCTCCATCTCCCACCGGCGTCGGAGTCTCGGCCGCCTCTCCCTCCGGCGTCGGAGTCTCGGCCGCCTCTCCCTCGGCAACTTCGTCTCCGGCCTCGCTATCTGCCGCTTCGTCCACCGCCTCGTTCTCCAACTCGGGATACCAGCTATTCAGGCTGACGGTGTACTGAGCACGCTTGGCGGCCACCTGCTCTTCGGGACTTCCCGCCTGACAGCCGGCGAGGAGGAGCGAGAGCAGAGCGAAGGCGGTGAGAAGCGAAAAGAAACGGCGCACGTCGAACTCCATGTGGGGCGTTGGATCTCTTACGTCAGGGCAGCAGATTATAGCGAAGGATCGCCCAGATCGCCGAGACGCCGTCCTTCCAACCGATCTTCTTGCCTTCGGCATAGGTACGCCCGTGGTACGAGATCGGTACTTCGTAGACCCGCCACTTCTTGCTCTTCGCCACCTTGGCCGTGAGCTCCGGCTCGATGCCGAATCGATCGGATCGAAGCTTCATGCCTCGCAACACTTCCGCACGAAAGACCTTGTAGCAGGTCTCCATGTCGGAGAGGTTGAGGTCGGTCATCATGTTGCTGAGCATGGTGAGGACGCGATTGCCTACCGAATGCCAGAAGAAGAGGACACGATGGGGTCCGGACAGGAAGCGCGAGCCGTAGACCACGTCGGCCAAGTCGTCGAGTATCGGCTGGAGCAACACGGGATACTCGCGCGGGTCGTACTCGAGGTCGGCATCCTGCACGAGGACGATGTCGCCACCCGCACGCTCGAATCCGGTCCGCAACGCGGCACCCTTGCCGCGGTTGCTCTCGTGCTCGACGTAGGTCATCGGAAACTCGCCCGACGCGTCCAGCCGGCGCAACACGTCGCGAGTCCCGTCCCGGGATCCGTCGTCCACGACCACCATCTCCAAGCTCAACCCCTCCGGCAACGGTGCCGCGAGGACCCGACGAAGCAAGGTCTCTACGGTCGCTTCTTCGTTGTATGCGGGGATAACGACGCTGAGCTGAGTCATGCTTCTGAGACGACTTTCGCTGGTAGGGGCCTGGCAGGCTAGGACCGACGATCTCGGCCCGGACTTACGCCTCTTGACTGCCTCTTTGGGATGCACTACTCTCGTGCTCGACCAAGGTATTTCGAACCTTCGAACGGAGCTTCGAGAGGCGAGAGTATAGCGTCCCTCCAGCCTCGACTCGTCGGTCTTCTCAGCATCAGACCCGTCTTCACGAGCCACGTCAACGCGCAGGTGGCCTGCGCGCGAGGAAGGATCGCAATCATGGCCCGAGCTTCGCAAAACTCCGAAACCGACAAGACCAAGGCCCTCGAAGGTGCGGTCGCACAGATCGAACGCCAATTCGGCCAGGGCTCGATCATGCGATTGGGCCAGCACGAGACGCTGTCCATCGCGTCGATCCCCAGCGGTTCCTTGGCAGTCGATACCGCTATCGGTATCGGCGGCTTCCCGAGGGGTCGCGTGGTAGAGGTCTTCGGACCCGAGTCGTCCGGCAAGACGACACTGGCTCTTTCAGTGGTCGCCGGCGCCCAACGCCACGGCGGTGCGGCCGCGTTCATCGACGCCGAGCATGCCCTCGATGCCGAGTACGCGACCAAGATCGGCGTCGATATCGACAACCTGCTGGTCTCGCAGCCCGATTCGGGCGAACAGGCTCTGGAGATCGCCGAGATGCTCGTGCGCTCCAACGCCGTCGACGTGGTCGTGGTCGATTCGGTAGCGGCCCTCGTTCCCCGCGCCGAGCTCGAGGGCGAGATGGGCGATTCCCACGTCGGCCTGCAGGCGCGCTTGATGTCGCAAGCGTTGCGCAAGCTCACCGCCATCGTCGCCAAGTCGAATACATGCCTGGTCTTCATCAACCAGATTCGCGAGAAGATCGGTGTCATGTTCGGCAGCCCGGAGACCACCACCGGAGGTCGGGCGCTCAAGTTCTACTCCTCCGTACGCATCGACATCCGCCGCATCGCGGCGATCAAGGACGGCGACCAGGTCGTGGGCAGCCGCGCAAAGATCAAGGTGGTGAAAAACAAGACCGCAGCGCCGTTTCGTCAGGCAGAGTTCGACATCGACTACGGCGAAGGCATCTCACGCACCGGAGAGCTGATCGACATGGGCGTGGAGAACAAGCTCGTGGTGAAAAGCGGAGCCTGGTACAGTTACGGCGAAGTCCGTCTAGGTCAGGGTCGGGAGAACGCCAAGCGGTTCCTGCGCGAGAACGACGATCTCGCCGATGAGTTGGAATCCAAGCTGCGCGAGGTTCTCGGCTTGCCGCCGATGCCCGCCAGGACCGATTCGGACGACGACCAGGAACAGAACTAGCATCGCAGCCGTCCCGTCGAGGCCGCTGCCAAAACTCCCGACGGACGAACATGACGGCGACACTCCCTCGATCAGGCTCTCTGCGAGACCGCCCGGTCCTCGCTCTCGTTCTGCTAACGCTCTGTGCGGCGCTCTGTTCGCCGCCCGCCGCCGTTCTCGCGCAGGACGCGGGGGCTAGCGGTGTCGACCTCGCAGGGGCCGAGCTTTCGGTACCCGTCAACATGTCGGCGACACCGCTGCGGCTGACGACGTCGCTTCAAGAGGGAACCGAGGTACGAGTCACACTCAGCGGCGTCTCGGAAACGGTCGTCGTAGGTGAAGACGGCGCCTTCACGACCGCAACGTTGAAGCTCGGCGGCGGCGTCAACCAGGTAACGCTGAACGCAGCAGGACAGAGTCGTGAAGTCCGGGTACCGACGCTGCCGGGCTGGACATCGATCCTGCCGCCCCTCCTCGCCGTCATCCTGGCGCTGATCTTCAAAGACGTGCTGGTGGCGCTTTTCCTCGGCATCCTGTTCGGCGCCATGATGATTGAGAGCTGGCACCCCGGCGCCGCCTTTGCGAGGACCATCGACACCTACATCGTGAATTCGCTCACCGATGCGTCGCATATCTCGGTCTTGTTGTTCACCAGCTTGTTGGGCGGCATGGTCGGCGTGGTGACCAAGAGCGGGGGTACCCAGGGCATCGTCGAGCGGTTGCGCCCATGGGCCACATCACGACGTCGCGGTCAGATCGCTACGTGGTTCATGGGCCTGGCGATTTTCTTCGACGACTACGCCAACACATTGATCGTCGGCCCGACCATGCGACCGATCACCGACCGGTTGAAGATCAGTCGCGAGAAGCTCGCCTATATCGTCGACTCCACTGCAGCCCCCGTGGTCTGTCTGTTCCCCATCTCCACGTGGGTGGGATTCGAGATCGGCCTGATCGGCGACGCCTTCGAGAAGCTGGGCCTCGAAGCCGATGCCTACGGTGCGTTCCTGTCGTCGATCCCCTACCGCTTTTACCCATTCTTCGCTATCACGCTGGTGCTGATGCTGGCCATCACCCGTTTCGATTTCGGCGCCATGCGTCGAGCCGAGATGAGGGCCATGAACGAAGGGAAGGTACTCGGAGACGATGCCCGACCCATCGCGGACTATGCCAGTCAGGGCATTCAACCGTCGACAGACAGTCCCAAGCGAGCTCTCAACGCCCTCGTCCCGATCGCGACGGTGGTGCTGGTGACACTCTTCGGGCTGTGGCAAACCGGCTCGCAAGCGCTGGCCGAGAAGGGCGAACCGGCAGCGGAGGGTTTCTGGCTCGGGATACGCCAGCTGCTACAAGGCGCCGACAGCTACGTGGCCCTGCTCTGGGCCAGCTTGGCGGGTGCGTTGGTGGCTCTCGTGCTGCCGCTCTTCCAGCGGATCTTTCGTGTCGAAGAAGGCGTCAGCGCTCTGGTGGCCGGCATCAAGTCGATGTTGCTAGCGCTTCTCGTGTTGACCATGGCATGGTCGCTTTCCGCCGTATGCGAGGGCTTGTCAACGGCCCACTATCTCTCGGGACTGGCCCAGGGAAACCTCGAGCCGCACCTTCTGCCGGCCTTGACCTTCGTGCTCGCGGCAGCCGTTGCGTTCGCCACCGGCAGCTCGTGGGGGACTCTGGGCATCATGGAACCGCTGATCATTCCCATCGCCCACGCGCTGTCGGTGGACGCCGGCTACAGCTTTGGCGATCCGGTCTACCAAGTCGCCATGATGGGCTCCATCGGTGCGGTGCTCACCGGTGCGGTGTGGGGCGACCATTGCTCGCCCATCTCCGACACGACGATCCTTTCGTCCATGGCCTCTGGATGCGATCACGTGGCTCACGTTCGCACCCAGCTACCCTACGCCCTCACCACCGGGGCAATGGCCATCTTCGTCGGCGCCGTTCCGGCAGCCTACGGCGCTCCCGCCTGGTCGATGCTTCTGCTGGGTATCGCTATGATCTGCGTGGGCGTCGTGTTCTTCAGCCGGCGTCAACGGGCCTCTGAGGAGGCCGGGGAGCCGGCCGTTGGCTGAGTCGGAGCCCTCCGTCGAACCCAACGCCACGATACGGAATCCCCCCTCCTTTCGGCACCGAGCCTCCGTTCGTTTCCTCGCTGCGTTCTTCGTTCTCTGGCTGGTGTTCGGCTGGGTAGCGCTCCAGCTGCCTGCATTGCCGGACACCGACTCCTACTTCCACCTGGCCGTCGCTCGCCTTTATGCCGAGGAGGGTTGGGTGGATCAACTCCCCTGGCTCAGGTTCAGCCTGCTGCGCGGTATCGAGGGCGTAGGATTCGGCGACAAAGAGCTGCTCTTCCACGGGCTGCTGGCTCCGTTCGCAGCATTCGGCGACGGAACCGACGGCGGCCGTTTGGCGCTGGCTTTCTGGAACGCTCTGGCCTTCACGACACTGGCCGCCGTCGGGCGCCGGGCAGCAGGAAACTGGGGAATCCTCGTTCCTGTCCTTCTATGGCTGGGCTCTATGGACTTCCTCGGTCGGCTGATCCGGTTACGTCCGGAGACGCCTGCCATGATCCTCTTCGTGCTGGCCGCTCTCTGTGTCGGAAGCCGGAAGTATCGTTGGCTGGGCGTGGTGGCTTTGGTCTTCACACTCACGTACACCGCCTTCCATGCACTTCTCGGTCTTTGCCTGATCTGGTTTCTCTGGCAAGCCTGGCAGGATCGGCGGACGGGTGGGACGGTTCCCTGGCCTGGGCTGATCTATCCGATGACCGGTTTCGGAGCGGGCTTTCTCCTGCACCCCCATTTTCCACAAAACCTCGTTCTGTGGAAGGTCCAGAGCATCGACTTCTTCCGCTGGAAGGACCAGTTGGACGTCGGTACGGAGATCGGAGCGCAAGCCACGGACAAGCTGCTACTCGCCAACCTGCCCTGGTTCGCCGGATGCGCGATCCTCCTACTGGCTGCTCTGACGAATCGCGAAGGAGACGTTGCTCGAGATCTTCCCTCGGCCCGGGACCCACACCTCCGAGGCATATCCGACGCCATGACCCTCGCAGCAGCTTGTTTCGGCCTGCTGTATCTGCTGATGATGCGCTTTTCCACGCATGCCCTGCCGATATTGACGCTGGCCCTGCTGTTCCGTCTGGCCGCCGCCGGGCACCGACCCGGACGAAGCATGAGGCTACCGGGCGGTCTTCGCCTCCCCACAGCACTGGCACTGACCCTGGTATTGGCAGTGGGCGCTTGGCGAAGCACCTCGTTCCTCTACGGCGTCACGGCCGCCCCGGACCGCGAGACGGAATGGAAGGCCCTGGGCCAGGCGATTCCCGAAGGGGCCCGGGTCGCAGCGCCCTGGGGGCAGACGCCGCAATACCATTTCTGGGCACCGACGGCCAGCTTCCTCAACGACCTCGATCCGGTATTCATGGCCGTGCCTTATCCCGAGGCCTACTGGCTCCAACGCAGCGTCTTCGACGGCTCCGAGCCAGACGTGCCGATGGCCGTCGCCGCCGGACTGGACAGCGACTACCTCGCCATGTCGCGCTTTCTCATGCCACCGCGTCTAGCGGCTCGCCTGACGGCTGATCCGCGGGCCCAGCTGGTCTACGAAGGCTGGAATCTCCTCTATCGCATGACACCGCCAACAGCAGCTGGATCAGGAACGTTCCTAGTCGACTGGAATCTGGTTCCCCAGGGTGGCGAGCTTCCCGTGCCACCAACCACCGATATCACTCGCTGGCTGCCCTACCCGAGACTCGACGAGCCGAGGCTGCGCTCCCTGGAAGCCTTTGTCGACGGCCGTCGTATCGACCGGCCGGGGCGCTGCTTCGCCGTCAGCCACGATCTCGCACCCGGAACCCATCACTTCGAGCTCGCGCCGGTCGGTCCGACCACGCTCTGGTACCAACCAGCCGGTCAGCCTGCCGAGAGCATCCAGATCCTCGACTCACCAGGGGCGGTGCTCGGTCGCGGCGTCGTATTCGCCGTCCCCGGCGACCCCGACCGCGGTACACGTCTGTCGGTCGTCAGCTGCCTGGCCCGCACCGAGGAGCCCAAGTCGCGCCGACAGATCGGCTTCTATCTACGCCGCCTGCACTAGTGAGGCCGGAGCGGTAGGCGTTTGCGAGCTTCAGCTCAAGCCGTATTTTCGAATCTTGTCGTACAGCGTACGGAGACCGATACCCAAACGCGCGGCGGCGTTCTTCCGATGGCCACCGGTCTCCTTCAACGTCACCTCGATCGCCTTCTTTTCGATCTCTTCGAGAGTCTTGCCCGTGATGGTGGCGCGCTCTTTGTTCGGCAGACCGGGGTCCCCAGCCAACGCTTCCGAATCGAACTCGTTCGAATAGGCCACGGACGAACGTAGGTCTTCCGATTCGACTCTCGGCCTCGGGATCGCGGTACCCGAAGGGTCGACTCCCTGGAGCACGAGACATTCGGCATCGAGAACCGACCCGCTGGTCAGGATGGCTGCCCTCTCGAGAGCGTTGGCCAGCTCGCGGACGTTGCCCGGCCAGCTGGCCTGTTGCAACTGCTCCTCGGCTTCTTCGGACAGCTCGAGCCTGCGACGCTTGAGATCGCTTGAGATCTTGCGCAGTAGAACATTGGCCAGCGGCACGATGTCCTCCCGGCGCTCGCGCAGCGGCGGCAGATGGACTGGAAAGACCATGAGCCGATGGTACAGATCCTCACGGAACTTGCCGTCCTCGACTCTCTGTTCGAGGTCCCTATGGGTGGCGGCGATCCAGCGGACATCGGCTTGTAAGGTTCGAGTGCCACCCACCCGCTCGTAGGTCTTCTCCTGTAGAACCCGCAGCAACTTCGCCTGGAGCTCGGGCTTCAGCTCGGCGACCTCATCGAGAAAGAAGGTACCGCCTTGCGCCAGCTCGATCCGACCCCGACGGGCCGACACAGCACCGGTAAAGGCACCTTTCTCGTGTCCGAAGAGCTCGCTCTCGAGAAGATTCTCGGAAATGGCAGCGCAATTCACCGCCACGAAAGGACCGGCGGCACGACGACTCCACTGGTGTACGGCACGCGCCGCGACCTCCTTGCCGGTACCGCTCTCACCGAGGAGGACGACGGTGGCGTCGGTGTCTGCGACACGGCCGAGTGCCTTCTCCACCTGTTTCATGGCGGGCGATCCGTAGCCCAGTCGCAACGGCTCGAACCGGTCGAGCTCCGTGGAATCTCGAAAGGACCGCAAGGTACGCCGCTCGAGGGCACGTTCCACCACTAGCAGAAGCTCGTCGGCGGTGGTCAGAGGCTTCTTGATGAAGTCAAAGGCCCCCGCGCGCATGGCTTCCACCGCCAGCTCCACGCTGCCGTGGGCCGTGAGCACGACGACCTCGGTCTCCGGTTGCTCGGAACGCAACGCCCGCAGCAGCTCCAACCCCGAGGTTCCGGGAATCACGAGATCTGTGAGAAGAAGGTCGAATCCTTCTGCTCGAGTCGCCTCGAGAGCGGTGTCGCCGTCGGGCGCCGCACGCACGTCGTGCCCCACTCCTTCCAGCGTTTCAGCGAAGAAGTTGCGCTCCGATTTGTCTTGTTCGACGACGAGGATTCGCGCCACGGATACCCTGACCTGGCCAAGGAGAACGTCGGCGGAAGGCCATTGGGCAACGCCCGCCGCCGGGATCAGATTCGTCGCCCCATGCTATCCCGCATTGCCCGTCAGGGCACGTTCTCGTGACGTTTCCTCCGAACCCTCAGTCGAGCAACCGCAGCAGGCGGTCGGGCCGCGGACCGTTTCGGCCAAGTCGCTTCGGCCCGAACCCAGGCTTCCGCACTAGGTTCCGAGGCCGAAAGGGCCCGAGCGGTCCGCTACAATCCGATTCCCGTCCAGCATCTCTCACCGGAGCCAGCCTTGACCGACGCCGAAAGCTCTATCCCGTCTACCATCGCGATCGATGCGCGCAAGATCCGCGACTTCGGCATCGGCACCTATGTGCGCAATCTGGTGAGGGAGCTCGGGGAGATCGACCAGCACAACCGCTACCTTCTTTTCCTGGGCCCCCAAAGCCGCGACGAGCTGCGCAACCTGCCGGAGAATTTTCAGGTCGTGCCCCAAAGGTCTCCTGTCTATTCGATTCGGGAGCTCTTTACGGTCGCCTGGGATCTCTACCGCCAGAAAGTAGACCTCTATCACGCAACCCACTACGTCTTGCCACTCGTGGTTCCCGCCAAGGCCGTCGTCACGATCCACGACATCATCCACCTTCTCCATCCGGAATTCCTGCCGAACCGGTTCGCCTTCCACTATGCCGAGAGGATGATCCGTCGCAGCCTGCAGCGAGGTGACCGGATCCTGACCGTGTCCCACAACACCAAGAAAGATCTGGAACGTCACTTCGGCTACGACGGGCGCAAGATCGAGGTGATCCACAACGGGATCGAGGATCTCTTCCACGAGCAGTTGGAAGACGCGGAGCTGGCACGCTGGATGAAGCAGCTGGGACTTCGCGAGGGTCGCTACCTGCTGTTCGTAGGCAATCCCAAACCCCACAAGAACCTCGACCGCGTCGTACAGGCCTACGCCCGCGCCGTGGAGCTGCACGACTTCCCCCATCAGCTGGTGTGCGTCGGTGACCGCTCGGGTTTGGAATTTCGGATTCGTCAACGCGCCGAGCAGTTCGGCCTCGGCGACCGGATCGTACTGCTAGGCCACGTCGCCCAGGAGGCGTTGCCGGCCATCTATCAGGGAGCTGCGCTCTTCCTTTACCCAACCCTCTACGAAGGATTCGGCTTGCCCGTGGTCGAATCGATGGCGTCGAACACACCGGTCATCACGTCCAACACCTCGGCACTCAAGGAGATCGCCGCCGGCTATGCAACGCTGGTCAATCCGCTCGACGTCGAAGGCATGGCTCGGGCCATCGTGAAATGCCTGACGAACGACGATCACCGCAGTAGCCTCGCCCGCATGGGGCTACGTAGGTCGAAGGATTTCAGCTGGCGGCGAGCGGCCGAGAAGACCCTGGCGGTCTATCGTCAGGTCCTGGGACAGTGACTTCCTCGGGCGCGGCGGACGCCGAACATAAGTTCCACGATGCGGTGGCTGGCCGCAGGGTCGCTCTCGTTCACGACTGGCTCACCGGAATGCGGGGCGGCGAGAAGGTCCTGGAAGCGATCGCGGACCTGTTTCCGGGCGCACCGATCTACAGCCTGATCGCCTACCCGGTGGCATTGTCCGAGCGTCTCCGACGCCATCCCATCCACAGCAGCTTCGTTCAGAACCTACCGCTGACGCGGCGCAAGTATCGCTACTATCTACCGCTGTTCCCGGCGGCGATCGAGAGCTTCGATCTGACTTCCTACGATCTCCTCGTAAGCACCAGCCATTGCGTGGCCAAGGGTGCGGTACCGGGGCCTCATGCGATGCATCTATGCTACTGCCACAGCCCGATGCGCTACGTCTGGGATCAGGAAAAAGCATACTTTCCCAGCTCCCGCGGGCCGGTGGGACTGCTGCGCTCTCTCAGTCTTTCCAAGCTGCGCCTTTGGGACGTGGCCTCCATTCCTCGAGTCGACGGTTTCTGGGCCAACTCCCGATTCGTCGCGCAACGGATCCAACGCTACTACGGGCGCGACGCTGAGGTGCTGCCCCCACCCGTGGACGTGGCCGCATTCCGAGACGAGGACCACCACGACCCCGGCACCTATGCACTGGCAGTTTCGGCTTTGGTTCCTTACAAGCGACTCGACTTGGCGATCCGAGCTTGCGAGGCACGCGGGCTGGAACTGCGCGTCGTCGGTACCGGACCGGAAGAAAAGGCACTCCGAGCGCTGTGTGGGCGTCACGCCAGACTCCTGGGGAGGGTCGACGGCGCCGAGCTGCGACGTCTTTACCGAGGAGCGCGGCTCTTTCTGCAGCCCGGAGTCGAGGACTTCGGCATCGCTACCGTCGAGGCACTCGCCGCCGGAACGCCGGTGGTGGCCCTCGGTCGAGGCGGAGTGCTAGACATCGTGGAAGACGGAGTTCACGGAGTGCTGTACGATCCTCCCGCCGAGGGATCGGCCCGCGTCTCGGACACCAAGAGCCTGGAGGCGCTATCGGAGGCGATTGACAAATGCCTCGCGATTCGCTTCAATTATTTGGAATTGGGAGCCCGAGCTGACACCTTCTCCTCTGATCGTTTCCGAGAGCGGTTGCGGTCGTCGATCGTTCAACAACTGGCTCTGCCCTGACCCCAACCCAGGGGGCTCCCTTCGGCGACCCGATCCTTCCTGCCGTCGCCTTGTGTTCTTTCTCGACTGGTACCTTTCGTAGCGATTTGCCGCGACCCTCGGAGAGACGATGATCCGTCAGCAACGCCGGAGCAACGCTCTGCTCTATTTGACGGGCGACCTGCTCGCGACTCTCGCCGCTTTCTTCGTCGCCTGGTTTCTCCGCTTCGAAGTCCAGCTCGTGCCCTTGACCAAGGGCAAACCGGACTTCGAGCCCTATCTCTTCCTTCTACCGGTGATCCTCGTGATCTGGCCGGTGGTGCTGTATTTCCACGGCCTGTACCAGAGCCGACGCGACCGCAGTCGGGTCGACGAAGCATTGACCCTGGCGTTGGCCGTGGTCGTCGCCACATTCCTCATCTCGGCTGGCCAGGCCTGGTACCGCCCGCTGGATGAGGTCACCGACGAGTACTTCCAATACAGCCGCGCCTTCATGGCATTGTTCGTCGCCGTCGACCTGGCGCTCTTGGTCGTCACGCGCACAGTCATTCGCTGGCATCTGCAACGCCGGCGTCTCGCGGGTCACAATCTCCAGAGGATCCTCATCGTCGGAGCGGGCAACCTCGGGAAGGAGATCGCGTTCAAGCTGCAAGCGCACCGCGAGCTGGGCTTCGCGGCGGTCGGATTTCTGGACGACGACCCCGGCAAGACCGGCAGCACGTTTTTCGACGTACCGGTGCTCGGCACGCTACGTGAGGTCGAACGCGTGATCGAAGTGCAACGCGTCGACCAGGTCTATATCGCCCTGCCGCTGGAGGCCCATCGCAAGATGCTGCGGGTCATGCAGACGGTGGGGAGGCACTGCGTCGAAGTGAAATTGGTCCCCGACGTGCTGCAATACGCCACCCTGAAGTCGAGTCTGGAAGACCTCGACGGCATGCCGGTGATCAACCTCTCCCAGGTGCCGTTGCAGGGCTGGAGCAGCTTGGCCAAGCGTGGAATGGATCTGACCATCGCCGGCGCCGGCCTTCTCTTCTGCATGCTCTTCGTCTTTCCTTGGATTGCACTAGCGATCTGGATCGAAGACCGAGGACCGATCTTCTACAAGCAAGAACGCATGGGTCTGGATGGAAAGAGCTTCCTGATCTTGAAGTTCCGATCCATGAGAGTGAACGCCGAGTCGAGCACCGGACCTGTATGGGCCAAGAAGGGCGACGCGCGTCGCACTGCGATCGGTGAGTTCATCCGCCAGTGGTCGATCGACGAGCTACCCCAGTTGTGGAACGTGCTGAAGGGCGAGATGTCGATCATCGGACCTCGTCCGGAGCGTCCGATCTTCGTTCAGGAGTTCAAGCACAAGATCCCCGACTACATGCTCCGCCACCGAGTGAAGGCAGGTATCACGGGCTGGGCCCAAGTTCATGGCTGGCGGGGCAACACTTCGATCCGCAAGCGGATCCAGTATGACCTCTACTACATTCAGAACTGGTCGCTGACTCTCGATCTCAAGATCCTGTGGATGACGTTTCGCAGCGGCCTGTGGCACAACGCGTACTAGCAGCCCGTGGCCGACGTCCCGGCGGTAACCGCTGGCCAGTGCCGGATAACATCCCCTCATGAGCCACACGACACCGTCCGACGCGACCTCCGAGCTCGACACCTTTTCTCCCATCGCGTGGCGGGACGGCACTCTTCACCTGCTCGACCAGACGCTTCTTCCCGAAGAGGAACGCTGGATCGAGTGTCGCGACGTCGCCACCGTGGCCGATGCCATTCGCCGGCTGGCCGTGCGCGGTGCGCCAGCGATCGGCGTGACCGCAGCCTATGGGCTGGTCGTGGGGTTGGACGGACTCGGGGAGTCGGCGGACGGGTTGGAGACCCGCTTCGACGACGTCTATCGGAGGCTTCTCGAAACACGACCCACGGCGGTGAATCTGCGCTGGGCACTCGATCAGGGTAGGGAGATTCTGGAGCGCCATCGATCCGACGGCATCCGGGCCGTTCGGGACGCTCTCCTCGAGCGCGCCCAGGCCATCCACCAGCACGACATGGTGGCGAACCGGAGGATGGGCGACTTCGGTGCAGACCTCTTCACACCGGGAGACCGGGTGCTCACGCATTGCAACGCAGGGGCGCTGGCCACCGGTGGCTACGGCACCGCGGTCGGTGTGATCACGTCGGCGTATCGAGCGGGCCGGGTGGGCCAGGTATGGGTCGACGAGACCCGACCCTTGCTTCAGGGAGCTCGCCTCACGGCTTGGGAGCTGAGCCGTCAGGACATCCCCCATCGGCTGGTCACAGATTCCAGCGTCGGTGCTTTGATGTCGCGGCGACTGGTAGACCGGGTCGTCGTCGGCGCCGACCGGATCGCGATGAATGGCGACGTCGCCAACAAGATCGGCACCTATACCGTGGCGGTGCTGGCCGCACGCCACGGCGTGCCGTTCTACGTCGCAGCGCCACTCTCCACCATCGATCCGAGGACGCCAACAGGCGACGAAATCCCTATCGAGGAACGTGACTCCCAGGAGATTACTTCCTTCGCCGGTAGCGCCGTAGCACCCGACTCGACCCTCGGTCAGAACTTCGCCTTCGACGTAACGCCCCATGAGCTGGTGTCGGCGATCATCACCGAGGTCGGCGTCCTTGGACCGCCCTTCGAAGTGAGCATTGATCAGGCGATGTCCAACGCCTGAACTCGCTCCCCGCCGAATCTGCACACTAGTCTCCGGAACCCGCATGAATCTGGACCACGTCAAGAAATGGCTGTGTAGCGACCGGGTCTCTGCTGGCCTTCGGTTGACGTACCACGGGTTGGTTCTTCTCTGTCTGACCCTGGCCCTCTGGGTCTGTCTCAGGCCCTGGTTGCAACCGACTACAGCTGACGCCGTGCCGAACGGTCCTCGAATTCGCCTGGTGGGAGTGCTCGGAGCGCTGACCGCGCTACTCGCAATATTCCTCCAGCTTCGCAACGGGAGCCGAGGCTGCTTGCGCATGACCGGGATCGAGTTTCGGCTCCTGGCATTCGTCCTGATCAGCCACTGGCTCGTCTACCTGGTGGCCTTCCAGCCCTTCGCCCTGCCGATGTTGTGGAAAACCTGGGCAGTGGCGGCCCTCGGTTTCGCCACCTTGATGGTGCTACGCCTCACGGCGGCCCAGTGGCTGAGCGGTCGGCTGCTACGAGCCGCGGATCTGCTGGTCTTTTACCTTTGCGTGCTGGCTGTAGGCGGCGAGCTGATGGCGAAGACAACGGCCAAGATGCGTCCGTCTGTTCTCTTGTTCCATCCCGATGTGGGTGCCGAGCGAAGGGTCGAGGCCCAGCGGCGACCGCCAGGCTACATCCGCTTTGGAATGCCCGTGAACAGTCAGGGCTTCTATGATCACGAGCTGGCGGCAGAGCGCCAAGGACCACTGGTCGCCGTGGTCGGCGATTCCTTCAGCCAGGGAGTCGTGCCGCACTACTACCACTACACGACCGTCGCAGAGCGGAAAACGCCGGGGGTGGAGATCTACAATGCCGGCATTGCGGGCGTCGACCCTCGAGAGTATCTCCACCTCCTGCTGCACGATGTCCTGCCGTTGGATCCCGACATTGTGGTGATCGCTCTTTTCGTCGGCAATGACCTCACCTTCTCGTTGCCGCCTGCCGGACCGAGTCTGTTGGCGGACTGGTATTCCGCGGAGCGATCTCTCCTCATCCAGATTCCCAGACGACTGGCAGCGCTACGAGCGGCAGCCGTCAACGAGGTGCATCACGATGTATCCGTACTCGGAGGAGACTCCGAAGCCGGCATCATCGAGCAAACGCCTGCGGCGCTCGGAGCCGTCTTCCCCTGGGTACTGGATCCTCTGCAGGAGCGACCGACCTTCCTCCGAAGGACGTTCCTCGAGATCCAAACGAAGCGAGCCCGTGACCTGAGTCTTCAGGACGATGATAGCTACCAAAGAAGATTCTCGGTCTTGCGAAGGATTGCCGACGCATGCGGGCGAACTCCGGTCTTGTTTTTGGTGATCCCGGACGAAAATCAGGTCGACGATGCTCTGTGGTCGGAGGTCCAGTCGCGAACCGAGATGCACCTCCAAAGGGACCGCCCCCAAAGGCTCCTGTTCGAGTGGTTCAAGGAGCAGGGGTTGACCTTCATCGATCCTTTGCCTTCCTTGCGATCCGCAATGCCTCTGGAAGATGGCCACCCCCACGTTTTTCATTTGCAGGACACCCACTTGAACGCGCGTGGCAACCGCATCGTCGGCGAGGCCTTGGTCGAGGGCCTGCGACCGGTCATGGATCAACTCAAGGGTCGATGACCAGTTCGCCGGTTCGCGATCTGCCACAAACGTAGCATTTTCTGCTACATTTGTGGCAGATGCGCGACGAACCAGCCTGTTCTGGCCCGGAGCCCGCCCAGCTCAGCGACGCCGAGTGGACCGTGATGGATGCGGTCTGGAAGCGTGGTGAGGTCACGGTGCGAGATGTCCTCACGGACGTCCAAGGGGAGACCGACTGGGCCTATTCGACAGTCAAGACTCTGCTCCAACGGCTGGTCGAAAAAGGCGCCGTGTCTCGCGAGAAGCGTGGCAATACCAGCGTTTTCCGGCCGGCAGTGGAACAGAAAGCGGCCCGAGGTGCTGCCCTCAGAGCGTTGGTACGCCGCGCTTTCGATGGCACGCTCGGTACCCTCGTTCACCATCTCGTGGCCGACGAAAGACTGTCTCGCCGGGAGCGAGAGGACCTGGAACGAATCCTGCGGGATGAAGGTCTGGACCCTTGAGCACCCTGCTCGATCTCGGAGTCCACTCCTTCTGGCACCACGTGGCGCCGTTGTCCGTCAGCGTCACGGTCTGGGTCTTGGTCGTCGCAGTGATGCAGCGCCTACTGCCGAAGAACACCTGGCCGGAGTTGCGGCTGGCGCTCTGGCTACTGATCGTCGTGCGCCTGGTCGTCCCTCTGTCCGTGTTGCCGACGTTGCCTTTCGAGGGACTCCCGTGGACGGCTCCCGGATCGATCGACGCCGTCGCCCCGACCACCGAGACGACGATCGTGGCCATTCCCGGATTCCTGCCACCGGTGGCGGTGCCTTCGGCTGAGATCGTCGGCCCTGCCCACGAGCGTCCCCCGTCGGACCCGGCGACGGCGCTCCCCACCATTTGGCACGCCGAGGCGTTGGCGGTGGTTTGGCTCGCCGGAGCGATCGCTTTCTTCGGGATACAGCTCGCCTGGACGCGACGGACACTCACTCGATGGCGGGCTACCGGGGTCCACGTCACGGACGGCGATCTCCAGGATCTGCTAGACATCGAGGCACGGCGGATGGGCCTTACGCGACCACCGGAACTGGTGCTGACGCCCGATGTCGTAGCACCCATGGTCGCAGGTGCGATCCGACCGACCATTTTCTTACCGGCGGCGCTGCCGAGCCGACTGTCGCGAGAACTTCTGGCCGCCGTCCTCCTCCATGAGCTGGCCCATGTCCGTCGCCGAGACACCTGGTTCGGGTTGGCTTGTCTCGCGGTGCACGCAACCTATTGGTTTCACCCTGCGGTCTGGTATTGCCGCCGCCGTGTCCATGCCCTGATCGAACCGTGCTGCGACCGCACCGTGGCCCGGGCGCTCCGGGGCGACGTCGCTAGCTATCGGCGCGCGTTGCTTCATTTCGCGCGCGCGAACCTCTCCACCCCCGGAGCCGTGGCGAACAGGTCTTTCCTCGAGCACTCGTTCCTCGCGCCGGAGAGCTTGATCTTGCTGCGGCTCCGCCTGCTGGAGAACGCGCTGGACCGGCCCTGGCGCCGCAGAGGCGCGACCACCATCGTCCTCACGTTGACAACCCTCGCCAGCCTCCCCGCTGCCGGCGCAGCCGACCGATCCGTGCAGCAAGTCCAACAAACCCTCGTCGAGCGGCCGTCGGGATGCCTGACGCTGCGCTACACGGTGTTGCGAGAACTGGCCGGGGCAACCTCCGGTCTTCCCACCACACATCAGTCCGACTCACGCCAACCCAAGGAGAGCTCTCCATGAAGGCATGCCGAACCCCGACGCTGATCATCCTCGCCTCGATGCTGTTTCTGGGAAGCACAACCGCTGGGGCTCAAACTCCCGACCAGGCCAACCAAGCCACGCCTACGGGCGAAGGCTCGGTCGATCTGGCAGCCATGATGAACCGAGCACGCGAGTTCACCGCGCCCGGCGAGCATCACCAACTCCTGTCACGGTTCCTGGGCACCTGGGACACCGAGTTCCGCATCACGATGATGCCCAACCAGCCAGCGGAGAAAGGCGAGGCTACCTTCGGTTGGCTGGTCGACGGCCGCTGGCTGAAGCAAGAATCGACCGGGACACTGATGGGCCAGCCGATGCAAGCGTTCATGATCCTGGGCTACGACAACTTCAAGCAGAGCTATGTCACTGCGACGGTCGGCTCCGTGGACACGGCCCTCCTGACGAGCGAAGGCGATCTCGACCCGGGCGGCGAAGTCCTGATCACGTACGGCACTCTCGATGAATACCTCACCGGCGAACACGACAAGATGGTGAAGTACGTCTGGCGCTTCCATTCGGAAGATCGGATGACCATGGAGGTCCACGATCTACCCATCGGCGAGAAGAACACCCAGGTCATCGAAGTGACCTACACGAGGAAGAGCGAGTCATGACGGAGATCTCCCTCAGCAGGACCATAGCGGCACCAAGAAACGAGGTTTTCGCCCGCTTGAGCGACTTTCCGAAGGCTGCCGAGACCATCTCCGCGATCACCCGAATCGAGATGTTGACCGAGGGCGATGTCGGAGTCGGAACGCGGTTCAAGGAGACCCGCAAGGTCTTTGGTCGCGAGGCCACCGAGGAAATGGAAGTCACCCGCTTCGACCCGCCACGCTCTTACACATTGGAGGCCGAGAGCCACGGCGCCCACTATGTGTCGACGTTCACCCTTGAGGAGACGTCCGACGGTACCGAGGTGGAGCTCGTATTTCGCGCTACGCCCCTGACACTCCTGGCCAAATTCATGTCGTTTCTGACGAAACCCATGATGAGGAAGGCGATGCAGGAGTGTGCGAAGGACCTCGAGGACGTGGCACGCTCCTTCGAGGCAGGTTGAGTCTTCGGGCGATGGTCGCCGCGATGGTCCGCGCGTCTCTCGCCATACCGTGCAGGAATTGACTGTCGGCGCCATGAGTACACGGGAATCCGAGGAAGAACAGGTCGGGCAACCGGGGTGATTCTCCATGCTCTACCAAGGGATAACCTTGCTCGGAGCGAGGCAAGTCGGCGGATAGAAAGGGCAGCTCGAATCGGTATCCGGTGGCTAGCACCACCAGATCTGGCGACCAGGATGGCGATGCGTCAGCGAAGACGGCCGTGCCGGCATCAAGTCGAGCGAGCGGCCCTCGCACCTGAATTCTCCGGCTGGCGAGAAGACTGCCGAAGCTGTCGTCGATTCCCGGAAAACGCCAGCCGGACCGACACCGCTGGCGCACGAAAAAACGGGGTAGCCGACGCAACAGTGGAAACGTCACGTGGCGCAAGTCAAGACCGAAGATCTTGCGCGGATAAGCAACGACCCGGCGACGGGTGCTCATCACGACCCTCGCGCCTGCACTGGCACACTCCTCTGCCAACTCGACGGCACGCATACCGCTGCCGACGATCAACACCCGTTTGGTCCGATGTGCCTGAATGCCCCGCCAGTCACGGGAATGGAGAACCTCCGGCATGGTCGGACCTCCGGCCTCAAGCTCGATCCCGTCGGGAATTACAGGATGGTCGCACATGCCGGTGGCAACGACGACGAACCGAGCTCGCGCAGATCGCGATCGCGAATCGAAATCGGCCCAGTATCCAATTCCATCCTCGGCCGCCTCCAGCCGTGTAACACACCGCTGCTCCACGACCAGCCCGGCCCTTCGGCCATAGTCAGCAAGGTATGCAGCGTATTCGCTCGCACGAGTGTACGGACCTGATGCCTGGAGCGCCCGGTCCGGCAGATCCAAGTAGCGACTCAGTGAGGAGAGAACCAGCGGTGCATACATCCGCGTGTAGGCACCTCCCATCGCTCCATGACGATCGACGAGTCTGACCCCGATTCCTCGCTGCACCAAGCAAGCAGCAACAGCCAGCCCGGCCGGACCCGAACCGATCACGAGCACGGGTGGCGTACTCACCTACGACAACTCCAGACCATCGCAGGAGGTAGGTTTCTCCACACGACACCATGAGTTTCGACATCATCGAACACGCGAGGAAACTCTCGGTCGAGGCGCCGGGCAGGCAAGAAAATGCCACCCGACACGTAGGAGTACGTCACGAGCTGTCCAGCCGGACCGATGGCCTGTGCGGCGGCTTCTAGACATGCCTTCCTATCCACCCGACTGAGGATCGACCAGGGCAGGGAGGCAACGACGCGAGTCGGCTCGACGTCCGCGGCTCGTAGGAGCTCGGACAGTCCTAGGGCAGAACCATGGACAAAGGAGAGGTCGGGAAACGCTGTCCGCAGACCTTCGACGAGCTCGGCGCGCACTTCGATTCCCACGTAGCGACCGGGATTCAGCCCGCGGCGCAGCAAGGCCCGGGTCAGAGCACCCGTGCCGGGTCCAAGCTCGAGCACGTGCGGCGAGTCGCCGAGGTCAAGCCGAGACACGACCGCATCCGCCAGCGCCTGCGAGCTCGGCGCGATGGAAGCGATCGTTCGAGGCGCGGTCACCAAGGCGCGAAGCCACAGAAGCTTCTCCGACAAGGGCCGCCGGTCAGAGGTCAACGGAACGAACGGCTCGGCTCGGAAGGCAGCGCACGGAACCTCAACCGACGGCGCGTCGCAGCCAGGCTCCAGGCGTGTCAGCGAAACATCATCGCTCGAAGTCAACGGATCTCTCCCACATCGTTTCGGGATCAGGGCTCACGAGCTTGGACTACGGGGCAGTAGCCGGTTTGGCTACACATTCCTCCGAACTAGTTCCCCGCGGCCCTGTACTCCGACGCCACGTCTGGAAACGTCCCTCACTCTGCGTTCGCCAGCGCCCGAACCGAGAGCAGACCAACTCGACGCACGCTCCGTTCCGCATCGGACCGGCAGCACTGCCCCGACCTCTCGACCCAGGCGGATTCGGACGAACCTGTCGTGCGCCTGGGCACTCCGACTCACCCCCGAAGCTCGGATCTCCGCGAGCATCGGTGCCGTGTCTCCCGGGCCGCAGCATCGACCGGCCCCATCGAAAGGAGGATCCGATCGAAAACCAGCTGGCCTTCGCGCCTCCGGGAAGGCTCGGATCTCGTCCCGTCGCCGAATCGACGTCAGCGGAAGATGCCGGTCTTTCCGCTCACCGAGCTGCTGCTGCTGCCGCCACCATCGCCGGAGATGCGTTGATTCAGCTCCTTGATGCGTTCCATCAGCTTGTTCATCTTCTGCTGGGCTTCTTCTTGGAGACGCTGATAGTCACCGCGCATCTTGTCGTGCTCTTGACGTGCCTCGTCGAGGCGAGCGTCCATCTCCTGAATCCGTTGATCGCGCCCCGCGATGGTCTGCTCCAGGCCTCGGATGACCTCATCTTTCTCGGCCAGCTGATCCTTGGTCTTGAGCTCCTGCTCTTCGTACAGCTTGCGGAACTGCTGCAGCTCTTGGATCTCGGCAAAATCTGAATCGGGCACGTCGCTTCCTCCTTCCATTTCCAGGTTCGGAAACATCTTGCGCAGCTTGAGAGACAGATCTTCCGGGTCGGTCGACGCCTCCATCGCCTCTTCGTATGTGATGGTGCCGTGCACCAGCAGAGCCATGAGCGAATGATTCATGCTCTGCATCCGGTAGTAGCCGACCGAGGCCTCCAGCTCGTCGTGCAGATGGGTCGTGTCGCCCTTTTCGATCATCTCGGCGATCTTCGGCGAATTGCGCATGATCTCCAGCGCCGCCACACGACCCTCGCCGTCGCCCCGCTGCACGAGCTTCATCGACACCACGGCGCGCAGGACGAGTGACAGCTGCGAGCGGACCTGGCCCTGCTGCTCCGGCGGAAACGAATCCAGGACGCGGTCGATGGTCTGGGTGGAATTGTTGGTGTGCAGCGTCGAGAACACCAGATGCCCGGTCTCGGCCGCCGTGATCACGGTCTGGATGGTCTCGGGATCCCGCATCTCGCCCACCATGATGACGTCGGGATCCTGTCGCAACGAGTTCTTGAGCGCCTCCGCGTAGCTCATGGTATCCGTGCCCAGCTCCCGTTGGGAGATCGATGCTACGTTGTCGGCGAACAGAAACTCCATCGGATCTTCGATGGTGATCACATGCACCGGCCGGTTGGCCACGATCCACTTGATGATCGCAGCCAGAGTTGTCGACTTGCCACTGCCCGTCGGCCCGGTGACCAGTACCAGGCCCTGATGGAGCTTGCAGAACTCGCCGAGAACCAGTGGCAGGTCGAGCTCCTCGAGGGACTTCACCTGGAACGGCACGCGCCGAAACACCGCCGCGAGATTGCCACGCTGCGAATAGAGATTGCCACGGAAGCGGGCGACGCCGGGCACACCGTAGCCGACATCCACCGCCATGTGTTTCTCGAGCCTCTCGCGCTGGGTATCTTTCTTCAGGACCTTGTCGACCACCCGCTGCATGTCTTCGATCGTCAGCGGATCCGTCTTCAGTGGCAAGAGCTTGCCATTCAGGCGCAGTAGCGGAGGTCGGGTCGGTTTCAGATGGAGATCCGAGGCCTCCTGCTTGGTCATGATCGTGAGTAGCTGATCGATGTCTAGCACCTGGCCGGCCATCGTGTCTCCCCGAGGTGTCCCCAAATCGCGCTCGTCGACAGAGCGGGCTTCGCGCAGCTCCGGCGTTCCGGAATTCAAGACTCCGAAGTCTACCAGGGGCCGAGAGCCGACGAAATCGCCCCGTTTTCCGCTCCGGATACAATCCGGCCGAACCCGCCTACGCACCCCACTAGATCCAGGAGTCTCGATGCTCTTCTTCGCTCGTTCTGCCCTGACGTCCGCACGGCAATCCGCTATTCTCTCAACGGCGGCTCTGTTCGTTCTCGTCACTGCGTCGCCCAGCGCGGGAGCCGGTCTGGACTTCGACCATCTCGCTGCCCTGCACAGCGTAGGCGAAGTGAAGGTTGCGCCCGACGGAAGTCTGGTGGCCTACACCCTCTCCTTGCCTCGTATTCCGGGAGACGACGAAGACGGTAGCAGTTGGAACCAGCTGTGGATCGTGTCGGCTGACGGCGAATCGGCACCCCGGCCCTTCGTTCACGGTCAGGTCCGCGTGTCCGACATTTCGTTCAGCCCCGATGGCCGACTCGTGTACTACCGAGCTCAGCGCGGCGACGACGATCATCAAGCCCTTTGGGCCGTCCCTGTGGCGGGAGGTGAATCACGGCGCATGCTCGTCCACAAGACCGGCATCGGGTCCTACGACGTCTCTCCGGATGGGTCACGCGTGGTATTCCTTGCCACCGACGAAAAAGACGAGCTGGGAAAGAAGGCCGCCAAAAGAGGGTACGACGCTGTCGTCTTCGAAGAGGATTGGCGCCACGCGGGCCTATGGCTCGCCGAGCTACCCCCGTTCCACCCTACCCCTTCGATGCCAGGAGCAGAGAAAGAGGAGCCTGAGGCACCTCGGCGTCTCGTGGTCGACGGCACCACGTCATCGCCCAGTTGGTCGGCCGACGGCAAGCACATCCTCACCGCCGTTCAGCCGCGCAACCTGATCGACGATCGCTACATGAAGCGCAAGGTCCAGCTCTACGACGCAGATAGCGGGGAGAGGGTCGCAGCATGGGACAACCCCGGAAAGCTCGGCGCCTATCGCCTGTCCCCCGATGGTCAGCATGTCGCGATGGTCTCGGCCGCTGATCCCAATGACACGCGGGAAGGACGCTTGCTCGTCGGCTCCATCGGCGAAGGAACGTTGCGTGACCTGATGCCCGACTTCGAAGCCCATGTGAACGACCTCCGATGGCAATCACCCGACACGATCCTCTGGTCGGCCAACACGGGTTCGGAAACCACAGTCGGAACTGTAAGCCTCACAGGTCAGGTACAGAAGCTCTTTCAGTCTGGCCCGGCGGGTGGTGGTGCCCCCATCGTCAGCGGATTCTCCGCTGAAGGCTGCACCGTCGCGCTGGCTGGGGAGACACCGACCCACCCGGATGAGGTCTTCCTCTACCGGCCGTGCGATGCGAATGCCGAACCCCGGCGTCTTACCGATTCCAATCCATGGCTCGAGGCCGTTCGCCTGGCGAAGCAAGAGGTGATCACCTGGGAGGCCTCGGACGGGCTGGAACTCGAAGGTATCCTCATCCATCCACTGGAAGGAAGTCGAAACAGCGACGGGCCCGCGCCGCTCCTGCTGATGGTCCACGGCGGCCCCGAAGCCAACGACCGCAATGGCTGGGTTACCAACTACAGCCGCCCCGGGCAACTCGCCGCAGCGCAAGGCTTTGCCGTCCTGTACCCAAACTACCGGGGCTCCACGGGACGCGGCGTCGAGTTCGCAAAGACCAGCCAGGGCGACGCCGCGGGCAAGGAGTTTCTGGACCTGGTCGAGGCCGTGGACCACTTGGTGGCCGTAGGGGTCGCCGACAAAGAGCGGGTGGGCATCACTGGTGGTTCCTACGGTGGTTACGCCACTGCCTGGTGCTCGACCTACCACAGCAGCCGGTTTCGCGCTGGGGTGATGTTCGTAGGAATCTCGAACAAGCTGTCGAAGGGCTTCACTACCGATATTCCGGTAGAGGACAAGATGGTCCATACGCGCTTCGACCCTTGGGAAAACTGGGAGTTCAGCCTGGATCGCAGTCCGCTCTACCATGCCGAGAAGTCGACCACGGCGCTGCTCATCGCAGGCGGCGACGCGGACACACGGGTCCATCCATCACAAAGTTTGCAGCTCTACAGGGCTTTCAAGCTGATGGGCAAGACGGTGCGATACGTGCGCTATCCCGGCGAACCGCACGGCAACCGGCGCGCGGCATCGCGCGACGACTACGCTCGCAGACTGATGCGCTGGATGATCCACTTCGTGCGCGATGGTGAGTCCGAGGTACCGGACAAGATTCTGCCCTCCGTTCGAGAGATGGTTTCCGACACGGCGGAGGATGACGCCTAGGTTCGAGCGCACAGATCTCGGTGACAAGGCTGTAGACTACGGACCTCGGCCGGTTCGACGGCCGCCGGAGCCGATTCTGCGAGAAGACTCAGCCACTCCGAGCTTTCATCATGAGCGACGACTTCCCCGCCGGCTCCGGCTCGGCGGGACCCAGGCTGTCTAAGGAAGAGCGCGAGAACCTGCTGACCCAGCTGGAAGCCAGTGCCGGTCATTCCGAATCTCCAGACCGGCAACTGGCGCGGGCCCGCGAGTGTCTAGCCCAAGGAAACCATGGCCAGGCGCAGCGCCTTCTGAAGAACCTCGAAGTCAACGCACCGTATCTCCAGGGCCTCGAACTCCTCCGCAAGCAACTGATGAGTGCAGAACAAGATGCCAAGCGCCAGGCCAACCTGAAACGGGCCGAGGACATGCTCACGCAAGCGATACAGGAACGTAAGAAGACGCTTGCACAGATGGCGCTGGATACTCTACGAGAGATCGCTCCGTCCCACCCTCAGCTCGCGGAATACGAGATCTGGATTCGCGATCTGGACCAGGAAGTGGCGTTGCAACAGCGTGTCGATTCGCTTGTCACGACTGGCCGGGAGGCGCTGCAATCCGGTGACGTCGACAAAGCCAGGGAGCAGCTCGAGGCGCTTCGGAGTCTCGATCCCTGGAGCCAAGCGACGGACGACCTGGCGGAGGAGATCGAAGAGGCCGAGCGCGGAGCCGAGGCTCGGTCAGGAATCTTCAACCTCAAGCATCTCATCCAGGATGCCCTCGACGCCCGCGATGCCGGAGCCGCGCAGATGGCGCTGGAGAAGCTAGGGGCCATGGATGTCCCCAAGATCACGCTCGACACGTATGCAAAACGCATTCAAGATCTGCGGCAGACGTTGCAAGACGAATCCGAAGCATCGAGCTTGGAGAAGCGTTTCGCCCAGGCCCTCGACGCTGGCCGCTACAGTCAAGCGAGGGAGGTGGCGCGGGAGCTCGGTCGGCGCTTCCCCGACGACCCTCACAGTACCGAGCTGTTCAACCGCGTGGCCGAAGTCGAGGCCGGCGAAAGACGCAAGGCGTCGATCCAGCAAGGAATCCTCCAGGTCGAGCGCTTCATCGCGGCTGGCGATAGAGGGCAGGCCGAAATGGCCCTGCGCGTGGTACGGGGCATGGGACCGGACGCCGTCAGCATCGCCCAACTCGAGGCCAAGATCCGAATGATGTGACCGCTGAGGCGGCGTAGCGAGGTAGTCTAGGCCGCCGTTGCGAGAGCTTCCCTACCCGCCACCTTCCCTGCGAGCACTGTCCATGCGTGACCCGAAGACGGAGCGCCTGCTCCACTACGCCTACATGAAGTTCGCGCGTGATTTCGACACGCGCTACGCCATGCTGCTGAAGACCGGCCGGCTGGCCAAGTGGTACAGCCAGATCGGCAGCGAAGCCACCACCGTGGCTGCGGGTCTCCATCTCCGGCAAGGCGACGTGCTGTGTTCGCTACACCGTGACCTCGGCGCCATCCTCTCCGTCTACCTCGATCCGGCCCGAACCTTCCCCGGCTTCGGATTCGGTGAAGAATCCGACGAAGTGCGCCCCGAGCCCTCGGAGCTCCTCTACCGGCTCGCCTGCCAACTCCTCGGACGCGCCGACGGGTTCTCGAACGGCGTCGAGCGTTCCTTCCACCATGGATATCTCGATGCCGATCACGGAATACGACATATCGGCATGATCAGCCACCTCGGCTCGATGATTCCGGTGGCCGCGGGAGCCGCCTACGCCCTCAACAAGGACCGGTCGCAAGGGGTCGCTTTGAACTTCATCGGCGACGGCGGCACGTCGACCGGCGATTTCCACGAAGGCCTCAACATGGCCGCAGTGTGGAAGCTGCCACTCATCTTGGTGGTAGAGAACAATCGATACGCCTTTTCGACACCCGTACGCGATCAATTCGCCTGCGACAGACTCAGCGATCGGGCCCTAGGCTATGGAATGGCTGGCGAGACGGTCGATGGCAACGACCCTCTCGCGGTATCCGAAGTCATGGGTCGCGCGGTGGCACGAGCTCGTGCTGGAGAAGGTCCGACCTTGATCGAGGCCATGCTGGGCCGCATGCGGGGCCACAGCGAAGGTGATGATTCACTGAAAGTCGTGCCCGAGGACGAGCTGAGGCAATACCTCTCGCAGGATCCAGTGCCGTCCTTCGCTCGACGTCTTTTCGACGAGGGCGTACTGACTCCCGACCTCCAGGAGCGCCTGGAGGACCGGATCTCGGAGCTAGTGGAGAGCGCGCTCCAGCGAGCGCTCGACTGTCCTGAGCCCGACACCGAGGTCGCCCGCCGTCCGGCGCTCGCGCCCATCGAGTTCGACGACGACACCAACGCAGCAGCCGAAGCCGAGGTCGACCGCACCGGAGATGACGAGCTCGTCACGTACGTCGAGGGGGTTCATCGAGCCCTGCGGGCGGAAATGGCACGCGACGACAAGGTCGTCCTCATGGGTCAGGACATCGCGGTGTTCGAGGGCGCGTTTCGTATCACCAAAGGCCTTCACCAACGGTGGCCCGACCGCGTGCACGACACGCCCATCGCCGAGTCGGGCACCCTCGGCATCGCGGCCGGCGCGGCACTACTCGGCTGGAAACCGGTCGTCGAGATGCAGTTCGCCGACTTCATCTCCTGCGGCTTCAATCAGTTGGTCAACGTCATCGCCAAGTTCCACTACCGCTGGGGCGTACCCTGTCCGTTGGTCGTACGGCTACCCGCGGGAGGCGGTGTCGGTGCAGGCCCGTTTCACTCTCAGAACCCCGAGGCCTGGTTTAGCCACGTAGCCGGCCTGAAAGTCGTGTGTCCAGCCACTGCAGCCGACGCCCAGGCCCTCCTGCAGGCCGCGATCCGCGATCCGAACCCAGTGGTGTTCTGTGAGCACAAATTCCTTTACAGGCGCATCAAAGCCAGCCTGCCGGAGCTCGAGACGCCTCCGGTTCTTGGCCGCGCAAAGATTCGCCGCGAAGGTACGGATCTCACCTTCGTAACCTATGGAGCCCAGGTCTGGACCTGCCTCGAAGCAGCCGATCGGCTCGCCGAAGAAGGCATCGACGCCGAGGTCGTCGACCTTCGCACGCTGGTGCCCTATGACGGCGAGACCGTCCACGACTCCGTGAAGAAAACCCACCGAGCTCTGGTCGTTCACGAGGCTCAGCGGACGTCGGGTTTCGGAGCCGAGATCGCGGCCCACCTGGCCGAGTTCACCTTCCCCTGGCTCGACGCGCCCATCCGCCGCATCGCATACCCGGACCGACCGGTACCCTTCGCCAAGGGACTGGAGAAAGCGCTGCTACCCGACGTCGAAAGTGTCGTCCAGGCCGCACGCGAACTCGCTGGGTTCTAGCAGCCCGGTTGCAAGTCGGGTGTGGCCGCCGGGGACCTGCGGTCGGAGACAAGGCGGTCTCACGATAGCGGTGTGGGCCATCGGGCAAGGGGGTCAACGCTGTATCCGACTGCAAACCCTGAAGCCCGAGTCTCCAGCATCATGGTGACGCCGACACCACCCAGTATCGACGTCGCCGTCTCAGCCGGATTCCGCGGGCGCAGCCTCGAGTTCCCGACGACGGCGGCGGCGCGAACGCTGCACGTCGATCGTGAAGATCGCCAAACCGGCCCAGATGAATGCGAAAGCGACGAGACGTCCCGAGTCGAAGGGCTCGCCAAAGGCAAACACGGCGAGAAGGCCCTGGAAGGTAGGAGCGATGTATTGCAACATGCCTACCGTCGACAAGGGCAGGCGCCTCGCGCCATGGGTGAACCAAAGGAGTGGCAGCGCGGTGACCACTCCCGTGAGCAGCAGTGCCACGGCCGTCCCCCCACCAAATCCGAGCAGGACGGGTTCGCCGAGCGCCGCGCGCTGTACCAAGTAGAGGGCAGCGATCGGACCCAGAATCCAGGTTTCCAGGGCCAAACCCTCTTCCGGGCCGGCAGGTACGGTCTTGCGCAGAAGACCGTAGAGGCCAAAGGAGAAAGCCAGCGCGAGCGAAATCCAAGGTAGCGAGCCCAGCTGCCATGTCATGACTCCGACACCGACGGCGGCGAGACCACACGCCATCCACTGTGCCGTGCGCAGGTGCTCGCGCAAGAAGATCAAGCCGAGAAAAACGCTGACCAGCGGGTTGATGAAGTAGCCCAGACTGGTCTGGAGTAACTGATCGGTGGCAATGGAATAGAGGAAGATGAACCAGTTGGTCCCGATCATCGCCGTCGAAAGAACCAGCGCCAGGATGGTCTTCGGCTGGCTCAGCACCGTGCCGAGGCCCGACATCTTGCCTCGCACAGCAAGCAGCACTGTCATGAGGATCGCACACCAGAAAATCCGGTGCGCTAGCTGCTGCTCGGCGGGTACTTCAACCAAGAGCTTCCAGAAGATCGGAATCAAGCCCCAGAACGAGAACGCAGCCACCGTGAACGCCAGACCGAGACGGTGCTCTCGGGCTGCGTCGGTGACTGACTTGTCGGCAGGACTTACGGAGCGGCGCAGAGCGGCACCCCCGAGAAGTAACCCCTGTTCCCCGGACCGGCACTTGTCGGACTGCGAAGCGTAGCGGGCGGAGCCGAGGACGGGCATCGACCGCCAAAGGCGAGTAGCTCGGGTTCGATCTCAGCTCGCTTCATGGGAGGCGCAGTCTACTTCAGGCCGTGGCCACCCTGGGTGGATTCGTTCCCGGACGATCCGACCTGCCCAAAGAGATCGGACCGCCTACTAGCCTCGGGCGACGTGCCGCGATCCGCTGGACCGTATTCGACCCCCCCGGCTCCTCAGGAGCCGCTGGTGCACGGAACGATCTCTACACAACTATCCCCGTCCCGCACGACGGCATGGGTCCCCAGACGGAGGAGCACTTGCCGCCCTTCGCCGAGATCCACCGGTGTCGACATCTCGGACTGCAAACCGATCCGCCCCATCAACTCGCGGTAGCCCTGCGACAAGTAGTCGACCCGCTCACCAGGCACGGAGTCGGCGCACGACGCCTCCACCCACCGCCCGGGCTCACGGAGAAACGTGCGCCCCTGGAACTCGACGCCGTCGTGCATGCGGAAATACGCGGCGTGGACTCCCGTGGACTCTTGCGCTGGCGAAGCGATGCGCAGCTCGATGCGGCGGTTGTCCTCCTCGAGGGGTCCGGCGTCGGCCCGCAAGGCAAAGTTCCCGAACCAATCGACGGCAAACCTAGAGCTTTCTCCCAGGCGCTCCTGCAGGAACTCGCGCACTGCTTCGGCACGCTGACGCGACAGCTGGAGATTGCGCATCGCCGATACGCAGGAGCGTACGCCACGGAAGGCACGACTGTCCGCGTGACCATCGATGTGGATCTGCAGCTCCCCCCACTCGTCCCAACCGGTGCGCAACGCCTCGGACAGCAACTCCAAATTCTCCCGCTCCACATCGGAGATCTCCTGGAGCTCGTGGCGCGCCGTGGGGAAGCGCACTTCGAGGACGTACGCCAAGTACAGCGCTTTCTCCATCCGCAAGTCGCTTTCCTGCTGCCTTCGGAAGGTACGTACAACGTCTTCGCTCAAGACGCCTGCAGCCAGCTCCCGATTGCGCTGGCGGATACGCGTCTCGTAGTGATCGACCAAGAAGCTTGCCTCTTGACCAGCGAGCTTGCTCCGGGCCAACCGGATTCCCTCGCGATAGTAACGACGCTGGAGATCGACCGTCTCGCGATAGATCGTCTGGATCTCGCGAGCGAAGAGCTCCTCGTCCGACAGCGGCTCCGCGGTCGTCAACGAAGCCGTCAACTCGGCGCGCCGCTGTTTGCGCTGTGCTCGGATGTCGCCCAGCTCCTGCAGTCGCCCGCTCAGTTCCTCGGCCTCTTCGTTCAACAGAGCACCGGCCCGTTCACCCGACGACTCCCGAACTTCGGCAACTCTCGTTCGAACTTCCGCCAGACGCCCGGCGGTGGTTGCGATCTCGGTTTCCAGCGCCGCGATCTCCTCGTCGAGCCGGGCCAGCTCATCGCGATCTCGCAGATCCTCCTGGCGAGCTCGAGCGACGATCTCCTCGCGTTGCTGCGCAGTGGAGTCGAGCATACGGTGTAGGGTCTCGAGAGCCGGGGCGTACGTGGCGTCGAGTTGATCGAAGGAGTCGGTGATGGGCTCGTCCGGTTGCGGAGCCTCTTGGGTCGCCTTCGTAGGCGATTCCACCTCTGATCGCGACCATAGGCTACAGCCACCCAGCGCCAACGAGCCGGCCGCCACGCACACCCATGCCAGTTCCCCGAGGGACCGTCGTGGCTCGGACGAACGTAAGGACACCGCCTTCATAGGTCTATTCTCGCTCACCGGCGCCCGTCTCCTCCACCGGAAGATCCAGATCACCTGCAAAGACGAGCTGGGCACAGGCCACCACCGCCTCGCCCTGGCTACCGATCTCGACCACGGATCGCACGTGGTGACGATATGCCGATTCGATGTCTCGAATCCGCTCGAGGGCAGCGGGAGTCGGGATCGCATCGCTATCCGCGCCTTCCAGGTCGATACGCATCCGCAGTTCCAACAGGTTATTCTCGACCGCAAGCCGCCACGGATCGAGCTTGGCATCCCCGTCCAGATCGCGTACTCGTTCGGCCAACGAGTCCAGTTCCTTCACGGCGATCGGGCCGCGCAGCTCACCGGCCAGCACGAGGGCATTGTTCTCGACCACCAATTGGTCGAGATGCGACGCGGAAAGACGGGTCGGACGCCATGTACTCGCCGCTGCCTCGAAGGCTCCGAGGGCGTCCATGGGACGGCCGGCACGCAATAGCGCATCCCCTTGCCGGCAGTCCCAAACCCCGAGTCTTCGTGGCGAGACGTCAGCGGAAAACCGAGCTCGGAGCTCCCCGAACAGTCGTGCCACCTCGTCCCACGACCCGCGGGTCGCCTCTACCTCGGCCAGATCTTCGATCTGCCAGGGCTGTGCCTCGTCCAGCGATCCGCGCAATGCGTCGGCATGGGCTGCGAGTTGCGCGTCGTCCCCGCATCGCAAGATCAAGTCAGTGCGTGCGCGCGCGCAGGTTCCCTCGGGGAGAACCCTACACGGCGTCTCCATCGACGGTTGCTTTCCTATGCCACCCCGCGATAACCAAGGTTCTACATCCGGACATTCGCCGACGATGGCTGCCGACCAGGCCGCGAGGAAGGTACCCAGATCTCGAACCGCGGCGTTCGACACCGATGCGGCGTCCTGCGCCACCTCGGCTGCACGACTCAACTGACCCAGGCCGAGACGAAAGAAGTATTCCCACTCCACGGGCTCCGGGCTCCCCGGACACAGCTTTCGAGTTCGGCGGATCGTCGCAGCGGCTGCAGCGGTTTCCCGTAGCTCGGAATGGGCCGCCGCCAAAACACGCGACCGCTGTGCATCGCACCACCCGGATCCGTCGATTCCCGCGGCAATGGAAACAGCACGACGTAGCAAGAGCTCCCGCCGCTCGTAGGGATCGCCCGTTGCCGTCTCGATCAGCGCACATTCGAGATGAAGCGACGCCAGCTCCACTACAGCCGGATCGGATCTGGCGAAGTCCGGCGCGTCTTCCGAAAGCTGTTGCGCCGACCTCAATGCCGCGCGACAGTCGCCCCGATTCCTCGCTTCGGCCAACTGGCGTTGGAGACGTAGCAGGCAGACGATGTCGTCACGACCACCGCAACGCAGCGGCTCCCGAGCTTGGGACCCATCCTTCGACGCTTCCTCGGGACCCTCATCCACGATGGGCTTTACGTCCGCGCGGTGCAGAAGAGCAGCCACGTCGAGCTCCAGCGGTATGTCGGGATCGAGATGGGCGTTACGTACCGTGGCCACCCAGTCCAGCTTCCAGGAACGGGAGGCCGATACAAATCGGATCTCGTCGTGGTGCGCAACCCGCAGAACGAACAGCAGTTGCCCGTCGGCGTCCGTCACACCCTGGTGGGAGTCGCCACCTCGCAGCGACGTCACTTGTAGGGCCACGTCAGCAGTCTCCGCGCGCACGACGAAAAGCCGCTCGCGAAGGGCATCTCCATCGTCGGCACGCACACCTGGCACGAGCAGGGTGAGCAACAACGGCGCGAGCGCCCAGAAGATCCGCCGGCCGTCAGCCCACGACGAGAACATCGGCAGTTTCGGAGGTGGCCAGAAGTCGTCCGGAGCTGTCGCGGAGACGAACCTCATAGGAATAACGAGTACCGGGATCGACGTCCACATCCTCGTACACCACACCAGCCTCCTCCCGACGCCAGCAATCGTCTCGACGTTTACGGGGCTGATCGAGCTCTCCCAGGCGCCAAGGAGGGTTGCGCTCCACTTGGCAGTAGGCGACCGAGTCACCGTGCGACGACAGTTCCGCTACCAAGCCTCTCAAATGCACGGTCGGCCGCGTCTCGGTACCGCCTGCAGTAGCCTCGATCTCGAATCGGATCGTCTCGATTTCCACGCCCCCCGTCACATCCTCCGTAGCCTCTACTAGAGCCGGAGCCGCTGGAGGCGAAACCGACACGGGGGGCGACGATCGCTCTCCGGATGGCAGAGGCGACTCGGCGGTCGTACCTGTCGGCACGGAACGAGCTTGGAGATCTTGCGCGGGTAGGCTCCGCGGAGCTTGAACCAGAGAGCGGGCACCGATTCCCAAGGCCACACCCAGCACTACGCCGAGGATCAGGGTCGGCACAAGCCATGGAATGAGCGCCACCCGGCGCGCGAGAGCACTGACTCGACTCTTCGCGGAGCTCTTCCACCGGCCGGCCACGCGCGATGGTGTCACTTGGATCGATGCGATCCTGGCGGCCTCGGCATCGCGGGAATCCCAGCGTCTGCGGACTGTCGCGGGAGTGGTGTCGCCACGCTTCGATTGCGCTACCGGTGGCATCGACAACGACCGGGCATCTCGGATCGACTGCCGCAAGACCTTGCGCACCTCGTCGAGTTTGGGTCGCACCGACGGCTGCCGTCGTAGGCACGCCATGATCGTCGTGTCGAGATCGGCCGGACAATCGGGCCAATAGCGCGTGACCGGCGGCGGTCCAGCGGTCCGCAGAAGCTCGAAGTATTGAGGCCAGTTCGCGGCCTCGTAGGGCCGACGAATCGTCAGCAGCTCGTAAGCGATGACGCCGAGGGAGAAAACATCGGCGGGCGCCTCCACGAGCTCACCATCGTGACCTCCGACGTCAAGGCTCTGCTCTGGCGCCGCGTACGACGGAGTCCCCACGCCAGCGTGTTGCTCGGCGAGGGTGTCCTCACCGACCACCTTGGCCAGACCGAAGTCGAGCAGTTTGATCTCGTGGTTGTGCAACACTCGGACGTTGCCGGGCTTCAAGTCCCGGTGCACCACCCCCCGTTTGTGCACTTCGGAGAGCCCGTAGGCGATCTTGTCCAGGTAGACCAATCGCAGCTCGGCGGGTAGCCGGTCCCCTTCCTCGATCTTCGTCCTCAAATCGACCCCCGAAAGGAACTCTTCCACCAGGTAGTGAAGATCGTGCTCCGGGTCGGAGAAGAAGTCGTAGATCTGGGCCACCACCGGCAGTTGCGGACCCAATGCGGCGATGACACGAGCCTCTCGTTCGAAACGCCGACGATCCTCGTCGTCCCGTGGCTCCAGTACCTTGATCGCGACGTTGCGGCCGAGTGCAGAGTCCCAGCCCTCGTACACGTTGCCGAAACCACCACGTCCGGCCTTGCGGACGATGAGATATTTGCCGATGCGCTCAGGTACTCTCACCAGCTGATCATACCAAGTCAGCTATAAGGCGGTGCCTGGGCCGCGGAGTAGGTGCACTGGACTGAACGGAAGAGTGTCGGATTGCCGCGGACGGCTAATCCTCCACATATCCCAAGGCTCGAAGGCGGTCTAGCTCCTCTTCGGTCATCTGCGACTCCGGCGTCGGGCCCTTCGGCAACGGATCGAGGCTCTGGAGCTGGCGGCTGTAGCTCGTGCCCAGATCGAGTCGTGTAGCAAGAAGGTTGTTGGCTTCGTCCGGATCGTCGCCGAGGTGGTAAAGCTCACTCTCGCGGGGTTTTTCCAGGTGGTGGATGTACTTCCAGGGAGGGTCGACGACGACGAGCAAGAAGTCGTCGTTGACGTTTCCATCGTCGCCGACGCCGGGGAAGACCCTTTTGTTCATCAGGTCGGCATAAGCCCACGGCGCGGAGGATTCCGCCGGTGTCGGTCCGCCTTCAAGGAGCGGCAGGAGGCTTCGTCCGTCCATGGGCGGACGCTCTCCCTCGAAGCCCGTGAGGTCGAGGACGGTCGGCGCTAGGTCGACCTGCCGCACCATCGTCTCGATGCTGCGAGCGACGACACTGGGCCCTCGGACCAGGAGCGGGATATGGATCTGTTCCTGGTAGAGGATGCCGTGTCCCCACCAGCCGTGCTCCCCGAGACCTTCGCCGTGATCGGCGGTGACGAGAATGGTCGTCCCGTTCTTGTCGAGAGCAGCGAGCAAGCGCCCGACCTGGGCGTCCATGTAGGCGACCTCTCGGTCGTACACGGCCCGTAGCGCCTCGAAGGGATCCGAGCTGCCCACTCCCTCGATGGGTTGTGGCGGCGCGAAGTCCTCGGGCGGCAGCACCTCGGTGTCGTGCGGGTCGAAATAGTGGACCCAGAGAAAGTACGGCTCTCTGGCCTGTCGGAGCCAGGCCAGGGCGCGATCTGTGGTGGCGTCGGCCCGACGCTGTGACCGCCCGGTGTCGATCGTGCCCCCTGCTTGGACGGTGTCGGGTCCGGGCGGCTCCAAGAACTCCTCGTCGAAAACCCCGAAGCCCTGTGCGAGGCCAAAGCGACTGCCGGCCGGAAAGGCGCTGATGACGCCGGCGGTAGCGTAGCCGGCGTCCGAGAGCAGCTCGGCCACCGTCACGGCGTCGTCGGCCAGCAGGTAACGGCTACCGTGAAGCACCCTCAGGCCGTGGCCGTAGGGGTTGAGACCCGTAAAGATCGATGCATGGGACACCGGCGTCACCCCCGACTGGGCGATCGCCAACTCGAAGACCGCCGACTGGGCCGCGAGCTCGTCCAGGTTAGGTGTCAGCCCTCTGTTGGATCCGTACGCACCGAGGCGGTCCGCCCGCGTGGTGTCGAGAGTCACCAAGACGATGTTCTGTCGCCTATCCAGCCGTCCTTCCTCCCCGGTTGGCGAACACCCAACGCCGGTGACAAGAAGCAGCAACACCCAACCAGAAGCAACGACTTGTCGCTCCGAAATCCTTGAGATCCAACGGGTTCTGGGCATGGCGCGCAGTATACGAAACCCAGCTCGAGACCGAGCCTGGTGGGCGCCGGAGACGATCCGAACCACAGCCGCCGAGGCTGAAACTAGGTGACTCCAAATCCCGAGCGGCAGCGAATACAGGGGACGCTATGAGGAAAACCAGCTGCAGATTCTCGTGCCAGTCCCCGACTTTCGCATTGGCCCTATCGCTCGCGAGTGCTCTGGTGCTCACTCCGTTCGGCTTGCTGGCGCAGTCGGCCAGCGATCCCGGCTGGCCGCAGTGGCGCGGTCCACAGCGCGACGGCAACGCTGCGGGACCAACCTGGGCCGACAGCTTACGAGGGTTGCAGCTGCTGTGGCGGGTCGACCTGGGACCCGGCTACTCAGGGCCCATTGTCACGGAACAGCAGGTATTTGTCGCCGAGACCGTCGGCGGCAAGACCGAGTCGGTTCGCGCCCTGAACCGGCAGACCGGCGAGCAACAGTGGCGCGTCTCGTGGCCGGGAGAAGGCAAAGTACCGTTCTTCGCGCGCGCGAACGGCGACTGGATCCGGGCGACACCGGCCTGGGATGGCGAGAACCTATATGTCGGCGGAATGAACGAGGTGCTGGTCAAGCTCGACGGCGCCACCGGCCGCGAGCTGTGGCGGGTCGATTTCCCTCGGCGATTCGGTACCAAAGTGCCGGATTTCGGCTTCGCCAGCTCGCCGCTGGTCGACGGTGAGGCGGTCTTCGTCCAGGCCGCCAACTCGCTGGTCAAGCTCGATCGGCAAACCGGCAAGACCCTGTGGCGCCAACTCGAATCCGACGGGGCGATCGCAGTCAGTGGCGCGTTTTCGTCGCCGGTCCTGGCCGAGCTAAGCGGCCGTCGGCAGCTGGTCGTGCAGACCCGGACCACGCTCTACGGGCTCGACCCGCAGTCTGGAACCGTGCTCTGGTCGCAGGATGTGCCGGGCTTCCGGGGTATGAACATTCTTACCCCGAGCCCCTATGGCGACGCGATCCTGACCAGCTCTTATCGGCAGAAGTCGTTCCTGTTCGGCATCGAGCCCGAAGGCGACGGTTGGCGGGTGAGCGAGCTGTGGACCAACAAGGCGCATGCCTACATGTCCTCGCCCGCCATCATCGGCGACCACGCCTATCTGCACCTCGGCAACCAGCGGCTCACCTGTCTCGATCTGCGGACCGGCGAGAGCCGCTGGACCAGCCAGCCGTTCGGCAAGTATTGGAGCGTCGCGATCCAGGGTGACCGAATCCTGGCGCTCGATGCCGACGGCGAGTTGCACCTGCTGCGGGCCAATCCCGAACGCCTCGAGATTCTCGACTCGCGACAAGTCAGCAACAGTCCGACCTGGGGACACCTCGCAGTCGCCGACGGTGAGGTTTTCATCCGCGAGCTCGAGGCGGTTGCCGCCTACCGCTGGCCAGCCGGCAACTAACAGTCACCGTCGCCCCCCTTAGCGCAAAAGGAATGTGCTTCACGCAGCTGCCGCAGGCCGACTTGGAGGCGCCATCGCGGCGCAGCTGGACTGACGAGGGTCATGGAAACATCACCTGGTCGGCCCGCCAATGGACCGCCTGGGCAAGAAGATGCACGATGAGGCGTTTTCGGCGATACAATCTCGTCAGCGCAACCAGCTAGGCGCCCTTTCTCGCCCATTCGCGGCAAACCAGCGTTCGGTAGGTCTTCTCCAGACCTGCCTCGGGTGTTGGATCGTGTCGTAATCCCCTTCGCTTGCCACCGATGACGTTCAAAGCATGATTGGCTCTCAGATCTCCCACTACCAAATCAAGGACAAGCTCGGGGGCGGTTCCATCGGCGTGGTGTATCGCGCTGAAGACACCCGGGACGGACACGAAGTCGCGTTCAAGTTCTTGCCCTTCGATCTGCGCGACGATCAGGTCGCGCGGGATGCGTTCGTCGACGAGGCTCAGGCGTCTTCGTCGCTGGAACACCCGAACATCTGCACGATCCACGACATAGGCAACGCGGAGGACGGCCGCATGTTCGTGGTGATGACGCTCTACGACGGCGAAACGCTCAAGCAGCGTCTCGAGAGCGGAGCGCTACCGACCGAAGAGGCAGTGCGCATCGTACGTGCGATCGCCGATGGACTGGCAGCGGCACACGAGCGCGGTATCGTGCATCGCGACATCAAGCCCGGCAACGTGATGTTGACGGAGGATGGTGGCGTCCGGATCGTCGACTTCGGGTTGGCACGAGTGGTCAGTCACGGACAACCTGGCTTGACGCAGATCGGCGCGTCTATGGGCACGCCTACCTACATGTCGCCGGAGCAGACCTTGGGCGACGAGGTGGACGAGCGTTCCGACGTTTGGTCGCTAGGAGTGCTCTTCTACGAATGCCTTACCGGCGAGCTTCCTTTCGATGGAGCCAACCTGCCGACAGTCATTCAGGCCATCCATTCGAAGCAACCCGAGCCTCCGAGCCAACTCAACGCCGAGATCCCCGCGAGCCTGGACCACTCGGTCCTGGCTTGCCTCGCGAAGTCACGTGACGACCGCCTTTCTTCCTGTCGTGACTTGCTCGACGAGTTGGATCGCTTGGCGGAACGATCCGCCGCCGGTACGTCGGAAGACGATGGCGGCTCGCAGGCGACATCCGCCCAAGCAGAATCCGGTGAAGAGCGGGACACAGCGAGCCCGTCCGATACGAGTTCTGCCGGCTCGGGTGGATGTCTCCTGATCTTCGCAGCCCCGTGGCTCGGGCTTCTGGGTTTCCTCCTTCTATGACCCGGCGCTCTTCGATCTCGACGGCGTCTACTGAACCGACACAGACTTCTCCGACCCGACGCATTCCACCTCCTCCACATTCCTGACCGGACGCTCCTGCTCCGACAGTCGCAAAAGGAGATGCCATGTCCGTTGAAACACTCCTCGTCATTCTGCTCGTCGGTGGTATCGCGGGCTGGCTCGCCGGGCTCGTCATGCGCGGCCGCGGACTCGGTCTGGTGGGAAACATCATCGTGGGAATCTTGGGCGCCTTCGTGGGCGGCTGGCTACTCGGGGTCCTCGGCATCAGCCTGATGGGCGGCCTGATTGGCTCGATCCTCCAGGCAACACTAGGCGCCGTCGTCCTGCTCGCGATCATCAGCGTTCTGAAGAAGGCGTAGCGTCCTCCACTTCCACGGCAGTCGCTGGAATCAGGCCTCGAGGCAGCGGATCGGCATTGCCCGGGCGGAAGGGCACGACCTCGCGAGGTGCGCGCTTCGCCGCCTCAAGGCTCTCGGGCGACCGGATAGATCCGGTATCGCTCGTCGTAGAACGGTGTGCGACGGTAGAAGAACTGGAGACGCTCCCGGGGTGAAGCAGCGAAGTCGGGATCGTCCTCGAGACGCGCTTCGTACTCGGCCCGAAGCTCCTCGTCTTCGGCCAGCATGCGACGAGCCATGGGCTCCATGACATAAGCCTCGACATACTCGGGCTGTGTAAGGGTGTGAAGGAAAAAGCCCCATCGGAAGAACGAGTCATCAGCCTGGGGTTCCAGCAGCACGGCTGCCAGAAGCCCCAGTGGCTGGTCGACGGGTACACGGACCGATCCGGCCGGCAAAGCTATGGTGCGCCGTTCCAGGGTCGGTGGGCTGTCGAAGGAGACACGAGCTCGTCCTTCGAAGGGTCTGGGTTCCAGGACCGCCCCATCGACACGGTATAGGTCGACCTCGAGACTCTTTCCCCTCTCCAACGTCTCCATCTCGACACCGTGCAGGCGCAGGCGCTCGATGACCTCCTGCCAGGGCGCGGGGATCCAGTAGGCACTCGGCAGCTCCACCTCGACGGTCGGCGACGTCGGATACACCGCGGACAGCTTCTTTTCGGTGGGCAATCCCAACCACCGGATCTGATCCGCTCCAGTCACGTCCGAAGCCTCTTTCTTCCACTCCACCCCGAGGAATTCCTGTTCGGCCAAATCGGGCGCAGATCGGTTTACGGTCCACCCCAGAGCCTGTCTCCTTGGTCGCGTCGCTCGATCGGCATCGATCGCTGTACGCAAGGATCTGACCTGCCGCGCGGCCACGTCGAGCAACGCCTCGAGAAAGACCCGTGTACCCAGGACGCGCTGATCGTAGGGCTTCAATGAATGGTTCTCCACCAGGATCGTCGGTAGATGACGCCAGCCGCCGTAGCCGTCGGAGTATCGCGGCCCTGAAGCGTTCCAGTGAAAGAGCATCGTCGGATTCTGGGAATCGGTGGCGAACACCAGATACCCAGGCACATGCCCCGCTTCTGCGAGCCGCGCCGACACCGCCGGATCGAAGATCTTCTTCAGAAACCGGTGGATGGATGGCGACGAGGTGTGCTCGCCGGCGTATCCCCACGTGATGTCGTACTGATAGTCGATACCGTCGGTCACGTGGAGATCTACGTAGAGATCGGGCTGCCAATTCCCGAGCGCCCGAAGCATCGCCTGCATCTCGGGCGAGTCCGCCTTGGCATAGTCGCGGTTGAGATTGAGGTTGGTCGCGGTCGAGCGCCAGCCCATCACTTCCGGACCGCGTTGATTGATGCGTGCGAAACGAGATTTTCGCTCATGCCCATCGACGTTGAAGATCGGTACGAAGAGGAAGTGCACACCGTCGAGCAAGGTCTCGGCCCTTCGGCCCATGTCCGTCGCCGCCTCCGGCTGAACCATGTCGCGCAGCAACATGAGACCCGCGTCCTTGCCATCGATCTCACCAGAGTGGATCCCCGCCTGCGCGAACACCACCGGCTCGCCAGTCGCGTGAAGTTCTGCGGGCGTCGGTACTCCGCCGTCCCGCCGCTGCACCTTGGAAGCCACCACCATCCAGATCTCACGGCCTTCGCCGCTCCGGCCCAGGGAAACCATGTGTAACTGCGGCGACGAGGCCACGAGAGCCTCCAGATACGAGACCGTCTCGTCGTAGGACGGCGTGCAGCGCAGGTCCGAAGCCTCTGCGTGGGTCAGCCACGGCGAAGAAGAATCTGAACGCAACGCCAGACCACGGCTGGCTCCGTCCCAGTGCAACACCGGTGGCAAGATGTTTCGCGACGCAGCCTTGAGGCCAGAGTCCCCGCCGGGCGGCGGGCAGTCGGCAGGCGGACCGGCTGCCCAGGTACCGACGCTTGCCAAAGAAAGCAATAAAAGAGAGGCCAGGATCGATGATCGGCGCTGCATGGGGAACTCCATCTATAGATCGTGAACGGGGATCATAGCTTCCGTCGCCCTTCAGTGATCACCGGGTCGAAGATCTGTTGCCGAGATCCGCCCTACGCGGGCGCGTCAACATTGGGACAGCAACGCATTCGCGACGCGCCAGGTGGCGGGATCGAGGCGATCTACCGCGAAGAGCAGTGGAGAACGACTCAGCCGACGCCGCCGTCGGTCTGACCCCGGGGATCGAGTGCCGCGTCGAGCTCGTCCGCTGGTAGGACCTGGCGCTCGGTGGCGATCTCTCGAACGGTGCGCCCCGTCTTGAACGCCTCTTTGGCAATAGATGCCGCCTGGTCATAGCCGATCTTCGGAGCCAACGCTGTGCACATCGCAAGGCTCTTTTCCACCAGCTCGCGATTGCGCTCTGCGTTCGCCTCCAGACCCACCACGCAGCGCTCCTCCAACAGATGGCAGGCATTGCCCAGAATCTCAATCGACTGCAAAAGGTTGTAGGCAATCACCGGCATCATCACGTTTAGCTCGAAGTTCCCAGCCGAGCCGGAGAATGCGATCGTGGCGTCGTTGCCCATGACCTGGGCGGCCACCATGAGTGTCATCTCGGGCATCACGGGGTTGACCTTTCCCGGCATGATCGAGCTTCCGGGCTGGAGGCTAGGCAATACGATCTCACCGATTCCGCAACGCGGTCCGGAACCGAGCCAGCGGATGTCGTTGGCTACCTTTGCCAGAGAGACTGCAAGGGTTCGCAACGCGCCCGAAGTCTCGACCGCTGCATCCTTGGCGGCCAGAGCCTCGAAGAGATTCGGCGCTTGCACGAAGGGAAGGCCGGTGGTCGTCGCGATGCCTGCGATCACCCGGGTGGCGAATCCCGATGGCGCATTGAGACCGGTACCGACTGCCGTTCCTCCCAGTGCCAGCTCGGCAAGCCGCGGCTTCACCGATTCGAGCCGGGCCCCACCGTTCCGGATCTGCTGGGCGTAGCCGGAAAACTCCTGGCCCAGGCGCACCGGCACGGCATCCTGAAGGTGGGTACGGCCGATCTTCACGACATCGTCGAACTCCGACGCTTTGGCTTCGAGCGCATCGGCGAGTCCCGACACCCGCGGCTCTAGATCCTCCACCAAAGCCTGGTAGGCGGAGACGTGAATCGAGGTCGGGATGGTGTCGTTGGAAGACTGGCCGGCGTTGACGTGGTCGTTGGGATGGACCGGCGATTTGGAGCCCACTGTGCCGCCGAGGATCTCGATCGCCCGGTTGGCGATCACCTCGTTGACGTTCATGTTGGTGGAGGTACCGGAGCCGGTCTGAAAGATGTCCAGCGGAAAGTCATCGCGACGCGCGCCGCTGATCACCTCGTCGGCAGCCTGGACGATGGCGTCGGCGATGTCCGGCGGTACGATCCCCAACTCCTTGTTGACCTTGGCTGCCTCGCGTTTGATCAAGGCGTGAGCGGCGAGAAATCGATGGGGGAAACGCAGTCCGCTGACCGGAAAGTTGCGGCGGGCACGTTCGGTCTGGGCACCGTAGTAGGACCGGGAGGGAACCTCGATTTCTCCGAGGCTGTCGGTCTCGATTCGTGTCTCGGCGCCGGTATCGGAAAGGTCTCGTTGACTCATGGCGAGATCCTACCAGCGGAGGCGAAGCAGTACGTCTCCTGGCCTATGTGGTATTTTTTTGGCGCCATGCCTCCGACAAGAGAGCTGTCGTCCGGAAGCCTCACAGGCCCTCCGCTGTGGACCCTCACGGCGGCTGTGGTCCTGGTGGCCGGCATTCTTTTCTATTTCGTTTCGGAGCCCTTGGCTGCGGCGTTCGATCTCTTGCTCCCGGCCCCCCCCGTGGTCGAGCAACCGGAGATCGCGGCGCCCGAGCCCGCCCCGGCACCAGAGCCCACCGAGCCGCCGCCGCCCCCACCGAGGGTCTGGACGCAAACCGAGATCGAGGCTGGCATGGCGGAGCTCGGCGAGACCCTGGCTCAGCTGATCGAGGCTGGGCGCAGCGAGCTACCCACCTATGAAGATCTGGGCACCGACGACGCGGTCAAGGCCCAGCGGGCCACCGCACGCTGGTCCCGCTGGGGCGTCGTATGGCACAACCGGGTCGAGGTGGAGCGCTCCAAAATGCCACCGCGCGAACAATGCCGGATCCACGAGGACGTACAGGATTCCTGTACCGAGATCCACGGCATCATGGACGACCTGGAGGCTGTCTCCGACGCGCTGACCTATGACGGCGCACGGACCCATCTCGATACGGTGGAAGACCGACTCGACCTGTACCTGGAACCCCCACCTCCCGAAGAAGAAGAATTGTCGGAGTCATCGGACGACACCGGATCGGAATGAGCTTCGATCATTCGATATAGCCGAGACGCCGGAGCAGCTCCTTTTGGTACTCCTCGTCTAGTTGCTCGGCATCGGAACCGTCTCTCCATACCTCGATCAACCTGCGGCGGTACTCTCGTACCCGCTCGAGAGCGGCGTCGCGATCTAGCGGCGGGGATCCGACGAATGCAGGAACGATCGACACGCTACCCGCTTCGTCGAGGTGACCGCGCAACTGCACCACCGAGTTGTCGAACGACGCGTCGGCCACGGGTCGAGCGCTACGCAGCTGAGCCCACATGAGCTCCGGATCTTCTCGAGGAAACCAGCTCCGGAACCGCCCCCAGGATGCCGACTCCTCGACCACGACACGAGCGGTCAACGCCGTGTGACTGTAGGCTTCCAGAGCTGGCTCGGGCGCTTCATTCCGCATCGCGGCGGCCAAGTCGACGCCGTTCCACGGATCGGAAGGCAAAACTGGCGGCTTCACCCCCGCCAGCGAAGCCAGGGTAGGAAGCAGATCGGTCGAGCGAGTGACCACGCGATAACGACGGGGAGCCACGCCCGGCGCCCGGATCAGGAGCGGTACTTGTAGGACCTCGTGCGCCAGCTGATGGCCGTGTGTCCACGGGAACAGGAGCTCCTCCCGATACATGGCCTCTCCGTGATCCGCGGTGAACGCTACCAGCGAGACGGACGTCAGGCCGTGGGCTTCGATCGCGTCGAGCAACGAGCCGAAGTGATGATCGAGACGTGCGATATTCGCACGGTAGAGAACCTCGATCACCTGGGCGAGATAGTCGATCTGTTCCTTCGAAAGCTCATAGCGGGCGACCACGTCGGGGAAGTCGTGCGACAGCTCCGCGTGGTGGTTCAGATAGAAGCCCGCTGCGGCGTCGAATCGCTGCGGATCTTCGGCGCGCAAGCTGCATTCCTCGGAATGGCGAGCACAGAAGGGTCCCAAAGACTCGACACGGTAGGGTGAATGAGTCAACGTGTGGTTGGCGACGACCAGCGCTTTCGCCCGTGGCTCGTCCCGAAGCCGCCGAAGTAGGTGAACGAACTCCGGCGTGCCGTGTGTCAGGGCCAAGTGGTGGACTTCGTTTGCTCCCCGGCCGTAGCCCAGCTCACCCGAGGCCATGACGTGAGCCAGCCACGCCTCGACGTAGAAGCCCGCTCTACGAAAGACCTCACCGACGATCGCGATCTCCGAATCGATGGGCGTAGGATGGTGGAAGACGCCGTGGCCGTCGGCATGGCGACCGGTGAAGATCGAGGCGTAGGACGGACCGGACTGCCCCGATTCCGTCATATGCCGTTCGAATACGACCGATTGCGCCGCGAATTCCTCGAGCCTCGGCGTGAACGTCACATCTTCGTAGGGAGCGAGGAATTCGACGTTCACGGTGCACGGTAGGTAGAGAAGGACCAGCCTCGGAGTGGGTTCCACCGATGGTGTCGAACACCCTACGCAGGCGAACAGCAACGCGATTGCGAGGCGGCGAGAGCGCAACGTCATTCTACGGACGGCAGGCCACCTCCAGCAGATTCAATCCAAGTGGGTGCCGAGCTAGTGAATCAATCGACATACCCCAGAGCCTTCAAAAGCTCCTTTTCGCGCTCTTTTCCCAAACCCTCATCGCCAGACGCGACTTTCTCCTCCCACGCTGCGATCAAACTCTCAAGGTAGACATCGAGCCGAGCCCGCCTCTGCATCGCTAAAGCTCGCTCCGGCATTGCGATATCCAGTCTACCGGAGGTGCTCAAACGATAGTGGACCGGCTTCATATCCAGCATATCGTCGTCGTCCAGTACGCCGCGCAACTGCAGCAGCTCGTCGCCGACTCGGACCTGCGTCCACATCAGGGTTGGGTCCGTGCGTGGGTAGTAGCGGCGGAAGTGATGCCAGTCGGCTGACGCTTCACTGACGGCGCCGGCGACCACCGCTGTATGGCTATAAGCCTCCAGATCAGGTTCAGGAGAGTCACCACGGATCGCTGCCGCCAAATCGACACCGTTCCAAGGCTGGTCAGGTAGTTTCGGCGGCGCAATTCCCGCCAGCGAAGCGAGTGTGGGCAAGAGGTCGGTGGAACGGGTGACGGCCTCGTAGCGGCGAGGCTCCAGGCTCTTCCCGCGTATCAGAAGCGGCACCCGCAGCACCTCCGGCGCCAGCTGGAAGCCGTGGGTGAATGGGAAGAGCAAATCCTCGCGGTAAAACACCTCACCGTGATCGGCCGTGAAGACGACCAAGCTCTCCTCCTCCAAACCGTACATGGCAACGGCATCGAGCAGCCTGCCAAAGTGGGCATCGAGCTGCCATAGGTTGGATCGGTAGAGAACTTGAACAACGCGTGCCAAGAAAGCGACATCGTCGTCGCTGAGCCCGCGCTCAGCGACAACCGCCGGGAAGTCGCGTTGCAGCTTGGCATCGAGGTCACGGTACATGTGAACGAAAGAGTAGAAGCGCTCTGGTTCATCCCGCAACACGTTGCATTCCCACGGATGCGCATCACAAAAGGGCTCGAGCGCCACCAACCGGAACGGCGAGTGAACGAGGATGTGGTTCACTACCACCAGCGCTCGGGAGCTCGGATCGTCACGTAGTCCAGCGAGCAGTTGCATCAGCTCGGGCGTGTCGCTATCGGGTACCGCCATGTGCTGCTCGTGGGCGCCACGCCCGTAGCCCAACTCGGGCGAAGCCATCATGTGCTGTAGCCAAGCCGCGACATAGAAGCCCCCATTGCGGAAAACCTCGGTGAGCCACGGGCCCTCAGCGCTCGAAACATCTGCCGGGTGGTAAAAGACCCCGTGCCCGTCGCTTTGGCGGCCGGAGAAGATCGATGCGTACGCCGGGCCCGACTGCCCGTCCTCCGTCATGTGGCGCTCGAAGACCACCGACTGCGCCGCGAAGTCCTTGAGTCGCGGTGTGTAGGTCGCGTCTCCGTAGGGAGCCACGAACTCGGCATTCACGGTACACGGCGCATAGAGCAAGACGAGCCTCGGAGCACGATCTGGCTCGGGGCCACCACATGCACCCAAGACAACCCAAGCGGCACCGATCAGGAAGATGCGTCGCATGCCTGATGCTAGCCCGCCACCAAGGCTGATTGGATCAGACTGCGACGTCCACACAGTTCGGCCCTGTGTCCATGATCGGCATTCATAGTGTCGGCTCGGGACCCAGTTTTCAGGACGCCGCCCCAAAAACAACCGCAACATATTGTGCTCAAATCCAACAGGTCTACCATATATCGATAATTTCCCGACCAACCTTTCAATAGGTTCCAGGGACCGGCCGACTCAGTTGGGTCTGGAGGTCTGATGTCTCTTTCGTGAGACCACTCCGCTCCACTGCTGACCCTAGCACTGGTTTCACGGGTAGTTTTCGAGCAATTCCAGGGCTTGAAACGGCTGCAATGAAGGGTATTTACGTCGACCTCTCGGACATCTGAGAGGGGTCCTCAGAGCATTTCTCCTGACCAGGGGGTGGTGTTTCAGGAAGATTTCGGGGACAATATTGGACTGACGTGGACCGCAGTGGACAAATGTGGTCGCCGCTGATACGTTCTGTCGAATCGGACGATTCTAAGACTCAGCATGTTTCGAGGCAGCTCACCCACCAAGATCGACGACAAAGGTCGCCTCAAGGTACCGACGGAGTTCCGAACGGCCTTGGAGGACGGCTGGGGTGCGGACGTCTTCGTCACCTCCGTCACGGGTGAGTCGGCGCTGGTCTACCCCTTGCCCAATTGGGAATCGATCGAGCGCAAGCTCGAGGGCGTGCCGTCGTCCAATCGCTCGAAGCAGCGCTTCTTGGAACGAGTCAACTACTTCGGCCAGCAACTTCGGTTGGACAAACAGGGGCGGGTGGTGATGCCGCAGATCCTCCGAGAAACGGCCGACATCGCGGGCGACGTGGTGGTCAGCGGGCGCCTCGACCACCTCGAGGTGTGGAACCGCGAACGCTTCGACCAACGCCTCTTGGAGGAGCCGTTTACCAACGAAGATTTCGCCAACCTGGCGGAGCTGGGCATCTGATGTCCCGAAGACCCTCCTCGTACGAGATGGAGCTCCCATGGAAACCGCCGGAATGCCGACCCACGCGCCGGTGCTCGTGCGCGAGGTCCTCGACCTTCTCGCCCCGGCGCTCGCAGGAGGCGGCTGGACCGTCGACACCACATTGGGCCTGGGCGGTCACGCCGCGGCCGTTCTCGACCGATTCCCAAGCGTCCGTCTCTTCGGCCTCGATCGCGATCCGCGGGCTCTCCAGATCGCTGCCCAGCGCCTCGCTCCCTTCGGTGAACGTGTGCTCCTCGAACGGGGCCGGTTCTCCGACCTCACGGACCGTCTCGATCGCCACGGCATCCGACGAGTCCGGGGCCTGCTGGCGGACCTCGGCGTTTCCTCCATGCAGCTCGACATCCCCTCCCGTGGCTTTTCCTTCCAGGCGAACGCACCCCTCGACATGCGGATGGGTGCCGCAGCCGTCGACCGGTCCGAACCCACTTTCCTGTCCGCCGAGGCCGAGTCACTTCTGGCTCGCGCCAAGGCTCTAGACATCGAACCCGACGAACCGACGGCCCACGACATCGTCAACCGCTATCCGGAGGAAGAGTTGGCCAACATCTTCAAGCAGTACGGCGAAGAACGACACGCCCGGCGCATCGCTCGCGGCATCGCCGAGGCGCGTCGTGAGCAGCCCGTGGAAACCACGGGCGAGCTGGCGAAGCTGGTGGCGGAATGGAAACCGGTACCGCCCCGCCACGGCGGCCGTCGGCCCGGTCAGCGAAATCTGCATCCCGCGACGCAAGTCTTCCAAGCTCTCCGCATGGAGGTGAACCGGGAGATGGACGAGCTGGAGTCGTTGCTCGACCAAGCGGTCACGCTGCTGGAGAAAGAGGGCTGTCTGGCGATCATCTCGTACCACTCCGGGGAGGATCGCGCGGTCAAACACACGCTACGCGACCTGGCGACCGGGCAGATCGACCGAGTCACCGGACGTCCCCGCGCCGAGACCCAGGTGATCGAGGTGCTGACCAAGAAGCCCGTACGCCCTACCGACGCCGAGGTCGCTCAGAATCCTCGCTCGCGCTCCGCACGCCTGCGGGCGGCTCGCCGCATCTAGGGCCGGCTCGAAGCCGAGGCCATGCGGAGTCCCTACGCAGTCCACAAGCCGGTCGAGAACGCGTACCTGGTACGCGAGCGGGAGAGCCGTCGCCTGCGCGAGCTGGCAGCGGTGGCCGCAACGGTCATCTTGCTGGGCGCCGCGTTCCTGGCTTACACCTGGATCCACACAGAGATCACCCGCATCGGGTACGACGTCAACCAGTTGGAAGGCCAGCTGCACGAGCTGCAGCAGCAAGAACGCCTTCTCCGCCTCGAGATCTCCCAGAAAACCCAACCCAGAATCATCGAACAACGCGCCCGCAGTGAGCTCGACATGCGGCCACCCACCGTCCTCCAAACCGTCTTCTGGCACGAGGTGGCCGACGGGACGGCCCAACCGGACCCGCCCTGAGGACCGGATCCATTGCACAAGCACCCAACACGACCACGATTCACCGGCGGGCCCCCTGGGCCCGTTGACGCGTTCCTAGGGAACTGACGATTCCGATCCGATGAATCGATCCACGAAGATCACGAGCACCTACTCCCAAAGCCAACGCGAGCCCTCGAAGAGCCGGTTCCAAGCCTCCTGACGCCTCCACTCTTAAATGTCCAACCAACCTATTTTCCACCCCGCCGCCGAGCGTGTCGTCTGGAATCACGGACGACTCGTGGTGTTGTGCGCGCTCGCTGCGGGCTGGCTGCTGTTGGCGATGGGACGTCTGTACTGGCTCCAGGTCGAGCGCCACGAACACTTCCTCGGCAAAGCTCTCGAGCAACAGCGCGAGGTCTTGGAGCTCGACGCGCCCCGCGGCACGATCTACGACGCGCGCGGGCGAGAGCTGGCGGTGTCCATCGAGGCGATGTCGGTCGTGGCCGACCCGGTGTACTTGCGACGCCTGGCGGAACCCGCGCCAGGCGAGAACGGCGAGGACGAGAATCGAGAGCCCCTCGATATCGACACCCTGGCCACGCAGCTCGCTGTCGTGCTCGGCCAGGGAACCGCCGAGGTGCGAGCGAAGCTCGATTCCGACAAGCGCTTCGTCTGGATCGAGCGCAAGGTCGACCGGCCCGTGGCAGAACGAGTGGCATCGCTCGATCTGCCGGGTATCCACTTGCTTCCTGAATCCAAGCGCTATTACCCCATGGGAACGCTGGCGGCCCAGATCATCGGGTATGTGGGGACGGACCATCAGGGCTTGGCAGGGCTCGAAGCTCACTACGACGCTGCAGTGCGCACCGAGAAGGGTCGGACGACGGTCCTGAGGGACGGTCGCGCCGGCACCCTGGTCTACCCAGGTCTCGGTCGTTCCGAAGCTCGCCCGGGTCACGATCTTCACCTGACCATCGACTCCGTTCTACAGAACATCGTCGAGCGGGAGCTGGCAGCCGGAGTGGAGTCGTCGAACGCAAGATCCGGCCAGGCGGTGATGCTCGATCCAGAGACCGGCGCCGTGCTGGCGATGGCGTCGGTACCCACCTTTGATCCCAATCGCTGGAACGACTACCCCAAGAACACCTGGCGGAACCCTCCGGTACAAGACGCCTACGAGCCCGGTTCGACATTCAAGATGGTGACGCTGGCGGCCGCCCTCGAGTCAGGCCATGTCGATCCGCTCCTGCCCATTCACTGCGGCAACGGCGTATTTCGCTACGGTTCCAAGACCACGATCAACGATCACAAGAGTTTCGGCGAGCTAACGGTCCGTGAAGTCATCGCCAACTCGTCGAACGTCGGCGCCATCCATCTAGGCCGTTTTGCAGGCGAAGACCTGCTCTTCAGTACAATCCGCCGGTTCGGATTCGGCGAGCCTACGGGGATCGATCTACCCGGCGAGAGCTCCGGCCAGCTGCGCTCCGCCGACCGCTGGTCGAAGACGGATCCGTTCTACATCTCCTTCGGCCAGGGAGTCGGCGTGACGGCCATCCAGCTGACCAACGCCTTCGCTGCCTTGGCGAACGACGGTCGACGACTACGTCCCCACGTCGTTCGGCGGGTCGGAGACCGTGACATCGGCCGCCACGAAGTGCGGGGTCTGGTCGCCGCGCCCTCCACCGTGCGGCAGGTCAAGACCATCCTGGAACAGGTCGTTCTCGACGGTACTGCCACCTCCGCCGCGCTCGACGGCTACCGGGCCGCGGGCAAGACCGGCACTGCGGAGAAAGCTGTACCCGGACGGGGCTATCTCGATGGCAGGTACGTCGCCAGCTTCGTCGGCTTCGCTCCTCTCGAACGTCCCCAGATCGTGCTGTTGGTGCTCCTTGACGAGCCACTACCGCGCTACCACGGCGGCGAAGTCGCAGCCCCCGTCTTCCGCAACGTAGTCCAAGAGGCTCTGCTCTATCTGGGCGAGCAGGCCCCCCAGCGTGGTCGCCCACTCGGGGAGATCTTGTCCTCTCGGCTCTTCACCGAGCAGGGCCAGACCCCCGTCGACATCGAAGCGCCGGTGGGCGCGCCCGAAGTGACGACAGGAGGAGTGGGATGAAGCTCGGGGAGCTCCTTCGAGGGTGGGAAGACCAGGTCGTCTTGCCCACTGCGGACCATCCAGAGCTGCACGAGCTGGAGATCCGAGGCATCTGCCACGATTCGCGGCGGGCACAACCCGGTGATCTCTACGTGGCCATCGTCGGCGAACGGTTCGATGGTCGCGACTTCGCCCGCGAAGCAATAAAGCAGGGTGCGGTCGCGGTGCTCGGCCCCGATCCCGATCGGCCCGAGGTACAGCGGAAAGCCCAGGGAGGACACGTCCCGTGGATCGTGTCCGACGAGCCTCGAGAGCTTCTCGGCGATCTGGCAACCCGCGTCTACGGCTCACCCCACGAGGACCTGCTCACGGTGGGCATCACCGGCACCAACGGCAAGACCACGATCGCTCTGCTCGTGGCCGATGCGCTCGGAGCGGCAGGGAGACCTTCGGCGGTGCTCGGAACTCTGGGCTGCCACTTCCGGGACATGACCCTCGACGTGGGCGATCGCACGACACCTGAGGCACCGGACCTGTTCCGGGCACTCCATCGGATTCGCCAGGCCGGCGCCCAAGCCATGGCCATGGAGATCTCCTCCCACGCGCTCGACCTCGGCAGGCTCGGGGGGCTGAAACTGGACGTTGCCGTCTTCACCAATCTCAGCCGCGACCATCTCGACCATCACGGCGACATGGAAAGCTACTACCGCGCCAAGAAACGGATCTTCTCGCGACTGAAGCCCGGTGGCGTGGCGGTGGTCTCGGTGGTCGACGATTGGGGCAAGCGCCTGGTCTCCGAGCTGGTCGAAGAGCTCCCCGGTGACGCCAAGCTGGTGGCCTACGGGCTCGACGAGGGTGACGTGACGGCTGCATCGGCGGCTCTCAGCCTCGATGGTATCCAGGCCACTGTCGAGTCCCCGGACGGCGAGATCAAGGTTTCCTCGCGCCTCCTCGGCCGGTACAACCTGGAGAATCTGCTGGCAACCATGGCGGTATGCGATGGGCTCGATCTCGACCTCGAGCCCATCGCGGCCGAGGTGGGTCAGCGTAGTGCTCTGCCGGGTCGACTCGAGCCCGTATGCGCCGTCGACCACCAGCCTTTTCCTGCGTTCCTCGACTATGCCCACACGCCTGGTGCGATGGAAGCGGCACTGCGCTCCGTACAGGAGCTCACCGAGCGACGGATCATCCTCGTGTTCGGATGTGGTGGTGAGCGCGACCAGGGCAAACGTCCGCTCATGGGCAAGGTCGCCGGAGAGCTGGCATACGTACCGATCCTCACCTCCGACAATCCCCGGCGCGAAGATCCCATGATGATTCTGGCGGCGGTGGAGAGCGGCGTCGAGCTATCGGGAAACAAGCGCTACGAGCTGGTGCCCGACCGACGTGAGGCCATCCGTCGAGCCGTCGAGATCGCGTCCCACGACGAAGATGGCGTCGGCTGGCTCGTCCTCGTTGCGGGTAAAGGGCACGAGACCACACAGGATCTCGGCGATCGCGTCGTCCCCTTTTCCGACCGACGTGAGCTCGACGCTGCCATCCGCAGCGTGCTGGGCGCTTCCGGAGTCGCCCATGGTTGAGCGGGTGGTCCAGTGGACGGCGGACGTGGTTGGCGGCCAGGTGGTCGCGGGCTCGCCACGAGCACGCTGGGCCCGTGTCGCCATCGACTCGCGCAAGGTCTCGGGTGGAGAGCTCTTCGTGGCCCTGCCCGGCGAGCGCACCGACGGCCACGACTTCGTGGCGCAAGCCGCCGAACGAGGCGCGGCGGCGATTCTGGTCCACCGCGACCTGCAAGCCACGCCGGCAGACGTTGCGGTGATCCGGGTGGACGATACCTTCGCGTCCTTGCATGCGCTGACGCACGCCGTGCGAGCCGAGACGCCGAAACATCTCCTGGGCATCACCGGCTCGGCAGGCAAGACCACCACCAAAGAGCTGATCGCTGCAGTATTGGCGACCCGTTTCCGCGTCGCGAAGAGCCCGGGCAATCTCAACAATCTCTACGGATTCCCGCTATCCCTCCTCGGTATCTCGGAGAACACAGAGTGGATGGTGGCCGAGATGGGCATGTCGACACCAGGAGAGCTGCGAGGCGTCAGCCTGCTCGGACGACCCGACCTGGCCGTCTTCACCAACGTGCGCGCAGTCCACTTGGTGAACTTCCGGAGCGTACACGAGATCGCCGAGGCCAAGTCGGAGCTATTGACGGGCCTGTCACCCGAGGGGCGAGTGGTGGCCAACGCCGACGATCCCGAGGTGATGCGCATCGCGCGACGCCACCTCGATGCCCACCCCGGAACCAGCGTTCTCACCTACGGAGTCCTCAGTGACGACGCCGATATCCGCGCTACCGATCTGGAAGTCGTCGCGACCTCGGCCCGGCTGCAGGACAGCTGCCGCGTGGGCAGTCGATTTCGCTTGCAAGCCCCTCGGTTCGGGATCGACGACTCCACGATGGAGCTGGGCATCCACGGTCTCTACAACGTGGAGAACGCATTGGCGGCCATCGCCTGCGGCCTCCAGCTGGGCGTCGCGCTGGAGGACATCCGCCGAGTGCTGTTCGACTTTCGCGCTGCTCCGATGCGCGGCGAAGTGCATCAGCTGCCCTCCGGAGCCGTGCTGGTGGACGACTCCTACAACTCCAACCCCGATGCAGCGGAACGGGCTCTCGAATCCGCACGCGGGCTGGAGGCGACCCGCCATATCGCGTTCCTCGGCGACATGCTCGAGCTAGGGCCCGACGAAGCCGGCTTTCACGCACAGGTAGGCCGGGCCGCAGCCAAGCTCGGTTTCGAAGTCGTCGCGGTGGGTCCGCTCTCGGCGCATCTGGAGTCGGCCGCTGCCGAGGCTGGTGCCGAGACGGTTCACTTCGATGATGCGGCAGGCTGCGCTGCGTGGATCGCGGATCCCGAACGCCTGGGCCTGGGAACGGGCGATGTCGTGCTCGTGAAGGCATCCCGCGGCGTCGGCCTCGACCTGGTGGTGAGCACCTTGCTCGGAGAACCCGTGCACGGAGAGGGGGCCTGATGCTCTACCACCTTCTCTATCCGCTGCACGAGAGTGTCGGAGTCTTCAACGTCTTTCGGTACATCACGTTCCGCACAGCCGGAGCCGTGGTCACGGCACTGTTGCTGTCCATCCTGCTGGGACCGTGGTTCATCGCGACCCTGCGCAAGCTCTCTGTGGGCCAGAACATCCGAGAGGTAGGGCCCGAGAGCCACCTGGTGAAAGCGGGAACGCCGACCATGGGAGGTCTGCTGATTCTCGCTTCGATCGCCACGGCGACGCTGCTTTGGGCGGACATCAAGAATCTACCGGTGCTGCTGGCCCTCGGCGTCACTGTCCTCTTCGGGCTCATCGGCTTCTACGACGACTACATCAAGGTACAGAAGAAGCGAAACCTGGGCCTGACCTCGCGTGCCAAGTTCCTGCTGCAGGCAGGTGTGGCAGGCGCCGCGGCCGTGGCGCTCCTGAATTTGCCGGAGTCCTACGCGTTCGACTCCTCCCTCACCTTTCCGTTTCTCAAAGAAGCGACCCTTCAGCTGGGCTGGGTCTACGTGCCCTTCGTCATGTTCGTGCTCGTGGGCTCCTCGAACGGCGTCAACCTGACCGACGGACTCGACGGACTCGCCATTGGCGCCACCCTGATGGCGGCTGCCACCTACGCCGTCTTCACTTACGTGGCAGGCAACAAGATCGCCGCCGAATACCTTCAGCTGACCTACCTTCCCGGTGCGGCCGAGGTCACCGTGTTCTGCGGTGCGCTGGCCGGAGCGAGCCTCGGCTTCCTGTGGTTCAACTGCCACCCGGCCGAAGTTTTCATGGGTGATGTGGGCTCCCTGGCATTGGGAGGCGCCGTCAGCATGGTCGCGGTGCTCTCCAAGCAGGAGCTGCTCCTCGCTCTGGTCGGAGGAGTCTTCGTGATGGAGACCGGCTCGGTCATTCTCCAGGTGGGTTCCTACAAGCTCACCGGCAAGCGCATTTTCCGCATGGCGCCGCTACACCACCACTTCGAGCTAAAGGGCTGGACCGAGCCAAAGATCATCGTCCGTTTCTGGATCCTCGCAGTGCTCTTCGCGCTGCTTTCTCTCGCCACTCTGAAGCTGCGCTGAAACGCAGATCGGCCAATGCTCCTCGTGACCTCAGACGCCATCCCAAAACCGACCCTGATGCCGTGGACCGACAGTCCCTGGCGCCGGGTCGTGGTCTACGGTCTCGGTCTGTCGGGCCGCGCCGCGGCCAGCTGGCTGCTGGCACGCAATATTCAGGTGGTGGCCTTCGATCAGCGGACACAAGAGGAGATCGCCAAGGATCCGTCCTTCGACTCCCTGCGGCGCGAGCCCGGGTTGCGCCTCGAGCTCGGACTTGAACCGCAGACTCTTCCCCAGGACCTCGATTGGAACGGTGTGGACGCCCTGATCCTGAGCCCCGGCGTGCCCGCCGATCGCCCGCTGGTGGAAGACGCTCGGGTTACCGGAGTTCCGGTCTTGGCCGAAGTGGAGCTCGCCTTCCCCTTCCTCCGCGGCACCGTCCTAGCAATTACAGGATCGAACGGCAAGTCGACGACCACGGCACTCGCCGCGGCGATGCTACAGGGTGCCGACCGCAACGCCGTAGCCTGCGGCAACATCGGCGAGCCGGTCATCTCGCTGGTCGACGCGCCAGGACAGCGTACGTTCGTCGTCGAGCTCTCCAGCTTTCAGCTCGAAAGCGTGGAGCTCTTCCATCCGCTGGCCGCCGCGCTGCTCAACGTCGCGGCCGATCATCTCGACCGCTACGACAGCCTCGACGACTATCGCCGCGCCAAGCTCAACGTTTTCCGCCGACAGCGGCACGGAGATGTCGCGATCCTCAACGCCGACGACCCGAGTGCCCTCGCCGCAGCGCCGGAGCTCCGGGCACGCTGCCGCTTCTTCTCGCGCCGAGGCCCCGTGGCCGATGGGTGCTTCCTCCAAGACGGCAAGATCCTCGAATCGGCGCCGGATCTCGAGACGCCGCGGGTTCTGTTCGAGGCAGACGACGTACCTCTGCCGGGGGTTCACCAGTTGGAGAACGCCATGGCCGCCGCGCTCCTCGCCTTGGCGGCCGGTGCCGAGCCCGATCGCCTGGTCCGAGGCCTTCGTAGCTTCCACGGACTCCCCCATCGACTCGAGACCGTCGCCACGCTCGACGACGTCGCGTACTACGACGACTCCAAGGGCACCAACCCGGCCGCCGTCGTCAAGAGCCTGGAAGGCTTTGCCGACGGTGCGGTCCACCTGATCGTCGGGGGGCGATTCAAGGGAGGTGACCTGGGCGAGCTGACGGACATGGCGCACCGAAAGGTCGCGCGCGCATACCTGATCGGCGAATCGGCCGAGCGGTTCGCCCGCTGCTTCTCCGAGCAGAGGGCGGTTCCGTACGAGATCGCGAGCACCCTGGATGTCGCGGTGCAACGCGCCGCTGCGCAGGCCCAGCCCGGCCAAGCCGTCGTGCTGTCGCCAGCCTGCTCGAGCTTCGATCAGTTCGCCAACTTCGCCGAACGAGGAAAGCTCTTCCAGCAATACGTCCGCGCTCTCCCGCAGCACTCGGCAGACGGGGAGGATCACAGTGGCGCGTAAGCTCGCCTACGATCGGCTCTTGTTCGCCGACGTTCTCCTGCTGACGATCCTCGGCTTGGTGGTGGTCTATTCCTCCACTACGGCGATCGTCCAGCGTAGCGGCGCCGAGGGCAATCCCTTCTTCTTCAAGCAGCTGGTGGCTGCCGTCGTCGGCCTCTTCCTCCTGGTCGCCATCATGCAGGCCGACTACCGCTGGCTGCGCAGGCCGTTCGTGCTCTACAGTGTGGTGGCGGGCGTCGTGATGCTGCTCGTGGCGGTGCTCTTCGGACCGGAGATCCAAAACACACGGCGCTGGTTTGTGGTCGGTGGACTTTCGATCCAGCCGTCCGAGCTCGCCAAGCTGGCGCTGATCCCCTACATCGCGTACCAGATCGACAAGAAGAAGGACCGGCTCGACTCAGCCATGTTCCTGGTGCCCACCGTCGGTCTCACGGGTGTTCTCTGCGGCCTGATCGCCCTCGGAACCGACATGGGCTCCGCGGTGCTGCTCTCGATCCCTGTGGGTCTCATGATCTTCGTTGCCGGTGTGTCGATGCGCTGGCTGTTCCTCGGCGGCGCCGTGATGGCGTGCTTCGGGGCGATCGGTGTCGCGGTTCAGCCCTACCGTCTGGCCCGCCTGACGTCCTTCCTGCATCCCGAGCAGAACGCCCTGGAAGGGAGCTATCAGCTGATCCAGAGCTTGATCGCGATCGGCTCCGGCGGACTCTTCGGACTCGGCCCCGGCAACAGCATGCAGAAGCTCCACTTCCTGCCGTCGCCCCACGCCGACTTCGTATTCTCGATCATCGCAGAAGAGATGGGGTTCCTCGGGGCGACTCTCTTCTTGGCCCTCTTCGCAGTGTTGGTGTGGCGCGGTGTCGAGGCGGGTCTCCACGCTCCCGACGCGTTCGGCCGCTACCTGGCCTGGGGCTTCACGTCGCTACTCGGCGTGCAGACCCTGCTTCACGTCAGCGTCGCCTTGGGGCTCGTGCCTACCACCGGAGTTCCCCTACCCTTCATCAGCCACGGCGGTTCGTCCTTGGTGACGACACTCATCGCCGCCGGTGCGATCTTGAACGTCTCGGAGCACTCGAGATGAGCGAATCAACACGCTCACAGGGTCCTCCGAAACGTCTTGCTCTGGTGTCCGGGGGCGGTTCCGGCGGACACGTGTTTCCGGGCCTGGCGGTGGCGCGCGAGCTGATGGCCCGCGGGTGGACGGTAGCGTGGATAGGACGTCCGGACAGCCTGGAGTCCAGGCTCCTGGCGCGGCAGGAGGACATCGGGTTTCACGGCATCCCTGCACTCCCGCTGGTAGGACGGGGGCCGCTGTCCCAGATCCGCAGTGTCCTCATGCTGGTGAGATCGACCGTTCGAGCACGCCACCTCGTACGCCGCCTCGGCCCCCACGTCGTTCTAGGAACCGGTGGTTACGCTTCGGTCCCCGCCGTGCTCGGGGCCCGTTTGGCCGGTGTTCCGACGGTCCTTCTGGAGCCCAACGCCGAGGCTGGAATGGCCAACCGTCTACTGTCGCGCTTTGTCAGCGAGGCGACCGTCGCTCACGACCGGACGGCTGGTGGCCTACGCTGCCCGGCCACCACGACCGGCGTCCCTGTGCGGGCTGAGTTCTTCGACGTCACCGACTCGCTCCCGAACGACGAACCCCTGCATCTCTTGGTCCTCGGTGGCAGCCAGGGAGCCCGAAGCCTCAACGAGGCGCTGCCGGAAGCCGTAGCGTCGCTCCGGCTCGGTGGACCGCTCTTCGTGCGCCATCAGACGGGTGCCGCGCATGTGGAATCCACCTACCGGCGATGGAACCAGGCCGACATCGAGGTCTGCAGCAATGTCGACGGCTCCGGCCCGGGCTGGCGGCCCGACGGACCTTCGGTGCAAGTCGAGGTCACACCGTTTCTCTCCGATGTCGCGGGTGCGATGGCCGAGAGTCACCTGATCCTGTCGCGGGCCGGAGCCATCACCCTGGCGGAGATCTGCGCTGCAGGTAGGGCGTCGCTTCTACTACCCCTGGCCCTCGCAGGCGGTCACCAGGAGGCCAATGCCCGCCGTCTCGAAGACGCGGGAGCGGCAGAGGTGCTGGTACATCGCGCGACGCCTGGCGAGGTCCATGGAACCGAGGCCTTCCAAGCTGCTCTGTCCACGGTACTGGGAACCCTCCTGGCCGACCCGGAACGTCTCGCGTCGATGGCCGCAAAGGCTCATGATCTCGGCCGCCGAGCCGCGGCCGGCGCCATCGCAGATCGACTCGAAACGAGAGCCCTCGAGGCCCGCCGCAACGGCGAATCCGGCGCCTGGCCGCGTCCGGCGACCAAGGGGGGCACGGTCTGATGTTCGAGATCTTCGCTGGGCTCTCCCATGCGCACTTCGTCGGCATCGGCGGCGCCGGCATGAGCGGCATCGCCGAGGTGTTGCTGGGCTACGACCTCGAAGTCTCCGGCTGCGACCGCGCCCGATCGGAGACCGTGGAACGCCTGGAGAGCCTTGGGGTTCGCGTGTTCCACGGCCACTCGCCCGATCATCTCGAAGGCGTCGACCTGGTGGTGAAGTCCTCCGCGGTCCCGGACGACGCGCCCGAGATCGCCGCCGCCCGTGAGCGCGGCATTACCGTGGTACGTCGTGCCGAAATGCTCGGCGAGCTGATGCGCCTGAAGTACGGCATCGCCATCGCCGGCACCCACGGCAAGACCACGACCACATCCCTGGTCGGCACGCTCCTCACCGACGCCGGGCTCGACCCGACCGTGATCGTGGGTGGCAGGATGAGGGTCTCGGGAACCGGCGCCCGCGTTGGGAAGAGTGAGTACCTGGTCGCAGAGGCCGATGAGTTCGATCGCTCCTTTCTACGTCTGATGCCGGTGCTGGCGGTGGTCACCAACGTCGATGTCGACCACCTCGACACCTACGAAGATCTCGACGCCATCACGGAAGCATTCGTCGACTTCGCCACACGGGTGCCTTTCTTCGGCCAGGTGATCCTGTGCCTCGACGACGAGAACAACCAGCGCCTGCTGCCGCGGGTCAAGGAAGGGCATCGCGTCGTGACCTACGGCCTCTCCCCGCAGGCCGACCTCGTGGCGACACGAGTGGAGCCCGATGGCGGTGGTTGCCGGTTCCTCGTAACTTACGACGGCGAGGAGCTGGGCACGGTGACGTCGCCTCTACCGGGGCGACACAACGTATGCAACGCCCTCGCGGCGGTCGCCGTGGGCCGCGCCGTGGGCCTCGACTTCGAGCAAATCGCCGCCTCGCTGGCGGGATTCGGCGGTGTCCATCGCCGCTTCGAACGGAAAGGTACGTTTCACGGCGCGGCGGTCGTGGACGACTACGCTCATCATCCGACCGAAGTGGCTGCGACGCTCGAAGCCGCTCGCCAGGCTTTCCCCGGAGGACGGGTGGTGGCCGTGTTCCAACCCCACCTCTTCAGTCGCACCCGCGACCACGCCGACGACTTCGGCCGCGCCTTGCTCGCCGCCGACGAGGCCGTCGTCACCGCGATCTACCCGTCGCGGGAGAAGCCGATCCGAGGCGTTTCGGCAGGCCTCGTCGTGGACGCGGCGAGGCGTAGCGGCCATCGGCGCGTCGAGCTGTGCGACGACTGGTCCCAGGAAGGGGTCGCCAGGCTGCGGGCCAAGGCAGAGGCAGGTCATCTGGGCGAAGGCGACGTCGTGCTGACGATGGGAGCTGGTGACATCTACCGGCTGGGAGAATGCCTGACACATGACGCCGCCGGCACGGTTCGGGATCGTCTCTCCTCGGCCGGAGGTGTGGCATGAGCGAATCACGCTTTCTGGCTCGATTGGAGCGTGCGAAGGAACGATCCGCCGGAAGGGATGGATCGGAGCTCCGCGAGGCTCCCGAGTTCGCCGAGCGCGAAGCACCGCCATGGGACTTGCCCCGGCATCCGACCCACGAACCGCTCGCGGAAGAGCCCCAACGCGACGTCGGACCGGACGACAACCGGGTGCTGCAGGAGATCCGCGCACGACGCCGTCCGCGCCAAGAGTCGGCCGCGCCACGACGCCGGGAGGCAACGTCACCGTCGCGTACGGCGCGAGACGCCGCACGTGCTGCCGACGTCTTGCCATTTCGCCGCTCCCGGACCGCACGCCGTGTGCGCAGACTGCGTCGCCATCCGCTCGTTCGCTGGCTGCAGCCCCTCGTCATCGCGCTCCTCTTGGTCGGCATTCCAGCGGCCATCGCCGGCTGGACGTTGCGTTCACCGGCCTTCGCGGTCGACGAGATCCGTCTGTCTTCCGATTCCCCCGCTCGGCGCGTGTCTGAGCAATGGGTGCTCGACCGCCTGGCAGGACTCGAGGGCGAGAATCTCTGGTTACTGAACCTGGAATGGCCGGTGGCAGAAATGAGCAAGCACCCTTGGGTGCACGACGTCGGTATCCGCAAGCAGCCGCCATCCACCCTCGTAGTGCGGGTCCTAGAGAAACGGGAAGCGGCGCTCTATGCCGATCCGGCCGGCCTCGTCTATGTCGACCTCGATGGCTGTCCGGTAGCGCCGATCGGTCCACACGAGGAGGCGTCCGACCTCACGGTTCTCCGCGGCAAGGTCGCGGAACCCGCACCGGGTAAGCCGGCGCCGGAGCTTCGTGCGGCCGTTGCCCTGCTGCAAGAGATTCAACAAGCTGGCGCGCCATGGGCCGCCGGCCTCGATGAGGTGGAGATCCTCTCCACTCGAGATTTCAGAGTACACACGAAAGATCTGCCATTCCCCCTTCTGGTACGCGCCGGAACGGTGGAATCCCGCAGCCGCCGCCTGGTGCAGCTGCTGCCGTGGATCTCGGAGCTGGGCCGCCTACGGGTGGTCGACCTGCGCTTCGCGAGGCGGATCATCGTCGAACCAGCCGAACCGGAGGCGCAAAGCGCCCCGTCCGGCGAACCGGAGGCGACCTGACCATGCCCAAGGTAGACGACTACCTCGTAGGAATCGACATCGGCTCGGCCAAAGTGGGGGTGCTCATCGGGCAGCCCGACGGAACCGGACGCGTCGAGGTGGTGGGCAAGGGCCTGGCACCGAACCGCGGCACCCGCCGCGGCAACATCGTCAACGTCGAGCAAACGGTGGAGGCTTTGAAACAGGCCACCGAGGAAGCGGAGGTGATGGCCGGCGTCGACGTCAGCCGGGCCTACGTCGGCGTTGCGGGTTCCGACATTCGCAGCGTCAATTCGCGGGCGATCGTGTCGGTTGCGCGGCGCGATCGGGAGATCACCCGCCACGACATCCATCGCGTGCTCGAGGCTGCCCAATCGGCGCCGATTCCGTCGGACCGGGAGATCCTGCATGCCATTCCCCAGGAGTTCTCGGTCGATGAGCAGGGCGGCATCACTGAGCCCCTCGGCATGCTCGGCAGCCGTCTCGAGGTGTCGGTACATCTGACCACCGGCAACGTCACCCGCACGAAGACGCTGCAGACCTGCGTCAACCGGGCCGGCATCGAAGTGGTCGAGATGGTCTTCGAGCCGCTGGCCACGGGCGAGGCCGTGCTGACCGACGACGAACGGGAGCTGGGTGTCCTCCTGGTAGACATCGGGGCTGGCGGCACGGAGTTCGCGCTGTTCCTGGAAGGCGAAGTGAGGCATTCGGCAGTGCTACCCATCGGCGCCAGTCATTTCACAAACGACCTCGCCATGGTCTTGCGCACGCCGTTCGCCGAGGCCGAACGCATCAAGACCCAGCACGGCTGTTGTCTGCCGTCGCTGGAAGACGATGGCGCGGGTGTCAAGGTTCCATCGGTGGCGGGCGGTCAGCAGCGGGTGGTGCCGAAGCGGGAGCTCAGCGAGATCCTCAATCCGCGGGCCGAGGAGCTGCTGATCCTGATCCGCGAAGACCTGACGAAGAACGGTCACGACGATGCCTTCCGCGGCGGCGTGGTGCTCACCGGAGGCGGCGCGAAGCTCGATGGCCTACTGGAAGTGGCCCAAGACATCTTCGGCTGCGTCGTCCGCTTCGGATTGCCGCAACGTCTCGGTGGCCTGGTGGACGTGATCTCCAGTCCCAGTTGGTGCACTGCCTCGGGCCTTCTCCTCTACGGGCATGCCGCCGAGCAGCAACAGGGCCTGAAGCGCCGCAGCATGCCCTCGGTGCGCAACCTCATGAACAACTTGAAGAGCATGTTCGCCGACCTGCTCTGAACACTGATTCCACAAGATTCCGACTGTTCTTTTCTTGACATCGAGCTTCGGCTCACATCTGCAAAGGGGTATCCCATGATCTTGTTCGACGACAACAACCTCGAAGAGGCCGACGAAGGCAAGGCCCTTCCGATCACACTCGAGACCGGTGATCAGGCTCCCGCCTGCATCAAAGTGGTAGGCGTCGGCGGCGGCGGCGGCAATGCCGTCAACCGCATGATCCGCTCCAACATGAAAGGCATCGAGTTCATCTCGGCCAACACCGATTTGCAGTCCCTGCGGCGCAGCGAGTCGGCTGCCAAGCTACAGCTCGGTGACGCCTTGACCCGCGGCCTCGGCGCCGGCGGTGATCCCGAGATCGGCCGCAAATCGGCACTCGAGGACACCGAGCGGATCCTCGAGATGCTCGACGGCGCCGACATGGTCTTCATCACGGCGGGCCTGGGAGGTGGCACGGGTACCGGAGCGGCGCCCATCATCGCGTCGCTGGCCGCGGAGATCGGAGCGCTGACGGTCGCTGTGGTCACCAAGCCGTTCAGCTTCGAAGGCCGGCGGCGCGGCGCCTTGGCCGAGCGTGGCGTCGAGGAGTTGCGGAACTCCGTCGACACACTGATCACGATCCCCAACGAGCGGCTGTTGTCGTTCGTCGACCGTGGCACGCCGCTGTCGGAAGCGTTTCTCATCGCCGACGACGTGTTGCGTCAAGCGGTGCAGGGCATCAGCGACCTGATCACGGTTCCGGGCGAGATCAACGTCGACTTCGCCGACGTGAAGAGCATCATGACCGGCATGGGCATGGCACTGATGGGCACCGGGATCGCCAAAGGAGAGAACAGGGCGCTCGAGGCCGCTCAGCGGGCGATCGCCTCGCCATTGCTCGAGGAGACGTCGATCGAAGGAGCCAAGGGAGTGCTGCTCAACATCTCCGGCGGCCGCGATCTCACGCTGCACGAGGTGGCCGAGGCGGCACGGATCATCTCCGACGCCGTCGATCCCGAGGCCAACATCATTTCGGGCATGGTGATCGACCAGGAGATGGAGGACGACATGAAGGTCACCGTCATCGCCACGGGCTTCGATCGCACCAGCGACCATCGCCACGACGAGGACACCCACCACCACTTCATCCGCCGGCCAGCGTCACGCCGACCCACCCAGAGGGCCGAACCGAGGCCGTCGGCGAAGGTAGAACCGCGACAAACCGAGCCACGTCGTCCGGAACCACGGGATCTACCGGCGGAGACGCCTCGCACCGAACGCGTGCAGCGGGCTGAGCGGAGTTCAGAACCCGTCCAGGAAGAAGAGCTGCCGCTCCGTCCCATGGAACAGGCTGACCTTCACCTGGACGACGAAGCCGATATTCCCTTCTACAAACGAGCCCTCGCCCAGCAGCGAGGCGACGATCCCGGCGGCTATGGACCCAACTGGTCCAACGTCGACGACTACGACATCCCGACTGTCCTGCGCAAGCAGATGGATTGAACTGACTTCCCTGACGGCCGGTCACGCGTGCCGGCCCGTCGTCAGGGCACAAATTCGGAGCTGTTCACCGAGGCAGATCTCAAGGACACAGTTCCGAGGCAACCGCGGCTGGTTGCCAGCGCGTAACCCGCGCACCCTTTGCACCCCGAGTCGACTCGTTGGCTCGGGGTCTTTTTTCTGAAGCGGTTGACATGCACAACACATGCAAACATACTGGCTACATGTCGAAGATGGTCCAGATCCGCAACGTCCCCGAAGAAACTCATCGGGAGCTCAAGAGCCGAGCGGCGCTTTCCGGCAAGACACTGTCCGACTTCCTTCTCGCAAAACTGCAGGAGATCGTCTCGATACCAACCAAAGAGCAGATGCGGGACCGGCTGAAGTCACGGGAACGGGTGCACCTCAGCTCTTCGGTCTCCGACATTCTGCGGGAAGAGCGTGAGAAACGTGGATGAGCGCGAGAAGCGTGGATGATTGTGATCGACGCGACGGCGGCCGTGGAGCTCGTGCTGATGACAGAGAGAGGCGTCAGCGTGGCAGACCGAATCTTTGGCGGTGAGGAGACAGTCCACGCTCCCGACCTTCTCGACCTCGAAGTCGCTCAGGTGCTCCGCAAGCTCGTTCCCGGTGGCGAAATCTCGTCGGAACGAGCCGACCGTGCGTTCTCCGACCTGACGAACCTGAGCGTCATGCGGCACGGGCACCGACCTCTTCGGAGCCGCGTCTGGCGGCTGCGCGAGAACTTCTCTGCCTACGACGCCGCCTACGTTGCACTCGCAGAAGCGCTCGACGCCTCCTTGATCACGTTCGACCAGCGGCTGATTCGTGCCGCGGTTGCCCTGGTGGACGTGGAGTTCACCTGAGAGAGGAACTCTCGATGTTCGAAGACACCAAGAACCGTATCCTCGCCGACGGTCCGTCCCGGCTGGACAAGGGTCTGGACGAACGACGTGCCGAGATCGAAGATCTCGAGAAGCGCATCGCGGAGGACGTGACCGACGACGAAAGATCTCTTCTGCAGACCCTGTTGGAGGAATTGCGTGCCGAGTACGCTCCGTCGGACCAAGCCCAGCGCCAGTCTCTCTTCTGATTCGTCCTCAGTCCGAGAGCTGAGCCTGGACAGCTGAACGACCCTTCCCGATCTCCCGGACACTTACCAGGCGCTGGTGTTGCCCGACTCGAATCCGTCCTCGAAGATGGGCAAGCTGCCTTCCCGGCCGAAGACCAGGAAGCGTGGGCTGCCGGCCCCGGTCGAGAAGTAAGCGAAGCAGGCACCGGCCCAAAGGTAGGGATTGGGGCCGTGGGGCTGGGTCGAGTTGTAGTCGCCGGAGCGGTTCGGGATCGGGCCGCTGGTGCCGGTCAGCGCCACATGGTTCTCGAGTGGCGCAAAGACGTCTCCATTGACGTCGTCCGCGATCCAGGCAGCGCAGGTGGCATGCAGAGAATTACTGCCGGCCATGATCGTGCCAGCCACGTCACCATTGGCGTTGACCGCCGCCGAGGGATAGACGAAAGCGACCGAGCCGCTCCAGATGATCGGCTCGCCGACGAGGCCCAAGGCGGGTTCCGAGAACTGGGCGATGCGGGTGTAGGGCTGGGGGAAGGTGGCATCCTGCGACGGAACCCACATGAAGCCGACCGAGCCGTCGGCAACCCAGGCGCCAGCCATCCGCTGATCGATGAAGCCGCACCAGTCGCGACCATCGGGACCTGGGCAGGTGCGGGGGGAGTTGCTCCAGGCGGTGACCGCACGGTCGAACGGTGTCGGACTGGTCGACGCCTCCGGCCATCGCCAGATGCGGATCGACGCGGTCGAGATGTGATCGGCGAAATACATGATGTCGCTGGCGCCGCGCGTTAGCTTGAAGGAGAAAAAGCTGGAGTCGGTGTAGACGTCGAACGGGATCGACCCGTTGCATGTGCCGATCTCGTCGAGCGGATAGCGGGCCACGAAAGCGCCTGTGAAGCCGCCGGCGATGGCGAAGACATTGCTCGAATGGAAGAGGTGATCGTCGCTGATCGCCAGATCAGGGAAGTCGGCGAACTGGCCGGTACCAAAACCAAAAAGCGACGGCGTGATGTTGTAGAAGCAGTCGAAGGTACCGTCAGCTCCGGCGTCGACATTGATTCGCTGTGTACCGTTGGAGGCGTCGGGTAGGTACTGCTGCAGGTAGAAGATGGCGTCCGTGCCTGGATCGTAGACTGTGACCTGATCGCAGCAGAATCCGTCGTTGGCGGGAGGGTTTGGGCTAGTGAAGGGGTTGATGTAGCTAAAGGTGTCGCCACCGTCGTCCGACGTCGTGGCATACCAGTTGCCGGTGAACAGCACCCGGTCCGGCGCGCTGGCGACCGACGGCTCGTTGACCGTGGCACTGAATCCCGCAGGGATCACCGTGCCCGGATCGGTGTTCTTGACAAAAACGAATGAGTTGAGACTGAGACCCTTGCCCTGCAGGTCCGTCGGCGGGTTGGCTGGGGGCAACTCCGGATCGATCGCGACGTCGTATTTGAGCTCGGGGATGTGGTGCTTCTTGGTGAGCAGGCTCTGCCAACGGCGCTCGAGTTGCTCGAGCGTCGCGGCATCGACCTCAGCAGCCTTGTCGGCAGGCAGAGATGGCCCCCGCTGGACCTCGAGCGTCCCTTGCCGGGTCTGACCTGTGTGTTTCCATAGACGCTCCTCTGAGGGCTCGTCCTGGGCCGTGAGCGGAGCATTTGGGGCACAGAAGAAAAGCCCTGCTACGAGGATGCTCGGCACAAATCTCATGACGACCTCCAACGTTCGGTCCTAGCGGATGTTGTCGCACTACGAAGACACGTAGTGAGTCTGCCATAGATATGCAGCCTGATCTTGGACCAAGAACATTGGAACATAAGGTCATGTCGCGTCAATCTGTCTTGTCATCACGCCTAGCTGACTCTCTCGGCCTGCGCATCATGTGTCATACATGTCATACTTGTCGGGCATAAAATGGAGGAGCCATGCTTTCCGTCCGACTAGATACCGAGACTGAACGACGCCTCGAAGACTTGGCCCGTGCTACCGGGAGAACCAAGAGCTACTACGCACGCGAAGCAATCCTCGCTCATCTCGACGAGATGGAAGATCGCCACATCGCGATCGAGCGCCTGGAGCGCCCAGGACCTCGGGTCTCCCTCGAGGACCTGGAGAGTGAGCTCGAAGCGCTCGATCCGTGAGGCGGTGGACCGTCGAGTTCGACTCTCGGGCGGCCCGAGAGCTGCGGCGGATCGATCACCAGCATCGGTCTCGGATCCTCCGGTTCCTTCGCGAGCGGGTTGCCATTGCCGAGAACCCGCGTCGCATCGGGAGCGCGCTTACGGGCCAAGCAATACAGCTCTGGCGATATCGAGTAGGCGAATATCGCTTGATCTGCACGATAGAGGATGAACGACTTGTCGTGCTGGTGGTTCGCGTCGGCCACCGACGTCGAATCTACGACCGGTAGGTACTCCCATCTCGTAACAACGCACAAACTCACACCGGTCTTCGACGTACCGACGTAGAGGAGACGTAGAGGAGTAGATACGACCAAGGAGGCATCCGGTGTTTCGAGACGTTCGACTTGCCGTCCGCACACTCACGCGCCGCCCAGCCGCGACGTTCCTGGTGATCGCGCTCTTGGGGGTGGGCCTCGGCGCGAACCTCCTGGTGTTCTCGGTGGTGCAAGGCATGCTCTTGCGGCCATTGGAGTTTCCCGACGCCGATCGTCTGGTACGCATCTTCGTGCGACACGAGGTGGCTTCGAACGATCGACTGCGCGCCACCGAGGCCGAGTTCCGCGATTGGAAAGAGCATGCAGAGGGCTTCGATTCGGTCGTCGCGGCAGCGAATTTCGGAATGAGCGTCACGGAATCTCCCGAGCCACTCAATCCGCTGATGCGCCAAGTTTCGGCCGGCTACTTCCGCACGTTCGGCGCGACTCCCTTCCTCGGCCGCGATTTCTCCCCGGACGATCACCGGACGATGGCCAAGGTCGTGATCCTCGACTACGGCTTTTGGCGCAGTTACTACGGCGGCGATCCAGAAATCGTCGGCCGCGCCATCGAGCTGGCAGGCGAACCCCATGAAGTTATCGGGGTCATGCCGGCGGAGTGGAACCTGCCTGCCTTTCCGCGCCAGCCTGTACTTTGGGCACCGATGGCCGAAACCGCCGACATGGATCGTCAGAGTGGTCGTTTCATCGTCATGGGCCGGCTGGCGGCCGATGCCGAACCGGGCGTGGTCGAACGTCAGTTGACCTCTATTCAGAAGCGGAGGGCCGAAGAGCTCGGGACGGACGACGGCAGGTCGGCGCGGGTCGTGCCCCTGCGCGCTTCCCTGGTCGAGAACATCCGCCCGGCAATCCTGGCACTCTTCGGTGCCATCACGTTGATGCTCGCGATCGTCCTGGCCAACGTAGCGCACTTGCTGCTAGCACGTGCCATCGGACGGCGGCAGGAGATCGGCGTCCGCGTCGCTCTCGGAGCCGGTCGGTGGCACCTCGTGCGTCAGCTCCTGACGGAGGGCCTGCTCGTGGCAGGCCTCGGTGGCGCCCTGGGAGTGGTGCTCGCCGCCGCGGCGCTGCCCGCGGTGCTGGCAACGGCTCCCGCGAACCTGGCGGTGCCACTGCTCGACCGAGTCGCCCTCGACGTTGGTGTAGTGACCTACGCCGTCGTGTTGTCTCTGGCCGTGGCCGGTCTCTGCGCACTCTTGCCGCTCTGGCATTTACGTCGCGGAACGCAAGCTGTGGTGAGACCGACGGGACGTGGCGGCGCGGGCGGGCCGCAGCAACGACGGTGGCGGAACACTCTCCTGGTGGCGGAGGTGGCCCTTTCGATGGCATTGCTCATCGGCGCAGGATTGATGGCTCGCAGCTTTGTCAACCTGCGCAGCCTGGAGTTGGGATTCGACCCGGAACAGCTCCTCGTGCTGCGCGTCGGTCCCCGCGGCCCGGGTCTGGAAACCCCGGAAGAGCGTGACCGCTTTTATCGCCAGGCTCTGGAGCAAGTGCGCGATCTGCCCGGAGTCGAATCCGCCGGTTTCAACGACATACTGCCGATGTTCGCCTCGTTTCGATCTTCCGTGGGGATTCGCGCGCTCGAGACACCTGCCGGCGAGGCGGAACGGCGAGCCGTGGCGCTGGCCGCCACTCCTGGCTACCTCGACACCGTGCGCACACCTCTGCTCGCCGGGCGCGATTTCGCTTCCCAGGATCGAGTCGACTCGGAACCGGTGGCCATTCTCAGCCGCAACGTCATGGAAAGCATGTGGGGCGAGGACGTAGACGTGCGAGAGGTCATCGGCCGTCGGGTGGTAGTAGGAGACGACGGTGAGCTGGTGCGGATCGTCGGAATCTCCGCCGACCTCAGGGGCCTGGCCCAGGCCCCTGAACCGCCACCGGTGGTCTACCGTCCGATGAGCCAGGCGCCGGTCAGTCCGGCCTCGCTCTTCGTGCGCCGGGAGCCCGGTGCCGACATCCAAGGTACTTTCGATGCCGTCGAACGGGTGATGTGGGGTTTCAGCTCGGAGATACCCGTATATTCCCAATCCACACTCCGGCAAATCGTACGCGATATCGAGTGGCAACCGCGATTCTTGTCTCAGCTGCTGAGCAGCTTCGCTACGTTGGCGCTGCTCCTCACCGCCGCCGGAATCTATGCGGTGATCTCTTTCTCCGTTGCCGAGCGCACACGCGAAATCGGAGTCCGCGTCGCTCTCGGAGCGGATCGCAATCGGATCATGACTTGGATCGTCGGACGGGCTGGAAGACTGACGGTGTTGGGAATCGCGCTGGGCTTCGCACTGTCGGCAGTAGCCAGTCGTCTGCTGGCTACCCAGCTTCAGGGGGTCTCACCATTCGACCCATGGACCTATGCCGTTCTATCGGTCGGCATGGCGTTCGTGAGTCTGGCGGCCGCCTGGATCCCCGCCCATCGCGCCTTGAAGGTGGACCCTGCCTCAGCTCTTCGCTCCGAGTGACAGCAACCGGATCTCTCGAGTCAGTCTCCTGTCACTGCGGAGACAGGGACAGCAGTGGCCACTGCCGTGGCAAACCGCACCGCGGATGCCAGCACGCCGCGTGATAATCTCGCAGGCCCTATCTCACGAAAAGCCAACGATCAAGGGCGGTTAGCGAGGAGACAAAATGGCTCGGATAGTGCGCGCAGCTCTGGTGCAAGCGACGCTCAACGAAGACGCTTCGGCATCCACTTCGGTGATCCGACAGGCGATGCTGGACAAGTCTCTGGACTTGGTGGACGAGGCGGCGGCGAAGGGGGCTCGCGTACTGTGCCTTCAGGAGCTGTTCTACGGCCCGTACTTTTGCGCCGAGCAGGATCCGCGCTGGTACGAGCTGGCGGAGAAAGTACCTGACGGTCCGACGATCCGGGTGATGCAGGAGAAGGCGAAGGAGCACGGGATGGTGCTCGTAGTGCCGGTCTACGAGGAGGAGATGACCGGTGTCTACTACAACACCGCCGCCGTAATCGACGCCGACGGCTCCTATCTGGGCAAGTACCGCAAGAATCACATCCCCCATGCCGCACCGGGCTTCTGGGAGAAGTTCTACTTCCGTCCGGGCAACCTGGGCTATCCGGTGTTCGACACAGCGGTGGGCAAGGTCGCCGTGTACATCTGCTATGACCGCCACTTTCCCGAAGGTTGGCGCGAGCTCGGGCTGGCGGGTGCCGAGCTGGTGTTCAACCCTTCGGCGACCGTGGCCGGGCTCTCGGAATATCTCTGGAAGCTGGAGCAGCCCGCCGCCGCGTGCGCCAACATGTACTTCGTCGGCGCCATCAACCGGCCGGGCGTGGAAAAGCCGTGGGAGATCGGTGAGTTCTACGGACAGTCGTACTTCTGCAACCCCCGGGGACAGATCCTCACAGAGGGGCCGCGGGAAGGCGACGCCATCGTCACCGCCGACCTCGACCTCGACCAGATCCGCGAGGTGCGCAACGTATGGCAGTTCTACCGCGACCGCAGACCTGAATCGTACGAAGGCATCGTCGAACCGTGACCTCGGGAGGGCGACCCGAGGGAGCCAGTCCACGCCTCTACAACCACGATCTGCGGCCGGTCGAGCAGAGCCATCGGACGTGGGGGATGTGGAACATCGCAGCGCTGTGGGTGGGCATGGCGGTCTGTATTCCCACCTACTCGCTCGCTGCGGGAATGATCTCCCAGGGGATGTCGTGGAAGCAGGCACTCCTGACCATCACCCTCGGCAATCTCATCGTGCTGCTGCCGATGGTCGCCAACGCCCACGCCGGCACCCGGTACGGTATCCCCTTTCCGGTCTTCGTGCGTGCCTCCTTCGGCACCTTCGGCGCCAATATTCCGGCCCTGATGCGGGCACTGGTGGCCTGCGGCTGGTTTGGCATTCAGACCTGGATCGGCGGCGCGGCGATCTACACACTCCATTCCGTGATCTTCGGCTTCACGCCAGCCGGTCCCGAGGACCACTTGCCGTTGCTGGGCCTGTCGGCTGGCCAGCTGGCTTGCTTCCTGCTCTTCTGGGCCATCAACATCGCGGTGATCGTCGCCGGTATCGAAACCATCAAGTGGTTGGAGACCCTGGCGGCGCCGTTTCTGCTTCTCATCGGGCTCGGACTCCTCTATTGGGGCGTCAGCCAGGGTGGCGGTTTCGATGTGCTGTTTTCCAACGAGACGATGGCGAAGGTGCGAGGCGGCCTGGGCGAGGAATTCGACTTCTGGAAGGCGTTCTGGCCCAATCTGACGGCGATGGTGGGCTTCTGGGCCACGCTGTCGCTCAACATCCCGGACTTCACTCGCTATGCGAAGCGTCAGCGCGATCAGGTGCTCGGTCAGCTGATCGGGCTGCCGACGACCATGGCACTCTTCTCGTTCATCGGCATCGCCGTGACTTGCGCCACCGTCGTGGTGTTCGGTGAGGCGATCTGGGATCCGGTGAAGCTGATCGGCCGCTTCGATTCCCCCCTCGTCGTCGGCTTCTCGCTCTTCGCTCTGACCCTGGCGACGCTATCCACGAACATCGCCGCCAATGTCGTGTCTCCGGCCAATGACTTCGCCAACGTCTGGCCGAGCAAGATCGATTTCAAGACCGGCGGCATCATCACCGGTCTTCTGGGAATCGTCATCCTGCCCTGGAAGCTCTACAACGATCTCGCCGCCTACATCTTCACCTGGCTCATCGGCTACGGTGCTTTGCTCGGCGCCATCGGTGGCGTGATGATCATCGACTACTTCGTCCTACGCCGGACCCGGCTCGTGGCGGCCGATCTGTATCGGGAGGACGGGATCTACGCCTACAGCCGAGGCTTCAACTGGCGAGCTCTGGTGGCGCTGGCGGTGGGTATCGCACCGAACGTCCCGGGCTTTCTGGAGCAAGCGAGCCACGGCGCCATCGACGTCGCGCCGTTCTGGGAGCATCTCTACACCCACGCATGGTTCGTCGGACTGATGGTTGCCGGCATTCTCTATCTCGTACTGAGCCGTTGGCAGACGCCGAATCTCGAAGGAGCCAACCCATGACCGTCGTCCAAGCTTCGAAGCCCACACTCCCACCTTGCGATCACACGGCACCCACCTACCGGGGGGCAGATCGCGAGACAGTCCTCGGGGACCGCCAACGTTTCGCACACCCCGCGCTCTTCGCTCTCTATGCAGAGCCGTTGATGATCGTCCACGGGCACATGCAGTACCTCTGGGATCACACGGGGAAACGGTACCTCGACGGGATCGCGGGAATCGTCACCGTGTCGTGCGGTCACGGACACCCGAAGATCGTGGAGCGGGTCAAACGACAGCTCGACGAGGTACAGCACACGACCACCATCTACCTCCATCCGAATCTGTCGGAGGCTGCGAAGAAGCTGGCGTCGAAGATGCCCGAAGGGCTCGACGTGACCTACTTCTGCAACTCCGGCAGCGAGGCCAACGAGCTCGCCGTGGCCATGGCCCGCCTCTACACCGGAAACGAAGACATCCTGGCGGTGCGCAATGGCTACCATGGCGGCACGGCCACGGCCATGGGCCTCACTTCCCACAGCACGTGGAAGTTCGGCATGCCCCAAGGTGGACGCATTCACCACGTGTCGTGTCCCGATCCCTATCGATCCAAGTTCTCCGGCACACCGGAGGAGATCGCGGAACAGTCGGTGAACGAACTGAAAGAACTGATTCAGTTCACCACGCCGGGCAAGGTCGCGGGTTTCCTCGCGGAGCCCATCCAAGGCGTGGGTGGCGCCACCCATGGAGCACCGAACTACCTGCGCATGGCCTACGACGTCGTGCGCGAGCACTGTGGACTGTGCATCGCCGACGAGGTTCAGACGGGCTTTGGCCGCACCGGAGACCACTACTGGGGTTTCGAGAACTTCGGCGTGGTCCCCGACATGGTCGTGATGGCCAAGGGAATCGGCAACGGCTTCCCGATCGGTGCCGTGACCACCCGCCGCGAGATTGCCGAGGCGCTCACAGGCCGAATCCATTTCAATACATTCGGCGGTAATCCTCTGTGCATGGCGGCAGCGTCGGCGGTCCTGGACGTGATCGACGAAGACGGTTTGCAGGAGAACTCGAGGGTCGTCGGTGGCCGACTCAAAGCAGGCTTGCAACAGCTGCAGACGCGGCATCGTCAGGTCGGCGACGTACGCGGCATGGGCTTGATGCTGGGGTTCGAGCTGGTCAAGGACAGGGTGACGAAGGAACCGGCGCCCGCGGAGACGGCCCAACTGCTGGAATCCTGTCGTGAGATGGGTCTGCTCATTGGAAAGGGCGGCTATTTCGGCAACGTCGTCCGCTTCAAGCCACCCATGTGCCTCACCGAAGAAGACGCCGAATTCGCCCTCGCGGTGATCGACGAGTCCCTGTCGCAGATCGAGGCAGACTGAGTGAAACCCGACCGGTCCGATCGCGACGACCGAACATGCAAACCGGCCGCGACGTCCTGTGCGTGGCGCAGGCGCTCTGGTCGGAGATCGTGGCCTCGTCACCAGCCTGGCGCGATCGGCTCTCCCAATGGCTCGATGAGCGATGAGCGATGAGCGATGTGGAAGAGGTCCAGACGTCCCCGCCGATCGCGGGCACTGTCCCCGAATCGTTGGCCACGACGTCCTGCGCGCGGTGCGGTCGCTCCGTGCTCGGAGATCGCGGCCTCGTCACCAGCCTGGCGCGATCGGCTCTCCGAATGCGATCGGCTCTCCGGGTAGAGTTAGGGACGGCGAACCAGCATAAACCGAACGAGGACTGCCATGAGCTTCGACAAGATCATCACCGGCGGACAGGTCGTAACGCCCGCGGGAACCATCGACGCCGATGTGGCGATTCGCGGCGAGAAGATCGCAGCGGTGGGCGAAGGGCTGGCGGCAATGTCGCCAGATGCGGCGACCATCGACGCATCCGGTCACTACGTCATTCCGGGCGTCCTCGACGTCCACGTACACCTGGAACTGCCTTTTTGCGGGACCACGAGCGCCGACGACTATCGCACCGGGACACGCGCCGGAGCACGCGGCGGCGTCACCACGCTGATCGACTTCGCCATTCCCTACGACGGTGACTCGCTGGGCCAGGCGGCCGACAACTGGCACAAGAAAGCGGAAGGTAAGTCGCTCATCGACTACACCTTCCACATCTGCGTCACCCGTTGGGACGAGCACAAGGATCAGATCGCCGGCATGGTGGAACGCGGCTTCTCCACCTTCAAGGAATTCATGATCTACGAGTCGGAAGGCTGGCAGAGCGACGATCGGGCGATGTTCGGCACACTCGAGACCATGCGCGAGCTGGGCTCCATGCTGCTCGTACACGCCGAAAGCTCCCGGGTGCTCGACGAATTGATCGCGCGGCACCACACGCCGGAGTTGATGGCGAAGTACGGCGCGCAGCTGCACGCCATCACGAGACCGAACTTCATCGAAGCCGAAGCCATCGAACGGGCCATCCATTGGTGCGAGGTCACGGGAGGTCAGCTCTACATCGTCCACATGTCCACTGGTGAAGGGGCCGATCTGGTACGCGCCGCCCAGGCCCGCGACGTGCCCGTCTTGGCGGAAACCTGCGTCCAGTACCTCTGCCTGGACGACTCCGTCTTCGCACGCGACGACGGTCACCTCTACGCCTGCTGTCCCCAGGTCAAGAAGCCAGCCGACATCGAGAGGCTGTGGAACGGCCTCAGAGACGGAGAGGTGTGCGCCATCTCCACCGACACCTGCACCTTCACCCGTGAGCAGAAAGCGATGTGGGAAGGCGACTGGACCAAGATCCCCATGGGCATGCCCGGACTCGAGACTCTGTTGCCGGTGTCCTACACCAAGGGTGTTCTCGAAGGCCGCTTGAGCCTCGACCAGCTATGCCGCAAGCTGTCCACCGACCCGGCCCGCATCATGGGGCTGGCGCCACGCAAGGGCGCCATCACGCCGGGAGCGGACGCCGACCTGGCCATCATTCACCCCACCAAGACGATAAAAGTCGACCCCAACACCCTCGAAACCAACGCCGACTGGTCACCCTACAACGGCTGGGAGCTGGCGGGTTTCTCGCGTACCACGCTGTCGCGAGGCGAGGTCATCGTCGACGACTACAAGGTCGTGGGCGCCGAGGGACGGGGTCAGTGGTTGCCGCGAAAGTCCGCTGGTTTGGCCTAGCCAACTCCTAGGTCAACCGATTTCGCCGACTTCAGAGCTCAGTTGTCGTTCCGCTTACCGACACCACCAAACCACTGACGTGGATCGATACTGGCCAGTGCACTGAGTCGGAGGTCGGACGGTCCGTCGCCACTTCTTGGGATGCTCGCATGGCCGCGGAGAACGATACGCAACCACTCGTTTCCAACTCGGGGAAGCTCGATTTCTCCGGTCAGGCGGTAACGATCGGACTCGTCACTGGTCACCGCGGGAGTCACGACGTTCCCATCTTCGTCTGTGGTCGCTTCCTGAAGGACGACGCTCTCGAATAGATCGTCTTCGACGAACAACAGCTGGACGTTGCCTCGCGCGTTCTCCAAGTGATCGCGCCGCCCCCGCTCTCCTGCGTTGAACCCTTCGACGGCGATGCGTAGACCATAGTAGGTGCGGGTCTTGACTTCGGTGAAGCTACTGTCGCCCGGCACTGTCGAGAAGCCAAGACCCGCCATGACGGAGAGGCGAGAGATCTTGGGAACCGGAGTGAATGCGATATAGGCGTCCAACTCTGCCACACCGCCTCCCCCTTCTTCGTCGAAGGGGTTGAACGTGGGAGGTTCCGAACCGCCGTCGGCGGTCGCCATGTCGTTACCTTCTTCCTCTCCGTTCTCCGAATCGCCCTCCATCATCGAAGCCATCTCTGGGGTCTCCGACGGTTGGATCGCGCTGTACCTCGCTTCAACACCTGCCAAGAGCCTCTTGTGCCACTGTGACCTGGCGAAGAATGCAGCTTCCAGATGGCTCTTGAATTTTCCATCGGGCTCCAGGTTGTAGAGGAGACCTACATCGAAACCCAAGGAGTGCTTCGGGATCACTTTGATCGTTGGGTGTTCCGGGCCCTGATAGCGGTTGAGACAGAGCTCATCACTTACGTCTTCGGGATGGGATTGCCAACGAAAGCCCAACTGGCCGCCTGTTCGGAGCATCAATCCGCGATCCGCGCGAAAGGGAACTGAAGCGCCTTCTTTCGTTGCGCGAACGCAGAAGCGGATCTTCCCGCCCGGTGGTATCTCCGTTCCCGCTCCACCACTAGAACAATCGCAGCCAGCCTGGCATGCTGGATCTCCACAGGGAAGATTCTCGAAACATTCCTTCTTGAGATTCACACAAGATGTAGAAAGGGTCGAAGCACAATCGTACCCTGGAACCGTCAACGCCAGTTGTTTGTCTCTAGCTCTCTTGACATGCTTTTCATTTCCTACGCCGACCAGTTCCTTGGTGAGCCGTGTTGGCGTGTTCATGTAGTTGAGCTCGACGATGAATCGCTGTGGCGGATCCGCGGTCGCGATGAACTCGAAGTCGTTGAAACCCGTTGCCAACGTAGCGAACGAAGGCGCCACACATGTCGACTTCGACTCGTCAGTTGCTGCTGCACTCTTCAGGGCGTCAGGCTTTCCGGCCGCGTACGAGCCGAGGGCACCAGAAAACAAACACACAAGGGCCATCGAGGAGCTGAGAGTCCCACCTCGTGCAACACTTCGACCTCGTTGAACTGAACGGTTAGGCTCGGACATGGGTGACCTCCTAGCATGTAGTGCAACTTGATTGGCTATGCTTATTGGAGAGACGGACCCAAGTTAGGGATTTCCTCCCCGGCACAGGTAGGTGTTCGGCGCGCATGGGCATAAGATGGTCGTCAGCCTCCATCGCGAAAGAGTTCACGTCCCAGGAGAAGCTGCCATGGCCCCCTCAGCTACCGCCACTGCCGATATCACCCAGGTCGCCACCCTGAACAACTGGATTGCCGGGAACGCCACAGCCGCCACGACCTCCGACTTCCTGCCGGTGATCGAGCCGGCCACTGGACGGACTCTGGCTCGGGTACCCCTTTCCAACGCCGAGGACCTCGACCGAGCCGTCGCTGCTGCTGCGCTGGCCCAGCGGGACTGGGCGGCGCAACCGCTGAAAGACCGCGTGCAGGTCCTCTACCGGCTCAAACACCTGGCAGAGCGCGATCTCGATCGCCTGGCGGACGTGATCACGAAAGAGAACGGCAAGACGATGGATGAGTCGAGAGCCAGCGTCTTGAGAGCGATCGAGTGCATCGAGTTCGCTGCCAGCTTGCCGCAGGTCGCACTCGGCCGCGTGCTCGAAGTCAGCCCGGGCGTGGAATGCAAGACCACACGGACGCCGCTCGGGGTGGTCGCCGGCATCACGCCGTTCAACTTCCCGTTCATGGTGCCGCTGTGGATGGTGCCGATGGCGATCGGGCTGGGCAACGCCTTCGTTCTCAAGCCCTCTGAGCAGACGCCGCTCTCCGCCCTGGAGCTGGCCCGCCTCTTTGCCGAAGCCGGCTTGCCCGCAGGTATCTTCTCTGTGGTCCACGGTGCTCAGGCCATCGTGGAGGGCATCTGCGACCACCCGGGGATCGCAGCGGTCGGCTTCGTGGGCTCCACCAAGGTGGCTCGCATCGTCAGCCGCAGGGCGGCGGCGACCGACAAGCGCGTGCGGGCGCTCGGTGGCGCCAAGAATCACCTCGTCGTGGTACCCGATGCCGACCCGGAGATGACAGCCACCAACGTCGTCGCCTCCGTCACCGGCTGCGCCGGGCAGCGCTGCATGGCCGCCAGCGTGCTGCTGGCGGTGGGCGATGTCGATCCCATCGTCGACCGCATCGTCGAAAAGATGTCGCAGCTACGCGCCGGGAGGGATCTCGGAGCCATCATCAGCCAGCCGGCCTACGAGCGCATCACCGGTTACGTGGAGCGTTCGAAAACCGACGCCCAGCTCCGTCTCGATGGCCGAGAGTTGGTGGACGACGACGTGGCTGACCAGATCGCTGGCGGTGGCCGCTACCTCGGGCCTTGCGTCATCGACCAAGCCTCGCCAGACCACGAGGCATCGTGCGACGAGATCTTCGGCCCCACCTTGACCATCATTCGCTGCTCCACCCTCGACGAAGCGATCGCCATCGAGAATGCCAACCCCTACGGCAACGCCGCCGCCATCTACACCAGCACGGGAGGTGCGGCGCAGCACTTCACCGACAAGGCGCAGGCCGGCATGGTCGGAGTCAACGTGGGCGTTCCGGTGCCCCGAGAGCCGTTCGCCTTCGGCGGCTGGAACGAAAGCAACTTCGGCGAAGGAGACATCACTGGACACGGCGCCATCGACTTCTGGACGCGGGAGAAGAAGGTGACGACGAAGTGGACCGCAGCAGCTGCGACGAACTGGATGAGCTGAGTCGAGAGTTTTCCTCCGGTCAGGGAGTGACCGCTTCATCGTCTCGCGCCGCCCGTGCCCGCCAGACGAACCAGCCAGCCGCGGCGAGGATCCCCAGCATCGTGATAGCCACGGCCGGAGCGGCACTGGCCTGGAAGCGGAAGACCAAGACGGCCAGGCCGAGGAAGCCAACGGCCGCCAGCGCGAGAGCCTGACGGTGTCGACGGACTGCGAGACCGGCTCCGATCCAGAGCAGCAGTGTGGAGACGACGACACCGACGGTCGCCAAGCGAGCTCCGTGGCCCGATGCATACGGGATGGAGAAGCCCACGTCACGGGGATCCTGGTTGGCGTAGAGCTTCTCGAACGCGAAGTGAACACCTCGTAGCGGGACCTCGAGACGCAAGGATTCCGACTGTGCCTCTGTGGCTTCTCCTGCCACCTCTCGCTGCATCTGAGACTGATCCACAGCGGTACCGGTGACCACCGGTTCCATATTTCCGGTCGGTCTGCGGTAGTCGATGCCATGGGGCAAGTAGACGTCCCACCGACTGCGAGTTACCAGGATCTCCGGCCGTGGCAGTACTCCGCGCAGGGTACCCAGCCCACGGATTGGGCCGACCCGTGTCTGAAACACGAGCTCCACGGGAAAGCCTCGTGTCGAGTGGATGATCTGGATCAGATGACGGGCGGAGCCATCGTCGTCCTCTTTGCGCGCCGGCTTGGCACTCCGTCCATCGACCAGGACGCTCCAGATCTCGGAGTCGTCCGGTAGCCGAAGCTCGAGGAACTGCTCGCGACTGTTGCGTACCTGAAAGCGGGCACGGGTGACCGCCAGTCCGTCGCGGGTATACAGCGTCGAATAGACCGCCTCGTCGATGGCCGCTTCCTGCACGGATTCCAGCGCATGACGGGTCACGGCCAACGCCAGGCGCGGCGGTGACTCTGCGTGCACGTACTTGTACGCGTGGAGAATGGGATGGGTGGTACGCAATACCAACTGCCGCGGGAGCTCGCCCACGTCGAGGACCGTCAACTGCTCCGCGGCAGCTGGCAGTACCTCGACGGCCGACAGCGCTTCCACCGCGATCCGACCCTGCTCTACCTCGGCGCCCTGGACGCCGAGGAGCGGCACCGCCACCCGTGCTTCTCCGTCGCCCAAAATCTGCTCGTAGCTCGCTTCCAGGCGGAACTGACCGTCCATGTCCTGCGTGAACTCGACCTCGAGTCGCCGGGAGCCAGACGCAGCCGACTCCTCCGCGAAATCATGCCGGCGCACCGAAGGGCCGGTCAGACCGAGCAACTGCGCACCCACCGGCAACTCTAGGGCCAGCTCGCTGACGGTGCCCGACTTCACCCGCACGTCCACCGTGGCGACGGCGCGTAGAGTCACTTCCCCCAGCGACACCAGGGTGTCGACCTGGGCGTCGAATCGGCCGACCTTTCGTTCGGGCTCTGCGGCGCGTACGCTCAGCCGCGGCGGATCGTCGACGTACTTGAACGTATGGACCACCGGCAAGGCCAGAGCTTGGCGCACGAACGCCGGCAGTTGGTTCTCCCCCACGCGATTGGCTTCACCGACGTCGGTGCCTGGTTGCAGCGTCCGATCGCGGGTGGCGAGTAGCGCCACCATTCCTCGTTGCCGCCGAGCACCCGGAAACGAAAGAAGCGGCAAGGCCACCTCTCCGTCGCCGTCGTCGCTCTCCACCGACAGGCGCGGGAGCGAGCGACCGTAGCTCACCGCCACCACCATGCGCTGTCCGATCTTGCGATCGAGAAAGATCTCGAGGTCACGACTGCCGTCAGCCACAGGTTCGCCGAGCCTCCAGTCGGCAACTGCCGAAGGCGCATCGCCACCCTGTCCATCACCGGCGGCACGTACGGCGTCGACCTGGACCTGCGGAGGAACCCGCAGCTTGAACGTGGACGTCTCGCCGCGCCTGACGTCGAGATCGACCAACGCCTCCAGCTGCAGGATCCCCTCTTCGGCCCAACCGGCATGGTACAGCCCGCCATCGACCCGAGTTTCGGCGCGCACGTCGTCAGGCACTGCCTCGGTCCACAGGATCGATACATGCTGCGTCAGTCCGGCATGGGCAACGGCGATCGTCTCACCGCCCTGGTTGCGGCTCGCCACCGCTGCCGCTGGCTGTAGCTGCACTTCCTTGCGTCCCGGCAGGCGCAGCTCGAAACGCGACACCGGCACGGGCGGTATCTGCATCTCGACCCGCGGCGGACCGTCACCGGCCGCGATGCGCGTCTCGAAACCCACCTGGATCTCGTGACGACCGCGGCCCCGCAACACCGTCGCGAACCGGCCGTTCTGCTGCAGAATCGACGCCTCCGAGCCATCGACCTCGAGATGCGACAGGGTCAGCGAGCTGGCCAGGAGCGGCAAGGTGACGGCAGCGTCCCCGAAGAGCTCCACCGAAAAGGTGGCGAGCCATTCGATGGCGGCACCTCGCAACGTTCCGCGGTAGGAGGCGCGGGAGATCGCGTGCTCCTCACTGGTGGGTGGGCGCCAGGAAAGGAGAGCACCGTTCACCGAGGGCAGGTTGGTCTCGAAGAATGTGCGCCCGCCGCGGGCCGATAGCTGCAATCCCTCCGCAGGGATGACGGCGAGGTCGTGACCCGTGCCGGGTACCGAACCGGTGAGCTTGACCGACGCGGCCCGGGGCAGTGGTAGTGCAACCACACTGCCGCGGGCCGTTTCCTGGACCTCGGCGCGGTAGGTCAGTGAAACGCGATGACGCCCGGCTTCACGTATCCCCCAAGAAAGGGCGCCGTCTACCGGTACGAGCGTCATCTCCGTCTCGCTCTCGGTGCCCGCTCGCGCTGTCTCGACCGCCGTACCCACGGGGAGGATCGGCACCATCGTCCATTCGTCCTCCAGCACTTGGACCGCCAGCTCTGCACGGACCATGGCGACGGATGCCTCACCGTCCACCTGCACGGTCACGACGGCAGTCCCCGGAGCCCAGCCCACCGGCGCTTTTCTCGGTACTTCCGGGGGAAGCTGACCTGCTGCCACCAGACGATCGTAGACTTCGCGTGGCAGCTCGACCGTCCCCTCCCTCGACCCGGCTAGACCATCACTGGCGGGACGAGCCGCCAACGGCGACGAGAAGAAGCTCCACAGCAGCGCCGCGAAGCAGATGACTAGCGCGGCCGGTCGCCGACTCGCGGCCATCGCAGGGAACGAACGATTGTCGACCGAGACGGGGGCGTGAACTAGCATGCTTCACCTCCTGGGTAGATCATGTGACGCGGGTGGCGGCAGGGTTTTCAGCTTTGACGCAAAACGTAGGGACTCTTCGATGGCCGCCGGAATCGCGACGGTGGGATCACCCTGCAAGATCGCCGAGTAGCCGTTCAGCATCTGCAGATCGCGCAGAAGATCGGGATCGTCCTCCAACCCGGGTATGAGGCGCAGCATGCCGTCGACGAGCTCGCGACATCTCTGAATACTCGCTACGGCAGCCGACGAATCGTCGCCGGCCGACAGCCTCATGGCAGCTTCTTCCAGACAGCTCTTTACTTCGAATGCAAGGAGCGACTTCAGAACGCTCACCTCGAGCGGACCCTCGGGTACCTCCGCAGACTCGCCATAGGCCAGATCGAGTCGCGCCCGAGCGACACCGTTCTCCATGCGCAGGAGATCTTTGAAACGGACGGTCACATCCACCAGCGGACCCGGGCCTGGCGCCACCACGTCCACGAGCAGTGTCATGGCGTCGCCTGCGTAGAGAGCCGGCACCAGGATCTGGATCCCTTCCTCGTCCTCACCGCGGTCGGCTTCGATGCCCAGCTTGCGAGCCAGCCGCAGATCGAGAGCCTCTTCGGCGCGGCGCACGCGGTCGGCGGCGACCTGGTCGAGACGCTCCGAGTCCAGGACCCTCACGAGCTGGACCCCGGGCGCTGGACGAATGCGCAGACGGACGGCTCGAGCGACGGCGCGCGAAGCACTGGTCAGCTCGTCTTCGATCGCGGGCACCGCGTCGGCGGCTTGGGTGATCAGGCGGCGGCTACCCTGTCCTGCTTCAGCGATCCGCGCCAGCAGGTCGGCTGGTGACTTCTCGTCCGGGGAGCTCGGGCTCGCCACCGCAGTCTCCGACCCCACCCCGAGAGCGCTCACGCGAACGCCACTAACCGACAGGTGATGGGCCGTCGTAGCAGCTTCGTGCAGCTGTGCCGGATCGCTTCCGGTGGTCACGACGAGAATGGCACTCGAACCGACGGGACGATCGATCTCCTCGTCGCCCTCGACCCGAACCGCCTCATGAGCTTGCCGCAGGACCTCTGCGAGACGTGGGCTGGCTTCGATGGCCTCCGGACGATCGTCCACACCGTCAGTCTGCGACGCGTCGGGATCGGCCGCCGTAGCGAGGAGTCTGCGCATGGCGACCAGAACAGAACCGCGACGGAAGTCGTCGGCAGAAACCAACAGCCCACCGGGGCGTCCGGCGACGAATAGATAGAAGCGATCACCCATGTCGTGAGCCTCGGCCAAGGCTTCGAGCAACGCACGCAGGGCCACCGCGGTCTGGGCGGGAATCTCTTCTTCGACGGGCGGCAGGTGAAGCACCACCGCCAAGTTCATGGCGGTTCGGCGACCGGCCCACGCGTCTGCTGCGCGTACCCCCACCCGCACGGTTACCCGCGACGGACCGTCTGCACGCACCCGGTCCGCATGGAGGTACAGCGCCAGCGCATCGTTCTCCGGAGCGTCGAACGGCAGTGCCGGTCGACGTGCCAACCGATGGAGCCCTGCGGGCAACTCCGGCCCCAGCTCGTCGAGACGGGCGGCGAGAAACCTCAGGTCCGGATCGCCAGGCAGCCATGGGTTCCGCCAGTAACCTGCTGGCTCTACGAAGGGGATGCCGGTCGTGCGCCGACGCTGCTCGAGCCACCGGCGTGCGAGATCGCGCGTTTCGAAGCGTTCTCGAGCTTCCGACTCGACACCCTCGAGGAAACCACCCGACGCGTCGACCCCATCGACGACGGTGATGTCATCCAGGTCGACGTTGCCAGTCACGATCTCGCTCTCCTCCAGAGGAGCCGGCTTCTTCTTCGGAGCTGGTTTTTTCGCTTTCGCTCCCCCAACTTCTGTATTCCCACCGAGCCGCTTCGAGTTCTGACGAGCACCCGCCAGGTCTTCGTTGTCATCGCTCCGGTAGTCGCCGTAGGCGTCGAGAGCGACTTCGGCCGACTGCGGTGGCGGCGGCGGACTTGGAGCCGATGCCTCGCCGACAATCGTGATCTCCTCGACGAGCGAAGAGTTCTTCTTGGATTCGGGTGCGTCGGCACCTACCTCTTCCAGCGATTGCAGCTTCGAGGACAGTCTGCCGTCGACGTAGGTGTCCTCCTTCTTGAACCGGTGCTCTTGCGCGGCGACCAGCGTCGGCTGATCGGCTTCCGCGACCGGCTCGTTTCGTACCCGAGGGACCCGATCCTCTGGCTTGGCGGAAACGTCGCCGATGTAGCCCGACGCGCGGAGTCCGCCTTCGGCCCCCTCCTCCTCCAGTTCTGTACCGATCACGTCCGATTGCGGCTGCTCAGAAAGATGAGGCTCTGCAGGCGCGAACGTGGCCCGATCGCTCGATCTCAGCATTTGAATAGCCACCGACGTAGCCAGAATCATCGAAGCTGCTGCCGCCAGTGCCAGCCGAGCGCGACGGCCGACTGCAAACCGCGAGCGACGTCTTGGCGGCCGGGTAGACAAGCCGGTGACCGATTCGGAGGCCGCCGGGCTCGTGAGCTCCGGCCGTGCCAAAAGCGCGGCGACGACTTCATCGGGTGCGTCGGAACCCTCAGTGGAGGCGTCTTGGCCCATGTGCTCGAACGTCTGATCGAGCACGACCAGGGCTTCGAGCAAGGCCATCGCATTGTCGTCGCTTTCCACCCAATCGCGTAGCTCGACGTCGTGCTCCAAAGCTCCAGCGCCGCCTTCGGCGAGACGCGACTCGAGCTCCTCTCGGCGGTGATCGCGTTGCTTCATGACCATCCTCCGAACCCGTTGTCCACCAAGGCGCGGCCGAGCTGCAATCTCGATCTGCGCAAGTGTGTCTTCACCGTATTGAGGGGTAGCTCTAGCGCCTCGGCGACATCCTTCTGTGGCAGCCTCTCGACACAAACGAGCAGAACGACCTGACGCTGGATCGGCTTCAGGCGCTGTAGTTGCTCCTGCACGAAGACGGCGGCCTCGCGGGCCGCGGTGCGCCTTTCGGCACCCGGAGACGTATCGGCCGGTTCCGGCTCGGTTCCGTCTTCCCGGACTGGTCGTGCGGCGCGCACGAGCTGCCGGACCCGTGTCTTGCGCAGGTGATTGCGCACCGTGTTGGCGACGATGGTGAAAATCCAGGGGTGACCCGGACGCGCGGCGTCGAAGCGGCCGACCGCACGGTGCACCTTGATGAAGATCTCCTGGAACAGATCTTCACGCGCGGAGTCTTCCACTCCGCTCCGACCAAGGTACGCCCAGACAGGTCGCCGATAACGTTCGACCAACGCCGGAAACGCCGTGGGGTCGCCCTCGCGGTGACGGACCAGCAAGTCGGCCTCGGCATCGACGTCGGTCGGCAGATCACATGTGTCCACCCCGTTCTTGCGGGTCGTGGCGTCTTGCCGCGGTTGGCTGGGATCGTAGTTCAACTTTGTTGCCCTCACATCCACGCCCTACACGCGACCGGCGAGTTAGTTTCAGTCGGGCTGGAATTCCCAAGTTCGCTCCCAGCCTGCCACGAGACTCCGGGCTTTCCAAACCCACCACTTTCCACGCCGCTGGCCCGACCTCGGCTTCAGAACCCGCAACGCGCCGACACGACAGCAAGATTGCGGCCAATGTCCGGATCTCGGGTCAACCGGAGCGCCCGTCGCAGGTTGGCGACCGCGCCCCGACAATCATCCTCTGTCGCGGAACGAACCCCGCGGTTCGACCAGAGGATGGCCTCTGCTTCGTCGTCTTCGATGAATAGGAAGTCCTCGTGATCGTGAAAGCCCGAGTGGTCGACGACGAGCTCACTGGAGCCATCCCACAGACCCACTGCAAGATGTGCCTCGACCACGCGCGCGCCCAGCAAGCGCCCGGCCGATCGCCGATCCTCTCGCAGCACGAAATAGGCAGGTAGGTCGAGCGCACGGGCGAGCCCCAAGTAGAGAAACGCGAAGCCGACACAGTCGGCTTGCCGGACGGAGAAGGCCTCGGTGGCGGTCCGGCTCAGCGCCGTCTGCTGACTGATCCCGAGTCCACGCCGCGAGACCAGCGCTTGGTGCAGGGCCCGAGCGCGGTGACGCATGGAGCCCGAGGCTGGAACGAAATGTTGCGCCCAGGCGATCATTTCAGGGGTGGGCGTCCACGGACGCACGGTCGGCGTCGGTGCGGAGGCGATGAGAAGGGAGAGGGCTGCGAGGACGTTGACAGGCATCAAGAGCGTCTCCTTCGCGGCATGTTTCGGGAACTCGTCGAGAGCAATATTAAAACGAACGATCGTTCGTTTTCTATCTCAGAGATACCGCTTTGGCAACCCGAATCGTGCTAAGTGCCCAATTTCTGGCAGAGATTACCCTGCGAACCAAGAAACGACCGTTCGGACGAATCGAATCGTCATCGAGGAACTAGCGACCAATGACTCTCCGCGACAGGTATCGACACACGTCGAGTCGGGTCCACCGACCCACGGGACCTCCTAGGTCACTCGTCCCGCACGAACCGCCGATGTCGACGGCTTCGGGCATAATGGTGCCGCTAAGTTCCGATCAGCAAAGGAAGTACAGGGGACGACGATGGAGAGAACCCGACTGACGAGAGCCGAGCTGGAGGCGAATTTCGCCGACCTCCACCCAGCCTATTCGCGTGACGAAGCGGTGGCGGAGGCGTCGCGTTGCCTGTTCTGCTTCGACGCCCCTTGCATGCGCGCCTGCCCCACCCACATAGACGTTCCACGATTCATTCGGCAGATCCTGCACGACAATCCGCTGGGAGCCGCCGAGACGATCTTCTCCGAGAACGTGCTCGGAGGTTCGTGCGCCCGAGCCTGCCCCACCGAGGTGCTCTGCGAGGGTGCCTGTGTGGACAAGACGCTACAAGGCGGCCCAGTACACATCGGACGGTTGCAGCGCTACGCCACCGATGCAGCGCAGGCCCAGGACTTGTGGTTCTTCGAGCCCGGCACTGATACCGGTCACCGAGTCGCCATTGTCGGCTCAGGCCCGGCCGGGCTCGCCTGCGCTCACGAGTTGCGCCGCCTCGGCCATGCGGCGGACGTCTTCGAGGCCCGCGACGTGGCTGGAGGTCTCAACACCCTCGGCATCGCCGCCTACAAGATCAGCACCGAGCTGGCTCTCAAGGAGATCGAGCCCATTCGGGCCATGGGCGCCGAGATCCACCTGAACAGCCCGGTGGACGCGAATCGGCTCGCCGGGCTTCGCCGGGACTATGACGCGGTATTCGTCGGCGTCGGCCTGGGTTCGACGCGTCAGTTACCGATTCCCGGGGAGGAGTTGGAAGGTGTCGTCGAGGCCCTCGATTTCATCTTTCCCACACATACCGGACCCTTTTCCGAGTGCTACGTGGGTCGCCACACTGTGGTCATCGGCGCGGGCAACACCGCCGTCGATTGCGCCACCCAAGCAGTGCGTCTGGGCGCCGAGCAGGTGACCATGGTCTATCGTCGCACCGACGCCGAGATGTCGGCGTTCTCCTACGAGTACGAGCTGGCCAAACAGGATGGCATCGTCTTCGAGTGGCTGGCTCAGCCCGTGGAATTCGTCGCGGACGACGACGGAGATCTCCGGGCGCTGCGCTGCAGGCGCTTGCGTCTACAGGGACAGGGACGCCGAGCACGTCTCGAAGAGATCGCCGACAGTGACTTCGAGATCCCGTGTGACCTGGCGGTGCAAGCTCTCGGCCAAGCGCCCGTGGCTGACGAGCTCCTCGGCGGCATCGAAGGTGTCACGGTCGTCAGTGGCCGCCTCGTCGTGGACCCGACGACCGGCGCCACCGGCGCGCCCGGCCTGTTCGCAGGCGGCGACTGCACCAGCCTCGGCGCCGAGATCGTCGACGCCGTGCAGGAGGGGAAGGTCGCCGCCCGAGGTATCGACGAGTACCTGAAAGGGGGTTCGTGATGAAGACCTGGAAGAAGCCCGATCTGACCTCCGAGGTCGCCGGAATTCGCTCACCCAACCCATTCTGGCTTGCGAGCGGACCGCCCACCAATTCCGCCTATCAGGTACGTCGCGCCTTCGAGGCGGGTTGGGGCGGAGCGGTCTGGAAGACGCTCGGCGAACCCATCGTCAACGTGGCGTCGCGATACGGCGCCATCGACTACGACGGCCGCAAGATTGCGGGCCTCAACAACATCGAGCTGATCACCGATCGTCCGCTGGAAGAGAATCTGGCGGAGATACGGCAGATCAAGCGCGAGTTCCCGCATCATGCTGTGGTCGTTTCCCTGATGGTGGAGTCGAGCCGAGAAGCCTGGCACGACATCGTCAAACATACACAGGACACGGGCTGCGACGGCCTCGAGCTGAACTTCGGTTGTCCCCACGGCATGAGCGAACGGGGCATGGGTTCGGCGGTCGGCCAGGTACCCGAGTACACCGAGCGCATCACCAACTGGGTGATGGAAGCGGCGGAGATCCCGGTGTTGGTCAAGCTGACGCCGAACGTCACCGATGTTCGCTACATCGGCCGCGCCGCGAGGAATGGAGGCGCCGATGGCCTGTCGCTGATCAACACCATCAATTCGATCGTCGGCGTCGACCTCGACACCCTGGCCCCGCGTCCCCAGGTCGACGGACGCGGCAGCCACGGCGGCTACTGCGGGCCCGCGGTGAAACCCATCGCCCTCAATATGGTGCAACAGGTTGCATCCGACCCCGAGATCCAGCTTCCCGTTTCCGGAATCGGCGGCGTCCAGGCGTGGCAAGACGCGGTGGAGTTCTTGCTCTTGGGTGCCGGCAACGTCCAGGTATGCACCGCCGCCATGCACTACGGATTCCGCATCGTAGAAACGCTGATATCCGGCCTCGAAGGCTGGATGAGCGACAAAGGCTTCCTCAGCCTGCAGGAAGTCGTCGGCCGAAGTGTGCAAACGGTCGGCGACTGGGCGGACCTAGACCTGTCCTACAAGGTCGTCGCCGAGATCGACCAGGGCGAGTGCATCCACTGCGGTCTCTGCTACATCGCCTGCGAAGACGGTGCCCATCAATCGATCACTTGGCGCGAGGTTCCGGAAGCGGAGTTCGTCGGCGGCAACGGCACCAGCCCGGAGGGTGCACGACCTCAGGTCAGCGTCTCCGGCGGCCACCAGGTGGTCGTCGGTAGCGGCGCGGGCCACGTCAACATTTACGAGATCAATCAGGAGACCTGCGTCGGCTGCAACCTCTGTTCCCTGGTGTGTCCGGTCCAGGGCTGCATCTCCATGGTCGAGCGAGACTCCGGCCTGCCGAGCATGAGCTGGCGGGAGTATCAGGAGAAGCTGGCGAAGGGCGAAGTCGAGAAGATCGAGCCGCCTGCGCACGTCTGATCACCTGAATCGTCTACCGTCTGACTCATCCCGCCTGCGCACGTCGCTCGATCCGGCGCCGCCACGCCACTTCGAAGCGCTGACGCAGCTCGTCGTCCGCACCCGGACCCGGCTCGGCGAAGAGATCCCGTGACGAAAGCTCGCGGCCTTCGACGTCGCGGGGCACCATCTTGGGCAGACGTCGGCCCGTGGCCCGGTCGCGGACGATGGTGGGTTCGGCGCCCTCACCGTAGACCCATTCGTCCGACCACTGGCGAAGTGCCGTCAGCACGGGTAGGAGATCGTGTCCTTTTGCAGTGAGCCGGTACTCGTAGCGGGTTCCCGTCTTGCCGGAGTCGACCCGCTCGAGGATGCCGTTCTCCACCAGATGACTCAGCCGGTCGCTGAGGGTGTTCTTGGCAAGGCCCAGGTGGCGGGAGAAGTCCGAGAAGCGGCGTGTGCCGAAGAACGCTTCACGGACGATCAGCAACGTCCACCAGTCGCCCAGGACTTCGAGCGCCTGGGCGACGGAGCAGCTCATCTGATCGAAGCGTTTGCGACCCATGACCGAAATTCTAATCTGGTTGCTTTAAAAAACCAAACTCACTACACTGCTCTAGAACAAGAGTCCATCAACCCGTCTCAGCGACAGAGCAGGAGTCCCCGATGTCTGAATCGAAGCTAGCTGCCCAAAGTTCGGACTGGAAGCCGACATCCTGCATCCTGTGTGAGTGCAATTGCGGCATCGAGGTGCAGCTCGGCGGCGACGACGGACGACGGTTCCAGCGCATTCGCGGCAATCGCAAGAACCCTGCGTCCCGGGGCTACGTGTGTCAGAAGGCAGGTCGCCTCGACCACTATCAGAACAGCCGAGACCGCCTGATGTCGCCCCTTCGGCGCCGACCCGACGGCACATTCGAGGAGATCGACTGGGACACCGCGATTCGTGAGGTGGCAGAGAAGTTGGCGGCGGTGCGCGACGAGCACGGCGGTGAGTCGATCTTCTACTTCGGCGGCGGTGGGCAGGGTAATCACCTTCCGGGCGCGTACGCCACGTCCACTCGGGCGCTCCTCGGCTCGGTCTACCGCTCCAACGCACTGGCCCAGGAGAAGACCGGCGAGTTCTGGGTCAACCACCAGATGGTGGGACGCTTCGTACGCGGCGACTTCGAGCACTGCGAGGTCGGCATCTTCCTCGGCAAGAATCCGTGGCAGTCCCACAGCATCCCTCGCGCACGGGTGACCGTACGGGAGATCGCCAAGAACCCGGATCGGTGCCTGATCGTGGTCGACCCGCGCCGCACGGAGTCAGCCGACCTCGCGGATATTCATCTGCAAGTGAAGCCTGGAACCGACGCCTGGCTAGTGGCCGGCCTGCTGAAAGTGCTGCTGGAGGAGAACCTATTCGACGACGAGTTCATCGCCAGGCACACCGTGGGCTTCGACGATGTCCGCCCGGCTCTCGACGCCGTGTTGGTGGCCGACGCCTGCCGCGTCTCGGGTATCGACGAGGATCTTCTGCGGCGCACGGCGCGCCGCATCGCCGCCGCCGAGAGCGTCGCCGTCTTCGAGGACCTGGGCGTCCAGATGAACCGTCACTCGACCTTGGTCAGTTACCTCCAGCGCCTACTCTGGATGCTCACCGGCAACTTCGGCAAGCTGGGCGCCCAGAACGCGCCCACGGCGCTGGTGCCCATCGCGGCGGAGAGCTCCCGCTCGCCCAAGACCACACCGGTGGCGGGCGCCAGGGTTATCGCCGGCCTCACGCCCTGCAATCTCATTGCCGAGGAGATCCTCACCGACCACCCGAAGCGCTACCGCGCCATGCTCGTGGAAAGCGCCAATCCGGCCCATTCCCTGGCGGACAGCGCGTCGATGCGCAAGGCTCTCGAGGCGTTGGACTGCCTGGTGGTCATCGATGTGGCTCTGACGGAGACCGCCCGCCTGGCTGACTACGTGCTGCCGGCCACCACGCAGTACGAAAAGGCCGAGGCCGTCTTCTTCAACTTCGACTTCCCGGAGAACTACTTCTACCTACGGCGTCCGCTCCTCGATCCGCCGGAGACCGACCAGGCCGGCCCTCTGCCCGAGGCGGAGATCCACGCAAGGCTAGCCGAAGCACTGGGCGCTCTGCCCGAGGCGGTGCTGGCGCCGATGCGCGCGGCCCTCGAGAAGGGCGGACGCCTCGGACTAGGTGCGGCACTGCAGCAGGCCGGAGCCCGGGACCCGCGTCTGGCCCGGGTAGCGCCGGCTCTCCTCTACCGAGTCCTCGGACCCACCCTGCCCGAAGGCACGGCCGAGGGCGCCGTCCTTTGGGCCGCTGCACACCGCTGTGCCGGCATCTTTCCCGACGCGCTGAGCCGCGCTGGACTCGAGGGCGAGGGTCCGATGCTGGGAGAAGCGCTCTTCCAGCGCATCCTCGACAGCCCCGACGGCATGGTCCTCTCTGTGGATCCGCCGGAGGCCAGCTGGGACCGGGTCCGGACGCCGGACGGCAAGCTCCATCTCGCGATTGCCGAGCTGATCGAGGAACTGGAGAGCCTGCACGATGAACCCTCCCTCGTGAGCGACGATTTCCCGATGGTGCTTTCGGCGGGAGAGCGCAGGTCCTATACCGCCAACACGATCTGCCGCGATCCAGACTGGCGCAAGAAAGACGTCGATGGCCGGCTGTGCATCTCACCGGACGATGCAGGCCGACTCGATGTCAACGAAGGCGATGTCGTGCGCCTCGTCACCTGCACTGGATCTGCCGAGGTGTCCATCGAGATCAACGACCGCATGCAGGCGGGGCACATCTCGCTCCCCAACGGACTCGGTCTCGACTACCCCGATAGTGAAGGCCATCGAACCCGGCGCGGCGTCGCGCCCAACGAGCTAACCGCGGCCGGCCACCGCGACCCCTTCGCCGGCACGCCCTGGCACAAGAGCGTGCCGGCTCGGGTCGAACGAGTTGCTTGAGTGTCTCCTGATGTAACGCATCGGTAAGGCTCGGACGCTGGGATCGAACCTCGGAGAGATCCCCTCGTAGCTCGGATATGAGACCCACATCCAAGAGTCCATCCCTTCTCCTACTCGGCGTTCTCTTGGTACTTCTTGCGACGTCCGCCTCGGCGCAACGGGCGGGCTGTCAGGACCAGAAACCCGACGGCTCCGTGATCGGGCTCGTCGCCGCCGACGAGCCCGGCGAACCGCTGGTAGTGATTGGACGGGCCGTAGATGGTGACGGCCAGCCCCTCGCCGGTGTGAAAGTGCGCGTGTTCCACACCGACGCTGAGGGTTACTACTCTGCAGGCGGCATGGACGAATCGAAGTCGCGGCTCTGCGGTGTGCTCGAGACCGCAACCGATGGCGGCTACCGCATCGAGACCATCCTGCCCGGCGAGTACGCCACCGGCGGACCGAGACCTCACATCCATTTCGACACCGAACTGCCGGGCGGTGGCACCAGGTTCTTCACCGTCCACTGGTCTGGCATCGAGGAGGGTGGCGATCCCGCCGCGGGCGAACGCGGCGCCTCGACGCGGCCGATCGTCCGAGACGGTGAATCGCTCCATCTGGTCTACGACCTGGTCTTTCGGTAGCGAGACTCCCCTGCCGCCCATGAGCTGGCGGGAGTACCAGGAGAAGTTGGCGAAGGGCGAGGTCGAGAAGATCGGGCTAACCGCCCACGTCTGAGGAACTGTTCGAGATTTGGCCGCTGCGTGGCGCCGCTCGGAGGTGCCTTCGTCGTAGGCGGTTCGTACTCCGGTGGACGTTCGCAGGCGGCCCGTCGCCTTCGCGGGAAAAGCCTCCACGAAGACGATCCAGTCTCAGTGGGGCACCGAAGGGATCAGGGTTTGAGAGACGGCTGATTCGAAACCGTAGAGCCGTGACGCCGTATGTACGGCAATGCCGTACATAAGATCCATGCCCAACTCGTACCCAAGGAGACTGCTCATGCGGCCACTTCGTAGGCTTCTCGTTCTCGTATCCTTCTCAACACTTGTTCTCGTAGCGCTGTCCCCTGCATTCGCTCGATCGGAGCGCGAGGGCCCCGCCGAGGTGAGCCTCCCCGGCACCGAGTCCGTGGTCCTCGAGTCGAAGACCGTGGGTGAGGCCTATCGCATCTTCGTCGCACACCCCATGGTCCCGCCTCGGAGCCCCGACCAGAAGTTTCCGACTCTCTATCTTCTGGATGGCGACATTTCATTTCCCATGGTCCGTCAGATCGCGTTGTCTCTCACCAGCGGCATGGAGCTGCCTCCCGTCCTGATCGTAGGGATCGCATACCCGGGCGGCGAGAGACAAGCAGGAGCTCTCCGCACTCGCGACTACACGCCCAGCCCCGACCCTGTCTTCACCCGCATTGCACAGCGTTGGGGCGGGGCCGTCGAGGGGGATGCTGCCTCCGGCGGCGCCAGCAAATTCTTACGCTTTCTGACTACTGAGCTGAAGCCGTACATCGAGGAGAACTACCCTGCCGACCCTCAAGACTCGACGCTCTTCGGCATCTCCTTCGGCGGCCTGTTCGCCACGTACGCCCTATTGGAGACACCGGGCGAGTTTCAGCGATTCGTGATCGGCAGTCCCTCGCTCTGGTGGGGCGACAAGCAGATGTTCCAGATCGAGGAGCGGTTCGCGAAGAACCATGACGATCTCGAAGCGAGCGTGTTTCTGGCGGCGGGCGGTCGCGAGACCGCCGAGCACGACGAGGCGATCCTGGAGAAACTGCCGGAGCCTCTACGTCGTCCGATGCTCGAGCTCCAGGAAGCCATGGATGGTGGACCGCTCATGCTCGAGGTGGTACAACCATTCGTGGAGCAGCTCCGAGGCCGCAATTATCCCGGCCTCGATCTGACGTTTCACGTCTTCGACCACGAGACGCACGGATCCGCACCTCCGATGATCATCAGCAGAGGGCTACGCGTCGTCTTCGATACGTTCTGACTCAGTCCAAGGACGGCCGCATGGAAAGGAATCATCTCGGTGACTTTGAACTGATGGTCGTCGCGGCGTCGCTCCATCTAGGTGAGCAAGCCTACGGCGCTCGAATACGCCAGGAGATCGAAGAACGCACCGGGCGCGACATCGCGCTCGGTGCCGTCTACAAAGCTCTGGCACGACTGGAATCGAAGGAACTGGTTTCGTCGCGGCTCGGCTCACCTCGCCCAGAACGCGGAGGCCGTTCGCGACGAAACTACGAGGTCACCGCCAAGGGTCGAGATCGCTTTGCCGAGAGCCTGCATGCGCTACGCGGAATGCTGGCTGGATTGAATCTGGACTGGGTGCCGAGATGACCCGGACCGACGACCCTCCGCGCATTCCACGATGGTTGCTCGCAGCAACACTACCCACTCGAGACGTGTTCCAGACTCTGATCGACGATCTCGATGAGGAGTTTGCAAAGCGCAGGAACGAAGTCGATACCCGATCTGGAGCTGTTCGTTGGTACTGGAGCCAAGCCGCCAGATCGACTTTCGAGCTACTCCTCTATCGCCTCGAGTGCTCGTGCTGCGCCGAGGTGATGAGGGCCTACCTCAGGGCATGCTTGCTCTTCCTCTTCGCCTTCGGCGTTGCGGAAGTGCTCGTGGGATCCCTCGTCAGCCGGTTCGACGTGCCAGCTGCCGTCCGCGCCACTGCCCTTGCCGGAACACTCGTCGCGGCCACCGCGCTCGGTAGTCGCGGCAGCTGCTGTGGATCGACCGCAACACAGAGGCTCTCAGCGCCGGTACCGACCAACGTCGTCGTCGGCGGAGTCTCGATGGGTCTGGGCGTCCTGATCCTGAGCTCCTGTGCCACCACGCCGCCGCCTGTGGTGTGGACCTCATGGTTCTTGTCCGCGAGCTTAGGTGCGAGCCTCGGCGGCATCCGATGGACAGCAGCAGGTTCGGAGACATTCCGCTCGATCTGACTCTCTCGTGAGAGAACCTCAGGTCGACAGCGGCATCGCTTGCTAAAGCAGCCGTCAGTTGTCGAGCCGGCCAAAAGCCGAGGCGGTTAGGCCATTCCTGTACCGGGCGGCGCAGCGTTCTCCGCGGCTATTCCTTCTCAGCCAACAACCGAACGACCCGAGTCTGGCCTCGGCCGAAGTCGGCTTCCGCCACCGCGTCCTCATAGAGCAGGATACGGAAGTCCAGGAAGGCCTTCAGTACCTCGTTGGTCTGCCAGACGACGGCGGGGCCGACCCTACCCTCCCGTGTGGCGTCGTGATGGAACGCCTCGAGAACGACGAGACCACCCGAGCGCAAAGACGCAGTAGCAACCTCGATCCAAGGTCTCACATCGACATAGCTGAAAACCACGAGATCCCATCGGTCGGTACCCCAGTCGAAGTCCTCGCTGCCGACGACTTCGGTTCGGATCTCGACACCAGCCTCCTCGGCCAACGTTCGGGCCAGGGCGACCGCTCGATCGGCCGGGTCGAATCCCACGACCTCCCAACCCTGCTGCGCGAGCCAGATGGAGTTGCGGCCCTGCCCCATGCCGACGTCGAGAGCCGTTCCGGGCGGACGACCCTCGATCGTCCGAACGAGGAAGTCATTCGGACCCGTGTTGAACCGCGGCTCCGGCTCTGTCAAGAAGCGATTCCACCGCTCCACACCCTGACGCTGTCTGCGCTGCTGAATCTCCTCCACCCGCTCGGCGATCTCCTGGTCACCGAGTCCCTGAGATTCCAGGTGCCCCCTATATGCGTCTATTGCCCGCGATCTCACTTCGTCGGCCTGCACCTCGAGCCAGCGCAAGAACTCGACATACTTATCGTGTTCTGCGGGGTTCTCGGCCACCATGTCCTGTGCGACCATCGCCGGCGCCAGCAAGAAAGTCCACAAAACGAACCATCGAACCGCGGATGAAGTTTGCATCGTGACGCCTCCAAGTCGTCGTAGCCGAGTACGGCACCATTGTGCCACCACGCTCCTGTGCCGGCTAGATCGGGAGCTCTCCGTCGGGTCCGCGCTCCCAGCAGCTACATGCCGCACCTTCTGCTCGATGACTCCGAGCGGTCGTCTGTGCGATTTCGAGACGCGTCCCGTCGCGATCGGACAACGGGACGGTGCCTGCTGAAACCCTGAGCCCCCGAAACCGTTGGAATCACGGGCAACTCGGTCCACATCATCCCCTGGTACGAGCCTTGCTGATCTCTCGAACGCTATGAACACCCATCTCTCGTCCTTCCTCGATACCTTGCACCGCGACCTCAAGTCGACCCTTCGCGGGCTGCGCTCTCGGCCCGGCTTCACGCTCGTCGTAGCCCTTACCCTGGCGTTGGGCATCGGCGCCAACACCGCGATCTTCAGCGTGGTCCACGGCGTGCTCCTGGAACCACTGGGCTACGCCGACGAGGATCGCTTGGTGTGGTTGTCGGCACGCCAGCCCGATGGCAGAGAGGCTTGGGGCGGATTCTCGGCTCCCGACGTGTGGTACTTCGACGAAAACGCCGAGCGCTTGGAGGACGTCAAGCTCTGGATGCGTCAGGCGCTGACCTTAGGCGACCCGGGCGAGGTCCGCAAGGTAGCCGGTGCCTTTGCGTCGGTGGGCTTCTTTCGCGCACTGGGGGTCGAAGCGGCGACCGGACGAACTTTCGCCGGCGACGACGCGATCTCCGGGATCGGAACCGTGGCGGTGATCTCCGACGAGTTCTGGCAGCGGACCTGGGGCGGCGATCCGTCGATCGTCGGCCGGGAGCTGATGATCGAAGGCGATCCCGTGACCGTCGTGGGCGTGCTTCCTCCCGGCCTCGAGCTACCGGCCAAGAATGTAGACGTCTGGATGCCCGTGAGCCCGGTACAGGTTCCCTACGGACGACTGGCTCGCGAGGAGCACGATGTCTGGGCCCTGGCGCGTCTGGCACCCGGCGCGACCCTCGCACTTGCGGATCAAGAGCTCGACGTCTTGGCCGCGGACCTCGCACAGAGCTTTCCCGAGACCAACGAAGGCTGGACCGTCGACGTTCGACCTTTGCGCGACGCGGTGGTGTCGCGGGCTCGCGGGCCGATCTTGATCGCCTTCGCCGCAGGCGGTCTCGTACTGCTCGTGGCCTGTGTGAACGTGGCCAATCTGATCCTGGCGCGATCGCTCTCCCGCGAGCGCGAGATGGCCGTGAGACGCGCCCTGGGTGCTGGTGCAGCACGGCTCTTTCAACAACGCGTGGTCGAGAACCTGGTGCTAGCACTCCTCGGCGGAGGGCTGGGTGCTCTCCTCGCCATCTGGCTGCACGAAGGAATCCTCGTCCTGGAGCCTGGTGTGTTGCCGCGCGCCGACCGTATCGGACTGGCGTGGCCGGTCTTCGCCTTTGCGCTCTCGGTCGCGTTTCTCACAGGTCTTGTCTTCTCGGTGGCACCGGCCCTTCGGAGCAGGAAACTGAGCGCCCAAGCTTTGCGCGACGGGGGCCGCACCGCGGGCGGTGACCGAAGCCGGCATGCCGCCCGCCTGGCGATGGTGGCGGCCCAGGTGTCGCTGGCCGTCGTGCTGCTGGCATCGAGCGTAGTCCTGATCTCCGCGATACGCGACCTGGAATCGCGCAGCCCGGGGTTCGATCCAGAAAACCTCTACCACGCTCACATGATTCTGGACATCGACCGGTACGATTCGCCGCGACAGCGAGCGGAATACTACCGCCAGATGATCGAGGAGGTGCGGAGGATCCCCGGCGTCGCGTCCGCTGGGCTGTCGACGACGAGCCCGGTACCCGGTCTGGGCATCCAGATCGACGTTCCCTACCGCGCACCCGACGGGCCCCAGCTCGATGCCCCCGACGCTCCGCGCGCGGCGTTCCGCGTGGTTTCGCCCGGCTGGTTCGAGACAGCTGGCGTGCCGCTCCTCACGGGTCGAGACATCTCCTCCGAAGATCGCACCGGCGTCGACAGAGCGTCCGTCGTGGTGAATCGCTCCCTGGCCCGGCTCCTCAGCGAGTCCCAGGATCCCGGCGCGGCGCTCGATCGCAGCGTGGAAGTATCCCTGGGTGGCACGATCCCCGGGCGCGTGGTCGGTGTGGTCGCCGATACTCGCAGCGCCGGCCTCGACTTGCCGACTCGGCCCGAGATCTACTTCGCACACGACCAGATCCCCTTCCTCGGCATGGGCATCACGGTGCGTAGTGCCATGGCGCCGGTGGAGCTGGACAAGGCACTCTCGGCCGCGGTCTTCCGCATCGACCCGAGCCAGCCCTACAACCTTCTCCACGGCCTGGAACAGAAGCTCCACGAGCAGCTAGACATCGAGCGGTTCTCCGCCACGCTTCTCAGCTTGTTCGCTTTTCTGGCTCTCCTGCTCTCGGCCATCGGGATATACGGCGTCTACGCCTACTGGGTGCGTGAACGCACGCGGGAAATCGGGGTACGCATCGCCCTCGGCGCACAGGCCCACCGGCTCCTGCTGTGGGTTCTCGGACGCGGGCTCGTTCTCGCCTCGCTGGGTCTGGTCGCCGGCCTCGGGGTGGCGATCCCGACCGCCTCGGTCCTGGCCCGCTACTTCCAAGGCGTGGAAGGCACACAGCCGTCCAGTCTCGCGTTCGTCACCGCGACGTTGCTCGTACTAGCTGCCGTCGCTTGCTTCGTGCCAGCCCTGCGCGCTAGCCGTGTCGAGCCGACGGAGGCCCTGCGCTGCGAATAGGACCGCAGCGCAGGGGAGCAGTACGCTCCCCTGCGGCTCTAGTCAAAAGGGTGCTCTAGTCCGCAATGCCGACCGAATCGATCATGAACGCATAAACGAACGCACGCTCTTCGAGGGCCTTGTATCGGCCCGAAGCACCACCGTGGCCTGCTTCCATGTTGGTCTTGAGGAGGAGCAGGCTATCGCCAGACTTTGTGGCACGCAGCTTCGCGGTCCACTTGGCGGGCTCCCAGTACTGCACCCGAGGGTCATGGAGCCCCGCGGTCACGAGCATATTCGGATACTCCTGGGCCGTCACGTTGTCGTACGGCGAGTAGGAAATCATGTAGCGGAAATGCTCCTCGTTTTTCGGGTTGCCCCACTCCTCGAACTCACCGACTGTGAGAGGGATCGATTCGTCGAGCATGGTGTTGATCACGTCGACGAAGGGCACCTGGGCAACGGCTGCTCGGAACAGGTCCGGACGCATGTTGACGACCGCACCCATCAACAGCCCTCCGGCACTGCCGCCCTGGATCACCAATCTGTCTGAGTTGGTGATGCGTTGCTCCACCAGGTACTCGGCAACGTCGATGAAGTCGGTAAAGGTGGTGCGCTTCTGCATCATCTTGCCCTGGTCGTGCCACTCCGCGCCCAGCTCTCCGCCGCCACGAATCTGCGCCTGGGCGAAGACGAAGCCACGGTCCAGGAGACTGAAGATCTGGGACCTGAAGTACGGATCGAGAGTGGAACCGTAGGATCCATAGCCGTAGAGCAAAGTCGGATTCTCACCGTTTCGCTCGAGGCCCTTCTTGGCCACCAGGATCACAGGCACAGCGATACCGTCACGCGCTCGGGCGTAGACGCGCTGAGTCTCGTAGAGCGAGCGGTCGTAACCCGGTACCGGAGTCTCTTTGAGCAGCTCAATCGCGCCGGTTTCGAGATCGACTTCGTACACCGAACGAGGCGTGATGGGTGACATGTAGGAGAAGCGGAAGCTGGTGGCCTCGAACTCCGGGTTGCTCGAAGAGAAGACCGCATAGACCGTCTCGGGCATCTCGATCGGCCGCTCGGCCCCGCTCGACAGCTCACGCACCTCCATCCTGCGAAGCCCGGCCTCGCGTTCCGCCACTACCATGTGGTTGCGGAACAGCTCCACCCACTCGAGCTTGACCCGGGGCCGGTGGGAGATGATCTCGGCCCAGTTCTCGGGCGAGACGGCGTCGACCGGAGTACGCATCAACTTGAAGTTCTTGGCCTCAACGTTGGTCCGAACGTAGAAGTGATCGCCGTGATGGTCCAGGTAGTATTCGACTCCCTGCTGCCTCGGCAGAAAGACCTGGAAATCAGCAGACGGTGTGTCGGCGTCGAGGAAGTGGATTTCCGTGGTGATGGCGCTACCGGACCCTGCCAGGATGTAGTCGCCGCTGCGTGTCTTGTCGACGTAGACGCGAAAGCGCTCATCCTCCTCGTGTAGCACTACCTCGTCGTCCGCCGGATCGCTGCCCAATACGTGGCGAAGGATCTTGTGCGGTCGCTTCGCCTCGTCCATCACGCCGTAGAACACCGTCTTGCCGTCCTTGCTCCAGGCGAAGCCGTACCCGATCTCGGGTATCGTGTCCGGAAGCAACTCACCGGTCTCGAGATCCTTGATACGAAGCGTGTAGAGCTCTGAGCCGTTGGTGTCCTCGGAATACGCCAGGAGACGATGGTCTGGGCTCGGCGAGTAGAGACCGAGCTGGTGATAGTCGTGTCCTTCGGCCAGAACATTTGCGTCGAGCACGACCTGTTCCTCTGCTTCGAGGCTCCCCTTCTTGCGGCAGAAGATGGCATATGGTTTTCCTTCTTCTGTTCGCGTGTAGTAGTAGTAACCGTCTTCCTGAACCGGCACCGAGAGGTCGGTCTCCTGGATGCGTCCGAGCATCTCGTCGTAGAGCGCTTTCTGGAGCGCTTTGGTGTGCGCCGTCTGAGCCTCGGTATAGGCATTCTCCGCCTCCAGGTAGGAGATGACCTCCGGGTTCTCGCGCTCCCGTAGCCAGTAGTAGGGATCGACGAGGGTCTCACCGTGGATCTCGGTCTCGTGGGGCGCCTGCTTGGCGACCGGCGGAGTCGCCACTTCGTCCGCCAGGGTGGAGGTTGCGAGGCCGCCGAGAAAGACCAATGCGAAAGCGAAGGGGACTAGGGGGGATCGAGGTGATGGCTGGGTCATGAATCCTTACCGGGTCGAATGAGGAACGGAACCGTGCACCGCCGGATCCTACCCCGCGGTGTCCGGCTCCGCTGCGAGTTTGCGTTCTACAGCGCGAACGAACCTCGAGGACATCATGAACACCCATTCGCATTCCCGCTTGGACCTCCACTCCCTACTCCACATCGGCGGCATCTTCGCCTTCATTCTCCTGCTCGGAGGAGAAATCACCTGGGCCGAATCGCCTACCTGGCAACAACTGTCCTTCGGTGGCGACTTCAGTCAAGTCCGCCCGAATCAGTACCAGATCAGTTCAGACTCTCGATGGGTCGTCTTCTCGCACGACCCGGACTTCGAGAATGTAGATCAGCTCTATAGCGTGCCTTTAGACGGTTCCGCACCACCCCAACGCATCAGTGGCCTGCTGGGTGCGTCTAGCCTCGGCAGTTTCGAGGTCACGCCCGATGGAGCCCGCGTGGTCTACACCGCGAGGCAAGATGACCCTGAGAACACGGATCTCTATCGGGTCTCGATCGAAGGCGGCACGATCCTTCGATTGAACCTGCCCGGAGAGGGCTCCGTCGGTTCGTTCCGCGTCTCACCGGACGGCACGCTCGTGGCCTACGTCTCTTTCGGCAATGCGGATATCTCGTTGTCCGTCGTTCCACTCGCTGGCGGGACGCCGACACTTCTCACGTCCGTCCCTTATGTATCCAACCAGTCTCTTTCCTGGCACGAGTATCGATTCACACCCACATCCGATCGAATCGTCTTCGGTGCCTACGACTCGTCGGAAGTCTACTCCCTGCATAGCGTTGCAGTGCAGGGCGGGAGCAGCATGTCTCTGGGAGTAGTGTCGGACGGCGGCGACAACACCTTCATTCGTTTCGAGATCAGCCCGGATGGTCAGAGCGTCGTCTATCCAACCTTGAACGGCTTCTCCTTCGATGGTCTGTACTCCGTACCGGTGAACGGAGGCACTCGCACGAGCCTGCTCGGGGCGCTGCCCGGGCGGCCGGATTGGTTTCGCATCACGGCCGACAGTAGTCGGGTCGTTCATCTCGCCCAGGGCCACCAGGGTGCAGAGGCGTGGGGCCTCTACTCGACACCGATCGGAGGCGGTCTGGTGGATCTCGTGGCGAACCTCGGAACCGGCAATTCTCAACCCGACGTCGAACTGGACTCTAGCGGCAATCGGCTCGTCTTCACCTTCGACTATGAAACGGCGGGAATCCGAGAGATCTTCAGTGTCTCCTCCGCCGGCGGCGCGCCCGTCAAACTGAACCCTACTCTGCCCGGCGGGGCCTCGGTGAGTGCTTTCAAGATTTCGGCCGACAGTCAATGGGTCGTCTACCGCGCAGATCAGCTGCTCCCCGGAGCCCCGATGCTGTGGCACACACCCATCGGCGGACCAGCGTCGGAGAACCAGGCGGTCTTCTTTGGCAGCCCAGTCTCACAGGCGGTCTCGAGCGCTTGGCGCATCGATCCACGTAGCGACCGCGTTGTCGTGCTGTCAAATCTATTCTTCGTCGACGGGGTGCGCCGACCCTGGCGGGCGTTCTTCACAGGGCAGGAGGACGAGCTAGTTGACGAGACCGAGTTCGTTGCGGGCGGCGAAGCTATCACCTTCCGATTCGCGCCCAATGGCGACATTGTCTACCGGGCCGACCAGAATCTCGATCAGAAATTCGAGCTCTTCTCCGTCACCTTCCCTCCCGACCAGATCTTCGCCGACGGATTCGAGTCGGGCGACGTAGAGGCCTGGTAGCCGGGTGCCACAAAGTCGCCCGAGGTAGCACTGCGCGCGACACCGGGCTGGGCAGAGCGTACCCGTAGAGGATGCTGGGCGGTCTCGGATCGCTGTGCCGAATGCGCTCGTGGATGAGTCAGAGTTTCCTTTCGACGGCGGCCAGAGACTCTCGCGCCAGAAGCGTGTACTCAGAGTGGGGCCCCAGTATCTCTCCCGCCTTCTCTACGGTCTCCTCCAATACTCGGCGGGCTTCCTCGGTTCGCCCCTGCCGACGCAGGATGTCCCCGAGGACCGCCATCGCCGCCCACCGGTACCGGTCGGCAGGGTCGAGGAGATCGAGGGCGCGCTGCACGTTCGACTCGGCTGCGTCCAGAGAACCGAGAAGGCTCTGCGTCCAGGCCAACCCGGTGAGCCCGTTGGGCTTGGGTGCCAGCGCGTAGGTCTCCCAAGCTTCTACGACCTCCTGGTACGTGGCCTCCGAGTCCCGGAGTCGTCCGACCTCGCGCAGCATACCCGCCAGGTTCACGTTCACCGCTAGCACCGTAGGATGGGACGGGTCTAACGTGCGCCGCGCGACGTCCAGCGTCTCGAGCAACGCTTCGACCGAGTCCTGGTCACGGCCCACCGCGTCGAGAATCAAGGCGTAGTCGTTGAGCGACGTCACCAGGTCTTCCGATTCGGCCCGTCGACGGATCTCGATGCCTCGGCGCATCGGTTCGAGGGCCTCGTTCAGTCGCGAGGCCTCCGGCTCGGGATGGTCCCGGAACAGCTCCGTGAACCTCAGGTGGCCGAGAAGATGTAGCGTGGTCGCCAGCTCCTCGCTACCCTGCGGGTCCAGCTCCGACTGCACCTCAGCGACCTGTTCCAGAAGGGCCAAGGCCTCACGGCGCAGCGGCGAATTCGCGGCGGAAAAGCGTGCGATGAGAAACGCCCTGTCGTAGAGCAGGTCCGCCGCCGTCTTGCGATCTACCCCACCCTGCTCCTCCACGGCCCGCTGGTTGAGCGCCAGGGCTTCCTCGAGGTCGGCTGTTTCGGCCACGGCTCGCGACGCCATACGCAGCAGCTCTACCCGACGGCCCTGGTCGGCCTCGACGGCCGGCAGTTCCAAGGCCGCCACCAGCGTCTCCGCCGCCCGATCAAAAACCAGGAGGTTGTAGAAGCCTTCGCCGATCACTTCCAGTAGCCTGCGACGCGCATCCACATCTTCGATTGCCGCGGCCCGCTCCGCCCCCGACTCCAAAAGCTGGCGCGCTGGAACTTGACTTGCACCGCGGGTGCCAGGGTCGCCAAGGCGCAAGAGGTCGAGGGCGACGGCGGCCAGGCGCTCGGCGCTGTCACGCTCCTCGGCGGCGATCCGTCCCTGGATCAGTGCCGCGCCGGCGCCGCCGACGATCGACATCAACGCGAGGCCGCCGAGCGCCGCTGCGACCGCGTGACGGCCGACGAACTTGCGGGTCCGATAGAACCAGCTAGGCGGCACCGCGTCCACCGGCAGCCCTTCCAGCCACCGCTCCAGGTCACGGGCTAGAGCCGAGGCACCGGAGTAGCGCTGCGAGGCCTCGGGGCGCAGTGCCGTCAGCACGATGGCGTCGAGATCCTGCCAGCCCGACGTCGCCAGCGTCGAGACCCGGGAGGGTGCTTCCGGAATCCTCCCCGCCAGGCGTGGATCGGGCCCCGGATCGTCGTTAGTAGAGAACGGCGGCGCCCCAGTCAGAAGTACATATAGCACGCAGCCTAAGGAGTAGACGTCAGACGCCGTGCTCACCACGTCACCTCGCAGCTGCTCTGGCGATGCGTAGGCCGGCGTATACGGACCCGTTCCCGTGGAGGTTACCGGCGAGGCGTCGAATGGACCCAACACCTTGGCGATACCAAAGTCTAGGAGCTTGGGCTGCCCGTCACCATCCACCAGAACATTCGTCGGCTTCAGATCTCGATGCACGACCAGCTGCCTGTGGGCCGCGGCCACCGCATCGAGGACGGGGAGTATCAGACGCAGACGATCCCGTACCGAAAGACTACGATCGTCGCAGAATGACAGCAGCTCCTGCCCCTCGACCCATTCCATGACCAAGAAGGGCACGCCGTCCTCCGTGAGGCCACCATCGAGGAGCCGGGCGATCCCGGGGTGCTCGAGGTGCGCGAGGATCTGGCGCTCCTGTTCGAATCGAAGCGCCAGTGACGAGTCCGTCAGCTCCCAGCGGAGCAGCTTGATCGCCACGTCCTGGGCATAGAGCCCATCCGCCCGATGGCCACGGTAGACCCGACCCATCCCGCCCACCGCCACCATCTCGCCCAGTTCCCAAGTACCCAGGCTGCCATGCTGCACCGAACGTTCGGACGACAACCCTTCCTTGAGCTCTGCCAGCAACCCGCCCGCCGATTCGACCACGCCCTCACCGAGGACATCTCGTTCGTTGGAAACGGCATCCGGAAAATGTGCGAGCAGCGAACGGAGTTCCCTCAGCAGTTCCTCGTCGCCGTCCGCCAGTTCGCGGGCCGCGTCGTGCCGCTCGTAAACGGGCATATCCGCCAGAATGTCAAGCTGCGGTTCCACCCGCAGCCAGAGTTCCCGCTGCGCCTTCTTCGTGTCACGTTCCATGTCTCCGGAGTCTACGGCGCAGCCCGAAGGGCCACCTTCACGTCAGTGAAGAAGACCTCCACGTCAACGGTTCCGACATCGGAATCTCGCTCCAGGCTGCTGCGGCCGGAATCAGCGCTGGTGTCGGCACATCCTGATACCAGAACCGCCGACACGACGACGACCAGGAGGCGGATACACTCCAAGCTGGCCGCCGGCCCTCCTGTACTCGCTCTCGCTGTGTCGAGCTCGATTCCACCACGTGCGCCTCCTTGTCGGCCGAAGTCTCGGTATGACGGTCCGTTTCACCTCAAATACGCAGTTCAGGCCCAAGACCGGACATCAGGCGCCTCCGGCGTCATGACCACGGCTGATCCGCAGGAGGTCACTCGGCTACTGGCGCGCCTTCGCGACGGCGACCAACAAGCCTTCGACAAGCTCTTTCCACTGGTCTACGGCGAACTGATGAAGGTAGCGCGACGGCGTCGTGGTAATCGACCCGCGGCCGAAACGATGAACACCACCGCCGTGGTCCACGAGGTCTTCCTGAAGCTCTCCGGCAGTGGGTCGAGCTGGAAGAACCGGGCCCATTTCTTCGCCGTAGCGGCGCAGGCCATGCGCCAGATCCTCACGGACTACGCGCGCAAGAAGTCGAGCGCCAAACGTGGCGGCGAAGACGAACCGCTCTCCCTCGACGAGCGGCTGGCGTCACTTGCGGTCACCGGGACCGAGGCACAGGCCGACTGGATCCTCGACCTGCACCTCGCCCTGGCAGACCTGTCTGACCTGTCACCCAGAATGGCGCAGGTGGTGGAGTATCGCTACTTCGGGGGTCTGACGGAGAAGGAGATCAGCGAAGTGCTCGACCTGAGCGAGCGGACGGTGCGGCGGGACTGGGACAAAGCTCGAGCCTGGCTCTCTCGCCGGCTCGACCCCGAGTCCGACTCCAGCGACTGAATCCTCGCCGCAGCACCACGCACGACGGCACGCGAGGACTCCGCAACCTGGCAACAGGGCCTGGCATTCCGAGAGCTTCGGCAACCCTCACTCACAGCCGCCGAAACCCTCCACGAGGGCGCGGATCCGATGCCGCGCGAGGTCTTTCCACACCGGCCGACGAGGTGACAACGATCCGCCCAGGCTGCTCGACCAGGCCATCAGGTTGCCGGACTCGAAACCATCGGCAAAGATTCCGACCGCTTCGGGGGCCCCGAACTCCACAGAGCCGATATCGCAGGTGGCGACGGTATCTCCATCGGGTCCGTCCCAGATACGCTCCCGACGCGACTGATCCATTGCCAGGATCTCACCCGTCGGCCCTTGGCATCCCGCAGGCTCACCCGCATCCAGAAGAGGGCTGGTGGGAAACGGCGAAAGCACCGATGTGCCGAAGTCGCCCACCGGCTCCAAACATGTGTCGAGGACGGGGTCCAAGGGAGACGCGAGAGTGCCAGCCTGGTCGCTGCCCGTCATGCCAGTGATCGAGCATCCGAAACCGACGACGGAAAAGAGGTTGTGCCCCAGAGAATCCACGGAACCGAAACAGTCGGGAGCCTCGCTGCCTCCCGCCGACAGGTCGGCGTTGCCACCGAATGCGGTGTTGCGGGTGCGAAGGATCCCGCTCTCGACATAGAAGCCACCACCGTCACCGGCGTCATCCATGTCCGTGTCCGCTTCGTTGAACGCCACGGTCGAGCTGAAGAGCTCCAGGCTACCGACCGCACCGACAAAGAGGCCCCCGCCGTCGCCCTTACTGAAGTTGCGTGCGATCGTCGAGTTGACGAAACGGACAGCATCGGAGAGTGAATCACCCGCCATGAAAACGCCGCCGCCATCACGATCAGCGAGGCTGAAGTAGACCGAGCTGCTGTCGATCCACGCATTCGAAGCGTGGATCGCACCACCGTCGGCCGTGGCGTAGCTGTTTAGCACCTCGCTGCGCTCCAGGGTCAGAAGGCTGGAGCTGGACATGTAGATTCCGCCCCCGAAGGCGGACTCGCCGGAGTTGACGAACGAATCCACGAGCGTTGTGGGCCCCTCGGAGCTGATGCCGCCGCCAAAAAGCGTCGAGCGGCATCTGCTCAGAATCGAGCTTCGCAACTCCAGCTTGCTGGTAGCAGTCCGGACGAAGATGCAGCCTCCGAACCCGACGGTGTCACCGTCCCGCAACTCGATTCCTTCCAGCCTCAGATCGGCCCCGTCGAAGACCTCGAACACTCGGTCGAGCACGTTGCCGTCGATGCGCACCAGACTGTCGCTCTGCGGCCGAATCGTCAGGTCGTCGTAGACATCGAAGTCACCGGTTTGGTTGAGGTCCTCATTGCTCCCGGCCACCGTGATGGCGTGATCGCCAGAGAAAGCCAGCAAGATCGTGTCGTGCCCGGATCCCTCCGTACAACCGTGGAGAGCCTCATCTGCATTGGCGGAGTCGATGGCCTCCCGCAGGGTGCAACGACTGTCGGCGACGATGCCGTCCGAGGTCGTATTCACAATGATCTCGGCTCCATGCATCGGCAGCGAAACCGCGGCGAGTGTCAGCGTGAGAGACAGCAACACGAACCTCTTTGCCGAGTGAACGGCGCGGAACAAATCTCTTTCGAACATAGAAACGTCTCCGTGAAGTCGTAGTGGGTCGAGGGACGGCCAATGCGGCCCCCGACAGGCCCACGACATCGGGTTCACGGAGAGGACAAGGTCCCGAAAGACAGAGCCCAGACGAGTCGAAGTCAGAAGAACCTAGAGAGACAGCCCGTGTTGTTGTAGCAGCTCGAGAAAATCCGGTGCTTTCCAACCGGCTGCCAAAAGTTGGTCGACGAGCGGCCTGGCTTCTTCGACTCGGCCCAGCTCCAGAAGAGCCTGCACTTCTGTGTCGAGGTAGTAGCTCGACTCAGGATGTTGCGCCCGCACTGCACGCATCACCTCCAGGCACTCCTCCCAAACGACCTTGGCCTCGGCCGGGTGCCCGGCTCGCGCTCGTAGCCGGCCCAAGTCCAGAAGATCCCATGCCAGATCGTTGGCGGTCGAGTCGTTGTCCGGGAACTGAGCGTAGAGGCTACGACTGATCTCCAGACTCTGCTCCAGCTCGTGAATCGCGTCGTCCACCAGTCCCTGTTGACGCTTGGCCGCCGAGGAACCTCCGTAGGTCACTGACAGCTCCCGCAGCCATCCGGCGTGGTCGGGCTCGATGCGCAGCAGTTCAATCGCCTGATCCCGCGCCAGGCGAAACGCATCTACTGCGGCCTGCGCCCGCCCTAGATCCAACTGCGCGTAGCCGATCCGGGCCAACACGAGCTGCAACTCCTCACGCCAGACGGTATTGTCGGGTTCGGTCTCCACCAGGTCGTACAAGAGGTCCCGAGCCTCATCAAAGTCCCGTAGTGCGCTGTCGAAGTCCGCCAGCTCTGTTCGTACGAGGCCAAGGCTGGACAATGCCACCGACAGGCGATGTCGCCAGTCTTGGGATTCGTCGGGAGAGCCAGCTTCGTTCGCCTCCTGGACGCCACGAGCCGCCAGTCCGCGGGCCGCAGCGAAAGTCCGGAGCGCTTCCTCCCCATCCTCGACCTCGCGTTGAACCCATCCCATCATCGCCATCGCCTCGAAGTGCACTCGGAGCCAATGCTCTGGGAGGGGTTGCCGCTGGGACAGTGCTCCCGAGATACCGACGGCACGGCGCGCATGTTCCAGAGCCGACACAGCATCTCCGAGGGCCGACTCCATGCTCGCCATGTCGGTCAAGCTCCTGGCCAGCGCGAGCTCGAGCCCCACGTCGCGGTCGCCGTGCGGGACCTCCTCGAGAAGCGCTCGATTCCTGTCGAACGCCGCGAAGGCCTGCTCATGGTCGCCTTGGGCGGAAAGAACCTGGGCCGCGTTGCGTAGCGCGGTGACGCGCCGGATCAACGAAGCTGCGTTCTCAGGCTCGGGTCGCTCGAAGTATCGAACGGATCGTCGAGCCACCTTCTCCAACAGGTCCAAACGCCCGACTCGCTCCAAGCCCTCGTAGAGATCGGACAGCATGAAGTCGAGTAGCTCCTCGGCCTCCCGACGCGACTCGAGTGCCGCATTGCGTTCGGCCTCCACGGTTCGAGCCCGGTCGAAAGCCAAGAGCGCCACCGAGGCCAGCGATACGAGTGTCAGGATCGCGGCGCCCAGGACCAGTCCAGCGATCCGCGGCCGCCTGCGGGCATGGCGAAGGAGGCGACCCACCCAGCCCACCGGGCGCGCCCGGATCGGTCGGCCATCCACATAGCTCTCCAGATCGTCCGCCAGCGCCCGCATCGAGTTGTAGCGGCCTTGTGGATCCCTGGCCAGGCAAGTCGCGACGATCGTGGCTAAATCGATGGGCAGATCCGGAAGATGTGCGCGCAACGGGACCGGTTCACGGTCCAGCATCGCGGCCAGAACCTCGGCAGCACTCTCGCCCTCGAACGGTCGGCGGCCACTGAGAAGCTCGTACAGCACGACTCCGAGGGAATAGATGTCGCCGCGCTGGTCGGCGGTCCTGCGTTTTCCCCCGAGCGCCTGCTCAGGAGACATGTACCCCGGCGTTCCAAAGACCTGGCCGGTCGCCGTCATCGTCGCGTCGGTGTCAGCCACGTGGGCGATCCCGAAGTCGAGCACCACCACCCGCGCCACTCCGCCGTCTTCTTCCACCAGCAGGTTGGAAGGCTTGAGGTCGCGGTGGACCACACCTCGGCGATGCGCGGAGTGAAGTGCATCACAGATCTGGATCACCAGACCGATTCGGGCCGCCGGTGTCGATCCGTTTCGTTCGCAGTACTCCGTCAGCGGCCTGCCTTCGATTCGCTCCATCACCAGGTAGGGCACACCTTGCGCCACACCGCCGTCGAGAAGACGGGCGATGTTGGGATGCTTCAGTCCAGCCAGGATCTGTCGCTCGCGCAGAAACCGACGGATCGCAGTTTCGTCCAGACTCGGACGATGCACGACCTTGAGGGCCACCTCTTGGTCGAAACTGCCGTCGGCACGGCGGGCCGAGAAGACCGTCCCCATGCCACCCTCTCCTAAGACAGACTCGAGCCGATAGGGTCCGACTTCGTCGCCCAATGACAAGCTGGGCAGCGAACGCCGATCCAGGCTCAGACTCCAGAGGTGCCCCAGGGATCCGGCCAACGAGCTGTCGACCGGAGAGCCCTCCGATTCGTCGGCAAGAACCGCGGCGATCCGGGCCTTGAACGGATCGCTCTCGGCATCTGGAGCTTCTCCGTCGAGCACCTCGTCGACCGCCCGCTCCACACGCCGCCACTTTTCTGTTTCACTGGCCACGATATGTCCCGGTACTATATTCCCATGCCTCCGCCTGCCGGAACGACGGCCGATTCCCGAGACGTGACGAGCCTTCTCCAGCGGATGACGCAAGGGGAGCCGGGCGCCCTGGACGATCTCTTTCCCCTCGTCTACGACGATCTGCGACGCGTCGCCCAGGGCCAGCGCCGACGGGCCGCGTCGCAAACCCTTGGCACCACGGCGCTGCTGCACGAGGCCTACCTGAAATTCGCCCGCAGCGGTGGAGCGACACCCTATGTCGATCGCGAGCATTTCTTCGCCATCGCCGCCAAAGCGATGCGACAGATCTTGCTGGATGAGGCGAAGCGTCGACTTCGCAAGAAACGAGGAGGCGATGCGCCTAGAACGGATTTCGACGAACAGCGGCTCGGCTCGGACACCGAAGTTCGGCAAGCCGAGCTGATGGTTTCGCTCGACCAGGCGCTAGACCAGCTGGGGCGGCTCCACGATCGGGTGCGACAGGTGGTGGAATATCGATTCTTCGGTGGTCTCTCCGAGCAAGAGATCGCGAACCTGCTCGGGATCGATCGCCGCACGGTACGCCGCGACTGGGCCAAGGGCAGAGCCTGGCTGGCGTTGGAGTTTTCCTGAAACCATGGGCCAGTTTCTAGATCTGGACGCCTGGCCGCGACGCCAGCTCTTCGACTTGTTCCGTACCTACGAGCAGCCGTTCTTCAACGTCTGCGCGCCGGTGGACGTGACTCGCCTACGCCAGACCTGCCGCACATCGGGTGCGCCCTTCTTCGCTGCATACCTCTACCTGTCGATCCGAGCAGCCAACGAAATCGAGCCGTTTCGCTATCGACTTCGGGGCGAGCGCGTGTGGGTCCACGATCGCATCGAGGCGGGCACCACAGTTCCCGCAGCCGGCGAGGCCTTCGCCTTCGCCTACGTCGAACACGCGAAAGACTTCAAGACCTTCGAGAGCAACTTCCGACGGGAGAGGGAGCGCCTCGAGGCGAACGATGACCGCCTCGAACCGCGGGACGATCGAGACGACTTGATCCACTACTCGACCCTGCCCTGGATCTCCTTTACCGGCATTCGTCACGCACGCCGACACGATCCCGCAGACTCGGTTCCGAAGATTGTCTTTGGCAAGACCTACGAGTCCGAAGGCAAGCTGCTCATGCCTCATTCGGTCGATGCGCATCACGCCCTGATGGACGGTCTACACGTCGGGCGTTACTTCGAGCGATTCCAGGAACTGTTGGATTCGGGCGTCGGGTAGATTCTCCCGAGCTGTCTCCGTTCCAGAGGCACTATGGTCGAGCCTACGCCTCGTCTCCCCCAGAAGGCCGGGAGACTTCGATGCCCAGGCGCTCGATCTTGAGACTCAGGCCGTTTCGGGAAATGCCCAAGAGCTTCGCCGCGAGCTTCTTCTGTCCCTGCGCTTGGGCTAGGGCTCGGTGGATCAGGTGGCGCTCGAGCTCCTGGACTCTTCGGGTGAGGTCGAGATCGTCGAAAACGGTCTGACCCAGGAGCTCGTCGGAGCTTTCGAGCTCGGCGGTCGCACCTTTTAGGACCTCCTGCGAGATCGACTCCTGCCCGATCACGCCGCGATTCTCGCACCCGTGGACCAGGCGTTGGATCTCGTGGTCCAGCTGCCGCACATTTCCAGGCCAGTCGTAGGCGACGAGGATCTGCATGGCTTTCCAGCTCAGACCCCTGAGTTGCTTTCCCTGCTCGCCGGCGTGGCGGCGAAGCAAGTACTCCACCAGTCCCGGGATATCCGATCGACGGCGACGCAGAGCCGGGACTGTGAGGATGCAGCCTGTCAGGCGATAGAAGAGATCCGGACGCAGCCGTCCGGAGGCCAAGGCAGCCTGCGGATCCACATTCGTCGCTGCGACGACTCGGACGTCGACGGAGCGGGTCCTACCTCCCACCGGCCGGACTTCCTTCTGCTGGAGAGCCCGCAGCATCTTCGACTGCAACTCGGGAGCGAGCTCCGCCACCTCATCGAGAAAGAGCACACCACCATGGGCCTCTTGGAAACAACCACGCCGCGGACCCACCCCGGTGGCGGCGCCGCGTTCCGCGCCGAACATCTCGGCCTCCAAGAGCGTGTCGGGAATGGCCGCACAGTTGATCGCCACGAACGGGCCCGTGCTTCGGTCCGAAGATCGATGCAGCGTCCTGGCGATATCCTCCTTGCCCACCCCGGTTTCTCCGGTAATAAAGACCGGAAGATCACCGCCAAGCAACCTACGTAGCTGGTCGTAGAGCTCCACCATCGAGCCGGAGTTTCCGGGCCGGTGTCCGGGGGGAAAGTCGAGATCCCGCAGTCGAGGTTCCGGAAGAGGCGGAGAGGAGCCTTCCTCTTCTCCTGTCTGGAGAACAGCCACCAGGCAACGGGCGACCGCCAGACATTCTGCGCTGAGATCAGCAACGGATCCCAGCCAGATGGCAATGCCGAAGAGCCGATCCGGGCCGCGCCGGCACAGGCCCATCGCACAGGGAGCCGGGGTTTCGATCGCGAGCGACCAGAGGTTCTCGTCGGGTGGAGCAGCCTGATCTAACTGAGAAGACTCCGGGAGCGATCCGAGCTGGCCGGTCGCGGAGAGAACTTCCGGCCGACCCTCGAGCCATCGGAGACAAGCGACGCCGCGAACTGCAGGGTGTTGGCGGAGTGGTTCCAAGACATCTCCGAGACCCTCGAAAGTTGGCAGACGTGAGGTTCGGATGACGCTTTCCAAGATGGCGAGCCATCTCGACGGAGCCTGTGGAAGATCGACAGCGAGGGTCGAGGACTCGGTCGGTAGGTCCGACGGCAGGGACTGAGATGCCGGAGGGCCGAAGTCGATAGCCAGCTCGGATTCTTCGGCTGGCTCGAGGCGCAGCTCGACCGGCCCGATGCCGAGCATCGAACCAAGGGCCGCCAGGCCCCGTTGGATTCGATGACCGTCGATCCGGGTGCCATTGGTGCTACCGCAGTCGACAACCGTGATCCCGGTCGTCGCGGCGATGAGGATCGCGTGTTGCCGAGAAACGCCGGCGTCCTGCAGGCAGATGTCGCTCTGACTGGAGCTACCGATTCGATATCGCCCTTCTGCAAGGACTCTGTCGATTTTCCGGCCGCCCACCTCGCCGACCAGCCGAGCCACGATCGAAGCCTGCTCCATGGTCGCCAGATCATAGCTTCGAATCTGGATCCAAAGGCTCGAGGCTGCAAGCGCGCGCGACGACGGTAACTGCGTGCCCATCTTCTTGGCGCGGCTCCGACGCTGTGCCCACGTTCTGCGCACGCTGGTTCCAAGCTCCGAGGCGGTCATCGAGGGAATCCAACAGACAACGGGCCCTCGTCCCGCCCCCGACCCTGGTCCAGGTCTTGCTCTTCCTAGTCGATCGTTCCTATTCACCTCTCGACCTTGGAGGAATTGATGAGACAAGCGACAGACTCTCGCCGACCCACCCGCAAAGTGGTTCGTCACCCTCGTGGACTGGCCAGGCTCTCGATTCTCGGAGCCTTGGTTTTCGTGATCTCGAGCCCCTGGACCATGGCCACCAGAGCCGGAGCTGAACCCTTCGGTGTGTCCGACCACAACCCCACCTTTTCAGATCGTGGCTGGGTTTCCTACGAGCTGACCCGAGCCGAACTGGCTGCTGCCTCGATGTGCGGTGCAAACCAGCCTCTCGACAGCCAGTCGTGCTACACCGGCGTACATCGGTTCTGCACGGAGCGAGGTCACGTGAGCGGATTTGCCTTCGAGGCCAACGGCAACCCGAACCAAGTCGAGATCTCGTGCCTGGGACCCGCTTCTGGAACGGTCTTCCGGCAAATACCCCATGACACCTGGGATGACTATCTGCCAGCGTGCGTCCACCCCGTACCGAGCTTTCACTGTGGTGTCGCCATCGATCGATACTGTCGGTCCGAGCACGGCTATGCCGCCGGTTTCGGACCGGTCGAGCGAAACGCGACGATCTCATCGGTCGTCTGTCTTCGACCCGAGGCCGCCCAAAGCGGGCCGACGCCGCGAGTCGGCACACTGCTCACCGACTGCAGTCCGACCACCGCCACCTCCTCGTCCTGCCGGCGCGCGATGAACGACCATTGCACCGGATTGACCGATGGCGACGGATCCAGTCTGAACCTACGGGGTGGATTCGGTCCCGGAGAGATGTCGACGTCGGTGATCCGGGTTCCATGCGTCGAGGAGCAACTGCCTTGGCAAGCCAATGCCGATCAACCCCTTCCTCCGGCCTTACCGATCGATCTCTTGGATCGCAAGATCAAGAGTACTGGAAATCCTGCCGCCATCGGCAAGGTCTACGAGCCGATCCTCCAGCACCACGCCCTGCAACCCAATCGCGGCATGAGCATCGACGGAAGACTCTTCGCTCGCCCTACGGGGCCCGAAACCCCAACGAAAATGATGCGGTTCATGATTCAGACACCAGAGCTGTTCAGCGAGCCGCTCAGCACCCAACCCGTCGCCAACAAAGACCGGTCTGACGCGGTGGGTATCTACACCATTCCTCCCGACGCTCCGGACCCCAATAGCAACATTGTCACGCGACTCCCCCTCGACAGTTTCCACACTCATATCGACCCGATGCTTGGAAAGGTCGACGCCAAATCAACGGCGCTCTGCGATCCCCACAGCCCGCGAGCCTTAGGCGCCGGCCACCTGTCGCCTCCGAACACCCTCAACCATCAGCAGGCGGTACCCGCACGGACCAGTAATCCCGCTAGTTGCACTTCCCAGGGAGTCATCGATCCGATCGGGGATCATGACTGCTACACCGTGTCGGTGGTGACGGTCTATAACAAGTGGAACAATCCAGGGAACCACAAGGAAGGATTCCAGAGCGAGATCTGGGTCACCCCTGTCGAGGTCGTGGTCAAGAACCCGAAACGCCACTTCCGCAACGGAGGCCCCAGAGATTTCAACCAGCGGCCTCATGTGGTTTTGGTTACCGCAGGATCACCGGCTATGGTGCCGGCTCTCGCCGGGAATCCGACCGGGGTCTTGGAGCCCACGATCACCGGTGACGGACGTGTGATCGTAGTCCAAGGAGACGGAGAGATTCGGTACTCGGTACTCGCCGATCCGGAGAATGGTCCTCCTTTGAATGCTTGCGATCCGACGGGGTGGACGAGCTTCAAGCATCTCTATGAGATGCACCAGGATCCCAGAATGGCGGGATACGGCATCGCCAAGTATCCATTGCGAGATACCGAAGGCAACCTCATCGACCCGGATCTAACGTCTGAGGGAGCCGTGAGAGGAGCCTACCCCTGGATCGACCGGGATGGGGACAACCTGATGTTCATGCAGGGACGGGCCACGCTTTCCTACGTGGATGACGGAGGCACGGTACGTCAGCGGTTCGAGGTGCTCTCCCATCCGGTCCTCGGTCAGGAAACGGGCGATTCAGAGATTCCGCTGGTGCCCGCGAGCGCAGCGCAGCTGGAACAGGAATTCACCAAAAACCAGACGGACCATCTTCCCCGCCTGGGTATGACCTTCGTGGGTCTCTGGAGCCAGGGAAAGATGATTCTTCCCGACACCCGCAACAACGCCGTGGACATGGGTATACCGGGCGGCCCTGCCTACCACCGGATGATCGATCTCTACGACGAGCCCGAACCAGCGGTGGGAGTCGAGGTCGGAGCGACGATTCGCACGCAGATCAATTCCCTCGAGAACCGTTTCTTCGCCCATCCGAGGTTGCGTCCCGACACGCCAAGAGAAGTCGTCTGGTTCCTTTCGAGCCAGAGCCAGACCGACGAGATGGCGTTCGACGATGTGCTCGACCCCAAAGCCTTGATCATCTCCTCGATGATGACCACGGTGCGTTCTACAGGCATTGGGAGCGGAGAGTTCCAGGATGGCTTCGAGCATCTACCGAGTAACATCGGCAGGATCCGCAGCGGCAAGGGCTTCGTGCGACCGGCCCACATCGCCAACGAGGCGACCTCCGTGTCCCAGGCAGTAGCGGACAACGCGGATCCTCGTTTCGACCTCAGCGCCAACGTGCAGTGGAACGTGCCGAGTTACGGCTACGTGCTCGGAGGGACCCGATCAGAGCCGGTGGCCGCGGGTGGATACAAGGGCAGAGGGATCTGGCTCGACGGCGTCGACGATCGGCTCGAGTACCTGATCCCCGATCAACCGGCCTCTACCGTCGCCGAATTCCAGAACACACCTTGGTTCGTGCATGTCGCGTTCGAGCCACGGGATCTGAGCAGCCGGCGGCGACTCCTGACGCTCCCAGACCACACCTGGGTCGATATCGTGGATGCCAACCGGATCGCATATGGCAGCATCACGGAATTCGGAGGCACTCTGACGTTGGGTCCGGAGCTCACGCTCGCGGCAGATACCTGGTCGACCTTCGCGGTCGTCGCCGAGCCAACGCAAGGGGGATCCCAAACGCTTCACTTCTACCTCGACGGGTACTTGCTGGCGTCTCACACCTTGTCTGGCAAGGAGTTCTTTCGAATGCGCACCGGAGTGGTACGTCTCGGCGCAGTCGACGGTGGATTCCGAGGCTGGCTCGATGATTTCAAGATCATCGCGCGCGCCCCTGGCCCGGAGGTGATCTGCAACCACAGCCGAGGCACGATCGTCAGTGTCTGGCAGAACCAGCCTCTCGAAGCCTTGGCGGACGCTTTCCCCAACGATTCCCATGCCTGGCTGAAGACGTTCTTGCCTTCTGACAACAGCGATACGAAATTCGCCTGCGAACGACCCATCGACGATCCGACCGACATCTACGATGCGGCGGATTCGTCCCACTACCTATGCCTCGGGAAGACCCGGCGACCTGCGGATCAGTCATCGCCGTCTCAGTGTCTCCGGGAGCCGTTGCTGCTCTATCCGTTTCACCAAACGGTCGAATGGGATCAGCCCCGGCCTTCGTTCCTGGCGACTCCGTTCTGCGGTACCTGCCACGTCAACAGTCATCCGTCCGCCACCATGACGGCGAGCGATGCTCTCGCGCCTGGGAGCACGGATGCCTACCTCGACATTCGGCGGCAGCCGATGCAAGCGCCACCCGAGATCTTCGGCACGGTGCCAGCCTTGTACTTCGGCTTCACGCCGATCACAACGTTTCAAACCTCAGAGGACGGTGATCCTCTAGATCCCCTGATCGACCCTTAGACCTGGCGATCAGGCGTCACCTCGTTTCCGAAGGTGGCGCCTGATCTTTCTCTTCGTCGAGCGCCTCGATCTCGAGCTCAGCATGGTCCACAATCCAGGAGAGTTCGGCTTCGCGCGCTCGACCCTGGAGTGAGACCGCCTCCTGTCTGGCCCTCTCGATCTCCCCGGCCAGGCGCAAGAGCCGGACCTGGTCGAGCTTCGCTTCCAGGCGGATCCGGGGGTCGCTGTGTTCGGCGGCCAAGCGTTCGAGGCTTCCGTAGAATGCCCGGGTCTTCAAGTCGCCTCCCTCGAGACTGTGGACGATACCGAGGGCCCTCATTCGAGGTTGGTGCCTCTGGACATGGAGTAGACGGAGCTGAAGGTCGAGCAACCGCTCCAAGGCGTGGTCAGGTCTTTCGCTTCGGATCTCGAGCTTGGCGAATGTCAGGTGGACCTGGACGAGGAGGAGATCTCGGGGCGAGCCATCCATCGGGCTGTCACGAAGGTTCAGCTCGAGGGAGGTCAGAAGATCACGTGCTTCCTCGAGCCGTCCGAAATTGAGGTAGTGGAACGCGAGGCGTTCCTGAACCTCGTCTCTCGCTCCCGCAGCTCCCATCTCGCCGTAAAGCGCTTCCAGTTGCTCGAGTAGGGAGACGGCAATTTCCGAGTGCTTCTGAGCCTCGTGGTTGGCAGCGAGACTGCGTAAGGCAGCGGCAAAGCGTCGCTGGTCACCCAGGCGCTCGGCGAGCTCTCGCGCCTCGACGGCGGCCGTGTGCGCCACCTCGTGCCGCTTCGCCCGCCGAGCAGATGAGCTCCAGACCAGGAGAGCTCGTGCCAGATCGCTCTCGTGTTCGAACCGCCGATGGATGCCGACCGCTTCTTCGGCCAGTTCCATCGCCTGGGCATGCTGGCCGAGGTTGTTGCGGATGTTGGCCAGGTTCATCGAGTATCCGGCGACGAGCTGAAGATTCCCCGCGGCCCGAGCTGCTGCGATGGCTGCTTCGAACTGCTCGGCGGCTTCCGCTTCACGGCCCACCAAGAATCGAGAAAGGGCGAGGGCGTTGAGTGCCTCGGCCTGGATCGA
>JALCBJ010000003.1:203723-206285 GCA_028066595.1 Thermoanaerobaculia bacterium
GCGAGACGCAACGCAGACCCGCGTTGGGCCAGAAGGTCCAACGCCTCCGTGGCGGAACGAATGGATGCCTCGACCTTTCCCAGCTGGAGGAGAGCCGACGATTCCAGCAGAAGTGCTTCAGCCTCCAGACCACCTGCGCCGATGTGCCGAGCGCCTGCTATCGCACGGCGAACGCTGTCCAGTTGCCGGCGCGGATCGCTTCGGAGGGACGCAATCTTCGATTCCGCGAGCTCTAGCGACGGTGAGAACCAAGGGGTCGCAAGCTCTAAATCCTCCTGCCGGGGCTGACCGCCCGTGGACTGGTGTCTCGAGCGAAGTCGGTCGAGCTCGCCAAACGCCTCGGAGATTCGCCCGTTCTCGGCCAGGCAGGAAGCGAGGCGAATACTGTGGTCCTCATGATCTGGCATGGCTTCGACCAGGCGGCCGAAGAGATCGATCGATCGCGGCCAGTCTCGCCGGAGCTCTGCATCGTGAGCTTGGAGAACGAGGTAGTCGTACTCCATCTCTGGGTTCGCGGTCTCGAGCGCTCGACGGCTCGCCGCTCGTGCGTTCTCCTCGTAGCCTCGCTCCATCCACGCCTTCGAAAGTTGTCGATGAAGGACGCTGGCATCGGGATCCAAGGAGACGGCTTGCTCCAACAAGTTGGTGGCGTCCTCCAGCTCGTGGCGTCTCTGCGCCTCCAGTCCCTGGACCAACAGGCGAAGAGCTTCACTGTCCTGTGGCAATCCCTGGTCGCCGGGCTCGATGCCCTCTCGAACTCCTGCTCCGAGGCCAAGACGCTCACGGAGGCCTCGACCCGACCGCAGCATCAACCCGGCCAGGTCCTCTTTCTGGCCTTCGACGATGAGCTGAGAAAGAGCAGCGCCGGTGTGCGCGTCCATCACTCGAATGTCGAGGCGCAGACTTTCGCTCGGGCCCGTGAAAAACGAGCCACCCAGTAGGAAATCTACTCCGAGGTATCGGCCCATCTCCTGAGCAGACTCGGCGCTCGAGCTCGCTACGTGCTCGATTCGGAGATCGTCGCGCATGGCGTGGATGCGTTCACCGGAAGCGACACCGAGGGTACCGTGGGCAGCCAGCTCGGAGGCGAGTAGAGTCCCGAGAGCCGTCCCGAGCCAATCGTCGACCGGATCGCCGCGCAGGTTCTCGAATCCGACGACTGCTAGGGAAGCGACCCTCGGGAGCGGCTCAGCTTGAGCGGGTCCCGAGACCAAAGAAGAGCTGGGCTCTGACTCGGTTAGACGAAGGGAGTTCCAACGATCGGGCCGGCCGATCAGGGTGCCGATCGCCACGGCGAACACGACGGCCGGCATGGCTCGCCGCCAAACCCTCCGCGGGCCTAGCGCGTCGTGGAGATCCTGCGCCGACTGAAACCGGCGCTCTGGATCTGGTTCGAGGCACCGCCCTACGATGTTCTCCCAACGCAGGGAAAGTTCCGATCGACGAGCTCGGATAGCCATCGGAGACCAGCTGGTTCGCGCCGCGGCCTGCGAGAAGCTCCGGTCCTCGAAAGGGCGAGTCCCTGTGGAAAGGTGGTACAACGTCACGCCGAGTCCAAAAAGATCGGTTCGTTGATCGACCTCGGCACCGTTGACGACCTCCGGTGAGACGAAGCCGGGAGTACCTTCGCCGCTCGATCTTCTCCCTTCGTCTTGTAGCCGAGCGAGGCCGAAGTCTGTCAGCACGGCTCGTACCGTGGCAGGCCACGTTTCGGCCGGATCCAGGGCCCCCTCGGAACTGGTTGGCCACCGTGAATCGTCAGGGCCCACGAGTAGGATGTTGGAGCTCTTGAGATCCCGGTGGAGAACTCCGACTCGGTGAGCAGCAGCGAGGCCGGAGGCCAGCTGGCGAGCGATGTCCCAGAGTAGAGGTGCCGGCGGCGGCCCGAAGCGATGGAGTGCCTCGACGAGGGTCGGTCCTCGGAGAAGCTCCATGGTCAACAAGAGGGAAGAACTCGGCGCGCCCCATGGCTCGGCGTCATCGTGGTGCTGAAACAGATCGAACACACGGCAGACGTTGGGATGAGTAATACGCCTCGAGAGCTCCAACTCCGATTTGAATCTCTCGACCACGTCTTCTCGATCGGCGACGTCCGGCCGGATGACCTTGATCGCGACCTCGACCTCCAGTTCGAGATCCGTCGCTTCGTAGACCTGGCCCATGCCTCCTTGACCTAGCATCCGACGGATCCGGAAACGATCCGCCACGACTTCCTGCGCTTTGAACGCCGGCGGAGTCCTGGAGTCAGGGCCAGGGACGCCATGAGACGTGACGAACTCTGTGATCTGAGGAAGCTCTGGCATAGGAGGACGGGCATGGGGGTACCCGTCGAAAGAGAGGATGCCACAGAACCATGAAATCTCTCGACTCGCGGTGTCTGGATCGAGGGGGCTTGGTCAGTGTCTACTCCGAACCGCTTTGCTTCTGGACTCTGCATCGGTGTATTTTCGACACATAGCTACCATTTGCTCGGTCCATCTACTCATTCCGATCTACTGGAGGGATCATGCACCAACACACCACCACCCATGCCGTTCGTTCGCTGAAGGCGTCTCTGGCTAG
>JALCBJ010000156.1 GCA_028066595.1 Thermoanaerobaculia bacterium
GTGGTGCTGTTCTGGAGCGTGCGTACACGGGGAGCCGGAGCCGTCATGGTGGGTTCCGCCGGCACGCTCCTGGTGTTGATGCCGTGGCTCTCCCGCAGCCCTGATCCGGCGCGCGGAATCGAGACGCTCCTCGCGCTACCGGTCTGGCTCCTCTCATGGTTTCTGGACCTCAGCATCCTCCTGGTGGCGCTGGCGGTGTTTTCGCTCTACGCCCGGGAACGCCTGCGACGACCGGAACGACTTCTGACCTGACGCGATGCCTGGATATCTCCCGGAACGACGGACGCACCCTCTCGCTCGCCCCGAGACCAAACCCACGAGGGACCATCCCATGAACCCCACTCACCGCCTCTTCCTACTGGTCCTTGCGCCGATGCTCTGGGTCGCATGCCAGCCGCCGCCACAACAAGAGCCGCCACCGGCTCAGATTCCGATCACGGTCCACGAGATTGTGGCCGACTCGTTTCATCCATCGGTTCGGTTACTCGGGCGTGTCGAGCCTGCGGCCCTCCTCGAGCTTCGTGCGGACGCTGCCGGCACGGTCGCGTATCCGGCTCGCTTCTCAGCCGGTCTGCGCACCGGCGAATCCGTGCGGGGAGGCGAGCTGGTCTTCCACGTCGAGAGCCCCGAAGTGACGCTGGCAGCGGTCGAGGCAGAGTTGCAGGCGGAGGCCGCGGAGGCTGAGGTGGAGCGTTCGCGGCAGGGTGTGGCGGGTGGTTTCGTGTCCACAGCGACCCACAAGAAGAACGAGATCCAGGCTCGGATCGCCCGGGAACGACTTTCCAATGCTCGCGCTGCGGTAGCTCGGCTGGAGGTCCGCGCGCCGGTCGACGGGGTGCTTCGGGTAGCGGAGTCCTTGCCCAGAGGTTCCCGCATCGACCCCTCCCATGTGGTGGTGGAGCTGGCAGCAGAGGGTGATCTGCGGGTAGAAGCCTGGGCTTCGGCGGCGGATCTATCGCTTCTGGAAACGGGGCTTGCCGTCGTGTTGCTGGATCCGAAAGGCGGGCGAATGGTGGGCCGGGGCGTCTTGGCCGAGCTGGCGAATTCGGTCGACGACGGTGGCGTGGCGCGGGTGGTGATCGGTTTGGGGGACGACCTCGGCATGCCCAGTGTCGGAGACGGCGTCGAGGTGGAAGCACTGCTTCCGGAGCGGCAAGGCGTGCTGACGGTACCCGAAGAGTCGCTCCTGGTGCAGGGCGGTGTCGCCACGGTGTACGTCCTCGAGACCGCTGGCGACGGCTTCCGCGCTGCCTCGAGATTGGTGGTGCCCGGTGGCCGTCACCAAGGGCGGGTCGAGATCCTCGACGGCTTGGAAGAAGGCGAACGGATCGCAGTGGACGGAGCCGAGTTGCTGGCGGATGGTCTCAGAGCGTTCGATGTCGAGCGACAGAGGAAACCGTGGGAGAGCTGATTCCGAACGAAGAGCCGCCGGCCGCCGCCGCTGCGCCCAGCTCCAAAGAGGTAGCTGTCGAGGAAGCCGATCGTCCGACCCGGCTCGTGCGAGCTGTCGTCGAGAGGCCTGTGTCGGTCTCGATCGCTGCTCTCGCCCTGGTGGTCCTCGGGCTGGTATCGCTGTGGCGACTACCCGTCTCGCTGCTTCCGAGCTTGGAACGGCCGGGACTGGAAGTACGTGTGGTCGATACCGACCTCGGCCGCCAGCAGCTGCTGGAAGCGATCGTGCGTCCGTTGGAACGTAGCTTTGCCTCCTTGCCGGGTGTGCTCGACGTGTCGTCCCGCGTGGCGGACGGAGAAGCCACGCTGACGGTAGGGACAGAGTGGCAGACGGATGTCGACCGACTGCGCATCGATGCCGAACGGCGGCTGGCAGGCGCCGGTATCGCATCGGTCGACGAGCTGACCGTGCGTACTTCCTCGGGTGACGCCGAGCCGATTCTGCGTATCGCGGTGGTCGGCGGGGCCGGTGCTGCGGCGCGGACCGAGTACGCCGAGAGCGTGTTGGTTCCCGAGCTCGGCCGACTCTCGGGCGCCGGCGAGGTGCGCCTGACGGGTGGTGCTCGCCTCCAGGCCGTGGTGCGACCCCGTGCGGCTGATCTGGCAGCTCGGGGACTGACCGCGGCAGACGTCCGTCGCCGCATGGAGCGAGTGGGTCGCGACGTGCCGCTCGGTACGGTGCGCGACGGTGGCAAAGAGCGACCGCTCGTGGTCAGTGAGCCGCTTCGTCATCTCGACGAGCTGGCGCGATTGCGTATCGACGTCCCTGGCCGATCTCGAAAGGTCTTGCTGGGCGACGTCGCGGATCTGAGACTGGAGGAGGTTCCGAGCGGAACCGTCGCCCGTTGGATCCGCCCGGCAGAAGGCAGTTCGACGGACGAGAGCGTTCGGGACGTCGTGCTGGTCGACCTGCACCGTGCTCCGGGCGCCAATGCCGTTCTACTGGCGCGTGCCGCTCGGAAGGCTCTGGTGGAGCTGAGTCAACGCAGCGACACACGGCTGCAGCTCCATGTCGTTCGGGATGCCAGCGCGGAGGTGGTCTCGGCTCTCGGCCGGTTGGGCCAGGCGGCTCTTCTCGGGCTACTCCTGGGCACACTGGTCCTGCGCGTTCTACTCGGTCAGTGGCGTCCGACGCTGTCCTTGGCCATCGTCGTTCCGGCCTCACTGGTCGCGGCCTTTGGCGCCTTCTTGTTGGGCGGCATCTCCCTGGATCTGGTGAGTCTGGCCGGTCTGGCTCTGGCCGCCGGCATGCTCGTGGACAACTCCGTCGTGGTGCTGGAAGCCATCACCTCGTCGCGTGAGCGCGGTCACGAGGCGCCGGTGATCGAAGGAACCCGTCAGATCGCCATGGCGCTCGTCGCCAGTTTCCTGACCACGGCGGTCGTATTCCTACCGCTGATCTATCTCCGCGGACTGGCTCGCGCCTTCTTCGGTGTCCAGGCATTTGCCATCGTCAGCTCTCTGGCGATCTCCCTCGTGCTGTCACTGTCCTTGACTCCGGTTCTGGCTCGCAGCCGCCGCGCAGCGCCGGTGCGAGGACGCAGTCCGGGTCGGGGCCTCTACCTTCGGCTTCTCGATGGGGTGCTCGCACGCCCGGTATGGACGTTGGTCCTGACCTCGGCGTTGCTGGCGGTCGCCGGCTGGCTGGTCCTTCGGCTGCCCGCCGAGCTGGTGCCGGCAGAGAACACCGACGGGCTACGCGCCGAGCTACGCCTCGAGCCGGGCCTCGATCGCGCCGTGGCGGGGGAACGGCTGGATCGTTTGCTGGTGTCGCTCGCCGAAACCGGCCTCGCCGGCGAGCGGCTCGCGACCTACCGAGCCGATGAGATCCATGGCCGGCCCGCGGGAAGTGGCGAGCTCGACTGGACGTTCCAAGGTTCGCGGACGGCCGCCGTTCCGAGAATTCAAGTTCCCGGGGTCGAGGCGGACTTGACACCCCGGCGTGGTGCCGTGTCGGCGGCCGTCGAGCGCAGCGGACGGTCGTTACGGGTCGAGGTGTCGGCCTCCACTCCGGAACGTGCGGAGGCCTTGGGTCGTCGGGTACTAGGCGAGTTGGCGGATCGCGGACTGAGCGCCTCACCTGTGCGCCGGGACGGTGCGCCCGTGCGTGGCCTGGTGGGACATCAGTCATCCTATTATTTGAACTGGCTTCCGCTACGCCTCGCCGCGCGAGCGGAGCTGGCCGAGCTCACGGGCCAGGTGCAGGCAGGGCTCGGTGGGATCGATGTCGGACGCGTGGAGATCGAGGGCGTGCAGCCCGCTTTACGCCTCGAAGCTACGGCGACCGATCTGGATCTACTACCGGTACGCAGCCGGACGGAGGCGGAAGAGTCGCGGATCGTCCCGCTCTCCGCTGTGGCCGATACGGGGCTCGACTTCCGGCCCCCCGCCGACGAGCGTCGGAACGGACGACCCACATTCCTTCTCGAGCTGCCGCGGGGTACCGACGTGGCGAGGCTCGAGACGATCCTTGCCGGCCTGTCGTTGGCAGCAGAGGAGAAGGTAAACCTGGCCGGTGAGACGCGTGAGCTGAGGCGTGCCTTCCGGCAGTTGCGTCTCGCCCTGGCCCTCGCCCTGGTCCTCGTATTCCTCACAGTGGCGGCACTCTACGAATCGTTGTCGCTGCCCTTCGCGGTGATGACCACCGTTCCGGTAGCCGGGGCCGGCGCCGTGGCAGCCCTCGCGGCCACGGGAGGCAGTCTCAACGTCATGTCGTTCCTCGGCGTGATCCTGCTCACGGGCATCGTCGTCAACAATGGCATCGTGCTGATCCATCGCGTCGAGCAGCTCTGGAAAAACGGTCTGCCCCTGCGCGAAGCACTGCGCGAGGGTGCCGCCGAACGCTATCGGCCCATCCTGATGACCACGCTGACCACCCTCTTGGGCATGTTGCCGCTGGCGTTTCTGGGTGGCGACGGTGCGGAGCTGCGGCGCTCGCTGGCGACGGCCGTCTGCGGTGGTCTGACGACCTCGTGGGCGGGAGCTCTACTGGTGGTGCCGGTGTTCTACGTACTGCTGCGAAGGGAACCGAGCCGAGGTGCGGGCGGGTGAGCCGAATCGCCGACAGATTGCGGAGCTCTCGCGAGTCGAAGATCTCGTGGCGCCATTGCGACAGGTGGAGACGCAGTTGAATCGGTCCGCTCGATCCGGTCGGCGAGCTCAAGGCGATTTCGTCGTACGCGGGGCAGCGAGACCCATGACGCGCGCTCTCGCCGCGCTGGCGATCCTGGTCCTTGGCGCGCTGGCTGCGTCACACGTCGAGGTGACGTACCTACCAGAACGTACCTTCCCCGAAGTCCGCGTGAGCCTGCAATTGAACGAGGCCCACGACGTGGGAGAGCTGACGCGACGGTGGCTCCAGCCCCTGGAGTCAGCGATCCGGGCAGCGGGCGCGGTCACCAGCACAGCGGGGGAGGTGGGCCCCCGCGGAGCCACGATGAGAGTGCGCTTCGATCCAGCGGTCGACGCGCGGAGCAAGGCGGCGCGCCTGGACTCGGAGCTGGCTTCCCTGGGCCGCGAGCTCGTGGACCATGGCTCGATTCGCGTCGACCCCGTAGTGCAGGGAGGTGGCGAGAGGTCGAGCGTACTCTTCCTGCAGGATCAGACCGAGGACGACGTCCGTTCCTTGGTCGAAAGCCTGCGCGATGCACCCGAAGTACGCGGTGTGGACGTGGCGGGCAGAACCCGACGTGAGCTGCGCTGGACGACGGGCCGCGTCGCGGATCTGGCTCTCCTTCGCCAGGCGTTGGCGGAGTCGGATATCGAGTTGGGCTCCTTGCACGCGAGGGGCCGTCGGCTGCCGGTCCGGGTCGCCTCGTCTGGAGACGTCACGGCCGCCGAGCGATGGGTAGCGACTTCGGGGCGCGTCGTGCGGTTCGGTTCGCTCGCGACGCCGGAGCGACGGCTGCGCGATGGGGAGTTCATGGCTCGGTTCGGAGGACGTCCCGGTCTCGTCCTCCTGGTGTCACGCGATTCCACGACGTCGCCCCTGGCCCTGGAACGAGTGCTGCGCAGCGAGCTGAGTCGAGCCGGATTTGTCGTATCGGAGACCTCGGACCGCGTCGCGGCGAGAGACGTTGGGGCATCTTCCGACGCTCCGCGCGCGATCTTCCTCTGGAGTGAAGCCGAGCCCATCGAATTCCTGCTGCGTCGACTGGCTCTCGGGGCTCTCTGGGCACTGCTCGCCGGGTCGTTCGTGGCGGCGGTATTCCTCGGCTGGCGGGCCTGCCTCTGGCAGGCGGCTGCCGTTCCCCTCGCCGTGGCCACCGCGGCGATCGTCTTCCGGTTGCTGGATCTGCCACTCGACGTCACCACGGCGCAGGCCGCGGTTCTGGCTCTGGGTGGCGCGTTGGTATTCCAGACGAGCCGGCTGGCGGGCAAATCGACTTTCGGGTCCACCGCGCCAGCGTGGACGGTGCTCTGCGTCCTCGCAATGCCGGTGGCGGTACACCTGCTCGGTCGTGATCTGGCGACGTTGCTGTCGCAACCGGTGAAGGTGTTCGCCACCGTGTTGCCGTCCTGTGTATTGAGTCTGTTGATCCTACCCACATCCAGAATGCCGCCCAGGGAGTTCTGCGAGGAGGGAGCGCGGCGAATCGTGCGGTTCGTACTTCGTCAGCCCTGGGGTGTCACGCTGCTGGCTCTCACCGTCGGCTACGGTACCTTCGCCGTCTTCAGCGATCGCCTCCAGCCACGCCCCGGACGGTTGTTGCCGGTGGCAGCCGACGTGACCGTGCAGGTGAATCTGGGTGAGGGTGGCACCTTGCAGCAGGCGGCACGCTGGATCGAAACGGTGGAGCAACACCTGTTGTCTCAGAACGCCGTAAGCTCGGTGTGGGGCTATCATGACCGCGAGAGCGCATATCTGCTCGTCACGGTACGAGAAGAGGACCGGGAACCGCGCGATCTACGCCGATTGGCCATGCGCTGGCACTCGCAGCTCACGGCGCTAGGCTCTTCCGTGCGGGTGAATGCCCTCGGTGGTCTGGGGCAAACCGAGCCTCTGCGATTCGACTCGTCGCTGCGCACCCGTGCCGAGATCGATGAAGAGATCACCTTCTATCGCTTCGTCCTCCGTTCGGCCGACGTGGAACGACTGCGCTGGGCCGAGCGCCGGATCCGAGACGACGTCAACAAGACATGGTGGGGAAGACGGTACGACCGGGTGCAAACCGAATGGACGAAACCAACGCCGCGTCTGGAGCTGATCCCCCGGCAAGGTGTCTCGACGGATGAGGTCGATACTGCGAGGCTCTTGCTGGCGGAGCGTGTTGCACTACCCGGTGGCCGCCAGGTGGCGGCACACGGAGCTGCGGACCAACCCGTACTCCAGTCCGTGGTGTCTGCCAGTGCGCGAAGACTTCGGCCGAGCGACGATGCGCGTCGCCAGGCACCGCAGCTGGCGCAGGTACTGGCGCCCGGGAGCGGCGGTTCGGCCGTTGCGATCGCACCCGCGGAGACCTTTCGGTTACGCGAGTCCCTCGGATCGCCGACGGTTCGTCGCGAGGACGGCGCCTTCGTGCTACCGATGACGGTGCGGTTCATAGGTTTACCGAAAGGCGAGGTAATCAACGTTCGCGATAGTGCACATCATGTGGTCGGTCGCTTTGCTTCGCCGGCGGTCGATGTGGAGCGACCGTCGCTGATACCCCATCATTGGACCGAACAGCGCCTACGTCTCCTTTCCGTTGCCAGTGCCTTGCCGCTCCTCCTCTTCGTGTTGGCTGCCATCCGACTCGACTCTCTGCCGCTGGCCCTGGCAGCGATGGTGCCATTGGTCGCAGCAGTAGGCACGACAGCGGCGACACTGGCCGTGCTGGATCTGCGGCTCGACGAGACCACGCTCCTGGCTCTGGCGGCGGCCCTCGCCAGCACCATGCCCCTGGTTTTGGAGACCGCACAGGCTGTGCGGGTGAGAACTCTCGGACGGCTTTCGGCGTCGGCCGGGTTCGACTGGCTGGTCCAGCACCTACCGCACGCGGCGGTGTCCCTGAGTGGTTGGCTGACGCTGTTGGTCGGCGTCGGATGGGGGCTCGCCGGCGAGCGGCATCCATGGGCACCGCCATTGCGTGTGGCAGGGATCACGGGTGGTGTGGTCGTGCTCGGGGCCCTACTGGTGCTGCCTGGCCTGCTGCGCGCCGTCGACCGCCTTCGCTTCTACGATCGTGCCGAGGCGGAGCGGCAAGCCCGACCGCCGGAATGGCGGGCAGAGGGGCCGCCGGCCCTGCAGGTCCGCCGTCTGACGAAGATTTACGGCAACGGCTTTCGAGCTCTTCACGGAGTCAGCTTTCGGCTCGATCCCGGCATCGTCGGCCTCCTGGGGCCCAACGGCGCCGGCAAGACCACGTTGCTGCGCAGCTTGTGTGGGCTGCTGGAACCGAGCCGCGGTCGGGTCCTCTACCGTGGCGTCGCCGTGAAGCCCGAAAACCTGGCCGAGTACCGCCGGATCGTCGGCTTTTTGCCCCAAGATTTCGATGCCTACGAGGGCTTCACGGCCGCGGACTTCCTCGACTATTGGGCTCTCCAGAGGGGAATCGCCAATCCGAAAGAACGCCGCCGCGAGACCGAGGAGCTATTGGATCTCGTGGGACTCTCCGACGTGGCGGATCGCAAGGTGCGCGATTTTTCCGGCGGTATGCGGCGTCGTATCGGCATCGCCCGGAGCCTCCTGGGGGCGCCACCGATCCTCATCGTCGACGAGCCCACAACCGGCCTAGACGTGGAGTCGAGAAACCGGCTGCGCGAGAGCCTTCTCGCCGCCGCCGGAAATCGCGTCATCATCTTTTCGACTCACATTGCATCCGATGTCGCAGCTGCTGCCTCGAGAATCTTGCTCCTCAATCGGGGCCGCTTGATCTTCGACGGGCCCTCCGGCGAGCTGATCGCGGAGGCCCATGGTCGCGTTTTCGAGGCTGTCGTAGACGATGAAGAACTGCGCGGCTTCGCCGAGACCTACCGCGTCACGACGCGCCTTCGTACGCTGGACGGCGTGAAGGTTCGCGCCGTCGCCGCCAAAGACCAAGAGCCGGCAGGCGAGATCGTTCGGCCCAACCTCGAAGAGGCCTATCTCGCCAAGCTCGGGACGACGGCGCAGAAGCGTTCGCGGGTCAAATCGCTCCTGGAGTTGTGA
>JALCBJ010000157.1 GCA_028066595.1 Thermoanaerobaculia bacterium
CGGTGCGCCCTCATTAGGCGGCTCGAAAACGCCGGTTGCCGGCCGGGCCTCTAGACCCGTCCCCGGCTTTCGCCGGTGACGAAGGCCCGCGCTAGAAGGTGCGCTACCCGAACGGGTTCCGGCATATGGCCATGCACGGCGAACCGCTCGACGACAGCCGCTGCCGCTTCGCGACTCAGCCCTGCCCGCTGGAGCCAGACATTCCCTACTGGCTCCATCGGGCCGGCAGCCTCGATCCGGCGCCATTTCGAATCACCTGTAGGCACCCGGGAGAGGAGCGCCGAGCGGATGGCCCCGAGATCGGGCTGACGGCGGCAGAGGACGAGAACCGGTAGCTCGAGCCTCTCCGACAGCTCGTGGATATCGACCACATTGAATCCGCCGAGGGCGATCCCCTCCATCATCACCAACTGGAGATGGTCCCGGAAACGCGAGCGTTCGATCAGCTCTGCCAAGCGTTCCGTCGCGTCGTCACCGTCTTTCGCAACGGCACCCACCAGTGCTCCGTCGAAGCGCGTTCCGGCGTAGACCGCACCGACCACCGCTACCGACGAAACCGAATCCCGATCGAACGGCCCGTCGTCAAAACCGATGACGTTCGAGAGGCGGATCTCCGACACAACAAGTGGCGTCGCGCTCAGAAGCGGGACGGGGTTCCCGCACTGTTCGAACCATCGCAGAGCTCGTTGACATCCTCGTTCACGACGAGGACTCCGGCGGGACGCGCACCTCCGTGGAACCCGCGTCCTCGACCCGCGCCTCTGTCAGCGCCGTGGCCAACAGACCCGAAGGTACGGCGACGATTCCAAGGCCGATCATGAGCACGACGAACGTGAAGAACCTGCCACCTGGCGTGATCGGATAGATGTCGCCGTAGCCCACTGTCGTGAGCGTCGCGACGGCCCACCACAGGCTGTGAGGTACGGACTGGAAGCTCTCGGGCTGCGCCTCGTGCTCGAAATAGTGGATCCCCACGGCCGAAATGTAGAGCAGGAGGCATGTGGCGAAAAAGAACAGAACGAGCTCTTCCCGCACACGCCGAAAAGCGACCTCGAAACGCCGCACAGCATGGCTATAGCGGGCCATCTTGAGAACGCGAAAGAGCCGAAGAAAACGCAGCGCCCGCAAGCAACGCAGATCGAGTCGTGTGGACAGGAAGAACGGAACGATGGCAGCCAGGTCGACCAGGCCGTAGAAGCTGAAGACGTAACGTGCTCTAGATTCCGCCACCACGACGCGCAGCACGTACTCGGCACTGAAGAGGAGGATCGTCACCCAGTCGACCCATCGCAGAACTTCACGGGTTTCCGGAGACAAGTCCGGCAGCGTCTCCAGAGAGAAGCTGATCACCGAGACCAGGATGGCTGTCTGCACCGCGAGGTCGAAAGCACGCCCTGCCGGCGTGTCGGACTCCTCGACGATGCGACGGATCGACGTCACGGCGCGGCTACGGCTTCATCCCTTGGTCCAACCGGGTCGGCTCGCAAGGCCGCGGACACGATCACCGGAGACAGTCGCCGGGCCCGTAGGGCGCCATGCCATCAATCTGCCAGGGACCCCAGCTCGTCCCAGTCGTCCTCTTCCAGGGTCTTCTTGATCGACAGCATGAAGTGGTCCGCGTCGGCACCGTCGATCAGGCGATGATCGAAGGTGAGAGCGAAATAGCACATCGTGCGGATGGCCAGCGAGTCGTGACCGAACTCGTCGGTCACCACCATGGGACGTTTCTCGATGGTCCCGATCCCCAAGATCGCCACCTGAGGTTGATTGATCACCGGCGTCCCGAAGAGGCTGCCGAAGACGCCCGGATTGGTGATGGTAAAGGTGCCCCCGGCGGCTTCCTCGGGTTTCAGCTTCTTGATCCTGGCACGGTCGGCCAGGTCGTTGGCGGTCTTCGCCAAACCGACGAGACTACGCTCGTCGGCCTTCTGGAGCACAGGGACGATCAGACCACCACCCGGAATGGCTACCGCCATGCCGAGATTGACGTCGTTCTTGTAGACGATATTCGACCCATCGACGGCGGCGTTCATCTGCGGAACCTGGCGGATAGCCTGGGTCACCGCCCGGAAGATGAACGGCATGTACGTCAGCTTGGTGCCATGGGTCTCCAGGAACGCCTTCTTGACACGGTTGCGTGTGGCTGCGACCCTGGACATGTCGATGTGGAACACCGTCGTGACATGGGCGGAAGTGGCCTTCGAGTACACCATGTGATTCGCCGTGCGCTGGCGAATACGATCCATGGGCTCGATCGTGACGTTCTCGCCGGGGTGATACGCAGCGATGGAGAAGCCTCCGACGGGACGCTGTGCCGGAGAAGGCGCCGCCGGTGCGGCGGCCTTCGGAGCCGGTGCTGGAGACGCCGCTGGTGCTGGAGACGCCGCCGGTGCAGGGGCGGCCGCCTCGTCGCCGCGAGACTCCAGATAGGCCATGATGTCTTTCTTGGTCACTCGGCCATGGATACCGGTGCCCGCGACCTTTGTCAGGTCGACCCCTTCCTCCGCCGCGATACGGCGTACGAGCGGGCTGGAAAAGCGACGAATACGTTCTTCCAGGCTCACCTCACCGCCTTCTGCGGCCTCTGCTACGTCCGCTGACGCTGTGTCGGCCGCAGCGTCCGGTTCCTCCGGTGCGGCGGTCTCCTGCGCTGCCGACGCCGGGTCGGACTCGGTGACGCTCTCGCCCTCGGCTCCGATCAAGCCGAGGACCTCGTTGACCGGTACGGTCTCGCCCTCTTGACGATGGATCTCCAGCAAGACCCCGTCCGCAGGCGCTGGGATCTCGGCGTCGACCTTGTCGGTCGAAATCTCGAGCAACGGCTCGTCGCGCTCGACCGCGTCGCCGACCTTGGCCAGCCAGCGGGTGATGGTGCCCTCGGCGATCGACTCGCCCATCTGGGGCATCAGAATCTCGGTTGCCATTTCGTTAGTTCTCGCTCGCTCTGTTGATGGCTCAGAAGTGGATCGCGTGGCCGTAGGCGGCGTGAGCCGCCTCCATCACCGATTCGGAGAGAGTGGGATGTGCGTGCATGGTGCGGAAAAGCTCTTCGGTGGTCGACTCGACCTGCAGTGCCACGCAAGCCTCGGCGATGAGGTCCGTGGCGTGGGCACCGATGATGTGGACGCCGAGAACCTCGTCGTACTTCGTCTCGCGGACGATTTTGACAAAACCCTCGGTGTGGCGGAGGATCTTCGCCTTGCCCAGCGCGGTGAAGGGGAACTTCCCGATGGCTACGTCATAGCCCTGCTCCCGCGCTTGCGCCTCCGTCAGACCAACGGAGGCCACTTCGGGAACGCAGTAGGTGCAGCTCGGTACGAGTCGATAGTCGACCGGACGTGCGCCCTCGTGGCCTGCCATGTGCTCCACGGCGGCGATGCCCTCGGCCGAGGCCACATGAGCCAACCAGGGTGTGTTCACCACGTCACCGATCGCGTAGACACCGTCGACAGTGGTGCGCATCCACTCGTCGACCTCGATATAGCCACGATCGGTCTTCACACCCACGTCCTCGAGGCCGAGATTCTCCGTGACCGGGGCGCGGCCTACGGCCACCAGTAGCATTTCCGCCTCTAGCGTGACCTCGTCTCCCTTCGACGACAGCTGCAGCGTGACACCACCGTCCTCGTGGTCCACCGACTCGAGTTTGGTGTCCACCAGGGCCTCGATGCCGCGCTTGCGAAAAGCCTTGCCCAGCTCCGCCGAGACTTCCTCGTCCTCGATCGGCAGAAGTCGCGGCAACATCTCCACCAAGGTGACCTTCGAGCCGAAGGAGCGATAGACCGACGCGAATTCGGTACCGACGGCGCCGGCGCCCAGCACGACCAGGCTTTCGGGAACGGCGCGCAGCTGCAGTGCGTGGTCGGAGTGGATGACATGCTGGCCGTCGGACGGCGCGATCGGGATCTCCCGCGGTACCGAGCCGGTGGCGACGAGGACGTGCTTCGCCTCGAACTCTGTTTCACCCTCTTCGGACGCGACACGGACACGATTCGGGGCGGTCAAGCTGCCGAAGCCGCGCAACCAGGTGATCTTGTTCTTCTTGAACAGGAACTCGATGCCTTTGGCGTTGCCGTCCACTACGCCATCCTTGTAGGCGTGGGTCTTCTCCAAATCCAGGACCGCGTCCGGCACGTCGATACCGAGCTTGTCGGCGCTGCGGATCTCGTCGAGCATGGCGGCGGTATGGAGCATCGCCTTGGTGGGGATGCAACCGCGGTGCAAGCAGGTACCGCCGAGCTTGGCGTCCTTCTCCACCACAGCGGTACGCAAGCCCAGCTGGGAAGCGCGGATAGCTGCTACGTAGCCGCCGGGTCCACTGCCGATGACGATCAGATCGAAGCTCTCAGGCACGGAAACTCCTTCATAGATGGGTATCGATCCCGATGGACGCGAGCCGATCAGGCTACGGGTCGGCTCGACAGCCGGCCGCGCTCGTCCCTCTCCAATCGGCCGACCGGCTCCGCGTCCTCGTGCTCGAAGAAACACAGCCAGCCGCCCTCGTACGCCTTGGGCAACCACTCTTTCTTGTGGGCCAGGGTGTCGAGGGGATAAAGATCGTAGCCCATGATCCAGGGATAGGAAACGTGGGCGACGGTGGGAACCAGGTCAGCCCAGTAGATTCCCTGGGTATCGCCGGTCTCGGATCCACCGCCGTCCAGACGGACGATACACATGTTGGCGTTGTGCCCCTTCACCTCGATGGCGCGAACGCCGGGTACGGGTTCGGCCTCCTCGTCGAACAGATCCACCTGACCCGCTGCGAAGAGCGGCTCCCAGTTCCGCGGGTTGTAGCTGGCCCGGTCGCGGTCGTTGGGCGAGCGCGCGTGCTCCGCCTCGCCGCGGCTCATGACGTAGCGGGCATTTGGAAACGTCGGTCGCGCGGAGTCATCTGGCCCGGTGCAGTTCCAGCCGCAGTGGTCGAAGTGCAGGTGGGTCGAGAGGACGTGGGTGACGTCACCGAGCTCGTAGCCCGCGGCACGAATCGAGTCGGGCAGGCGCCGAGCCTCCTCTTCCAGGGCGAATATCGAACGGAACTTGGCATCGTGATGGTCGCCCAGGCCGGTGTCGACGAGCAGCAGATCGTCACCACGCTCCACCAGCAGGCAATGGGTCTGCATCGCGATGCGGTTTTGCTCGTCGGCGGGCTTCTTGCGGCTCCACAGATTCTTCGGCACCACGCCGAACATGGCGCCGCCGTCCAATGCGAAGCCGCCGTCCGACACCAACGTCAGCTTTAGCTCACCGAGCCGATAGGTCGGCGGCGCATTGTCATACCTGGACACGTTACCTCGCGCGCGACTCAGCCGCGCGCTTGCCGCCATACGTCGACGCAGCCCTTGTAGTTGTCGGCGATCTGCTCGATGGCCTGCTCAGCCGCCTGAGCAGACGGTGACGCCAGATACTCCTGAAGCGGTGTCTTGAAATTCGTTCGCCCGACCGCAAAGCCGATATACCCCTCGAGTGGAGCGGCCACCCGCAGCCATTTGTGGACGCTGTCCCGGTCGGAGCCGCGGCCGAGAAGGATATTGCCGACGGCGTCACGTCCATCCGCCTGGGTCGTGGCGGCAACAGCCCTGGCGTCTTCCTCCCGATCCAATCCCTCGATCTTCCAGATGTCAGGCTCGATACCGAAGTTCTGGATCTCGCGGATCGCCTCGATCATCAGTCCAGGGCGGCGCTCTACGTCGTAGCGAGCGCCCATCGCCTTGTCTTCGTCGGTGCTCGCCGGCACCAGCAGCTCGAACATGAAATAGAACTCGTCCGACGCATGGACGAAGTCCGAGATCTGTTTCAGGCGGGTCATCTGCTCGATCCGGCCGGCTTCGTCAAAGTGAGGGTGATGTCGCACGAGGACCTTGAGGATGTCGGGGCGCACGAATCGGACATGGTCCTGCCAGGCAGCACCGTATTCGAAGTCGAACACCGGCTGGCCCGACTTCTCCAAACACACCGCTACGGGGATGCCCTTCGACTTGGCGTCGGCGATGATGTGACTACCGAACTGCGTGTCGATCAGAATACCCACCATCTCGGCCGGCACGCCCTTCTCGATGGCACGCAGGAGACCCCGATAGACGAGGGTCTTGGCGTCGGCCACCTGGGAGTGTTGATCATGGCCGATGGCAATCTCGGGCGGACCTTGCAGGCCGAAGAAGCCTTTGGTGAAACTGCCGCGATGGTCGAACGGCTGAATATAGAGCTGGCGGTCGTAACCTACGGATTTCACAGGAGTTCCTCCGCTGAGATCGGTGGAGCCGGTGCGGCCCGCACTCACAGTCGTGCGCTGCCGGGCTTTTTGAGCCGGTCCGGGCTGGGGGTGGGGGCTGGCCGGCGGACGCACGCTGAACGGTCAGCGACCGAAAACACGACGGCAAAAGGTGGGTAGGTGCGACGCCGTCCGGAGATGGATCAAGTAGACCACAAGGCCCGATGGGTCGTCCAGATCGCACCCTACGGAAACAGCCGGCTCACCACCTCCGCCGTCACGGACTCGGCCACCACATCGGGTTCCGCCGTCAGTGGATAGGCCTCGACCCAGACGTGAGCGCCATCCCGTGTCCGGATCAGCTCGACGAGCACGCCTCGTCCGTCTCCGGGCAACACGTTACCGGCCTCGATATACCGCCCGTTGATCGCCCAATGGACTTCGAGGTCGCGCACCAGATCGTGCAGATCGTCGCCGTCAGCTCCATGACCCGCGGTCGAGGTAGGCCCGAGCGCGACAAGCGAAGCCGGATCTGTGCCGAGGCGTAGGAGCAGCAGCTCGGGAACCGACTCCGTGCGTGTTGCGTCCGCCCAGGCCTCGGGCGGGTCGAAAGGCAAGATGGCCAGCCGCGGAACCACCGACGGCGAGCTGGAAAGAGCAAGCCCGAAAACGGCCAGCCAGAAAATCCCCACCACTCCGACCAGCATCCGTGAAATGGTCGGCGAGAAGCCGATGCCATCGCCACCCGTCACAGAGGACGGCTCATCTCCCTCGAGAACTCCTGCTGGACGCGTGGCCTCTTTGACGGCCTCGGGACGCACCTTCAATCGATACCCGCGGCGCGCCAGTGTTTCGACGAAGCGCGATTCAGAGGCCGAGTCACCCAGCGCAGCCCGCACCTGCCGAACGCAATAGTGCAAGCTGGATTCGAAGTCGACGGCGACACCGGGCCAGATATGGTCGCGGATTCGCTGCCGCTCGACGACCTGACCGGCATTCTCCATCAGCAGCGATAGAAGGCTCGCCGGCTGTGGGGCCAGATGCGTGACCCGCCCCTCGGGATGGTGAATCTCGCCGCTGCGCAGATCGACGATCAGCTCACCGAGACGTCGACGTTCCCCTTCCATCCCTACAGCCTATCCCGACGCACTTCGCGCTCCCCGGTCCTTCAGGAGCTGCACGGCTCCTGTGTGCTCTCGCTCCTGCGCCAAGTCAAGCGGGGTCTTGGAAAGACCACCAAACTTTCGGCCGCGACGATCGACTTCGGCTCCGTGCTGTAGGAAGAGCTCGATCAGCTCGAGCCGCCCCGCCATCGCCGCCCAGTGCAGGGCTGTGGTCCCCAGCTGATGCTGTTGTTCCACTTGGGCGCCTGCAGCGAGCAGCTGTTCCGCCACGTCCACGTGCCCGCCGATCACCGGGTACCAGAGCAAGGCAAAGTCGTGAGCACCCCGCTCGTGAAGCCGACGAGGATCCTCCTCGAGCAACCGGCGAACGGTCGTGGTGTCGCCGCGCAGGGCCGCTGTAGGCAAGGAGTACGGCGCACCTCGCTCCAACAGAAAGTCCACGATCTCGCGACGCCCGGTGTGCGCGCACGCCTCGACGGCACCTTCGGTCGTCGCCGCGATGGCGTGTACGAGCTTTGGATCTGCATCGACAATCCGGCGTAGCTCTTCGAAGCGGAAATGCGCCGCACCGACAGCTCCTTCGACTGCCAGCGTGTCGTAGGCACCGAGCGATGGCGGACGATGGGGACGGCCTTCGACGTCATAGGCGCGGCGTGACGTTGCATGGCTGCGGGGTATCTCGCGATGAGTCTGGAGCAGCCTCGTGACCGCCACGTGTCCGTGTTCCTCAGCCAGATCCAGCGGTCGCGCTCCGGCGTCGTTTCTCAGATCCACCACGCCCCCCAACCGAATGAGCATCTCTGCCAGATCCCAGCTACCGCTCCGCACGGCAGCGTGTAACGGTGAATCGCAGCCAGGCTCCGGAAGGTTGGGATCGGCACCGTTGCTGAGCAACGAAAACGCCGTCAGCTCGGCGGTCGGCAAGTCGGGATGATCCAGCGCTATCCGCAGAGGACTCGCGTACTCGGTACCGCCCGGTCGAGCGTTGGGATCGGCACCGAATTGATAGACCCGCCAGATCTGTGTTGCCGCACCACCGGCCGCTGCGGCGAACATGGCGGTGCCGCCCACCATGGGAGTCAGAACCAGACCGTCAGGCGCCAAGACTGACTCCGAACCAAGCGCAACCATCAACCAAGCTCGCCAAGCTACCGAGAACCGAGGGAGCAGGCGCTCTCTGGCGCCTGGGTGGAGTCGAGAGGTGGCGCGGTGGTTTAGGAGCGGCATTGTCTGTTTC
>JALCBJ010000158.1 GCA_028066595.1 Thermoanaerobaculia bacterium
CGCGACAGGCCGGAATGCTCTTCCCAGAAAGGGTGGGTGGCACCATTGAACAGCACATCCGGCGGCCAGATATCGGTCGAGCCGGCGGACCACGATATGCCCATGCCGGTGTTCCGCGCCTATCGAGGAGCTGGTGCATCCAACAAGCAAGAGGTCTTGTCCGACCTGCCGAGCACTCTTGTCATGGCGGTCGAGGAGGATGGGCGCTTTTCCGGCACTGGCGTCCTGTCCACGGACCAGGCCGATATCGTGTACCGCTCGCCGCAGGGCGTGACCTATCGGCGTTCTGTGGCTTTGTCCTCCCTGGGTCGCTTGGAGCTGGAGCTGGCCTTTCGCGGCTCCGGTGTGCACGGCCGAGTGGTCGACCCGGATGGACGGCCCGTCAGTGCTGCGGTGACGCTACGACAAGGCGCTTCCCAGCTCCGCCAGCTGCCGACGGATAGCCAGGGCGCCTTCACCATCCCACATGTCGCACCTGGGACCTTCCTGGCCGAGGCCCGGTCTGGCTCACAGGTTGGCGAGGCGCCACTGGTGCGGGGCGAGGAAGATGACGATGATCTGGAGATTAGGGTACGGCCGCAGCTGGCCGCGAGCCTGCGTGTCCAGGTGGTCGACCGAGAAGGGGCACCGGCTGCGAGCACCTTGCTGTCGGTCGAGGACGGCCGTGGCGGCCGCCGGGTGGCAACCACCAACCACGCTGGGCAGGTGGAGTTTTCAGGATTGGGCCCTGGCAGCGTAGACGTCCTGGTTCTATATGCGGGGCGCAAGCTCACGCCAGGTCCACAGCTTGTTCTCCGCGCGGGACAGGTCAGCGAGCTGCGCATCGAGGAACCTGAGTGGACGACGGTCCTGCTGCAAATGGATGAATCCGATGACCCGAGACAATTGACGTTAAAAACCCCCGCCGGGCAGGCGACTCGAGCCCTCCTCAGCCTGGCCGGTGTCGAGCTGTGGCCGGACGACCAAGGTCAGATCGTGCTCCCTGACCTCAGTGAGGGCGTTTGGCAGGTCGGTGATCCCAAACGCGGATATCGCACCATCTCTGTGCGCGGTGACGAGCGGACATTCAAGATGCGATGAGCTCTGTGAGCTTCTGGGTTTGGCGACCTGCCTTCACTCCGCCGCCTTGTGCTTGGCGCCTCGGGGCTCCACGGAACGCCCTGCACCATAGATCTCTAGGGCGAAACTGAGGACCACGCCTGCAAGTCGCCTGCCTCGAAGCGATCGCTGAACAAAACGGGAGTGCCGTAGAAGACGCTCACGGCGCCGGCGTCATTCATTCCTTGGATGTTCTTGGATGGTGCACCAATGGCGAGGTCCGTGGCACCGTCGCCGTTGAAATCGCCGCCGGCCAAGGCACTTCCGAACCAGTCGAACACCCAGGACTCCCCGTCGGTCTCACCGCTGTTTTGGGTGAAGATCGAGGCCGGCATGAGCAGAGACTCGACGACGTAGACCGTTCCGGCAAAGGCGAAGCCATCGACCGTTTGACCAGGGGCTCCCACCACGAGACGCGATGCGCCGCCTTCTTCGCTGCTCGGCAAAATGCTCAAGGCTTGGCCAAAGCGATCGTCGTCCCCCGGAGTCCCCCCGCCAAGGATTTGCCGGGTCAAGGGAATGGGTGCTCCCTCGGCGCTGAGCCCCAGGCCTGGGGAGCCGTAGAGCAGCTGCACGAGCCCGTGTGCGACGGTGGCTCCTCCGTCACCAACGAGATCCTCATCACGCACGCCGATGGCAAGGTCATCGATGCCGTCGCCGTTGAGGTCGCCGGCGGCCAGTGCGTCGCCAAAGTGATCTAAAGCCTCTGCAGGAGTCGACACGCCTGGCACGTCCTGGTGAAAGAAGTGTGAGCCTGTTGCGGTCAGGCCGTTTTCAGAACCACGGACCACATAGACCGTGCCGGCACCGACCAGTGCCTGGGGCGAGTCTAGGGCGGGCGAGTACGCGGCGAGATCACATCGTCCATCGGCGTCGAAATCGCCCGCGGCAAGCGCCGAGCTCCAAGACTCGTTACCGCTCACGCTATAGCCCAGATCGGACAGGGTCCAGACTCTGCCGCCCTCCCCTTCCTGCTTGGAGGCGACCAGCCCGTCGTTCGAGCCGAAAGCCAAGGTGACGCCACCGATGTCGTTCTGGGCTCCATCGTGGCCCAAGATACCCATGGCCAGGTCTTCGATTCCGTCCCCGTCGAAGTCTCCCGAGCTGAGGGTGAAGCCTAGGGAATCGTCGAGGACCGGCCCACCGGGGATGCCCAGAGTTCCTTTGTGCAGATATTGGTGGCCGAGGGACGTGAGTCCAGTGCCTGAACCATAGAGAACGAAGACCGCGCCGCTGCGTGAAGTCTCGATACTGTCCCAGACGACGTCGCTACGGTGCACGGAAATAGCCAGGTCGGAGATCATGTCATTGTTGAAGTCGCCGCTGGCCAGGCTGAATCCGAAGTGATCGTCGGTTCCGAGACTCCCGGTCAACAAGCCCTGGCCACGGGACCAGACCTCGGCACCGAATGCGGGGTCTAGACCGTCCTCCGTGCCATAGATCACGGTCACTTGCCCTGCGTCGTCGCTGTTGAAGAAGATGTCCTCGTCAGAAGCACCGATGGCCAGGTCTGCGAAGCCATCGCCGTTGAAGTCGCCAGCGACCAGGCTAGAGCCCCAGAAGTCATTCTGCTCGGCGGTGTCCGGAACAAAGGCGGAATCCTGGTGGAAATACTGGGCGCCGTCGGTCTGGATCTGGGCTTGGGCTGCCGGATGCAGGGCCAGGATCAGCACGCCGGCAACCAACAGCAAGGCTAGAGGAACCGCTGCTCTCGGATCGGGAGAAGAGGAGGGAGGATGGGTCGGATTCATGGTTCGCTTCCCTGTGCTGGTTTTGGGGGGTCGTCGGCCTGGTGGCCTTCGGGCAGCTCCTACCTAGCAAGTCGCAAACTCGCTCGATGCTCCGACACCTTGTCCGAGAAAGGGAATCCGGGGAGAGTTTGGCCGGCCAAGGCGGCCATCAGGGAGCCAGCGGCCTAGCCCTTTCGTGGGCGGGCCGCTGGCTGGCGGGCTCCGTCAGCGGCGGTAGCCGTCGTGGCCGGGGCCGCGGAAGCCGCTCCAGGCGGCGTTGGCGTCGTAGGACACGCCGGGCAGATTGAGCAGAATGGTGTTCACCGGTGGGAAGGGCGGGGCGAATGCCGGGGGGGCGTCCATGAGCAGCACGTCGATGTTGCCGTCGCCATCGGCGTCGTTGAGCACCGGTGATCCGGCCCAGCTGACGCTGCCGTAGGCGAGCAGCTCCGAGCCGGTCGCGCCGGAGTACACGGTCAGCTCGCTGGGCAGGATGGCGTGCAGCGTCGGCACCCAGAGGTCTTCCACACCGTCACCGTCGATGTCTGCGGCAGCCGGCGAGGAGAAAACGGGCAGCTTCAGGGGCGACGACCACAGCGGCGCTCCGCTCGGCCCGTCGAAGGTCTCGAGACTAGCGTCGATCAGCTCGTAGGTTTCCGGTTGGCCGGGGCTGAACGCCATGCTGCACACTGCGACATCGAGCACACCATCGTTGTTCAGGTCGCTGAGCAGGGGGTTGGCAGTCACGTAGGGCCAGCTGGTGGCCTCGCGCCAGATTTCGTGGCCCAATAGGTTGTAGGCCGCGACGGAGCCGCAGAAGTCCGCCGCCACGACCTCCGGAGACCCGAAGTAGTCCCCCGTGATGTCGCCGAGGACCGGGCTGGAGACGAAGCCGCCGTTTGCGCAGGAGGAGGGCACCTCGGCATAGGGCAGGAAGACCTGGAAAAAGGTGTTGTAAACCAAGAAGTGCAAGCTGCCGGGCAGGGTCTCTCCGCCAGACCCGATCACCAACAGGATGTTTTGATGCCATTTGCCGATGGCCTTGACCGCCGGTGAGGTGTAGATCTCAGCCTGATTGGGCTCATCCCAGCGAGCCAGGATGTTGCCGCCGAGATCGATGGCCAGCAGCGCGCCAGGATTGCGCGGACCGTCGCCGGGCTCGACGCCACCGCCGGTGCTGACGAAGACCACCTCGGGACGCTCGGGGGCGGAGACGGGAGTGTAGGTGTTGGCATCGCTGTCGATCTGTCCGGGATTGAGGTCATTCAAGGACCACAGCACGCTGCCGTCAACTCCCGACAAGGCTCGGACATCGCCGAAGCGGCCCGCACTGAGCACATCCAGGATCCCGTCGCCGTTGACATCGCGACACAGTGGATAGGCGAAGCCGGAGTCCCCTTCGGCGGCGCGCCACAGCCTGCTGCCGGTCAGTGGGTCTACGGCTTCCACATAGGCCGGGTCGACGCCTGGCGGATTCGTGCCCGAGCCCACCGCCACGATCGCTTCCTCTTGACCATCGCCGTCGAGGTCGCAATAGGTTGGCGAGCCTTCGAAACCGGAACTGGGCTCCTCACTCAGCATCCAGGCGACGTCGAAGCTGTTGATTGGGACTGCGTTCTTCCCATTGGGGGCGGGGCCAGAGTCGGCGGCAGACGCGCTGATGCAGGTGAGGACGAGGACCGGCAACACGAGTGCATTCTTCATGGCATGCTCCTGTAGCAGTGGTTGAGTCGGTGCTGGAAGGCCAGCGTTGTGAAACACCCAGGGACAATCTCGGCCCAGCAGTGCCAGTACCTGAGGAACGGAGTCGGCGATGGGCCTCATGATGAGCGCGCGATCGCCGGCAAGTTCCTCACTGGAAAGACGCGGAAGCCGGCGGAAACGCTAGTTGCTCGCTTTCTTCTGCCTTCCCCGCGTGTCCCAAGATGGATCGTTCCCAGGTGCTGGCGCTTGCGGCCATCTGTCGAACAGCCTCCTGCGGTAGCGCACCGCGGGCAGGACAGGGCTTCGCAGCGACCTCTGTTCCTGAAGTCGCAAGGGGACTCCCCAGGCCGACAAGGTTTTTCAGCCCGACTGCTTTCCGTTGTCAGGTTTCTGCTGTCCGGCGGGTTGCATTCCGTCGCACCCAGAGGCCTGTTGGAGCGACTGGACCAGAGAGACTGGCCGTGGTGTTTGGTCTCGCACTCCCACCGCCTTTGCGCTCGGGTTATTCTCGGGACGTGAGCTCAGACCGACACGACCCACGGAACCTCGGTCCCCACGACCTCGAAGCCCGCGTCGATCAGATCTTCGATCGGGCGTTGGACGTGCCGCGGGCTGAGCGTTCGGCTTTCCTGGACCTGGCTTGTGCTGAGGACGCGGTGCTGCGTGCGCGCGTGGAGCGTTTGCTGGCGTTCAGCGACGACCCGCCGTCGCTATTCGAGCACTCGCCGTCGCTGCGCAGGGAGTCGCCAGGAGAGCTGCTCGCCGGACAGGAGCCGAGCATGCCTTCGCAGCTAGGGCCCTACCGGATCTTGGAAGAGATCGGGCGCGGCGGCATGGGAGTGGTCTATCTCGGCGTGCGGGCCGATGGTCATTTCGAGCAACAGGTCGCGGTCAAGGTCATGCAGGCGGGGACCGACAGCCCGGAAGCGCGCCGTCGTTTCGAACAGGAGCGGCAGATCATCGCTTCGTTGCAGCACGCCAACATCGCCCATCTCTACGACGGCGGAGTCACCGAGGACGGCCGCCCCTACTCGGCGATGGAGCTGGTCGAGGGCCAGCCGATCCACGTCTTCTGTGACGAGCAAGGCCTCGGCATCGACCAGCGTCTGCAGCTGGTGGAAGTGGTCGCTCGCGCGGTGCACCACGCGCATCAGAGCCTGGTGGTGCACTGCGACCTCAAGCCCTCGAACATCCTTGTAACGGCGCAAGGAGAAATCAAGCTACTGGACTTTGGCGTGGCCAAGCTGCTCGATGCGGCGGCTACGGGCCGGTCCTCGGGGGATCGTCTTGGCTCGAGGGCGGTCACCCCGCTCTACGCCAGCCCTGAGCAGGTGCGGGGCGAGGCGGTGACCACGGCTTCGGACATCTACCAGCTGGGCTTGCTGCTCTTCGAGCTCTTGACCGGGCGGCGTGCGCGAGAGCTAGCAATCGCATCCGGTGCCGAAGCGGGAGACGTGCCTGCAGACCCGCTCGTGGCCCCGAGCACGGCCGTGCGCGAGGCAACGGCGGAGCAGGCGACCACGGTGGCCGCGGCCCGCGGCACCCGACCGCGCGAGCTGCTGCGCTCCCTGCTTGGCGATCTAGACCGTATTGTCCAGGCGGCGATGCGCGTACGACCGGAGCAGCGCTTCCGGTCGGCAGCCGAGCTGGCCGAGGAGCTGAAGCGCTACCGACAACACGAGCCTTTGACGGTGCGCCCCGGCACCTTGGTATATCGAGCGCGTCTCTTCGCGCGGCGCAACCGACTGGCGGCGGTGGTGGCGGCTCTGCTCGTCGTGCTGCTGATCGGCTATTCGGTGACGGTCACTGTGCAGGCGCGACGGATCCTTCGCGAACGCGACCGAGCGCAGCGCATTCAAGCCTTCGCGCTGGGGCTCTATGGCGCCGGCGATCCGAACCAAGCGCTGGGCCCGGAGGTCGCTGCCGCCGAGCTGGTGGCCCATGGGGTCGCCAGAGCTGAGGCGGAGCTGGTGGAAGAGCCCGCAGTGCAGGCGGAGGTGAAGCAGTACTTCGGCAACGTCTACAACCGACTCGGGCTCTTTGCCGAGGCCGAGGCCCAGCTCCGGGACGCGCTGGCCTTGTCGCAACGACTCTATGGTGAGGTGCATGCCAAGACTGCGGAGGCCCTCGACGCACTGGGGCGTGTGTTGCTTGAGCGCAACGTTGCGGAGGCCTTGCCGCTGCTGGAGCAAGCCCTCGAGCAGCGCCGCCGCTTCCTGGGCAACGACCACCCGGATACCGCCCGCACGCTGGCCGGCCTGGGCGCCTGCTTCAGTTCGGCTGGCCTCTACCAGGCGTCGGAACAGCACTTTCGCGAGGCGCTCGACATCCAGCGCCGCAACGATCCCGATGGAGTCGACGTCGCAAGCACCCTGTCCGGTCTGGCCTGGACCGTGCGTTTGCAGAACCGGCCGGAGGAGGCGGAGCCGTTGCTGCAGGAGGCGTTGAAGCTGCATCGGCAGCACTTCGGCGACGCCCACCCCGAAGTTGCATCGGCCTGGAACAACCTGGCGAACTCCCTGTGGGAGCTAGAGCGCTGGGAAGAGGGCGACGAGGCGATGCACAGATCCATTCAGTCCATGAAAGATCTCTATGGCGATACCCATCCGGATATCGCCACCAGTCTGGGGAATCTTGCAGGCTCCAGGAGCAAACGAGGCGAGCTGGAGGGGGCGGCCGCTCTGTACCGGCAGGCCATGGAGATGCGAGAGTCGATCTTCGGGCCGAGCCATCGTCGACTGGCTCAGACCAAGGCACAGCTCGCAGAAGTCTTGCACCGGGCAGGTAACTTCGCGGAGGCCGCGTTGCTATTCGAGGAGTCACTGTCGATTTTTCGCGAGCAGCTATCTGCAGACCATCCTAGCTTTGGCCGCGTGTGGAGAGGCTTTGGCTCCATGTGGCTCGACGCCGGCGAGCTCGACCGCGCTCGACAAGCCTTGAACAAGGCTCGCGCCGTCTACGCTGGCATGGAGGGTTCCAGCTGGCCCTGGCGCATCGATGTGATGCTGGCGGAGATCGAGCGCAAACAGGGGCGTCTTGCCGAGTCCAGGATCCTGCTAGAGGAGGCCGAGGGGAAGCTGGGAGGCAGTCCGGAATGGTCGCAGCGATGGCAGCGAGAAATGGCGCTGCTAGACGCAGATTGAGGAGTGGCGTTACGCCGTCTGTTGCAACTTGTCGGCCAGCCAGGAGCGGGCGCGCAGCCAATCTCGCTCCACCGTGCGGGTCGAGATCTCGAGGGCGGCGGCCGTTTCTGTGCCGGTCAACCCCGCAAAATAGCGGCATTCCACCACTCGGGCCAAGCGCTCGTTGAAGGCTTCCAGCTCGCACAGGGCCTCGTCCACCGCCAGCACCAACTCAGCCTCGGACTGCATCGAGAGGTGGTCCGCGTCCAACGTGACCGGTCGCTGGCCGGAGCCCCGCTTCTCAGCCGTTCTCCGGCGCGCTTGGTCCACCAGGATGCGGCGCATGGTCAAGGCGGACACAGCATAGAAGTGTCCGCGGCTCGTCCATTCGACACCGGTTTCCTGCACCAAACGGATGTAGGCCTCGTTGACTAGCGAGGTCACGTCCAGATTGGTTTCCGACGACTGCCGCGCCAGCTGTGACCGGGCCAAACGCCGGAGCTGAGGATAGACGATTTCGATCAGTTGCTCGAAGGCGTCTTGGTCGCCGCTCCTGTGGGCATGGAGCAGGCGGGTCAGCTCGGCCGGGTCAGGCGGCTGGCGATCCTGCAACACGCTACTAGTCATGGCGCAGCGATGGTAGCAGGTAGCTCGGACCGGCTGCATGATCTCGAGGAGAACCTGGGCTGCCGGGGCCACCTTTCACAGATCGCCCATGGCGTTGCCAAGGACAGCAGTCGAGCCAACGTGGTCTGTCCGACCACGTCGAGGGCCGTGATGTCATGGTGGGGGGGGAGAAGGGGCCTGCGTGCTGAGTGCCAGTTTCCGCTGAGATACCGCGCGCTCCCGTCGACTTGCAGTCGTTGGCGGTCAGATCTTGCA
>JALCBJ010000159.1 GCA_028066595.1 Thermoanaerobaculia bacterium
TTAGAAAGGTTCGCCTCTCGTTTATCTACCCCTGTCGTGAATTATCCGGGATAGGCTGTCCCCTCTCCGATGCGCCACGGAGTCCGACGCCGGAGGAATCGGTGCCACACACCATCGGAGTCGCACCATCGAAATCAGCAACATGCCCGCAGCGCTGAACCTCATCCCAAGGAAGCCCCATACGAGTAGGGTCGCCGGCCCGTGAAGGTAGCTCGAAATGCTCAGAACGCCGACGTATCCGCCCCGCCACAGATGTTGCCTGGCGGGTTCTCGTACAGCTTGACCTCGCCTGTCTTGGTGTCCTCGATGCGGATGGTGTACTCCAGGTCGGTGAGGGCACCGTAGAACACCCAGAATTTGCCGTTGAACGTTCGCGCATCGAGGATCTTCACGATCAGCTCGATGTTGCCGGGATCGAAGAACGAGAAGTAACCCGACTCGTCGGTTGCGGGGATCGGGTCGCCGGTGCCTCGGCTGCCGCCGTCGTGCTGGTTGCGCCAGTCGACACCGACACGGAAACGGCCACCTTGGAGCATCAGATCACCGGCCTTGAGATCGGACTCTGCAGTGGCCGGCGTCGGCGCTCTCGCTCCAACAGCTTTCGTACCAGCCAGATCCGCAGTGTCAGGGAAGGCACCGACGTCGGCGTTGCCGCAGATCTGTCCGGGCTCGTTGACGTACGACTTGACGATGCCGGTCTCCCGGTCCACGATCCGGATGGCGTACTCGACGTCAGATAGGCCGCCGTATAGCAGCCAGAAATGGCCGTTCAGGGGACGGCCATCCAGGATCTTCAAGCCGAGCTCGACATTCTCCGGCCCGAAGAACCAGAAGAAGCCCGTGTTGTTCGAGTACCTACGGGCCGTCCCCTCCCCGATCGCGCCGCCGTCGTGTTGGTTCCGCCAGTCAACCGTTACTTCGAAGCGGCCGTCCACGAGTTCTAGGACGCGACCGTCCCGCGGCTGCGCCCAGGGCGCCGGTAGCGACCACATCTCGCGGCCGGTCTCCCGCGTCCAAGCCTCGAAGATCATACGATCGCCGACTCGGAGGAAGTCGGTGGGGAATGACGAGCCGGGGCCCGCACTCACGTCCGCGAGTTGGCGAACGCCGTAGCCGTCGTACGCCCACGGCTCGTGCCCAGAGCCACCATTGGCGCGGAATACCAGGACATCACCGACTCGCTGGGGTCGTCCTGGATCCGAGCCCGCGGGGCCCGGCCACAGATCGGCGAGCAGCCGAGTGCCGCCCGCTGTGCCGTCAGTCACCCACGGTTCGTATCCGTACGCCTCGTTGGCGGCAAGAAAAACTACCTCTCCACCGTAGGACACGGCATCGTGGACGTAGGTCGGAAAGCCGTCGGTCGCGAGATCACGTACTCGTGACACCTGGCCTGAGGCATCGGCGAGGAAGAGATGGTGCCCCGCAGAACCGGAAACGGCGCCAAAATAGGCGAGGCGCTGTCCGAGAGGTGCGGCAGCCGAGACGTCGGTACCGTGGGCCGGCCCGAGAGACTCGGCGGTGCCGCCGAGGGGGTGGCGCCACATCGTCCGCTGGGAGCCATCGAAAGCGCTGAAGAAGAATGAGTCTCCTACGGGTGTGAGATTCGCAGGATCCGAATCGCACAGGCCGGGGCAGGCATCGATCACGCGGACGGTGCCCTCCTCCGTGCCATCGGTACGCCACAGTTCCGTATCCTCATAATCCTCGGCCGATTCGCCGACGAAGAAGACGACATCGCCCGTGGGAGTGAGCTGGCGGGGTCTCGAAGTGTTGGCGCAGCAGCCGAAGGCTTGCATGTTGTACCCGGGCACCACATCCGCGATCATCGCCGTGCCTCCCGCGGTCCCGTCGGTCCGCCAAGGTTCCTGGTCGTAGTAGTCGCTGTTGCCTCGGAAGACCAGCGCGTCACCGAGAGAGGTGAACTCAAACGCGCCCTCCAGGTCGGTTGAGATCTGTACCGTTCCTGTTGCCGTTCCATCCGTCCGCCACAGGCCCGATGGGTTGCCGAAGATGAGATCCCCGCCGAACTCCACCAACTCGCCGCCAGAGGATGGCAGCGGCTCCATCACCTCGGTGCCGGCCACCGTGCCGTCCGTGGTCACGAGGCGCGTCTCGTCATCAAGGGGGGCCCAGAACACGGCGCGGTTGCCGTAGCCTGTTGGAGCTCCCAGGCTAGATAGGTCGTTAGGATCAGCGTCGAGGTCGCCGAGCGCAAAGGTACTGACGTCGTCGCCGCCGCTCACCCATGGTTCCCAGCCGGCACCCGAGGTGTGCGCCCTGAAAACGATTCGGTCGCCCAACGGCGTCAGGTGCGTGGCACCAGTACTGAGGAGAGTCGACCCTGGGGCCGGATCGAATCGCCGCAAGCGGTAGGTGCCGACCTCCGTTCCGTCGCTACGCCAGAACTCAGCCTTCTGGGTCGAGGCGGAGCGATAGGAAAGAAAGAGCAGTGCCTCCGACGCGGCCATGGAGAAAGCCGAGTTGCTCTCCAAGTTGACGACCTGAAAGACGTCGCTAAAGCTGGCGTCGGACGACCACAGTCCAAACTGGCCCAGGAAGACGTGGCTGGTGAAATAGAGCCGATCGCCGAGGCGCACCGGATGGCCAACGGCGCCGCGGCCGCCCAGGTTGCCGGCGATGACAATCTTCGTCCCCTCCGCGGTGCCGTCGCTTTGAAAGAGATGCTGTTCTTCGTATAAGACGTCGCTTGCACTGGCCACGAAGAACATGTCACCCCGCCAACTGAAGAAGTCGCGTGGATGGCTGCTACAGGATCCCGGACAGAGATCGCCGAGAGCCTTCGTGCCGACTGTCGTGCCGTCGCTGATCCAAGGTTCGCGGCCTACGCTGGTGCGACGGATGAAATAGAGCCGATCGCCGTCCACCTGCTCGAGGCTGCAGTCATCACAGTTCGAAACGAGACGCGTCGTGCCGCCCTCCGTACCGTTGGTGACCCAGAGATCGCCGTCGCTGGAGCCGTCCTGGATCAGGCGAAAGTAGACCAGCGACGTGCCGACCCGCAGGTCGACGATGCGGTTACCCGGCGACAAGTTGCCGGCGGCCAGCTTGCGCGTGCCTGCGCGGGTACCATCGGACTGCCAGAGTTCGGGAGGGCCGACAGAACCGAGCGTGCTGAATACCACTCGATCAGGTCCCGCCGCGATTTGCGGACCGAAAGGCAACAGGCTGGCCCGTCCGGGACGGCCGTCGCGCGCGAGCCGAGTTCCTTCAGGCGTGCCGTCGGTACTCCACAGCTCACGACCAAAGATGCCGTCGTCGGCACCAAAGTAGACTCGATCACTCAGCACCGTCAACTGCTCCGGCAGCGAACTGTTGGAGCCTGCAGCGATGTCCCGTAGCAGCCTGGTGCCAGCGACTGTACCGTCCGTCACCCACAACTCGGTGCCTTGCTGCGGGTCATGGGCAACGAAGACGATACGATCGTCACCGAGCGCGACCATGTGGAAGCCGAAGTTTGGATCGAGGCTGTCGAGGTTCGACGGCTCGTCGACAAAGTCGCCCAACAAGATTGGGTCTTCGGGTTCCGCCCACGCCAGCGGTGAAAGGAACCCCGCGAGACCTAACAGACCCAATTGGATCCACACGAGCTGAGTCGAAACCTGTCGTCGGCCATGAGCTGGGAGAGTTGCTTGAGCACGCATTTTGCTTTTATAGCATAAAAAATACTGCCATATGACATGGAGATTCGACTTCGACGTCCAGGAGGCCTTCGAGAAAATGGATCCAGAGCTGTCTATCTGAAGCGCAGACGAGGTATGGCAGGCAGCCGGCACAGCACCATTCCCCCTTTTGGAAAGGGGGGTTAGGGGGGATTTCTAGACTGTCGTCGGTCGTTGCCCGGCCGGGAGGCTGTTGTTTCTTGAACTCCCCCTCCAACTCCCCCTCTTCGAAGAGGGGGAGAGCCAGGGCGATCTAAGCTGCGAGGGCTCAGTCGTCCACCAGAGATACTGCTCCGGTAATCACGTAGTCCTGCTGATAGCAGTTATGCGCCATCTTGGGGCAGCCGGGATTGCGGAAGTCCCGAGACCACGTCGTCCTGCAGTTGTTGAGTCCCAATGTCACCTAGCTGGCGATCGGGAAATGAAAGTTCCGGTAGACGAGGTGGGTGAAGGGTGTCTGTAGGTAGACGTCACCGGCCGTGGTATGTTGGTAGTTGCAGCTGGCGGGCGACGTGCAGGTCAACGTCCAACTGCCGGTGCAGACGTCGGTCCTGCTTCAGTTTCGTGGACAGGTCAGTTAGCTGGTAGTTGCATTGTTTCGAAGTCCACCGGCGTCCTGCCTGCAAGGCTGCTGTGCCTACGCCTGCGATTGTAGAAGCCGTCGATGTAGTCGCCGACATCCTGGCGTACCTGGCCTAGATTCTCCCAGCTCGATCGGTGGGCCAGCTCTCGCTTGAGCGTGGCGAAGAAGCTCTCGGCCACGGCGTTGTCCCAACAGTCACCCTTGCGGCTCATGCTGACTTGGATCCCCGCTTCGTCGAGGGCTCTTCGGTACGCGCGACTGGTGTATTGACACCCTCGATCCGAATGATGGAGCAGGCGAGTCGGCCGACGAGCCAGCAGCGCCATCTGCAGCGCGGAGTGCACCAACGAGGTGTCCGCGGTCTTCGACAGCTCCCAGCCCACGACACGACGAGAGTACAGATCCAGCACGACGGCCAAGTACACCCACTGAGCTCCTGACCAGAGATAGGTGATGTCCGCGACCCACACTTGGTCGGGACCCGAGGTCGAGAAGTCGCGATCCAGCAGATTGGGGGCCGCACTGCGACCTGGATCGCTGGCGGACGGTCTGTGCCGGCGACGTCGAGGAATGCCCTGCAAGGACTGCTCTCGCATCAGGCGGGCCACGCGACGGCGGCCGATCGAGACCGCTTGCGCGAGCAGCTCGTCGCGAACTCGTGGACTGCCGTACGTCCCTCGACTCTTTCGATGAATGCCTTGGATCTGCGTGCGCAGCGCTTCGTCTTCGAGGGCGCGTTGCGAGGGTCGCCGCTGGCGCCACGTGTCGATGATCAGTGACACCACGCGTAGTAGCCGCTACGAGAGACTGGCTCTCCTAGAGTTTGTGTAGCACCGATCCGGCGCGGAGTGTCGGCAGATTGCTTCTCTTGGCCGAGGTCGTCGAGGCCGGTGGATTCCTGAAGATGGCAAAGCGCGCATGGGTTGATCTCGCCGCCACGATGGCGGATCCTGAGGTTGATCTAAGACAAATGCCCCAGGAGGAACCACCCCATGCGCGCCACCACTGTACTGAACAAGTTGCTTCGCTTGCCAGGGCTCTGGGTTCGAGGTCTCCGATTCGAGCACGAGATGCTCATCGTCGGGATCAAGTCCCGGTCCAGGAAGCCGACCTGCCCTCGGTGTGGCTGGCGCGCTCGTGGGCGGTTCGAGATCAAGACCAGGCAGTGGAGGCATGTCGCGATTGGCGGCATTCGTACGGTTCTCGAAGGTCCGATCCGCCGCCTTCGTTGCCAGCGGGTCGTGACCGAGCAGGTTCCTTGGGCCAGGCACGGCAGCCGGTTCACGCGATCGTTCGAAGGCATCACCGCCTACCTGGCTCAGAACCTGCCCAAGACCAAGGTGGTACAACTGCTCGGCATCGCCTGGGAGACTGTGGGCTCGATCGCCGGCCGGATGGTCCAAGAGCAGCTCTCCGAACGGCGTTTCGACGGCCTGCGGCGTATCGGTGTCGACGAGATCAGCTACCGCCGCCACCACAAGCATCTGACCGTGGTCGTCAATCACGACACCGGCCATGTCGTGTGGGTGGCCGAGGGCAAGTCCTCGGAGGTCCTTCGCTCCTTTTTCGAGGAACTCGGGTCTGAGCGTCTCGCACAGATCCAAGTGGTCAGCCTGGATCTTTCGGCTGCATACCAGAAGGCCATACGCGAAGCGGTCCCGGGAGCCGAGATGGTCTTCGACAAGTTCCACATCGCTCAACTGGCCCAGCGTGCCCTCGACGAAGTGCGGCGTGAGATCCAGCGCAACCTATCGAACGATGCTCGCAAGCCTCTCAAGAAACCACGATGGGCTTTGCTCAAGAACCCGGATCGGCTCACCGACAAGGAGACCGAGAAGCTCGCGGGCATCCAGCAACACAACGAGCCGTTGTATCGGGGCTTACCTGCTCAAAGAGAGCCTACTCGACAGTCTGGCAACCCCCATGCAAAGCACGCCGAGTGGGAGCTTCGGTCTTGGCTCCAATGGGCCTGCCGGTGCCGTCTCAAGCCCTTCGTGCGCCTCAGCAGGACCGTCCGAAAACATCTCGATGGAATCCTGCGAGCCAGCATCACCGGACTCACAAACGCTCGCCTCGAAGCGATGAATAGCAACATTCGCATCCTCAACCATCGAGCCCGAGGATTCCATCACCCACAGAACTTGATCGCCATGGTGTACCTCTGCTGTTCCCGCATTCAGGTCGCCACTCCCAGGCTCGGATGACGCCGGATCGGTGCTACACAAACTCTAGGAGAGCCGAGAGACTCCCAGCAAACGGCACAAGCCCTGACAGGCCTCGCGACACCTCATTCGATCCTGACTCTCCCTCGAGTGCCCTGGCCGACCCTCCGTTGGCCGGGGATTTTCGTTCTTCGCGCTATGCTCTCCTCGCTCAAGCGCAACAGATGGGTAGTGTCAAGAATCTTTCGCACATTTGATTGGCGGTGTCTCGGCCTTTGTCAGGCAACTTCTTCGGCCTGGTGCTTCATCTCCGTTAGTAGTTCCATTCGTAGGACGCGTACCCCACTGGGTCCCCGCGATGTGCCGAAGTCTGGCGGCGACGAGCATCAAGGCTGAGTTGCCATCCGGAAAGGCTCCCACTACGCGGGTTCGTCGACGGACCTCTCGCATGATTCGCTCGAGTGGGTTGTTGGTCCGGATCCTCCGTCGATGCTCCGGAGGAAAGTCGTAGTACGACAGGGTTTCGCCGAGACTCTTCTTTACTAGATCTGCTGCCTTGCGCAGCCGCATCGCTTCGAGCTTGCGCGCAACATCTTGAGACTTTGACTTCGCGGCCTCCAGGTCTTCCTGTGCATGGATGGCTTTGAGCATGTCCGCCACGGCCCGGACTTTGCCGTTCGGCACCAAAGAAAACACGTTTCGATAGAAGTGAACGATGCACCGTTGCCACCGGGCCTCAGGGAATATCTCGGCGGCGGACTCCACGAAACCGAGACATGCGTCGCTGATGACGAGCTCGGTGCCTCTCAGGCCGCGGTCCTTAAGGTGCCGGGGAACCCAAGCCAGCCTGACTTGTCTTCCTTCGCTCCTTCAGCGACGCCCAATATTTCCCGAAAACCCGCGCGGTTGACACCGATCGCGACCAGCACGCTGACGTTGCGCACTTCACCGGCCCAAGCCCGCTTGAGCACGATGCCATCCAGGTACACGTAGGGGGGAGAGCCTTGGATCGGCCGACGGCGCCAGGCTTCGATATGGCCGTAGATCTTCTGGTTCAGGTTGCTGACCGTACCTGGACTGACCTTCGTGCCCCAAAGGGCTTGGGTGATGTCCTCGACCCGGCGTACCGACACGCCCGCCAGGTACATCTCGATCAACGCCTCTTCGACCGCCGACTCGCGACGTTTGTATCGCTCAATGATCGCCGTTGCAAACGTCAGCTTGCGCAGCTTAGGCATGCGCAGCTGCACCTCTCCCGCCTTCGTATGCAGCTTGCGCGGATAGTGGCCGGCACGGGTATCCTGCCGGCTGGCCGAACGCTCGTATCGCTGGGCGTTACAGAGCCGATCCGCCTCCTTTTCCAACATCTCGTTCAGCGTCTCCTCTACCGTGCTGCGCACCATCTCGCCGAGATGGGCCTGAATCCGTCCTTCGTCGATCTTGACGACCTCACCGAGCCGTCCGTCTGCGTTACGCTCGTCCATGGTGGTGGCCTCCTTCACTGGTCTGCTGGGTCTTTGGAACTGACGCCATTAGACCAAGGCTCAGGTCACCGCCTCTTCTCGAATGTGCGAAAGACTTTGTACGTCATCGGCGCCAGCTCGCAGAGGCTGAGGAGGAACGCGGCAGGCTAAGAAAGCCCTGGCGATCGTCTTGGGGCGCCGGCAATGAGGTTCGCGCGTATCGCCCGGCTTTCGGTGCAGCCCTCGGTCCGTCGGCTGTGTCGGACCTTCGGTGTCTCGGCGAGCGGCTTCTACTCGTGGAAGAGCCGAGCCGACTGTCGTCGAGTCGAGGCGATCGCAAACTGGCGAGGAAGGTCGTCGCGATCCATGCGGAGAGCCGCGGCCGCTACGGGACGCCCCGGGTTCAACAGGCACTGGAGCGAATGGGCGCGAGGACCAGCCGCAAGCGCGTCGTCGCGGAGAGCCTCTTCAAGACCCTCCGGGCCGAACTCGTGCGAGGACACCGGTTCGCGACCCACCAGGCTGCGCACCGAGCCGTCTTCGGGTACATCGAGGGTTTCTACAAGTGGGTTTCACAGTACTTCACCTTCGTATGTCGTTGATTTCATTA
>JALCBJ010000037.1 GCA_028066595.1 Thermoanaerobaculia bacterium
CTAACTATGGTGGAGATCCAGGCGGAGCAGCCGAGCAGAAAGTCTTTGGACTTGGGAACGATGACAGTTTCTACCTGTCTCCGGGCCTGGAGGCCTTGCGCGGAGCCTTGAGATTCGATCTCTCGTCGATCCCATCCGGCGCGGAGATCACCAATGCGACTCTGACGATGCAGTTCGCAGGAAGCTCAGGGTCGCAGTCGGCTCCCTTGCCGTTGTTCTTCTCGCCCTATCAAGCTTCCTGGTCCGAAGACTCCATCACATGGAACAACCGCCCATCCGTGGACGGGGCCCATCAGGTGGAAGGCAGCTTTCCATTGAGTGGATTCAATCCAACCCAAAACGATGTCACGGCGCTAGCAACGAAATGGGAAGACGGAACGCTGGCCAACAATGGAGTCGAGGTATCGATTCCTTCATGGGAAACCGCTAACTACAAGGCCAAGTATTTCTATCAGAAGGAGTGGGCGGCAGATCGGGTCGCGACCCTTCAGGTGACCTATCTGAAACCTTGTACGGCCACGCTCCCACCGTCCGTCCCTACTCCAGTCGACACCGCGACCGGACTTGATTCACCCGTCAACTTGGGGTGGGCGGCGGTAACAGGTGCCTCCGGATACGAGATCTACTTGGGCACGAGTCCCGGGAGTCTCTCGCCGCTTTCTTTGACCCCCCATCCGTTCGCGGTTCTCAGTGGGCTACAACCGACAACCACCTTCTACTGGAGAGTGGACTCGATTGCTGCTTGTGACGCTTCGCTAAAGACATCGTCTCCGACATGGTCATTCACGACCAGCACCTGTGTTGATCCTCAACCACCTCAGGTCAGCAATCCGGCCCCCGGGTCGACTGGCCTGGGTTCCCAGGTGACGCTTAGCTGGACATCCGTTCCTGGGACTTCGTTCTACGAAGTCTATCTTTGGAAGAGCAATGAACCGGAAGCCTTGTTGAGGTCGGTGAACGGTCTCTCCACGGTTGCAGTCGTAGACTCGGCAAGCACCTACGCCTGGAAAGTCGTCGCCGTTCCGGCGTGCGATCCGAACCTGTCGGCGTCCAGCAGCGTTGAGACCTTCACGACCGCATCGGGCCCCGTAGCCCATGTAGGGTCCGACTCTAAGGTGGCGGTGGGAGGTAGCGTGCAACTGGGAGACACGCCGGCAGCTTCGGGTGGATCACCAGGATACTCATACCAATGGTCGGTCGTTCCAACCGGAAGCGCCTCGTTGTCGTCAGCTTCAACTCCCAACCCGGTTCTCACCGGCCTGGCGCCAGGCAACGTTGTTTGTACGTTGACGGTGACGGATTCCAATGGTTTTCAATCGGTGCCCGTACAAGTGAACGTACTTGTTGAGGAGCCGCTCTTTCTGGACGGGTTCGAGAGCGGCGATCTCAACGCCTGGTCATCCTTCACCTCTGGTCTGTGAGTCGACTCGAAGAATAGCGGTGTGGGTCGGGCTACGGATGGGCGAGATACTCGCTGGAACCTCCCGACTCCACCGATCAACATTCACTCGAACCACGACCCTCTTCGCTCGAGTCGGCGTCACGACTCACATCACGGGTGACCAAGCCGAGAGGCGAGCCGGCGGGACGCCGGCGGTCCCAGCAGGACTCCTTCTCGAGTCACCACCTACTTCCCAGAGAGTGGTCTCCAAGAACCAAGGGAACCGAAGGTACTTCCAGCTGTCTGAGACGGCACCCGCTGGGACCGCAGGCATCTTGCCTGCTGCTTGCGGTCGGGCGTCGCTTTGAGGGCCCGATCTACGGTAGCGAGGCGAGACGATGCGGTGGATTCGAAAAACTCGAGTCGGCGTCACGACTCGCATCACGGGTGACCAAGCCGAGAGGCGAGCCGGCGGGACGCCGGCGGTCCCAGCAGGACTCCTTCTCGAGTCACCACCTACTTCCCAGAGAGTGGTCTCCAAGAACCAAGGGAACCGAAGGTACTTCCAGCTGTCTGAGACGGCACCCGCTGGGACCGCAGGCATCTTGCCTGCTGCTTGCGGTCGGGCGTCGCTTTGAGGGCCCGATCTACGGTAGCGAGGCGAGACGATGCGGTGGATTCGAAAAACTCGAGTCGGCGTTAGGACTCGCATCACGGGCTGCGTCGCAACGTCGCCGGACGAATCGGCACAAACGATCTTTCTGCCGGGTGATGCAAAAGCACTTTTTTGGAGGGAGAATGGGCCGCCCCCTCCAAACATTCCCGATTTCGTTCGTTCATGGAGCCGATTTCTCCCATCGCTCGTTCGCGGCTGGACGCCGTCGTCGTCGGCTTGCTGGGTCCCGTCGTGGGGTCGAGCATGGCCCAGGCGGCGGTGGAAGGCCACTGTCGCATTCTGGAGATCGACGGTTCTGAGATCTCGGCGGAGAAGATCGAGATGCTGATCGATAGACTCCGCCAAGGCATGACTATCTTCGTAGGACCCGAGAAAGCCCAAGAGCTCGCAACAGCGCTCCGCGACGAGCTCTCCCTAGGCCCACCGCCGAATCCGGCTACATGATGGGCTCGAGCAATCTCTACCTCTCTTGGGCCCGCTGGGCCCTCGCTTCGGCCACTGCCCTCGGCTCGCTGTTCGTGTTGCTCGCCTCCTTCGGTGGCTTCGGATTGCGCTCCGACCAAGGGGCGGGACTCTCCGTAGTAGCCATCTGCAAGTGGATTTGCCTCGCCTTGGCAGCCTGTCTCGCGGTCGCCAGCGCCCGTCGTCTGCGTACCACGTCGTGGCGTTGGTTAGCGTTGGGTAGTTGCCTCTTCGCCATCGCGCAGTCGGTACTCGTCCGGCATCAGCTGTTCCTCGGCGTGGAGGTTCCTTTTCCCTCCGGGGCCGACCCCGCCTTCATCGGCGGCATGTTGGCGCTGGCGGCCGGTGCGGCGACGTTCCTCCGCGAGCTCGCAGTCAGCGGGTTTCCTCTGCAACTGCGGGAGCGGCTATGGCGAGATCTTCTCGCCGTGTTCGGTGCCGGCTCTCTCCTCTTCTGGCTGATGCTTCGACCGCTGTTGCCACCGGAGGTGTGGGATACCGAGACCGTCCTCAGCCTGCTCTATCCCATCTGTGATCTGTTCCTGCTGCTTCCGGCCGTTCTCCTCCTCGAAGTGACCCGGGAGTTTGCCGACGGACGTGCTCGGGGGATCTGGTCGGCTCTACTCTTGACCTTCCTGCTCTTCCTCGTAGGGGACCTGCTCTTCGCCCTCTTCCTCGAAGGAGCATCACCCTTGATGGTGGCTGCCATGGACCTGTGCTTTCTGTGGGGCTACGCAGGATTGGCGCTGACCTCGCTGCGTCAGCTGGATTTGAGCCGCTGAACCCACGCGTCGTCCGGATCTTCAATCGCTGAAGAACGGGACGATCTCAACGGTAGGCCCTTCCCCAAGCCCCGCCTGTCCTGGATCCCGGGCGATGATTTCGTTCAGCTCGGCCTCCGCCTGTTCCGACGTGATTCCCTCGAGCAGCTTCCCGAAGACCTGAACTCGGGCGTCCGTCCCTTGGAATTCTGCGATTTCAGAGCCGTCCGTGGTCAGCGGGAGCCAGAACTGGTTCCCATCGGGAAACGAGAAACTGTCCGGCATCACACCGACCACCGTCAGTTCCTGGCCGCCGACTTTGATGGTGCGGCCAATGACCGCGGGATCGGCGCCAAGCCAATCGTTCCAGACCGAATGCCCCAAAACGACGACGGCGACGTCTCCGAGAGCCACCACGCGCCCGAGCAGGGGCGCAACGCCCACTGCATCGAAGAACTGCTCGGTCACCGCGGCGCCCCTGAAGACTCCGTCCGCGACTCCGTCCATGCGGAACGTCGCATGCCCGGACTGCCAGAGAGCCATGTATGCCAAGGCCCTCTGACCCTCCAACCGCCTGGGTAGGTCGTGTACGGAGCTCACGGAATCCACGCCTGAGAGCTCGATCCGCACGAAACGGTCGGGTTCGGGAACCGCCGGCGGATCCCAATTCCAGCCCAACTCTCCCAGTTCCACCGTACGCAGGAGGGCGATCAACGCCACCACGACCAGGACAACCGATAGCACGACGACGAAACAGGCCAGGACAGGCCGCGCCCGCTCCCGGTGCCGTCCGATCGCCTCGGGACTCGGAATATCGCTCAAGCTCACTCCTCACTCACGGAACCGACGAGCTCCACGCCGAGACGTTACCGCTCTCGAATCCGTCAGAAAACAGGACCGTCGACACGATGCGATGGACCTCCGAGCCGTTGGTGGCGAAGAGCTCGCCCGAACCTCCTTCGCCGAACGAGGTGATGCTAGGCAGCGACACATCGAGCAGCTCCGATGTCCACGACATTCCGCTACCGGTCGCCACCCACAAGTTGCCGGTGCACCAGTCGCCGTAGAAGTACTCGCCGAAGAGATCCGGAAAGGTAGAACCTCGATACACGAAACCACCCGTGATGGAGCAGTCTCCCTGGCTGTGGTCGTACTCGAGAATCGGATCGGTATAAGAGCTGTCGAAGCACGAGGCTGTACTCATCGGGCAATCGATGTCGATCGGATCGGGGTCGAAACAGGAAGTGCCTTCCATCACCTTCCATCCATAGTTCTCGCCGCCGGTGCTGGCCGCTGGTTGCAGGCTGACTTCTTCGCGAGCGACCTGGCCTACGTCGGCGATGAAGAGGTCACCGCTGACCCGATCGAAGCCCATGCGCCATGGATTGCGAAATCCCGCTGCCCAGATCTCGTCCGGAGTGCCCGGGGTGCCGACGAAGGGATTGGTTGCGGGAACGCCGTAGTAGGGCGGCGTGGCGACGTTCTGATCGACATCGATGCGGAGCATCTTGCCTTGGTAGAGGCTCATGGTCTGCGCCCGACAGAACGGATCCTGTTGCTGTCCCCCGTCACCTATCCCGAAGTAGAGGAAACCGTCCGGCCCAAAGCTAAGGTCGCCGCCGTAGTGGCCGTCCTGGTCGAACGTCATCAGCGTCACACCGGTCGAGATGTCGGCGATCGTCGGATCCAACGCGTCGCGCTCGAAGCGCATCAAAATCGCCTCGTCGTCGAGGTCGGTCAGATAGACGTACACGAAGCCGTTGACTGCGTAGTCCGGATGGGCGGCGATGCTCAGCGCACCTTGCTCGAAGCCACTACCCACCAGGGTGGACAAGTCGACATATTGGGCGAGATCGTCGCCATTCTCGGCGATACGCCAGACGACACCGTCCTGTCCGACCAGGAACAGATGACCGGAGTCAGCGGCACCGATGTCGACAATATTGCTCAGACCGTCCCGCACCAGCTGTAGCTGGATCTCCGGACGCGCGGCCTGGGCCGGATGGCTGCCGACCAAGCCCAACCAGAGGATCGCGACCGCAAGAAGTTCGCGAGGGAACGAACGCCGAGAAACCGAGATGACGACCGGACGTGAGAATCGGCTGGACATACACACCTCTCAGGAGTCGGGAGCGAGCTTGGACACCTCATGCTAGCGCGTGTTCGGCCGGTGGCGACAGGCGACCCGCTGCTAGCGGACAGACGTCCTACCGCCCGGAGCTACCGCCACAAGGGCGATGGGTAGTCGCCCTCCGCGACCCGCTCGGCGATCCGCTCCTGCACCCAGGTTCGGTCGCTCGCCGCCGTGATCCCACACCAACGACTGGTGGTCGCGAGGAGTCGTACCCGCGCCTGCCGCCGTGCGATCAACTCGCCGATGGTCACCGGCAAGAGGATCTCGTCGTCGGATCCCGGGTCGCCGGCCCGGAAGCGGCCAAAGCACTCTTCGAAGCGACGATGGATCGCCGAAGTGAAGGCCCACAGGTTCATGGATACCAGGGTGTCGCCCGGTACGGTCACCAGCCCCTCTTCGCCCTCCCAGCACGCGCCGTTCGGATGGCGACTCATGGCACCGATCTCGTCGATCGAGCTCAGCATGCCGTCTTCGTCGCGAAGAACGCTCCGCGAGACCGCACCCTCCGGCGGCAGCGTCGCGGCCGCCCGATAGCCGACCAGAGCCCAGGTCGGCGACTCGGTGGTGGAGGTATGGTCGAGGAACTGCCCGACCGTCGCCAGAGCGTGGCGTCCGTAGAGATCATCGGCGTTGGCGACGGCAAAGCGCTCACCGAGCAAATCCCTGGCAGCCAAGACCGCGTGGGTGGTTCCCCACGGTTTCTGGCGCGCCGAGGAGGCCGGATCTTCGTCCTGGAACGCGTACACGACTTCGACGTGCCTGCCGAAGCCGTCCGCGACATGAGCGCGGATGGGCTCCTCGATCGACCGGCGGATCACCAGCACCACCCGCTCGAAGCCGGCGGCCACAGCGTCGTGGACGGTGTAGTCCATGATCGCCTCGCCCTGGGGCCCGACCGGCGCCAGTTGCTTGAGGCCGCCGAAACGACGCCCGACGCCCGCGGCGAGAATCAACAGGTCCTTGTTCATGGCAGAGGCACAGCACCATCATCGACGATGCCGGCACGGATCGCCGGTCCCAGCTGCCAAACCGCTCCAGACGACTCGGCGTCGGCAACGCCACACTGGCGCAGCTCCTCTTCCAACGCCGAACGCAGCGCCGGCACCGCGTCCCGCCGGGCCAACGTCACGGTGCAGCCGCCGAAGCCGGCACCGGTGAGGCGCGAGCCGAGCACACCAGGCATCCCCAGTGCGGTGTCGACGAGCCGATCCAGCCGCGGCGAGCTCACTTCGTAGTCGTCGCGCAGGCTCTCGTGCGAAGCGGTCATCAGCTCGCCAAACCGGCCGAGGTCGCCTGCGATCAGGCAGCGTTCTGCCTCCCGCACACGATCGTTCTCGGCCACTACGTGTCGACAACGTCGCGCGATCCGTGGAGGCAACTGATCTGCGTTCTCCGCGAGTATGTCCTCATCGACGTCGCGCAGTGATGTGATCGACGGGATGTCCTGAGACAGGATCGCCACCGCCTCCTCGCAGTCCCTACGCCGCTCGTTGAAGGCCGAGCCCGACAGCTGCCGGTGACTGCGGCTATCGGTGATCACGAAAGCGTGATCGGATAGGGGCAGCGGAATCTGCCGCCAGCCGAAATCCCGGCAATCGATCCGCAGTCCGTGGTCGGGCAGACCGAGGCGGCTGGCCATCTGATCCATGATGCCGCATCGCACGCCGGCCCAGCGCTCTTCGACCTGGTGACAGAGGCGTGCCGCCTCCACTGGTTCGAGCTCGAAACCGAACACACCCTCGAGAGCCAGGAGCGTCGCCGTCTCGAGCGCCGCCGAGGAGCTCAGACCAGCCCCTCGGGGGACGGTACCGCCGAGAGCAAGATCGACTCCCGCGTCGAGCAGACCGCGATACTGCAACGACTCCATCACCCCCAGGACGTAGGACGCCCAGCCAGGACGAGAGATCGAAGGCGCCACGCACAAATCGGTCTCGAACGTTGCATCGAGATCGACGGCGAGCAACCGGATCCGCCGCTCGGCGGTGGCGCGCGCAGCGACTTCCAGATAGCGGCCGACCGGGGTCGGCAGGACCAGCCCCTGGTTGTAGTCGGTGTGCTCGCCAATCAGGTTGACGCGTCCGGGGGCGCGTGCCACGACGGCACCCGGTGCCCGGCCAAAGCGCTCCGAGAGAGCGCTGGCAACACGACCTTCCGAGACACGGCTCACCAGAACATCAGGTAGAGGCCGGCGGTGACGGCGATGATCACGGCACCGGCAACCCAGGCTCCACGACTCGGCGTGGCGTCGAAGTCTTCCGGTTCCGGCATCGCCGGCGGTTCCTGTTGCGGACGCACCAACGTCACTGCAGCCATCCAGATCACCAAAACGACGAATGTGATCGCCATATGGTGAAGGAACGCGACCTCGGGCAGCTGCCACAACAGCAATCCGTAGACCGGTACACCGAGGATCAAAGCACCGACTGCAGCGAACGACGGAACCTTCCGCCATAGGAACCCGATGACGAAAACGGCAACAATACCTGGTGAGATAAAGCCCCAGAACTTCTGGATGTACTCGTAGACGCTGTCGGCCGATGCCACCATCGGCGCCCACAAGCAGCCACCGACGGCGAGGATCCCGGTGGCCCAACGGCCGACCACGATCTGCCTTTCGGCGCTGGCGTCGCGCCGGAGATGGCGTGTGTAGACGTCCATCGTGAAGATCGTCGCCGCCGAGTTGAGCAGCGAGTCGAGGGAGCTCATCACCGCGCCGAACAACGCCGCGAACATGATGCCGGACAAGCCCGCCGGCAACAACTCGCGGATCAGGATCGGATAGGCCTGGTCACCGTGGGTGATCTGGTCGGCGAACAGGTCCGCCGCCATGATGCCGGGGAAGACGATGATGAAAGGAATGAAGAGCTTGAGCGCCGCCGCCAGCATGATGCCCCGCTGACCGTCGCGAAGATTACGCGCTGCCAGGGTCCGCTGGGTGATGAACTGGTTGAGGCCCCAATAGAAGAGGTTCGGAATCCACAAGCCGCCGATGAAGACCGCAACCCAGGGCATCTCCGGATGATCGGCCGGCAAGACGGTATGTAGGCGATCGGCATTGTTCTCGAGAAATGCGCCGATACCGCCGACGCGGTCGAGTGCCAGCACCGTGACCAGCACGCCGCCCAAGATCAGCGCGATGCCCTGAATGAGATCGGACCAGACGACAGCACGTAGACCGCCGTAGATCGTGTAGACGCCGGCCAGGATGCCGATCAGCCAGATGCCGAGCGTCGTGTCGAGCTCGAAGATCGCTTGCAGCGCGAGCGCCCCCGAGTAGAGCACCGTGGCGAGTGCGACGAAAACGTAGGCCAGCAGCATGTACACCGACATCACGGTGCGCGCGGCCGTGCTGTAGCGATACTCCAGATATTCTGGAATCGTGTAGATACCGGCGCGTAGGAAGCGCGGCAGGAAGAACAGAGCGACGATGACCAAGGTCACCGCGGCCATCCACTCGTAGCTGGCGATGGCCAAGCCGAGGTCGTAGCCGCGTCCGGCCTGGCCGACGAAGTGTTCGGTCGAAATGTTGGACGCGATGAGCGAGAAGCCGATCAACCACCACGGTAACGAGCGGCCGGCGAGGAAGTAGTCGCGTCCGGTCTTCTGATGCCGCGAGGCGGCCATCGAAACCGAAATGACAAACACGATGAACGCGACGAAAGTCAGGTAGTCGACCCAATGAAGCGTCATGTTCTAAACCTCGTGGACGGCCGAGCCTGCAACGGCCCTGGTGATGAGCGGAACAACGTACGGTACCGGTCCGGATGCCGCGGTGGAGCGCGGTCCGTTCGAACGAGCAGCGACGATCGGGAACTAGGCGTGGCATTGTAACCCCAGGAGCCTGTCGCGCAAGTCGTGTGCGGCCACGCAACTCGCATCGCGGGTCGCCCGCCACCGGCTTCGCCTCGAGATCCACCGATCGCCGATCTTCCGACCCCGTCGCTTCATCGAGCACGGGCTGCTAAGTTCAGCGAACCATGCTCGATCCAATGAAGTCCTTTCTGGCGCTCCAGGACGCCTCCGCGATGGCTGTGCCGTCGAATCACACTCCGCTCGGCAGCAAGATCCGTGCGATCGCTGTCCTCCTCCCTCTGCTGCTGGCCGTCGTGGCGGCGAGCGGTGCCGGGGCCGAGGCGCGCCCCTCCCTGCCGGCCGATGCCTGGCAGAACCACGAAATCTTCGACATCGGGAAGCGGGCGCCCCGCGCCACAGCCTTCCCTTTCGCCAGCCGCGAAGCCGCGTTGCGTGACGACGTCGACCGCTCGCCCTTCTTTCGCTCTCTGGACGGCGTTTGGGACTTTTCCTGGGTCCAGCGGCCCGCCGACGCGCCGGACGGTTTCGAACAGGAGGACTTCGATGCCAGTGGCTGGGACGCGATCCCGGTTCCCGGCAACTGGGAAGTACATGGCTACGGAAACCCCATCTACCTCGACGAGCGTTATCCCTTCACGACGAAGTGGCCGAACGTACCGCTCGACGACAACCCGGTGGGCTCGTATCGGCACTGGTTCGAGCTGGACCCGTCCTGGCAAGGGCGCCGTATCTGGCTGCACTTCGCGGGAGCCCGCTCGGCACTCACCGTCTACCTCAACGGTCGCTTCGTCGGCTACAGCCAAGGCGCCAAGACTCCGGCCGAGTTCGACATCACCGACGACCTACGTCCGGGACGCAACCTGCTCGCCGTGCGCATCCACCGCTTCAGCGATGCCAGCTACGTCGAAAGCCAAGACATGCTCCGCCTCACCGGCATCGAGCGCGGTGTCTCGCTGGTCGCGGCACCTGCGGTTCACGTCGCCGACTTCTTCGCCCGCGCGTCGCTCGACGACAGCTACCGCGACGGCGTGCTCAGCCTCGACGTCGACGTGCGCAACGATTCCGATTCAGACGCCTCGGTCAACGTGCGCTATCACGTGCTCGACGGGGCGGCGTCGCTGCGCCCGGTGCTCGACGGTGGTCGCGATCTCTCTCTCGCCGCGGGCGCCACGGAGCGTCTGACCTTTGAGGGACGTATCGACGCGGTGCGCTCCTGGAGCGCCGAAACGCCCCACCTCTACACCCTGTTGATCGAGCTGACGGGTGCAGACGGCAACACCGTCGCCGTCGTGCGCGACGACATCGGCTTTCGGCGGGTCGAGGTTCGGGACGGTCAGCTTCAGGTCAACGGCCGGGTGATCACCATCCGCGGCGTAAACCGTCACGAGACCCACCCGGAGACCGGTCATGTCGTCGACCTCGACACCATGCGTCGCGACCTGGAGTTGATGAAACGAAACAACATCAATGCCGTTCGTTCGGCGCATTACCCCAACGATCCGCGCTGGTACGACCTCACCGATCGTTACGGCTTCTGGGTGGTCGACGAAGCCAATATCGAATCCCACCCCTTGGCGATCGACGCCGACACCCAACTCGGTAACGAGATGAGCTGGTTGCCGGCACACCTCGACCGCACGCGCCGCATGGTGGAACGGGACAAGAACCATCCATCGATCATCGTCTGGTCCCTAGGCAACGAAGCCGGTCACGGCGCGATCTTCGACGCCACGTACCAGTGGATCAAACAGCGAGACCCCAGCCGTCCGGTCCAGTACGAGCCGGCCGGGAAGGAGTCGTACACGGACATCTTCTGCCCCATGTACCCGCCGATCGAGCGGCTGGTCGCCTACGCCGAGACCGAGCCGCAACGGCCCCTGATCATGATCGAGTACGCCCATGCCATGGGCAACTCGGTCGGCAACCTGGCCGACTACTGGCGCGCCATCGATCGATACCCGGCGCTACAGGGCGGCTACATCTGGGATTGGGTCGATCAGGCGCTGGCTCGCGTCGACCACCAGGGGCGCCGTTTTTGGGCCTACGGTCACGACTATCATCCCGGCCTGCCCACAGACGGCAACTTCCTCAACAACGGCCTGGTCGATGCCGACCGCGTTCCCCACCCGCACCTTGCCGAGGTCAAAAAGGTCTATCAGCCGATTCGCTTCTCCGCGGTCGACGCCGCGGCGGGCCGCTTCGAGATCGAGAACCGATACGCCTTTCGCGATCTCGACCACGTCGGCCTAACCTGGACGCTGCTCGAAGACGGATTGCCGGTGGCCAGTGGCACGGCCGAAACCGGAACCGTCGAAGCCGGCGCACGGACCGGCGTCGAGGCCGACACCTCGTACACTCGTCTACCTGGCCGCGAGTACCACCTGACCCTCAGTGCCCGGACTCTGCGAGCCGAGCCCCTGGTGCCGGTCGATCACGAGATCGCCTGGGAGCAATTCGAGCTGCCGGGCGCATCGGCCGACGGATCTGCGGTGGCAGGAGAAGCTCAGTCGGAGCTGAGCCTGAGCGAGGACGCCGATGGCTGGACGGTCAACGGCGATGGATTCACGATCGTCTTCGGCCGTGCGAGTGGCACCATCGATCGGTACCAGGTTCGAGGTCGCGATCTGCTGCGTAGTGGACCCCGCCCCAACTACTGGCGCCCGCCCACCGACAATGACCTGGGCAACGGCATGCACAAGTGGGCGGCGTCCTGGCACCAGGCATCGGACGGGGCGCAGGTCGAAAACGTCACGGCCCGAACCGTCGACGACAGCAGCGTCGAGGTCGAAGCTCGTTTCCGACTACCGGGCGTCGAGAGTCACGCCGACCTGAGCTACCGCGTGCATGCCGATGGCAGCGTCGAGGTGGAGCATCGGCTGACCGTCTCGTCCGAGGAGTTGCCCAAACTCCCCCGCTTCGGCACTCACCTAACTCTCACCGACAGCAATCGCTTCGTCACCTGGTTTGGCCGCGGCCCACACGAAAGCTACGCCGATCGCAAGACCTCCGCCCGCGTAGGACGCTACGTCGCGCCGGTGCAGGACCTCTTCCATCGCTATCCGCGACCGCAGGAAACCGGCAACCGTACCGACGTTCGCTGGATGGCCGTGCGCGACGAACAGGGCCACGGCCTCCTGGCCGTCGGCCACCCTCTACTGTCCAGCAGCGTCTGGCCCTTCACCGACGCCGATCTGGATTTCGTCCCGGGAGAACGTGGCGCCGAATCCGCCTCGGGTCTGGTGCCGGTCACTTCTCGACACGGCGCCGAGCTCGCGGTCCTGGATTTCGTCACCTGGAACCTCGACGGAGGTCAGATGGGCGTCGGCGGCGACACCTCCTGGGGCCGCCCCGTGCACGAGCCGTATACGATCCCGGCCGTTTCCCGAAGCCACCGCTACTGCCTCGTGCCGCTCGACGACACCGTCGAAGACCTCGGAACCGCAGCCCGGGGCGCGTGTCAGTAGTCTACGAACAGAACCCATCGACCAAGAGGGGCTGCGATGAAGCAAGTCATCCTGTGTCTGTTGAGTTTCTCGGCATTGCAGGTAGAGGCCAGTGACGTTCTGGACATGGACAAGGCGGTTCGGGATGGCGACCTGAAGGCGGTCTCCTCCCTGATCGACAAGGGAGTGAGCCCGAACATCGTCCTCGACGAGGGCAAGAACGCCATCTGGGAACACTCACCTCTGACTCTCGCAGCCTGGCTGGAGAATGCCGAGCTGGCCGAGTTGCTCGTCGAACGCGGAGCGGACGTCAACTACGTGAATGCCGCCAGCAACACCGCACTAAAGCAGGCGGCTACGACGGACCAGGAGATCCTCGCTGGCCTGCTCATCGAAGCGGGAGCCGATGTCGACTTCGTCGACGAGAACGAAGTTCCTATCCTGTTCTGGGCAGTGTCCCGGGAGAGCAAGAAGGTGATTCCGCTGTTGATCGAGGCCGGAGCCGATCCCGACGAGGAGTTCGACTCCATGTTCCATGGGAAACACTCCGTGCGGTCCTACTTCTCGCAGGAGGGTAAGTCAGACCCCTCCGTCCTACGCCTGCTCGACGCACGCCCATCTCAAGAATAGACGTTGACGTCGGTCATCGACCGATACGACAACTGAATGGCCGCTCGCCCAGACGGACGCTAGCGAGGCTCCACTACAAGTAACCCAATGCTTCCAGTGCTTTTCGGGTTTCTTCGTCGAGTACTCGTTGCTTTGGCTCTGCAGCGGCATCGGTAACGGACCGGAGCAAGTCATCGGGTGCGGCCGCCACCTCGAGGGCATCGAGCTCGCCCGCATCGCGGCCGAGATGATAGGCCCGGCCGCCACCCGAGATCTCTCCGATCCACTTGCGCGGCCATCTGCGTTCGAAGAACAGCGCCGGAACGCCCGGGAAATCAGCCCGACGACCGAAGACCGCTTTGCGGGGCGAGCCTGCGGCTTCTCCCCTGAGCCAGTGCAGAAGATCGACACCGTCGAGCCCACCGGGTGACTCGACATCGACCAAGGAGAGGATCGTGGGCATCAGATCTTCGAGCTGCGCTGCACCCCGCACTCTTCGCCCACCCGGCAGACCCGGACCCCGAAGGATCATTGGCACGGCAACCAATTCGTCGTGCAGGTTCCAGCCGTGTCCCAGATGGCCGTGGTCGCCCAGGCCTTCGCCGTGGTCGGACGTGAGGACGACGATCGTCCGGTCGAACAATTCCAACGACTGTAGACCCTCAATCAAGCGTCCGATCTGTGCATCGGTATACGCCACTTCACCGCGATACGCACGGATCATACGCTGGAGCTGCTGAATGTTCTTGACGTTCGGCGGAACGTCCTTGCCTTCGAGACTGACGACTTCCGATTCGGGACGCTCGAAGCCCGCCGGAGGGTCGTACGGCATATGCGGATCGAAGTAGTGGAGCCAGGCAAAGAACCGCTCGTTCGAGTTCGACCGGATCCAGTCTAGTGCTGCGGTCGTGGTCGGTTCCCCCCGACTCCAGAAAGCCTTCTGCTTCATCTGCCGAGTCGGTTCGAAATGAAAGTGTTCGAAGCCGCGACCGAACCCCCACCGGCTATCGACATTGAAACTCGAGACGAAAGCCCCGTTCTTGAACCCGGCACCTTGCAAAACTTCCGCAAGGTTCGGCAACTGCGGATCCTCGATCGACACCGCGTTCAAGAGAATCCCGTGGTTCCAAACATACAGTCCGCTCATCATCGAAGCGTGAGCCGGACCCGTGGACGGCGTCGGGGTACAGGCACCCTCGATCAGGACGCCCTCCGACGCCAGGAGGTCCATCGCCGGAGTCGGAACCGGCCCGCCATACGCCCCGACATGGTCGGCACGCAGCGTATCCACACTGATGAGGATCAGGTTAGGCGGCGGCTGCGAACAGCCCTGCAGGACCATCGATACGGCACACCACAGGAGCGTCAGGACTCCGATTCGGCAAACCGCCCGCTTGACACCTCGTTCGCGGATCTGGTGCCGATCTCGTCCTCGCCGTCCCATGGTCCGATCATCTCAAGAGTCAGCGCCTCGAGAAACTCAGCGAGCGCGTTCTCGCACTAGACCCTTACATCGAGAGCTTCGGAATCGGGATAATCGATCTCTCGGTTCTCAGGTGGAGTCGATCGACGGTGGAATCTCGAGAACCTAGAGCGGACAGGCCGTCCAGAGAATCCACATCGAACCAGTCTGGGCGTATGAGAGGGCCAGCAAGAACACAACCGAATCACGAGGCAGCGAAGGTAACCACTGAACCGACGGACGAGCCGACCGGGCAGACACAGCTTCGGCTGTGGCCGGGCGTGGTGATCGTGGTGCTGCAGTGGTCGACCTGGCTCGGCACACCTTTCGTTCTGCCCGAGGTGACGGCAGCCACTGTCGGCATGGGCGCCAGACTCTTGGGCGGGATCGCAGTGATCGTTTGGTGGCTGTTCTTCAGCCGCGCACCGCGGGCGGAACGTTGGGGCGCTTTCGGTCTGATTCTGGGCTCGCTCATCGTGATCCCGCATTTCCTTCACGAGTCGATCGCGACGGGTATGAAGGGACTGATGTACTTTCTTTTTGCCGTCCCGGTCCTGAGTCTCGCCTTCGTCTGCTGGGCCATTCTCAGCCTGCGCCTCGCAGTGAAACCGCGCCGGGTGACGTTGGCTGCCACCATCATCCTGGCTTGCGGTGTTTGGACGCTCCTGCGGAGCGACGGCATCAGCACAGACGGCGCTGCGTACTTCTCGTGGCGATCCGCCCAGGGCCCCGAAGACCGACTCGTCCGTGCTGCCGACGAGACGGAATCACATACTCCGGTTCCGGCGAAACCAGCAGGGAGTACCGAGAACGACACGGGGTTCGACTGGCCTGGCTTCCGCGGACCCCACCGCGACGGCGTCGTTCGCAGCGTCTCGATCGCCACCAACTGGTCCGAGTCGCCACCACTCGAGCTCTGGCGTCGACCCGTAGGGCCGGGCTGGTCGTCATTCGCAGTGCAGGGTGATCTTCTCTACACCCAAGAGCAACGTGGCGACGACGAAGTCGTCGCCTGCTACAACGTAACTTCGGGCGAACCCGTCTGGAGACACCGCGATGCGACCAAGTTCTGGGAGTCGAGTGCCGGTGCGGGTCCGCGGGCAACGCCGGCCGTGAGCGACGGTCGCGTCTACGCCTTCGGCGCGACCGGAATTCTCAACGCTCTCGATGGCCAGCACGGGACTGTCGTGTGGTCACGCAACGTCGCGGCCGACACCAGCGCGGAAGTCCCGCACTACGGATTCTCTAGCTCACCTCTCGTCGTGAACGACGTCGTACTCGTCGCGGCTGATGGGCTCGCCGCCTACGACGTGGACACCGGCACCCTGCGCTGGACCAGCCTCCCCGGCGGGAAGAGCTACAGCTCGCCACATCGGGCGACGATCGACGGCATCGAGCAGATCCTCCTGTCGACCGGAGCTGGCATGAGCAGCGTTTCCCCGATTGATGGAGCCGTGCTCTGGGAACACTTGTGGCCAGGTTTCGGCATCGTCCAACCGGCCCTCACGACGGACCGCGACATCCTGATCGGTACCGACGATGCCACGCGCCGTATCGCGGTGAGTCACCGCGCCGGCGAATGGACTACAGAGGAGCGTTGGACGTCCATCCGACTCAAGCCCTACTTCAACGACATGGTTGTCCACGACGGCCACGCCTATGGATTCGATGGTCGCACGCTCGCCAGCCTCAGGATCGAAGACGGCGAGCGTATGTGGAAAGGCGGCCGCTACGGCACCGGTCAACTCCTGCTCCTGGCTCAGCAGGAGTTGCTGCTCGTGGTGTCAGAACGAGGAGAGCTGGTGCTGGTCCCGGCCGTTCCCGATCAGTTCACGGAGATCGCTCGCTTTCCCGCGATCGAAGGCAAGACCTGGAACCATCCGGTGCTGGTCGGCGATGTCCTGCTCGTCCGGAACGGTGAAGAAATGGCTGCGTTCCAACTGCCACTCGCGGTGGGCCGCCTCTGACAGAACACAAGGCTATTTGTCGTTGAAGTCGAGCAGCTCCACCTCGAACACGAGCATCCCTTCCGGCTTACCCCGTGCTCCCTTGTAGGCCAGCTTCTCCGGCACCCAGAAGCGTCGCACCTCTCCTCGGGTCATCAACTGGATGCCTTCCTTCCAGCCTCGGATCACTTCCGTGAGCTTGAACCAGACCGGACGCTGGAGTTTGATGGAGGTGTCGAACATCTCCCCGTCGGTGGTCCAGCCCGTGTAGTGAACCTGCACGCGCGAGCGTGCCTTTGGATGCTCGCCGCCGTCCCCGGGTCGCAGAACCACCGACGCCAAGCCCGATTTGGTGACTTCGGCCTCGGCGGGAGGCGCCGCGACGTCGTCGGGCATCTCGGGGACGTCGATCAGCTCGACGAGCTCGACATCGAAAACCAACGTTCCGGCGGGCCTGCCTTCCTCTCCGGCAAAGGCCAGCGACTCGGGGATCCACATGCGCCGCGTCTCGCCTTCGACCATCAGCCCCAGCCCTTCCGACCAGCCGGGAATCAGCAATCCGACCGGCAGAGTCGGAGGTGACTCTCGCTCCGCGGTGCTCTCGAAGGCCTCGCCGTCCGAAGTCCAGCCGGTGTAGTGGACACGGACCAGGTCCTCCTTTCCGGGGTGGACATCGCCGTTGCCGGTTTCGAGAACGCGGGTCACCAACCCCGACTCGGTGCGCTCGGCACCTTCAGGAGGTGCGGTGAGATCGTCGGGTGCGGTTTGGGAGAGAGCTGGACAGGCAAGCAGGAGAACGGTGCCGACGGTTGAGACGGCAAGCCGGAGCGGGGACGACAGGGAGGGTCGCGTCGACATGGGCGGATCCTATCGTCCCATTGGCCTCCTACTGGCCATGTGGAGACGGTCACAGTCACCGGTTGAAACCGAGGGCGCACAAGCCTCGACGAAGCGGATCGACCGTCGACACTGAGTGGTAACGTGCCGCCCTCGAAGGGCACCCGACTCCGAACCAGGAAGAGCAACCAGGAAGGACGAATCATGAGCGATGCCTGGGGAACTGTTTGCGTTCCCGTCCACGAAGATCTCGAGACTTTCGACTTGGACCTCGTGGCGGACGTCTCCGAGGAGTTCAAGACGAAACTCTTCTCGCTGTACGGCTTCAAACCCAGCGTCTTGAACCAGCGGTATTTTCAGCTCAAGAACTCGCTCCTGATCGGGAGATTTCTATGCTTGAAGGTCGAGGACATCGGCTGGGCTCATTTGTGTCAGCACATCATCGACAAGTGTCCCGATGCAGAGCTCTACGCGTCCCTCTACAGTGAATACGGAGAGCGCTTCTTCTTCGCTAGCAATGGCCGGGGTGAGACGTTCTCGTTCCGCTTCGAGGACGATAGTGATGAACGCGATCAAGAAGACTTTGACGAAGACGATCACGAAACACGAATCCGCTCGGACGAAAACAGCTGGCTCGCTCTCGTCGACCACGAGCTCAAAGAAACGTGTCCACCCCTCTTGACCTATCTCCAGGACCGGAAGTTCGAAGACGATGACTTCAACTGGGATCGCTATGAGCCTGAACGCCACGACGGGAAGCTGGCGGAACTCCAAGAATCGGTGCGCGAGCTCTACTCCTCCCTATCCACGAGAACGCTCGAGAGCTGCGCCCAGGTCGTGGCGGAAATGGTAGGGAAGCCACCCACAGATCCGAAGGTCGTGGAATCGGCACAAGGACTCCTCGAGGAAGAGCTCGACGAAGTTCTGATGGCTCTAGAAGCCTGCGTGGGTAGAACTCCCGCCTCGTTCTTCGGGCGATGGAAGTACGGCTTCGACCTGTCAGACGACGAGGGCTTGGCGGAGTCTCTACACTGGGAGCTGCTGACCCTCAAGTTCGCCTTCGACGAAGATCTCGGCAAGTTTCTTATCTCGAAGAGATAGCTCTCGTCCCGACGTAGATCTCACTGCGTGCCAGCCAACCTCCGATCAGCTCATTCGCCGACCGCGTCCGCTCAATAAGACTTGAAACTACAAGGTTTAAACTACGACTCTCTAATGAGTTTATTTCATCCGCTATAGAAAGCTTCCAGTTCGAGCAAATACCGACGCCAAATCGAATAGCCGCCTTCGAACAACCGAACCAGCTCAGGTCTCGGACTCGGTAAGACAAGAGTAATGGAAGGCCGTTGCATCCATGGAGTTTGCTTGCATTCGACCAGAACAGAAGCGAGCACATGATCCATCATCGTAGGGTTTCGCCACGAAAGCGACGTGATCACGATGGTGCCTGTCCTTCCTTGCTGCATCAATCTCCACAAACCGTGCAGCAGAATCATCGTGATATTACATCCATGCGGTGGCCGGTTGGATGCAAACGCTTCGGGGCGGTCGCTGTTGGGTCGATAGGCAACCGCCAAGACTTGCCGACAGTTCGGATCTTGCGACCGATAGAGCGCCAGCTTTCGTTCGTGGCCACCCAAGCTCGCGGCCCAAAAAGACGACACGAACTCTTTGAACTCTAGGCTTGGCTCGAGGCTACGAAAAACATTTCCACTATAACGGCATACCAGGAGATCGGCCGCAAATTGGTCGTGGGTCCCAGTCTCGATGGAGATCCGGCTAGGTTGATCCGAGCGGATGTGTGACATGCCTTTGTCGTTGTCTGATGGGGCCGGCAGCGGACGGTGAGACCATTACCCTGTGGCCATCTCCCCTCGCGATCGGTAGTCCAGAGTTGGAAAGGCAAGTAGGAAAACGGTGTCGAGCGTGGAGACGACTAGCCAACAATATCCTCCACCGATCCTGGAGCCCTCACGTCACCGGCCCCAACCGGTGCTTCGATACCTACCTATTCACAGGTTGCAAAAGCCGTCGTATCGAACGTAGGGCTGAACCTGATACCAGACGAGCTCGAGTAACTTGCTATCTGACCCGTAAGGGTGTCTTCGACTTCGATCCGGCCACCGATATCGGTCAGTCCCGAAAGAAAGACCCAGAAGTTGTCGTTCACTTCACACCCATTCAACACTTTCACAAAGATCTCTAGATTCTCCTCAGAGAAGAACCAGAAGGCACCCGTCTCGTCGCTGAGTTGGCGCCCGCGGGCTGTGAGTTGGTTCCCACCGAGATCGTTCGGGAACACCGAGACACGAAATCGACCGTCTAGGAGTCGGATGGCATCCAGGTGAGTTCCGTCGAAGAGCCTTGCCTGGGCCTGCCTCGCCCAGTCGGTCCAGGCGACGAGGAAGCGGCCATCAGGGGCTGCAGCGATGTCTCCCCTGAACGCAAGTCCATCGTCATCGGAGGAGTCGATTCGATAGGACTGACCGGAGGGTCTGCCGTCACCGGCGAACGCCTTCCCGTGAACCGTGTATCCGTAGGAGAAAAGACCCTCGTTCACGCGTTCTTCCCAAGTCACGACGAAAGTCCCCTCCGGCAAGCCGACAGCACTGCCTGCATATCTGAAGGGCGCATCGTTCGGGGAGTCCAGCCGTTGTGGTTCCTCGTGAGGACGAGCCGAGGAATCATAGAAACGTCCCCAGATCTCATCCCGGTAACGAAGCTCCCCGAGAAAGGTAGAGGCCCAGAGAACGAGAAATCCTCCTCCGGGTTCGACGGCCAACTCATACCCAGAATACTCGTGGAGTTTCGGACCCTCTGGATTCACGAGAACCTCTTCGCCCGTTGGAAGGCCTAACGGGTCGAGTCTGCGGACCCTCAAGTCGCCCTCTTCCGCTGCCCGAAACGCCACCGTCGCGATTCCCCTCTCATCAGTACGGATTCTGACTGCTACTGCGGGCGTGTCCGAGACCTCGACCTGCTCGCCGAGGAATTCCCCTCGGTGTGACAACCGACGTGCCTGGACGGTCTGAGAGGACTCATCGATCCAGGCCACGAAAAAGGCAGAACTCGTCGCTGCCACGGACGCACCATTCGCTCCATGACTACTTATCTCGAAAGGTCCGCCACGCGTGGGATCACCCAAAGGACCATAGAGTTGCGCGGAAACCTCTCCTCGAGCAGCAACAGTAATGAAACCACCCCACGGAGACGCGGCAACATCATCAAACCCGTCCGGAAACGCGAGCGGCTCTCCGACCAGCGTTCCATCGGACTGAAACCGACCGCCCCAAAGTCCTCTCGAATAGAAATCCTCCGGATCATCTGCGGTACTCCAGAACACAAAGTAGCTGCCGGATCCAGCGTAGATGACATGTTCGGCGGCCGGTCGCACTGAGCCAGGTTCATCGATACGAAACTTGTCGGTAGCTATTGTCTGACCTCGAGCTGTGGACGGTGCCAGAGCCAGAGTGCAGGCGGAGATCAACAAGAACAACGTTGTTGATAGCGCCTGAATCTCAGAAGTTCTAGCCAGCAGCCTGTTCGACGCAGTCGATTCGCTATTGCCCTTCATACCAGACCTCCAGGTCGACTCCTCTCCGCGAACTCTTCATCACGCGCCCGGCTTCCCGGGCGAAGTCCTCGAATGGCAAGGTACCACGGACCTCGGATCTTCTTGCCTGTTCTTCAACTGCCGGAGCTCATGGCCTGCGACTCTCAAATCGGCCCATTAGAATGAGGCTGGCCCGGCCTAGGTGGTATCGACCGCTCTCGCACCCCGGGCTCCAGTACGGTCGGATGCGCGTCGCACCTGAGTTCCGCGGGATTCGATTCGGGCGCACGACCCAGCCGCGTGCTGGCGTGCGTATTCTGCGGGCGCCGGCCGTCATCAATCTCCGAGCGTCCGCAGGCTCCTTCGAGCTAGGCCAGTTCCCGGACCCGGCGAGGTCTTCACGCCTGGTTGTCGGGGTCGATATGAAAGCCCAGCATCAAAAGAAAAAGCCCGGAGGGCCGGGTGAGGAGAGAGGCGGCCTCCGGGCTCGGATTCGGACGGGGTTCTGCCGGCCTTAGACGCCGCCTCCGGTGCACCCGGTGGCGCAGGCCGCGGCAGCGTAGCAGGCGTTGGAGTAGGTCACGCCGTTGCTGCAGGTGACCGGGTCATATACGTCGGGGCATTGCACGTCTTTGACGACACAGAAGATGTCGGCGGAGAGCTCTTCCATCACGTTGGTCGGCAGGCTGACCACCTCGTCCGTCACGGCAGTATCCGCGGCCGTCGACTCGAGATGCATCGCGTAAAGAGCACCAGAAGCGACAAGAGCACAAACCACAAAACAGAGAATACAAATCTTCTTCATTTCCGTCTCCAGCTTAGGGGGGTTCTGGGAGGATTCCCGTTGGTTGCCGAGATGGAACTGACGCTACCCCTCACCCAAAGATCTCACCGAGCACCTATCCCATCGATTTACCCTACCATTTTAGCAAAGATCCGGAGAAAATGTCAGCAATCGAATCCACCTAGATCAAATTCGAGGCCACCTCGCCTAGATCTGCAGAACAGTAGTCGATTTCTCCTCCTCCATGCGCGTGGAGGTGGTCGCATCCGCGGGTCTCCCGCCCTCCACTTTCAGCGCCCGAAAGACGCGACTACTCGACAGGTTGTCGCGCGTGCTTGCTCAATGGCTGGACGCCGTCCACGCCAGCGGATCGCCCGACTCGAAGCCGTCACGGAAGAGGCAGGCGCCGTCGCCCTCCGGACAACCCAGCGGAACGAAGATATCCATGATCTGAGCGTTCCTCGCGAAGCCACAGGCGTCGGTGGCGGTGAGGGTAACGGCGTATCGGCGTCCTTCGGGATTGGTTTCCGCTCTCTCGGCCCGTGCGCACAGCAGATCCGCGACCGGATCGTAGGTGCAATCGTCGATCGTCGACCCGTCACCCTCCTGCCCGGGATATTGAGGGCACGGCGCGTCGTCGCACTGGCTCGACTCGCATGCGATCTCGCGCTGGATGGGCAACGACCCGCACCGGTCCACTACATGGGCCTGGTCGCGGACCCCCTGGAAGCAGCGGTATCCATGATCGGGATCCCTCAAGACTTGCTGGACGATCTCGCCGCCGATGGCAGGCGGCAGGGTATCGATGACCGTCACCGCGCTGGAGACGCTTGCCAGCGTGCCGCATCCGTCGGTGGCGATCAGGTCGACTTGGGTCTCGATGCCGGCACAGGAGCCTGGGAGGAGCGCCGGACCGTCGAGAGTGACGTCCACGACACCGCAATTGTCCGAGGCCGCTGCCGAGTCGACCCAGGCCAACACATCGGGATGATTGCTCGGCGTTCCACCAGCGGCTCGGCACTCGAGGGTGGCCGGCGCGGGCGGGGTGAGCTCGGGTGGAAACGGATCGGTTACCCTCATCGAGGCCTGTTCTCCCACCGAGTTGCCGCACTCGTCGATCGCCGAGAAAGTGATGACGGTTTCGAGCCCGGAACCGCAGTCGACCGGAAAGAGATCGGGCACTCCCCCGATGGTCAGCTCGGCTTCGCCGCAATCGTCGAAGGCGGACGCAGAGCCGAGCCAGCCCTGAATCTGTGGATGCTCCGCCGGCAGCCCTCCGACTCCGTCGCAGATACGAACCGTGTCGTTGGGTGCGAGGAGCGTCGGGGCGCTGAAATCCTGGATCGAGATGAGCTGCTGACACGTAGCGGTGTTGCCAGCGGCGTCGAGGCCGCTCCACGTGCGAGTAATGTTGTCGATCACCGGCGTGGGTGGACAGCTGCCACCGTCCGAGGTGTCGAAAAAGATGACGTCGGGATTCTGGTCGCAGTTGTCCTCGATACCAGCTTCCCCGGTATTCGACGGGTCGGTGGATTGGCTGCACGTGAGGGTGACGTCGGCCGGACAGCTGATGAGCGGATTCTCCAGGTCGCCGCCCGCCTCGGGGTCGGCGTCGTAGTAGGTGTCCATATTGCCGCCCGTAACGGGATCTCCCGCCCAGGTCATATGCGCCGTGCATTCGCTGAACACGATGCCGTTGTATTCGCCAATTCGGTAGGTCGGTGGATTGTTGCTGCCGATGGTTGCATTCGACGCATCGGCGTCGATGGACACATCGTTGACCTTGGTCGACCCGAACCACGACTGGCCGCTGTTGAGACTCGTCCGTAGCCGTAGATCGATTCTCGAGTTGCCCGCCGAACCCGCTGGAAAGGAGCCGCTGTCCCGGTTGTCGAGCCAGGTGACGGCGATGGCGCCCGTCACCGGATCGATGGCGGCGGTGGGAAAGACCTGCCAGGTCCCCACCGGGCCATCGTCGATCTTCTGCGGGCTGGCGAACGAGAGCCCACAGTCTGCCGTGCTGGCCATCACCACGTCGGAGCCGTCGCCCATTCCCGGGTCGTTGTCGGGGTCGTCTGCCGTGACCACGTGGAGGGTGCATTCCTTCTCGGGGTCCGGAAGGATGAAGGCCTGCTCGTTGCCGATCGTCCAGAATCGGGCTCCTGGAAGCGCTTCCGCCGTGTGCTGCCCGTTGGTCGTGGTATCCGCCTCGCCCGGCCCGAAGGGACGCTGCACGGGGGTGAAGCTGGCTCCGGCGTCGATGGAACGCAGCATGGAGACGCGGCCAGACGTGCCGTCGGGTGTGCCGCTGGGGAGAAAGCCAGGCTGCCCGTGGTAGGTGACGTACGCGTCGCCGTTGACAGCTACCGCCACGTGAGGTGCCCAGCATCGGCCGTCGCTGGCATCCGCCGGTGAGATGGGGCCCGATACGGTGCCGGTGCGATTCGAACGGGTCCAGGTCGCGCCCTGGTCGTTCGAGGTCGCGGCGTAGATCTCCCAATTTCCCGTCACGGCGCCGCCGGTCACGGCGAAGACGACGTAGAGCCGATCCGTGCTCGGACTGGCGACCAGGGAATCGGCGGCGAGCCACGGCTTGTCGGCAGTCATGCCGGTCAAGATGCCGATCTGGTCGCCCACGTTGAAGGGCCCCGATACGAGACTCCCGTCCACCGGATCGAACTGGCCGACGAACACGTCCCAGCCCCCGCCGACGAGTGGATTGCCGAGGAAGGTCACGAAGAGGCGCCCTTGGCTGTCGTAGGCGGGAACACCATCGCCGATGCCGGCATGCGTCGCAGCCAGAGACGCGGCGACGTTGACCGCGGGTTGAAAGGTGCTTCCACCGTCGGTCGAGACCCGTAGGCTGTTGCCTTGAATCACCGAGAGACGGAGTGGATTGCTGCGGTCCGCGGCCAGGGCGCTCTCCCAGGACATCATCAGATTGAGGTCGGTTCCCGGTGCCTTGACCAGGGTCTTGCCAGCCATGGCGGCTTCCAGAGCTTCGGTGTCATCGTCCGGCTCGAAGCCTGCCGCAAGTACCGGCTCTGGTGGAACGGTCAGCGGCAAGAAGCACGGCGGCCCGCCGACCGCATCCGCGAAGATCTGACTCGGCACCCAGCCTGCGGCCAAGAGCACCGTTGCCGTCCAGCCATGGATCCACACCTTGCTTCGGCTCGACATATGCACCACTTTCCCGGTCGTGTCGTGGCTCGCAAGTGCCGAAACGCGCGGCCCGAGTTGCATTCCCTTGCCAGCCGTCGGCAAAGCTATGCGCCAGATCGAGAAAGGTCTTTATGGAGTTCTAAAGGTTGAGTTATGGCTTGGGCTGCGGCGGCGCAAGGATCGTCACGTCGACCCCCGCCGCCTCCAACGGACCGCGAAATCCAGGGTGGTCGCGCAGTCGGTCGAAAGCCGGACTGCGGTGCAGGTGAAGGAGGTATTCACCTTTTTCCTCCACTGCTCGCTCGATCCACAAGAGTGCCTGCGCTTCGTCGCCGATGCCGGCCAACGACTCGGCCACCAGAGCGCGGGGCGCCAGGGTCGATTCGAGCGGTCCGAACTCCTCCTCTAGTGCCCAGCGGTAGTAACCCTCGACCTCTTCCGTCTCGATCCGTTCCTGCAGTCTGCGCGCGGATTCGCTGGCAACGTGCGGGATGGCAGCTCGCGCTTGCGCCGCCCGACAACGATGCCCGAGACGCTCCAGGGCATAGGCTAGCTGACGTCGCGTCCAGAGGAATGAAGGATCGAGGCCGTACGCTGCATCGAGCCGCGAGATCGACTCTTCGTACCGGCCGGCACCAAGCAGGATCACTCCCTCGACCGCCTGGATCAGGACCGAGAACGGATCGAGGTCGCGCGCGACGGCGATCTCCCGCAGTGCCTCGTCGTGTCGTCCCTGGAACGACAGCAGCTCAGCGAACAGCTGACGGACGTCGGCATAGGACGGACCGAGCTCGATCGCGCGCCGATAGGAGGCCTCGGCCGCCCGCAGATTCCATGCCTCGTGAAGTTCGACGAGTCCGAGCGCGGTATGGGTCTCGGGCGCCGCCTCGTCGAGCAGCAAAGCGCGCTGTGCAGCCTCGCGTGCCGCCGGAAAGGCCTGTTCATGCGGGAGCACCTGGTAGTTGGCCAGTTGGAGATAGGAGAAGGCCAGTCCCGCCCATGCCGGGGAGTACCCGGAGTCGGCCAGGAGCGCCTCCTGAAAGAGCTCGCGACTGCGCAGGATCCCCGCAGTCGATCTCTGATTCAGATGGAAACGCGCCTCCAGCGTCCGTTCGAAGGCCTCCGGAACCACCCGCGACTCGCTGGGCGGTCGCCTAGAAAGGCCCGGCTCTATTTCACCGTGGATCTCGCGTACCACCTGGCGGGCGATCTCGGCCTGTACCTCCAGAACGCTCTCGATCGGCTGGCGGAATCGGCCTGCCCAAAGGACCGTTCCGTCAGAAGTCGCGATCAGCTGAAGCGTGAGGCCGACCTCGCTTCCGTCGTGAGTTACAGAGCCGACGAGGACGGCATCGACTCCCAGCCGGGCGCCGGCCAACCGCGGATCGAGCTCCCCCTGGTGCCGCGCGGAGTGCGCCGCGACCACTCTCAGGACAGAGCTCCGCGCCAGGCTGGCGGTCAGGGAATCCGTCATCCCGTGGGCAAAGAAATCGGCGGAGTCCTGAGCCGACTGGTCTTCTAGTGGCAGGACCGCGACGGACTCGATGGGTCCACGTATTGGAGAACCGACGCGACCCGGCTCGCCCACTCGGCCGGCGCGCAGCGCAGCCAGAAGGCTCACGAGGGCCAAGAGGGCAACCAGCAGGACCTGGAGGCGCCGAGACTGGCCGGCAGGACGGGTCTGTCCCGCAGGTTCGCGGGAAGAGACCGTCTGCAGCGAGGTGTCAACCTGGGTGTCGAGCGGCGGGTCGAGCAGGGCGTCGACCGCGGCGATCAGCCGGTAGCCACGACGCGGCACAGTCTGGACGTAGCGCGGATCGCGGGCGTCGTCGCCCAGCGCATTGCGCAGCTCCGAGACGGCCCGTGGCAGCACTCCGTCCACCACGTTGGCACCCTGCCACACCGAGTCGAGGATCTGCTCGCGCGACATCGTCACGCCCGGGCTCTGCGCGAGATAGACCAGCAACTCCATCACCCGGGGCTCCAGACGACGGGTCTCGCCGTCGCGCGCCGAGATCTGGTTGAGCCCCGCGTCGACCCGCCAATCGCCGACCTGAAACGGCATGGTCGGCTCTGCTCGGTCTGCTGCAGTCCTTTCGTTCACCGCATCGCTTCTCTGAGGTCGACCCGTCGTTGCGTGTTGACTCCCTAGTGGAGACTACATCGCAGTGGGCGACATCGAGTTTTCGCGTTGCAGTGCTGCCTGGTCTATCTGCCTGCGGCGCCGACGAGGAAGTGGAGTTGGTTGCGGGGTGACCTGCTACCTGTTCTGGCACAACAGGACGCCGCGAGTGGACCAGCCCCCGAAAGCTGGATCACGGTTTCCTAGGGTGTCATCGTCCTTTCCGACGCTCCAACCAACGCGCCTGAGATCGAGCTAAGCTAGATTGAGAACCACTATTTCCAGCAGGATTCTATAGGTGATCTACCCTGAGCCGAAAGGCCTTGCGAAGGCTCTCGGGACCAGAGGTTCTCGAGTTTCTCGAATCCATCGGCTAGCTTGGCCGCGATTCGTCGAGCCGCTGCTGAAGCCGGTGGACCAACAGATCCGGGTCGACGCCTTCCACGTGCTCGGTCGGCTGACCGTTCGGTATCGTCTCGTGGACAAGAGTCGTCTGGACCTGGACCGCACCGTGCGCATGCTCCACGTGGTCGTTCTCGACAGCTTCGTGCAGGCGGTCCGCGACTCCGGTGGTGGCTGTGGCATCGCAACTGGGTAGGATGACGAGAAACGAGTCGCTTCCGAGGCGGCCCAGTGTGTCGTAGGGCCGAACGAAGGAGGCCAGGCGATGGCTGATCTCCCGCAGCACGTGGTCAGCTTCGCGGCTACCGAGGAGTACATTGAGCTTGCCGAAGTCGTCCAGGTCCATGAGGATGACTCCCAACGGCCGGCCGGAGCGTTCGGCTCGTGCAAGCTCCAACCGCAGGATGCGCAAGATGGCTCGACGGTTCCAAACTCCCGTGAGAGCGTCGTGACTGGCCAGAGCGACGGCTTGGGCATGCGCCGTCTCCAGCTGCTCACGGCGACGGTGCACCAGGTACAGGAGTCCGAGATTCGACGCGCAGAGCAGCAGGCACAGCAGGACGAGCGTGCGAGTCGAGGTCCACAGACGATCGAGGCCGGAGTAGAGGTCGACCACTTGTTCCTGTACCTGGCTCTCCAGGCCGGGCAGCACGGTGAGAACGGAATAAGCGGCTTCCGACACATCCTCGGAGCCTGCGTCCCCCTGCCCGTGTAGATCGATCCAGGTGGCCAGCTCTTCGAGGCGCTCCTCGAGTCGTTGGGCCGCCAGGTCGAACTCCGGTGCACCGTGTGTGGCCACGAGGCGGCGGGTCGTGGCGATCAGCTGTTCGACGTTGTTGCCTGTCGTGGCGCCGAGAGCCGTTGTCTCCAGGGAACGGCGTAGCGTGCCCGCTTCCTCGAGCCAGCCCATGTGACGTGTCAGATCGGCCCGGAGAGATTCGGTGCGGCCGAGGATGACGAAGCACCAGAGGCTGATGGCGACGAGGATGGCGGCCAGGCCGTAGAGGAACAGACGGTGTCCCCGAGGGTGAGTGTCCGTCGCGTTTCGGTCGAAGTCGGGCGGCCCGGTCTGGAGAAGGTCCGGTGGTACATACGTTCGCCGTTCGGACCGATGGTGCTGGGACTGCCGCATACTCCTGGGCCAATCTCTCCGTTTCGGGTGTCGTCAGTGGCTAGTGCCGAGGATCGAGGCAGTCTATCCGGTGTCCGGAGGGCGCTCGTCGATCGAGTCATCGGCAGCTGCATCGTGCGACGAGTCGGCCGCGCCCTGCGGGACGTCATCCACGGCGGGCAGGTAGACCCGAACCCGGGTTCCGCTCCCCGGCTTGCTCTCGATACGTATGGCTCCGCGATGGCCGCGGACGATCCCGAGACTGGCAGCCAGACCCAGGCCACGGCCGGTGAATTTGGTGCTGAAGAACGGGTCGAAGACGCGGTCCAGCACCTCGCGCTTCATACCCACTCCGTCGTCGGCGACTTCGAGCAGTACGTAGGTGCCCGCCGGAAGTCGGGGATGAAGATAGGTCTCCGCCAACAAGGCCGCGTCACAATAGCGGCTCGAAGTAGCCAAGCGGATCGCTCCTCGTTCACCTTCCAGAGCCTCCGAGGCATTGGCCAGGAGGTTCTGTAGCAGCTGACGAAGCTGATCCCGATCGCCCTCGACCTTGGGAAGATCTGCCGCCAGCTCCAATGTGAGGAAGGTGGTTTCGGCGACGTGTGCCGAGATCCAGTCCTCGAGATCTCGGATCAGATTGGAGAGATCGAGGCGGACGAATCGAAAGCTTCCCTTGCCCGAATACGCCAGCATCTGTTTGGTCAAACCGGCGGCCTGCCTGCCCGCGCGCTCGATCTCGGCCAGGCGTTGCTCGAGATCGGAGCCCCGCTCGGAATGTCGTGCCAAGCTGGCGTTTCCCAGTATCCCCATCAAGAGATTGTTGAAGTCGTGAGCCACGCCGCCGGCCAGAATGCCCAAGCTCTCCAGCTTCCTGGCCTCCTGGATCTGAGCCTCCAGACGTCGACGCTGGGCCTCCTCCGTTCTGAGCGCAACGGTTCGCCGCGCTACGGTGCGCCGTAGGGACCAGCTCCACACCGTGGATAGGCCGAGGAGGAAGAGCGAGCCTCCCGCGACCGCCACGAGCCATCTCAGGTCCGGACCATCTTCGGAAGAGAACTGTTCCCATTCGTTGTAGATGCGCAGGTAGGTTCCGTTCTCCGTCAAGATCACCATGCCTCGCTCGAACTCGGCCAGCAGCTCGTCGTCGTCGTCGTGTACCGCGAAGCAGAGGCTGCGGGTATAGGAATCGAGGTTGACCGGTAGAACGTGCAGGTTCTCGAGGCCGAGACTACGCACCAGCAAGATACCGGTTCGCGACGGAAGGAGAGCGTAGTCGCCGTCGCCTCCAGCGAGCCGTCGCAGGGCCGCTGCAGGCGACGATTCGGTGAGGATCTGCCGGTCGGTGAGACGCTGGGAGGCAAATTCGTAGGCTGGATCCTCGCCTTGCACCACAGCCTGGTTCTCGAGAAGCCAGTCGACGAGAAAGGAGCCCACCAACGATCTGGGCCCGCCGGATTCGCGAACGAAGATGCTGTCGGAGATGTCGGAGTGGGGCAGGCTGACGAGCACTCCGTGCGGAGGTTCTGCAGTCTGGGGCCAATGTGGAATGACGTCGATCTCACCCTCGCGCAGCGCACGCCGGAGCTCCGCCGGAGGCGCGGTGCGAAACGCGAGCTCCAGATCCAGCACGGCGGCCATCTCCTGTACCAGATCGACGACCATGCCACGTAGAGAGCCGTCCTCGTCGAGAAAGCTGTAGGGCGGCATCTCCGGGTCGACACCCACCATGACCCTGTGGGCGTCACTCAGCGGCACGGCGTCGCGCACGGTCCCCGAGTCGTCGCAGGCCGCGACGAAACAGCCCAGAGCTACTGCAATGGACAGATACAGCGGAATCCCCGATACAGAATGCATGTCGCCCTTGGGTAGATTGGCTACATCCAGCCTGGGGCAGCTGGAGGCTAGGCAGGCGAGAGCGGAGACGCGGTGATATGAAGAGCCGGCGGCCTACGTAGAGAGTTTACCGAATCCTCGGGAATCCGGATGTCCGTTCGGCCTGTCGCGACTGGTCGCCGGCTGCCGATCTCTCACGTCCAGGTGCCGCCGCTTTCCTTGGGCGCGATCGTTGGGACCGGCTCGCGGCCTGCTTCGGACCCATCCGGCGGGTCGAGCAGGTCGGCGAAACTAAAGGCCAGTCGCATCGTCTGTGGCCCGGGGAGCCGATGCGTGGCGGTGTCGCCCTCCGCATCGACTGCCGGGTCGTCGGAGGGTGGCTGGTCCTCTCGGAATTCGACGGCAGCATCCACGTCGGGTCCGGAACTCATCACCTGACCCTCGATGGCGGCCCGGAAACGTTGGGCCAGCTCGGTCGCGGTGGGGCGCTTCTCGAGCTCTTTTTCCAGAGTCGACATGACCACACTCTCGACCGCGATAGACACCTCCGGCAGATAGGTGCGCAGACGCTCCGGTTGTGATGTCAGGTGTTGGACCGCGATGGCGATGGCGTCCTTGCCCTCCACCTGGAACGGTAGACAGCCAGACAGCATCTGGTAGAGCACGACCCCGACGCCGTAGACATCCGAGCGCCCGTCGTAGTCCTTGCCGTTGAGGCGTTCAGGGGCCATGTAGGCAGGGGTGCCCAGGACTCCTTCATCGACGGTCAAGTGTTGGCCGGCGGCCGCTTCCCCCACCAACTTGGCGATCCCGAAGTCGAGTACCTTCACCATCTCGCCCCGTGGCGTATCGTGGAGGAAGATGTTCGCTGGCTTGATGTCGCGATGGATGATTCCGAGGCTGTGGCCCTCGGCAAGTACCTCGCAAATCTGGTCCAGGTACTCTGCGCAGACGCGTTCGGGCAGCCAGCGCTTACGCGCCAAGCGCTGTTCGAGATTCTCGCCCTCGAGCAACTCCATCACCAGAAACGCAAGACCGTGGGCGACACAGAAATCGAGCACGGAGACGGCGTTCGGGTGCTTGAGGCGGAAGGCCGAGATTCCTTCCTGCTGGAAGCGTGCCAAGCTCTCCCCATCTTGGTCGCTGAGGTTGGCCTGCAGGATCTTGAGCGCCACGGGTTGGCGGAAGGAGAGGTGGGTGGCGCGGAACAGGACGCCGAAATTGCCGCGACCGACCTGTTCTTCCAGACGATACTTCTCGGCCAGGACAAGACCGGGTTTCATGTCGCCGAATGAATACCTGACCTCGTCTTCCATCTCGACTGCGGCGGCATGCTTGGCTCGCAGGTGGGCGTGGACGCGGGCCAGGAGGATGGCGAAGTCGAGAGGCTTGGTGACGTAGTCGTTGGCGCCTGCGTCGAGTGCTTCCACCACGTCTTCGCTCTGATTCTTCGCCGTCGCCATGATGATCGGCAGCTGGACGCTGGAGTGCTCCGTCCGGAGGCGCCGCAGCACGTCGACGCCCGTGAGGCCGGGCATCATGATGTCCAGTACCAGCAGGTCGATGTCGTGGCGTTCGACGAGATCGAGCGCCGTTTGGCCGTCCTCCGCTGACATCACGTCGTAGCCGGCGCGCTCGAGGCGTCGTTGGATCAGATCCCGATTGTTGGGATTGTCGTCGACCACCAGGACGGTCGACCGGGAATCGCGCGCGGCTGCAACCATGGCCTCTCTCCACGCCCGGCGGGACTCTGACTCCCTCGATGCGGGCGACAACGTCAGATCAGACAGACAAGTCTATCGAACCGAAGAGTCTATCGAATCGAACGCGTATCGCGTGTCCGATGGAGGACCTTCGCACACCGCTGTCAGGGCCCGTGGGCACTCTGAAGCCCGACTCCTTCGGGCAACACCCAGATCTCCCAAGGACCGATCCCTTTCAGATCCTCGGTACGGTGCTCGAGCCGGTCCAGGTCGAGCAGCCCGGGCGACTCGGCCTCTAACGCACGAAGGAATCGATCGTCGAAGACGATCTCGCCGTTGCTTGCGCGATCTTCGAGACGCGTCGCGAGGATGGGCGGGGCGCCCTGAACGTCGTAGTGGCTCTGTGACGAGAGACCCCAGAGCCCTTCGTCGACGTGGCCCACCGCCAATGCGATGCGCACCGTGGTGTGTCGGCTCCAGAAATCGTGACCGGTGGCCTCACGATAGCCGTCGAGGTAGCGATCGGTCACCGCAGCGAGCTCGGGTGCCGACTCGAGCTTGCGGCGAAGTCGACTGCGAAATGCTTCGTCGAAGCGGCCGACCTCGCGGTCGCGTAGCTGCACCGCAGCACGTAGCGCGGCCGTGCATGCATCTCCGTCCGCGTCTTCGAAGCAGTAGAGCGAGCCGTCGCCGAGGTTCTTGTCGAGAAATACGTCGCGTGCCACGACACGGTCGACCGCCGTGAACCAAAGGTCGACGAACAGGCGTCGAATACCGTACGGCATGCGGTATGTCGTCTTCGTGTAGTCGGCCATGTCGATCTTGAGAACGACGGTTCGGCGGCCCCGAAACAGCTTGTCCCCCGCCAGCATGCGCTTCTCTTCGCGCAGCAGGCGCTGCAAACCTGGCCGCACGAACCGGCTGTAGAACGCCAGTGCGCGCTCGGCGCGCCAACGATCGCGCAACGCCAACCCGACGAGAAGCACCACCAACAACATAGCGGGCGCAGGATGAAGGCGAGTGCCGTATGCCTCGGCGACCAGGAGCGCCAGGCAGGTCGAGCCCACGAGGAGAATCGCCGGGGACACGCTGGGGCGCTGCGGCGCCGCAGTACGATCCGTCGGATACAGACCGTCCGATCGTCCGAGGTTCTCCCAAGCGCCGGTGGTCGGCGGCTCTTCGTCGTGGTCGGGACCCTTCTCAGGACTGGCCACGGGGGCTGGCGTCGGCGATGTCGATGGCGCTGAGATCGCGCGGTCCTGCGTCGGTCGGGTGGTTTGATGGATCTTCGGCGAAGATTCGGAGCGGCATTTTGTCAGATGGCCCTTTTCGCGGTGCCGGCGTCGTCGACGTAGCCTGGGTCAAAGGGGCTCGGCGTGCTGGAGCTTCCGGTACATAGCCTCCGCGGCCCCAGGTGCTCGCCGGACAGCGATACACCTTGCGATAGGAAACGATGGCTGGGCCGCATAGGCTTGGACCGTGGCCCGGTCGTTCGGCGCGCCGCGTTGCGACGGCGGGTCGCTCTGAGCCCGTGCTTTCGGAGCGGGGTACGAATCCGCTGGCTCGGCTACTGCGGAGGCGGGATACCAGCTGTGCGAGAACATGGTCGAAGGTCTTCATCGTCGGGCTCCGGACGGAGTTGGTGCGGGCCCCGCTTCGTCGGTTCGGCGGGGAGGCGGCTATCGCGCGAGAACGAGCCCGCTTCAAGGCGCTTGCCATCTGCTGTCGCAGCCTCAGAACGTCCGAAAGTCGTTGGATGCCAGGAGGATTCCGCGCCTGCCCGGCCGAGGGGCGCTGGCGGAGTAGGGGTCCGAAACAGCCGGGCCGTCAAACAACCTTGCGCTTCGCGTCAGCCGCTGGCAGTCGTCGCCGGCTCTTTCGGCAAGCCGCTAGTTCGTCAAACGACTGTGCGGATCGCAGATTTCTTTGACACCGACAGATCTTCAGCGGCGTCGCAGGAGACTGACCAGGGCCGCGATCCAGCTGAGCGAGCCGACGACGATTCCCAGGGTGAGAAACGGCGTGGAATAGCGAAGCTCGACGTGGTGTCTACCGGGTGGTACGCCGACGACGAAACCACCGTCGGGATGCTCTCGTGGCCGTCCACTCGCTGCCCCATCGACCGACGCGGACCAGCCTGGGAGTGGTAGCAGCGCCAGTCTGACGGCGGTGCCTTGGCCTGAGACCTCGAAACGAACCGAATTCGTGGTGAAGGTTCCTTCGATGGCTTCTTGCGTCGTAAGGTTCTCGATGATCGGACGTGCGAGTAGGTTGCGATAGAGGTCGATGCCCCCGTTGGACGCCGACAGTCGCACAGCACCGGTGGCCGGAAGATGCTGCCTGAGCCGAGGGTCGGTGGGGGCCAACACGTCGGACACTCCCCACTCAGCCAGTCGCTGAAAGATGTCTCTGCTCACTGTTTCCGGGACCACGTTGAAGGTCGCGAAGTCCGTTGCAACGGATGTGGCAACCGCGGTCTGACTCATCAGCGGTTCGTAGCCACCGACGTGACGGAAGCCGAACATCGTGGCGAAGTTATGAGTGAGCAGCTGCGGCGCGAAGGCGGTGGAGCCAAGGGTGCGAAAGGTGGCGAAGCGTCCAGAGGGGTTTGCTTCACCTAGAAGCCGATCGTCGCGGTAGACGTGGAGTGGTTCCTTTAGCGTGATCGGGCTGATCGCGGCTCGCGCTTCTGGGATGTGAGTGATCCACAAGGGAATCGCCAACGTTACGCCCAGAAAGGCAACGGCGGTCCTTCGTCGTTGAGCCAGGAGTCGGTCGAATCCCACTGCAGCGAGCGGGATCAGGTAGTAGAGGAAGGGTAGGAAGTGTTTGATCGGCCATCGGAAGCTCGAGACGACGGGTAGTCCGTAGAGGATGCCCCACCACGCGGTCGTCGACAGGAAAGCGAGGGCCGCAACCCACGCCAGAACACGTTGCCGCGCCGTCCCCTTCCAGGCGCCGTAGCCCGCAGCCGCCAACACAGGCAAGCCGACATAGTAGATCGCCGAGCTGGCATGGAAGAGCGCGTTGGGAGAGAACACCAGCATCTGTGCCTGAAGCGCCTTCAGCGGATCGCACGCCCACTTCACGAAGAGTGTCGCAGACACTCCGTCGAAGCCGCGCGCCGAGGACGCAGCTTGGTACAGCATGGGAAGAAGTAGCGGTGCAGACAAGGCTGCGCTCAGTGCGGCGGCGGCGGCCAGGTAGCCGAGGACTCGAGGAGCGCCTGAACGCCAGGAAGGAGAGGTGAGCCAGAGGCCAAACAGTAGGAGTGCCTGAAACAACGTGGCTTCCACGAGGAACTGCGGATAGCCGGTGAAAAAGAAGAATGTGGTCGACATCGCCAACGCGAGAGCACGTTTCCAATCAGGGCTTTCCAACAGCCGGAGGAAGAAAAGCAGACCCCAGACTCCCCACGCGGCACCGTGGGCCACGACCACCCAAGCCCTCGTAACGAAGACCAGGAACGGCATCGTGAGGAACACGAGAGCTGCTGCTGCGGCAGCTGGCGGGCGGCAGCTCAACTGGCGTGCGAGAAGGTACATCCCGATGGCGGCGAAGAGCAGGTGGAAGCCAACTTCCAATTCCATGGTCCACCGCAGATCTCCCAGGACCTCCGCCAGCGCTACTGCGGCGTAGGTGGGCGGGTAGAGCGTAGCGGTCTGGCCCGGCGCCAAATGCGCGCCGCCGTTGTTCTGGTGGAGGTTGACCTGAGCCAACTCGCCATGCTCGATCAGGGCTCGATGCGAGTGAAGATAGGCGGGCAGGTAGTACGCGGCGTTGTCGTCGCGCAAGAAGAAGAATGGCTCGATCTGCTGAAGGTAGGTCAGATAGGCCCCGCCCACCAACAGCAACCCGACGATCCACCATGCCTCTCCGGGTTCTCGGAACAGCCGATCCGCAGGATCTCTCGGCCTACGATCGGCCGTGGCATCAGCGCTGGCAACGTCCCGCTCCCGAGCCGCAAGGGTCATGGTCCGGAAGGCTATCAATCGCGTTCCGTGGGCTGCCTGCTAGATTTCCTGTGCGGAGCTCGTCGCATCCGCGTGCAAATCATGAGCGATCTGTCGAATCAGCCGCAAGAACGGTCGCGAGAGCCTCGATCTTCGCAAGTGGAAGCCCCAGCGGAGTCAGCCAGCATCTTTGTGCGCGAGGCCGACCGCTGGCGGGAACGCCTCAGAACCTACGATGGCCGTCGGCGGGTGGCGATCACTTTCGTCGCCGTGGTCGGCGCGTCGCTCGTCTTGGGCTTGCTTGCCGGCATGTGTTGGGGCGGCTCCCCGGAACCGCCCCTCGAGGCCCTCGGGCTCGGCCGGGTGGGTACAGAGGAGCCCGCGGAACCCGACACCATGGAAGGTACTGCCATGGACGAGGAACTGGACGCGGAGCAGCAGGCGTTCGCCGAGCGTCGAGAGCGGGAGCTGTCCTCGCGCCAGTCGGAGTCGGAGCCTGGTAGCACCGTTCCGGACTTCACGGACCATGCCTTGATCCAGGAATTGGCCGGCAACTGGCGTCTCGACCTGGGGAGGGGTCGCCGCGGCTACCGGGTTCGATTCGGCTCGGACTCCGTGCGGACAGTCCACCGCCAGCGTTTCGACATGACGTTGTTCGACGCGGTTGGCCGGGGGCTTCCGCCATACTTCACCGTTCTCGATCTGCCGGACGGCAAGCTCCTGGCCTTCCTCGACACGGCGGGCACATTCCGACTGGTTCTCGAAGATGTGCGCCGCGAGGCGGACGGCAGGCTGTCCTGGCGGGGGCCATCGCGGGCCCGGCGCTATGGGATCCGCTTGGACGGTGATTCATCGTGGCGCTTCGGCCGCGAGCGCAAGGAGCGTTCGGCGCCGGATGCCGAGCGGCAGGCTGGGGTCGAATCCGCCGTTCCGGAGACCGAGACCGTCACGCCGCGTAGACCTCGGGTCCAGGTCCGAACCCTACCCGGGCCGGTACCGGAGGGACTCCGAGCCCGGCTCTACACACGGGTGGAGCGACATCTCGACGAGCTCGCTTTCGGGCTCATGGAACGGGACGTCGACCGAGTGTTCGCGCTGTGGGCGGGCCGGCCCGACGAAGCCACTCGTTCGTCGGTCGAAGAGTTGTTGGAGAGCTATGCGTCGATGCGTGTCTGGACGAGGTTACTCGTGCTGGAGATCGTGCCGACGGACGAGGGACCGGAGGCGCACTTCGCGGCGGTCGTGACGGTCCAGGGAGCTCCGGCGGCCGCACGACATCGCCGTGACGTGGATCTGCGTGACATCCGTTGGCAAGGCCGTCTCGTACTCGAAGGAGATGTCGGCGTTCAGCTGGACCCGTTCCCCGGCTGACGTCACCAGCGATCGACTTTAGGTGCTTGCGTCACCTCGACCAGCATCGCCACCGGTTTGCCCTGAGACCGCGCCGGCCTCCACTTCTTTTCGTGGAACTGCTTCAGCATCGAGTAGAAGAAGATCGGAAGCTGGAGACGTCCCAACAGGCGAGGTGCGTGTGGCTGACCGGTGTCGTCCAAAAAGAGCTCTACCTGGAAGGATCGCACCTCGGCGAGCTCATGGCTCGGGCCGATGCTGCCGGGCGCCTTGATGGTCGGGGACCGTGGTTCCTCAAAGTCACTGTTGGGAAAGCGTCGGAACGATTTGATCTCTTTCGGATCGCGCCCCAGATCGCGAACCACGATCGCACCGAGCACTTCGGCGGCCCTCCCCCATGCGGAGATGTCGCCGTAGGCGGTCGGCTGGTGCAAGTTGAAGGCCGTGTACCAATACCATTCCGCAGCGTTCGGGTCGCCGGAATTGGCCTCGACAACCGCCACGTAGAGCGCGAGCTCGGCGAGAGCGCGATCGTCGTTGCGCTTGGGACGCGAGCGTTCCAGGATCGCCCTCTCCGCACGGGCGATCAGCTTCGCTGCCTCGTTCCACTGGCCCGAGTCGAGTTGCTCCCGAATGGCGTCGAGATGCTCGCGGCGGTCGACTTCTTTCCAGGTCCGAGCTTGGGCCTCCGAGGGAAGGGCGAGGAGTACCAGTGTTAGGAAAGAAAGAGAAAAGGGTTGCAAGGACAGCAGTCGGCGCATCGTGTCCATCTCCTACGAAAAAGACGTTCAGCGCGGGACCCGGGCAGACCTTACCAGGCGAAGAGTAGTAGTGGCATTCTCTTTTTTGAGAATCTCACTTCTCAAAGGTGAGAATCTCATGGTGATTCTGCAAGGCACTCGACGATCGGGAAACCGACAGCGGAATCTGGCGGTGCGTCGAGATCTCCCGTCGTTCCTCGCGTATCGGCCGGCCACGCGCGCGGCGTCGAGCTTGCCGGAGGGATCGCCGAGGCTGAATGGCTCTGGCACGGGTTGTGCGTAAGATAAATCGAGTCGCCAGCAGGCCAGCTTGGTGTGGACAGATCTTCCGATGTCCAGTCGTGGATCAGATCCATCGTTGGCAGCACTTTGACAGCATCACGCCCAGGGCTGGCGTGCTCCACCGGGTCCAGCGACGGCCCGAGCCTCCCGAGCCTCCTGAGTGGTCCGGGTACCCCCCGATTCCCGGGCCTTGTGCATTTCGGGATGCATCCACAGCCCCCCTTTATTGAGTTCCTGCTCTGCTTCTCCCTCGGCCGTTTGCCGAGGGTTTTTCTTTGGTGATCCAGGTGTGTGGATAGATCGGGGTTGACGACGGCCTCGGAGCTTGATCTCGTCGGTGCTCGGCAGCGCGCCGAAGCAGAGACATTCCCGGGAGCGAAGTGAATGAAGGTGCTGAAATTCGGTGGCACGTCGGTGGCCGACGCCGACGCTATCGGACGGGTGGTAGAGATCGTGCAGCGGGCCGGAGAAGAATCGGCCTTGACGGTCGTGGTGTCGGCTCTGGGTGGCGTGACCAACGAGCTGCTGACGACGGCCGAGCTGGCAGCGTCCCGCGGCGCCTGGGAACCGCGTTTCGAGGCGCTGCGGCAGAGGCACCTGCTGACGGCCCGGGACCTGGGTTTGGATCAAGGTTTGCTGGACGGTGTCGAGCAGTTGTGTGGTCGTCTGCACGAGCTCCTGAGTGGCGTCCACCTGCTGCGGGAGCTGAGTCCACGTGCCCGCGACAGCATCTTGTCGTATGGCGAACGGCTGTCTGCGCGGTTCGTCGCGGCCGCTCTGACCGGGGCCGGCGTGCTCGCGCGACCCCTCGACGCGCGAGATCTGGTGGTGACGGACGATGCCTTCGGTCGCGCCGCGGTTCAGATCGAAGAAACCTACGCCAACCTTCGCCGGGAGCTCGGCGGCAGCGAGTCCGTCGCGGTGATCCCGGGCTTTCTGGGTGCCACACCGGACGGCCAGACCACGACCCTCGGACGAGGGGGCTCCGACTACACCGCGGCCTTGGTAGGCGCTGCCCTGGCTTCGCCAGCCATCGAGCTCTGGACCGACGTCGACGGAGTGTATTCGGCCGATCCGCGCCGCGTCGCAGATGCCTTTCCACAACGTAGCTTGAGCTACGCCGAGCTGATGGAGATGTCGCATTTCGGTGCCAAGGTGGTGCACCCGCCCTCGATCCACCCTGCGCGTGCCGCCGGCATCCCCTTGTGGATCCGCAACACCTTCCGGCCGGCGGCCGAGGGTACTTTGGTGGAAGCGGAGGCGAAGCCATCCGAGGCACCGATCCGAGGTCTGTCCTCCATCCGCCAGGTGGCGCTGGCCAACCTCGAAGGCGATGGCATGGTGGGTGTCCCCGGCATCGCACAGCGACTCTTCGGCGCCTTGGCGCGCAGCAAAGTGTCGGTGATCTTGATCAGCCAGAGCTCTTCGGAGCATTCGATCTGCTTTGCCGTCGCACCGGAAGACGCCGCCGCCGCCCAGCGAGCCGTAGACGAGGAGTTCGAGCTGGAGCGTCGGCTCGGTCTCGTCGATCCCCTGCAAGTGGAAACCGGGCACTCGGTACTGGCAGCCGTGGGAGAGGAGATGGCCCGACGTCCGGGTATCGCTGGACGGATCTTCGGCGTCCTCGGGCGTCACGGCGTGAACGTCCGAGCCATCGCTCAAGGGTCTTCGGAGCTGAACGTTTCCCTCGTAGTGGAGGCGCGGGACGAGGCGCGGGCCGTAGCGGCCATCCATGGCGCGTTCTTCCATCCGGAGCGCCGGCGGGTCGACGTGATCGTGGCCGGTGTCGGCCGTGTCGGAGCTGCTCTCCTCCAACAGCTGGCCGAAGCGAATGATGGGGCAGGAGGCGAGACGGATCTGGAGTTGCGGTTGGTGGCGGTCGCGTCGAGTCGCAGGCTCAGGTGGGACTCCGACGGGCTCGATCCCGCGACAGCGGCGGACGATCTGTCGGGTCCGGCCAGCGAGGTTCTGGACCCCGCCGAGCTGATCCGTCGGCTCCGACGGCCGACCGGGGCGAGGCGTGTCTTCGTCGACGCCACCGCGTCCGACGACGTGGGTGCCTGGTACAAGCCACTTCTTGCGTCAGGGGTCGCGGTGGTGGCGGCAAACAAAAAGCCGTTCGCGGAGCGCCACCGAGGATTCGTCGACCTTCGGTTGGCGGCGCGTAGCGGCGAGGTGCCGCTGTGTTTCGAGACGACGGTCGGTGCAGGATTGCCCGTACTCTCGACGCTGCGATCTCTAATAGAGACCGGAGACCGGTTGATGCGCATCGATGCGGTTCTTTCCGGCACTCTGAACGCGGTGCTCGACCTCATGTCCGCAGAGGTGCCATTCTCTGCAGCCGTGCGCTCGGCGTACGATGAGGGACTCACCGAGCCCAAGCCCTACGACGATCTCTGCGGCGCCGACGTTCTGCGAAAGCTCGTCATCCTGGCGCGGGTCGCCGGGCGCGAGCTGGAGCCGGAGGACGTGCAGGTAGAGCCACTTCTCGGGGCGTCCTGGGCAGCACTGGAGCTGGAGGACTTCTGGCACCGGTTGCCTGAAACGGACGAGGCTTTCGAATCGCGGCGGGCCGCTGCAGCAGCGTCGGGGAAACGGCTGCGCTATGTCGCATCGATCACCGCAGACCGGCTGGCCGTGGGCCTCGAGGACGTCGATGCGTCCCATCCCGCATTTTCCCTTTCCGGGCCCGACAACCTGGTGGCATTCACCACAGAACGCTACGATCGCACGCCGCTCGTGATCCGCGGGCCGGGTGCCGGGCCGCAGGTCACGGCGTCCGGCGTCTTCGCGGAGATTCTGTCTTGCATCGACTGAATCGGTGGCGGGAGGCTGGCCCGACACCGTTCCAAGAGCGGGAGTGACCTAGGACCATGACCATAGAAGAACGAATTCCCGTCGCCGTCCTCGGCGCTACGGGCAGTGTCGGCCAGCGCTTCGTTTCGCTGCTGCTCCGCCACCCTTGGTTTCGCCTCGCCGAGGTCACGGCCTCGGAACGGTCGGCGGGGCGTCGCTACGGCGAAGCCGCCCACTGGCTGCAGAGCGAACCTCTGCCCGACGAGGTCGCGGCGCTTGAGGTGCGGCCCACCGATCCGACCGATGTCCACCTCGATAGCCGCCTCGTATTCTCGGCACTGGACTCGTCCGCCGCGGAGCGTGTCGAAGCGGCCTACGCGAAGGCCGGCCATTTCGTGGTGTCGAATGCCAAGACCCATCGCATGGATCCGGATGTTCCGCTGCTCGTACCCGAGGTCAACTCGGCGCACCTGGGGCTGCTGGAACACCAATCTGCCCATGCGCCGGGGGCGCTGCTGACCAATCCGAACTGCTCCACCATCGGCCTCGTGCTGACGCTGGCGCCCCTCGACGCCGCGTTCGGCATTGAGCAAGTCCATGTCGTGACGATGCAGGCTGTCTCCGGCGCCGGATTGCATGGCGTCCCGTCGATGCAGATGATCGACAACCTGGTACCTCACATCGGAGGCGAGGAAGACAAGCTGGAGACCGAGACGCAGAAGATCCTCGGCGTGCTGCGCGGCGACCGCATCGACCCGGCGGCCATCCGAGTCAGTGCCCAGTGCACGCGGGTCGCGGTGGTCGACGGCCACACCCTCTGCGTGTCGGTGAAGCTACGTGAGTCGCCCGGTTTGGACGAAGTACGCGAGGCCCTCCAGGGTTTCCGCTCCGCACCCCAAGAGCTGGGACTGCCGTCGGCGCCGGACCGGCCGGTTCATGTCCTGGACCAAGCCGATCGTCCGCAGCCACGCCTGGACCGCGATATCGACCAGGGTATGGCAGCGACGGTCGGCCGGCTGCGTCACTGCCCGCTCTTCGACTGCAAGTACGTCGCCTTGTCCCACAACACTCTTCGCGGTGCCGCGGGAGGATCGATCTTGGTGGCGGAGCAGGCGCTGGCCGAAGGCCGGATCCCGGGGTTGGAGATCTAGACGGGCGGTGAGCCAGGGCAGCTGGAACCGGTGCTCCAGGGCGTAGTCCGGGACACCGTCAGCTCTACAGGTCGAGGATCATCCAAGCCGAGCTGCCACCGGCCGCCAGCGTCGATACCAAGATGCGGTGGACGGTCGGCAGTGTCCCGCCCTGAAACGGCACTAGGCCCAGCTCCGGATCCACTTCTCGAAAGCCAGGGGTTGCCGCGAGGGGTTCGGTGTCGGCTGCCTCCGGCTCACAGGCCAGCATGGCTGCCGCCAGCGACGCGCCACCGTGCTCGCCCATGTACGCCTTGGGTGCCAGAACAGGTGGGAGCTGGACGCCGAGGTCGGCCCAATCCTGTCCCAAGAGAGCACGGCGGAGCACCAACGCCTCCTGCCGATCGCCTTCGCGGGTTCCCGCCGCTCCGGCGACCACCAGGCCGATCGAGCTCGGTTCGATCCCACGACTCTCGAGTCCTCGGCGTAGGTGCCGAGCGAGCGGTTCGGGATCGTTCGACCATCCCGCCTCGTGGGCACCGGGGTCGAAAGCCGTGATCGTGGCGCGGATGGTCGCGAGGGGCCGCGCTCCGCGCTCGACGGCCGACGTCGCCGTCTCGAGTAGCAGGGCCGTGGCGCCTGCACCGAGCACGAAGCCGTTGCGGTGGTGGTCGAAGGGCCGTGCCACTTCCTCCATGCCGGCCTCGTCGCGAGTTGGTCGACTCCCAGCCAGGACGCCGAATCGGTCGAGCACCGAATGGAGGAGCGCGTTGCTCTCGTCCGCTGCAGCGACCACTGCCAGTCCGGTCCTTCCTCGGCGTAGCGCCTCGACACCGTGGGCGACGGCCAGCAGCGGGCCCGACTCGCGTTGCGTGATCGTGAGATTCGGACCCTTGGCACCCAACAAAAGCGCGATCTGTGCCGCCGGTGCGTTGGCCACCGCTTCGGAGAACAGAAAGGGTGACGCAGCGGTCGGCGCGTCGAGGAGGATCTGCCGCATCAAGTCCTCGGTGTAGGACGACGGCCCGAAGGAGGTCGACGTGACGACGGCGGTATTGCGAACCTTCGCCTCTTCTTCCGGCATATCGGCTTGCTCGAACGCCATGCGGGCCGATGCCACTGCCAGGCGCGATGGTGGGCTCATTCGGCGCGCCTGACGCGGCGAGATCCAAGTACTGAGATCTAGGTTGCTGTCGATGGTCGCGGCTAGACGGGATCCTGCGTTGCGGTGATAGCCACCGGAACGGTCGACCTCGCGCAAGGGTACTGCGCCATCTCGAAAAGCTTGCACGACGGCCTCCCGGCCGGCACCCGAGGGTCCGACGGCGCCCCAGCCGGTGATCACGATGTCGGGAAACGTCGTCACGACGCCCTCGGCCAACGGGCGAAGACTACGGCGGCATTGGAGCCGCCAAAGGCGAAACTGGTGGAAACGGCACAACCCAGGCCGGGCCCAGACGTGTCGAGACGACGCGGATCGCGACGGACGAGATCGACCGGGATCTCGGGATCGACCTCGCCGCGGCCCGGGGTCGGATGGACCAGACCATGGTGCAGGCCGAGGACCGACGCCACCGCCTCGATGGCGCCGGAGGAACCGAGGTAGTGGCCAACGAGGCCTTTGGTCGACGTCACGGGGACATGCGACACGCGTTGCTCGAGAATCCGTGCGAATGCGGCACCTTCGGCCTTGTCGTTGAGCTGCGTTCCGGTTCCGTGAGCGTTGATGAACAAGATCTCCGCCGGCCCGACATCGGCATCTCGCAGAGCCGCCGCGATGGCTCGGGAAGCGCCTTCGCCTTCTGGATGAGGCGCGGTCATGTGGTGTGCGTCGCAGGATGCGCCATGGCCCAGGAGAAGCGCCAGCGGGGTTCGACCACGACTCAGCGCACGCGCCACCGTTTCCAGGATCAGGACGCCGGCACCCTCGCCGAGGTTGAGGCCGCTGCGCTCGGCGTGAAATGGAGCGCAGAGCTCGGCGTCGACGGCACGGAGCGAATTGAATCCTGCGTAGGTGAGCTTGCAGAGGGAGTCGGCACCGCCTGCGAGAGCTATGTCGACTTCGCCACGGCGGAGTGCGTCCAGAGCCGATCCGAGAGCCAGGCCGCCCGATGCGCAAGCCGACGACAGAGTTTCCACTCGGCCGCAAACGCCCAGGTGGCGAGCGACGGCGTCCCCCGGGCCGTTGATCTGGTGCGATGCCAGATAGCGAATGGTGGGACGAGGCCGACGCTGTCGGAGCAGCTGCTCGAAGAATTCCTCTCCTTCGGCCATGGCGGCGGTAGAGCCGCCGAAAAAGATGCCCACCTCGCCGTCGTTGTTCGACGTGTCGAGCTCGGCGTGGTGCCATGCTTCTACCGAAGCTGCCACGGCGAAGCGGTCTGCGCGCGACCATCTTCGCGCGGCCGCCGAACGCCACAGCTCGACGAGGTCGTCACGGCGCCGGTCGTCGTCGCGCACCTCGCTGGCCAGGGAGGTGCGTTGACCACGTACGTCGAACTGGTCGGCCTCCGAAATCCCAGGCTCGCCCGCGAGTAGGCCTCGCCAGAAGTCGTGCACGGTCCAGCCCCATGGGCTCACTGCACCGAGGCCGGTGACGGCGACGGTGGTGGCGGGATCCAGGCCTGATGAATCGAAAGTAGTGGACACGTTGGTCTGATGAGTCTAGTCGCGGTTCGGGCGACGGTTGGGGAGGTTACCTCGGACGCGTCGAAGCGGGCTAGTGCACCGTTCGCCGATTCCCTTCGGCTTGTTTGGGCCTTCTAGTGTCTCGTGTTGAAAGTTCTGTGAGGGTTCGGCCGTGGGATTCGACGGTGCCAACGTGGCATCATTTCGCCGTTCGGCGGTCTGCGGATGTGGCGGATCGAAGAAAGTGAACCACGCAATGGAGGAACGATGGGCGGGGTAGCTAGCCGCAGACTGGGTCCGGCCGCGAAGCGCCCCGAGACCGGAAGACCCTACCGCCCCAGCCCGCTGATCTGGGCATCGGTCGGGCTTCACGGGGCGGCTTTGGCCGCCGCGTTGATGAAGCCGTCGAGCCTGAGGCAGACGTTGCCGCTTCTGATCGCCGATCATCTGGCTCTGTCTGCAGCGGGATCTTGGACCGGAGGAGATCTCTTGGGGCCCAATCTGGTGCGTCTGCCGGCCCATGCTCACTGCGCGGATGAGCTCTGCCTCACCTTCGACGACGGACCCGATCCTCGTTCGACGCCGGAAGTCCTCGATCTGCTCGATCAGCGAAGCGATCGCGCTACATTCTTCTGCGTCGGCCGTCGGGTTGCGCGCTACCCCGACCTGGCGAAGGAGATCGTGCAGCGCGGTCACCGCATCGAGAACCATACATACCATCATCGCAACACCTTCGCCTTCCGGCTCTGGAACGGCTTGACGGAGGAGGTGGATCGGGCGCAGGAGGTGATCGCAGAGATCGTCGGCCGTCGGCCGCAATATTTCCGTCCACCTGCTGGGATGCGGAACCCGATCCTCGAGGCTGTGTTGGCGCGTCACGATCTCCTGTTGGTGAACTGGACTCGTCGCGGCTTCGACGCCGTGGTGCGCGATCCGGCATTCGTCGTCAACCGCCTCGTAGGCTCCGCATCGGCTGGCTCGATCCTGCTCCTACACGATGGCGCATTGGGTGGCGGCGCGCCTCCCGCGGTCGACCGGATCTTGCCCCGGCTCCTCGAAGTGCTGGAGCGGCGAGGTCTGCGCAGCATGCCGATTCCCGACGGACTGACCCCCGCCGACGCCACCTCGGGGCGGTCTCGCCGGGTCGGCGTCGACTCTGCTTCATCGCGGTGACAGCCCTTCCTTTCGTAGCAGGCGCAGTGCAAAAATTGACCACTCGCCTCATTTCACCTAGGCTACCGGTCCGCGACCCTCGGCTGTCGAGACCGAAACGTCGCTAGAAACTGCGCATGAGAAGGCCCACTGAACCGCAGAGTCTGCCCCCTTGGACGCGGGTGCTTTTGGCAGCTGACGGCATCGGTCTATCGCAGCATCCCTGGCGTCGGCTGTGCGAGTGGATCGAGTTTCGCGATGTCGTCGGAGCAGGTTACCGGCTGCTCTCGTATCGGGTAGCGAGCGCGGTGGAGTTGTCAGCCTCGGAGTTCGAAGCCGCGTGCTCGAAGATCTACCGCCACCTGGCGGCCGACCTTCCAGGCGGCGCGGCACGCCATCCGATCCGCCTCTGGAACTTCATTCCCGACATCCTCTCGCCCCTCGGCCAGCTGAAGCACCGCTACATGGTGTTCAACGCGGGCCGTTTCGACGCCCTGTCTGCTTGGCTCGGGGGCGAGACCGGTCTCGATCGAGGCGTGGCGACGGCTTCGGGCGTGGGGCACGTCGGACCGGACCTCCAAATACACTGCTTGGCATCGGAGGTGGCGGGGGAGCCGGTGGAGAATCCGCGGCAGGTCTCGTCATATCGGTATTCGCAGCGCTATGGACCGAAACCGCCGTGTTTCGCTCGGGCCACTCGATTTCAACCGCCCGCGTCCGAGCCGTGGTTGTTGGTCGGTGGCACCGCCAGCGTGGTCGGCGAAGACAGCGTCCACGAGGCCTGTCTCGATCGACAGCTGCGCGAAACCTTGCTCAACCTGGCCGCGGTGGTGCACGCCGGCGGTGCTCCGGTGGGCGCACCCGACCTGTCGGGCGAAGAGCTGGTCAGTGGCCTCATGCAACGTTTTCGCCACCTCCGGATCTACTATGTTCGTGAAGGGGATCGCTGCCGCTTGGCCGAACAGATGACGGAGCGTCTAGACGGGGGTACGCAGTTGGAGTGGGTGCACGCCGATCTCTGCCGTCCGGAGTTGTTGGTAGAGATCGAGGGTGTGGCAGACCTGGCGCCCGAGCCCGATCGGCGGAGCATCGATTCGCTGGTCCGCGTCGCCGTCTGAGAACGGTGAATTCCTGGGTGGGCTCTGCGATGCTCTGCTTGTCATGCTCTACAAGACATTGAACGAGCTACCGACTCCGGCGCTGGTCCTCGACCTAGAGGTCCTGGAGCGCAACGTCGAGAACATGGCACGACGCGCCGACAGGCTGGGCGTCGAGCTCCGGCCTCACTTCAAGACGCCAAAGAGCTTGCAAGCAGCGGAGTTGCTGCGCGAAGCCGGCGCGTGCGGACTGACGGTCTCGACTTTGGCGGAGGCTCGCGCCGTGATCCTGGGCGGTGGCGGATGTGACCCCTGGGACGATGTCACCTGGGCTTTTCCCGTCATCCTCGGCCGACTCGATGAAGTGGCGGCCGTGGCGAATCTTCGCGAAGGGGTCGCGCTACGGCTGGTGGTCGACTCCGCCGACGCCGTTACCGCGCTGAAGACTCAGCTGGCCCCGAAGGTCGATCGTTGCCACGTGTGGCTGAAGGTAGATTGTGGCTACGGGCGGTGCGGCGTCGACCCGCGGACGGAGTCGGCCCTGGACCTTGCTCGGCGGCTGCACGATGCCGACCGCCTGGTCTTCGACGGCATCCTCAGTCATTCGGGTCATGCGTACTCGGTTCAGGGTTCCGAGGCGTTGGCGAGCGTGGCGGAGGAGGAGCGAAGCGTCATGGTGGGTTTCGCGCAGCGGCTGAGGGACGCGGGAGTCGAGGTGCGGGGCATTTCGGTGGGTTCGACGCCGGCGATGTCGGCGGTCCGCTCGTTGGAAGGAGTCACCGAGGCGCGGCCCGGCAACTACGTCTTCCACGACTACTCTCAGGTTCTGATCGGCTCCTGCGATGTCCGCGACTGCGCACTGACGGTGGTCTCGCAGGTGGTGTCACATCAACCCGGCTCGGCGCACTGCATTCTCGACGCCGGCGCACTCACCCTGTCGAAAGATGCTGGTCCGGTCTGGAGCGATCCGCCGAGCTACGGTCGGATCTATCGCGACTACGAGTCGGCCGAGCTGGAAGATGGCTTTTCCATCGTGTCTCTGTCCCAGGAGCATGGACGGGTCGACGGCCCGTTGTCGGTAGGCACGCGGGTTCGGATACAACCGAACCACTCCTGTCTCGTGGTGCCTAATTTCGACGCCTACCATGTAGTGCGCGGCGACCAGGTGGTGGATTGCTGGCCCATTGTGCGTTGAGCGGTGCTACACTCTGCGCGCGTTCGGGCCGAGCGCCGAAGTTTCGGCGACGTTTTCGCGAGCTTCTAGCCCACCACCGTCCAGATCGGCAAGGTGCTCGCTACAACGCCCGTACGAATCCGCTCTCAAGAGACGCCGGGCCTTGATACGAGACGGAGCGTCTCCGACGCCCTCGACCGCGGGGGCGCCCCACTCTGCGACTTGACCGAAAGACGATGCCCATGCGCCATTTCGTGCCTCGCCTTGTCCTCGTGCTGTCTACTCTGTCGGCCGTTGTCTTCTCATCGCCTGGATCGGCCTCCGAGACCACGACGGAATTGCCTCCCGTGGCCGTCGACTCCTGGCTGATCCTCGGGCCAACACCTTGGGCGCTGCCGGAGATCGCAGGGTACGAGCTGGCGGATGCTCTGGCGGAGGAAACCATCGATCTCGAGGGACTGTGGCCCGCCGAGGGCGACGGACAGACGTTGCGGCCGGGTGCGGAGCCGTCACGTTGGGCGGTGGGAGCACCCTGGCCGGCAGCCGACGACGGAGTCGCGCACAAGGCCTGGGCCGCGACCTATGTCTCGGTGGACTTTTATACGGAAACGACGCTCCGGGTCTGGAGCGAGCAGCCAGTGCGAATTCTCCTCGATGGCGTCGAGGTCGCGACGCGGGCGACCGCTGTAGAAGCGACCTCCGCGGACGACGAGTCCGAGGCGGAGCCAGTCACCGCGGAGTTGAAGCTGACCCAGGGGAAGCATCTACTGCTCGTTACGTCGGTACGCGAAGGGACGGCGGAAGGGGATTGGAGCATCGCCGCCGAGCTCACCGGCGTCGAGCCCTGGTCCGGGATCGCCGTGTCCACCAACCGGCGTCGTCATGTCGGTCTGCGGGAGCTCCTCGATCAGGAAACGGTTCGCGGCCTCGATCTCTCTCCTGATGGCAGGTATCTGCGGGTCCGGTGGTCGAGCGCCGGCGTTCCCGCGGATCACGCCAAGAGCTGGCACCAGATCGTCGACGTCGAGTCCGGGGATGTGATTCGGGAGCTCCACACCAGTCCTTCCGGCTTCGCTTGGTCCCCCGACGGCTCTCACTATGCCTGGGCCACCTCGTCGCGCGAGCCGGGAGCCACCGGACATGATCTATGGATTTCCCCCATCGACGGAGGCACCTCCCGTCGCGTCCTCGCCGATGTGCAGGACTGGTCTGGCCACCGGTGGCTGCTAAACGGTTCGGGTCTCATCGTCGAGACCGTGGAGTCGGCCGAGGCCGACGAGCGGGGGTTCAAACGGTTCCGCGGACCCACCGATCGCTGGGCCGGTCAGCGCGACGAGTCCCGGCTGTGGTGGGTGCCGGTGGACGGTGGAGGGCTGCGCCAGCTGAGCTTCGATCAGCGGAAGGACGACCTCACCGACGTTGGCATCGATCGCCTGCTCCTCAACCGGCTCGAGTACGGTGGTACCGAGCGTCCTTTCTCGGCGACCAGTCTCTTCGAGCTGGATCTCGAAACTTTGAAGTTGCGCGAGATCGCCTCCAAAGAGCAGATGAAGGGCTGGGTCGGGCCGGTCCAGTACCTGAACCCGGGCTCCGAGGACGATCGGCGTCTGGTGGTTCTGGGATCGCCGCAACTCTTCGGCGGCGCGGGGCGCGATCCCGATCTGCCGGCTGATCAGGTGGTGAATGACTACGAGACGGAGGCCTATCTCTTCGATCCTGCGACAGGGGAAGTCGCTGCGTTGACCAAGGATTGGGATCCCACGGTGAATCAAGTCTTCGTCACCGAGGGTGCGCTTTGGATCGTCGGTCAGGATCAGTCGTACCAACGTCTGTATCGCTACGACCTGATCACGAAGGAACTCGAGGAAGTCCCCAGCGGCAGTGACGTGGTCGGCCGGGTCGACGTCTCGCGCGATGGCGCGACGATCGCCTACCTAGGAGAGGGCCCGAGTCAGCCGGAAACGGTCTTTGTGTTGAGCGGCGGCGATCGGCAGCCCAGGGAATTGGTGCGGGGTGGCGACGAGGCCTGGCGACGCGTCGACTTGGGCCGTGTCGAGACCTTTTCGTTCGTCATGGACGAAGGTACGGAAGACGCCACGGAGATCCTCGGCCGGGTCAACTATCCGCCGGATTTCGATCCATCGAAGAAATATCCCCTGATCGTCAGTTATTATGGGGGTACGCTACCCAGCGACCGCGCTTTTGGCGGCCGCTATCCGCGCAGTTACTGGGCGGCACACGGTTTCATGGTTTACACTGTGCAACCGAGCGGCGCCACCGGCTTCGGCCAGGAATTCTCGGCCCGCCACGTCAACGCCTGGGGACGGCGTACCGCCGACGAGATTCTCGAAGGTACGAAACGGTTTCTCGACGCGCATCCCTTTGTCGACCCCGACAAAGTGGGTTGTATCGGCGCCTCCTATGGTGGCTTCATGACCATGTACCTGGTCAGCCACAGTGATCTTTTCGCCGCCGGAGTGTCCCACGCCGGCATCGCGAACCTGGCCAGCTATTGGGGGCAGGGCTGGTGGGGATACCTCTACTCGGCGGCCGCTTCGGCCGACAGCTACCCCTGGAATGCACGCGACCTCTACATCGACCAGAGTCCGCTCTACGCGGCCGACGAGATCGAAACGCCGCTCTTGCTCTTGCACGGTGATCAAGACACCAACGTACCGCCGGTGGAAAGCCATCAGATGTATACGGCCCTGAAGGTTCTGGGCCGTGATGTCGAGCTCATCGAGGTAGGCGGGGAAGATCACCAGATCTTCTACTACCCCAAACGGAAGCTCTGGATGGAGACCATCGTCGCGTATTTCACCAAGTACCTTCACGACCGGCCCGAGTGGTGGACCGAGCTCTGGGGTACGTCCGAAGACCCGAAGGGTTGAATGGACTGATTCGAACAGCCGACTCTGAGATCCGCCCCTGTGCACGGGTTCTTCCCATGGTGCGAGTGGGCAGGCACTTCAGACCAGGAACCTGCTGAGCTGCGGTCCCCCCACCAGGAGACCGAGCTCCGAGGAGGCCCACGTGGTGGCACCCAGCTTCCTTTTCACGACCGATTTCGAGCATGACTGACGCCAACAGCAGTCCTTCCAGCGGTGGCACGCCGGCGCGCCGGCAGCGTCGACGTAGCCGAAAACGCCAGAGACCTGCGGCGGTCAACTCCCGACCGGTGCCGCTATACGAGCGCACGACCGCGAGTTTCAACCGCGGCGACAAGCAGCGTGGCGCGGACTATTTCCGCGAGGGACGGGTACAGCTGGACGTCAAGGGCAACCGCGCTACGGCCCAGGTCCAGGGCAAGGATCGGCAGTCGTACGGTGTCGGAATCGACTGGTCGCGTGTGGCGCCAAAGCAGCAGCTCCACGTCTTCTGTCAATGTCCGCGGTTCTCGTCGGGCAAGCCGTGCAAGCATCTTTGGGCCACGCTCCTCGCACTCGCCGAGAGTGGACCGCAGAATCAGCCACCGGGCCAGATCGAGGTGACGCTGCGCAAAGATCGCAAGACCCGCTGGCGCGAGCTACCGGATCTGCCGGAGCCCAAGCAGGGTCCGCAGAGACCGGCCAAGAAGAAGCCTGCGAAGAAGGCGCGGCCGAAGAACGATCACGGCAGCTGGAAGTCCCATTTTGCCTCGGTGAAACAGGATCTCGATCAACTTACCAGTGGTCAGATCGCCGGGCCCGATCCCGAGATGGTGCGCCTCTTGGTGAACGCGGGCGCCAGCCTATCGGCCGACGGGCTGGTGCTCGACGTCTACGAGGTCAAGGCGGGTGGCGACGGGGAAGCGACTCTCAAGCCGAAGAGTGTAGACCCGAGGCTGCTCCAAGACGTCCTGGTGCCGCGTTCCCGCAACGGGGCTTCCCGAACCGTCTTCGAAGATGAGGTGGACGAGGCCGTCCTCCCTCCCGGATTGGAGTCGGAGGAAGGCGCGGAGACTGGGTCGAACGATTTCTCCGACTCGGCCGTCAGCGTAGCGAGCGAGGAGCCAATCGATACCTCGCGACAGGAAGACGCCGGAGATCCATCGCCGAGCTCGGAGACCCTGGGGGACGCCGAGCCGGCCCCCGACGTTGCGCAGGTGTCAGAGAACGGAAACGAGGGGCCGAGGAGCATCCCGACCGTCGTGCCCGCTCTCCCCACCCAAGGTCATCCGCGAAAGGGGCGGCGGCAGGGTCGATCTCGCCCGCGCCCACCAAAGGCTCGTCGTCTGGTACTACCAAAGGAGTTGTACGACGACGTGCTGCCCGATCTGTGCCAACGCAAGATTCTAGGAAGCTGGGATGGCCACGACGCCAGCTCGATGCGACCTCTGGATTGGGACGGTGACCCACCCTGGCGTCTGGCCCTTCGTTTGGTGACCGAGGGCGCCCAAGGACAGGAAGTGATCAAGCTGAGAGGGGAGCTGTTCCGCGACGTCTCCGGAAACGGGACGATGACTGCGGGTGGCTCGGACGACGACCTGGACGACCGGTTGACCGTCATTCCACTCGGCGACCCGGAAGCGATCTTGCTCTCGGACCGGCGAAGCGCCATGCGTGCGGCCATCGCGGCGGACCAGGCGGTAGCGGCCACCGGTGCTCTGACCAGCGTGCTGCCAGCACGGGACGCGGACGACATGCCGTCCGGCCTGGTGTTGTTCAAAGACCACATCGCACGGCTGGAGACCGAGCCGGGGCAGGACCGGCCTTGGATCACCAGGCTGCGAGGTGCCGACGAGATCGTCATTCCGGGCGAGGATCTAGAAGACGCGCTCACCACGTTGCTCGAGCTGCCGGCACTTCCCACGATGCGCCTTCCCGACGACCTGGGGCTGGAGGCCGTTACAGAAGCGCCGATCCCCCATCTCGCGCTGGAGTCGGAGAGGGCCCCGGAGTGGGTCCAACTACCGCTGCGCGCCCATCTCAGCTTCGAGTATGGCGACTTCAATGTCCCGGCCGACGATCAGCGCCGCGGTATCGTCGACTGGCGCGAGGGCGTCATGCTTCGTCGCAACATGGAGCTGGAGCAGCAAGGGCTGCTGCGCTTGGTGGAGCTCGGCTTCCAGCCCGTATCCACGCGGGGAAGTGGTCTGGAACACGGTCATGGACTGGAGCTCGACCCGGCACGACTGCCCCTCGTGGCCGAGCCTCTGCTGCGCGACGGCTGGGTGGTCGAGGTCCATGGTGCACCGATGCGTTCGCCCGATCCACCGACACTGCGGGTGGAGAGCGGCGTCGATTGGTTCGAGCTCAAGGGTGGCCTCGACTACGCGGGCGAGCACATCGACCTGACCCGTGCTCTGGCGGCCATCGCGCGCGGTGAGCGCATTATCGAGCTCGACGACGGCTCTCAGGGCATCCTGCCGGAGCAGTGGGTCGATGCCTACGACTCCCTGGCCAAGCTGTCACACGATGCCACCGAAGAGGGGCTGAAGTTTCACTCTTCCCAAGCACTTCTTGTGGACACGTTGCTCGCCATGACGCCGCCGTCGGTGGATCGGCAGTTCTCCAACCTACGCAGGAAGCTGAGCTCCTGGGAACGCATCAAGTCGAAGAAGGAGCTCCGGACGTTCCATGGGACGCTGCGCGGCTACCAGCGGCACGGCCTGGGTTGGTTGACCTTCCTGCGGGAGTTCGGGCTCGGAGGAGTGCTCGCCGACGACATGGGTCTGGGCAAGACGGTGCAGGTATTGGCCCTCATCTTGGCCCACCGAACGCCGGCCAAGACCACCGGCAAGCCCTTCCTGGTGGTGGCGCCGAGGAGCCTGGTGTTCAACTGGATCGACGAGGCGGCTCGCTTCACACCGGACCTGAAGGTGGTGGAGTACGCTGGACCCGACCGTCAGAAGCTACAAGGCGAGCTCGACGACTACGACATCGTTCTCACCACGTACAGCACGCTCCGTCGCGATATCGGCTACCTGGCCGCCGAGAAGTTCGACACCTTGGTGCTCGACGAGGCCCAGGCGATCAAGAACCGCGATTCGCAGGCTGCCAAGGCTTCGCGCCTGCTGGTGGGTGAGAACCGTCTCGCCTTGACCGGTACCCCGATCGAGAATCACCTCGGCGAGTTGGGCTCGATCTTCGAGTTCTTGAACCCGTCGCTCTTTGGTCGCCTTCCCAAGCTCGACGCACTCACGGGGGGCAGGGCTCCGAACAAGCAAGAACTGGCGCTCGTGGCCGAGGGCATGCGGCCCTTCATCCTGCGCCGCACCAAGTCTGAAGTGTTGAAGGATCTGCCACCCAAGACGATTCTGACGCTCCACACCACGCTACGGGACGAGCAGCGCGAGCTCTACGACAAGCTTCGTCTGCACTATCAAGCCAATCTCCTCAGCCAGAGCGAAGGCGGCAAGGTGGCCAACCCGATCCAGGTGCTCGAAGCCCTCCTGCGCCTGCGTCAGGTCGCCTGCCATCCCGGGCTGGTGGACGAAGAGTGGGAACCGGCTGGAAGCGCCAAGATGGAGATGCTCTTCTCCCACGTGGAGGAGATCCTCGACGAGGGTCACAAGCTGGTGATCTTCTCGCAGTTCACCAAGCTCTTGGCCTACGTGCGGCGTGAGCTCGAGGCGCGGGGCAAGACGTATGCCTACCTCGACGGCTCCACGCGCAATCGTGGCGATGTGGTGGAGAGGTTCCAGACCGATCCCGGTTGCAATCTCTTCCTCATCAGCATCAAGGCTGGTGGTGTCGGGCTCAATCTCACCGCGGCCGGTTATGTCTTTCTCCTCGACCCGTGGTGGAACCCTGCCGTCGAGGCGCAGGCCATCGACAGAGTCCACCGCATCGGCCAGACGCAGCCCGTCTTCGCCTACCGCCTCATCGCCCGCGACACGGTGGAAGAGAAGATCGTCGCCCTCCAGCGCTCCAAGAGTGAGCTGGCCGACGCCATCCTCGGTGGCGAGGGCACGAGGATGTCGGATCTGACGGCGGACGATCTGAAGATGCTTCTGTCGTAGACCCGCTGTCTTCTCGTTACCGCTAGGTCAGAAATCCCCCCTAACCCCCTTTCCCAGAAGGGGGGCATTCGGTGTGCGTTTCGTCGGGATGTCTCGTTCGCGGGAGCGTCTTTCTCGTCTCCGCCTGGGGCACAGCGGTTCGGTACTAGATGCCTTGGCTCTCCCCCTTTACCGAAAGGGGGAGTTAGAGGGGGATTTCAGAAAACAAGGCTCGGCACCGGCCGAGACCCTTGATCCCCCGTTGCTACTCTTTCACCCGCTCCGCCTCCACCGCACCGCCCGGTTGGTGGACCTTCATGCCAGAGACGTCTCCAGCCTCGTCGAAGAGAAACTCGACGCTGACGATCTCGATGTCACCGAGCTGGTAGTGGCCATTGACCTTCGGTTTCAGCTCGAAGATGGGCTGGCCGGGGATGTGAGCGCTGAGGCGGTTGCCTTGGAGCTCGAGACGGAAGCGTACGCCGGAGAGCCCGGCATAGGTACCGGCGAGCTTCTCCAGATACGCGGGATCGCTGAGCAAGGGGTCCGGTACACGTTCGAAGACGATCGCCGAGACCAGCGGCTCGAGCGGTGCCTCGACGGCGGAGATCACACCGTCGAAGTCCGTACGGAACAGAAACTTCATGTTCTCCAGTGTCCGATCGCCGTCGCTGTCTTCCGGCAGCTCGGCGCCGCTCCACGTATCGTAGTGCCAATGCTCCACCGGCGCCTGGATACCGTGGAAATCCAGGGTGAGTGCCTTCGACGAGGCGTCGGAGACGGCGAACGTCACGCGCCCGTAGCCCGGATGCTCGTACGTACCCGCGTAGTCGGCCAGATCGTGGGACGGTGACGTTCCCTGAACGCGCACCGAGTCCTTCGTCGCCTCCATCTGCTCTTCGGCCGCCTCTCCCTGGGCGCGAGCCTTGACCTGCTCGCCGATCCAGTCGATCGGCTCGAGGCCCAACACAAGGTCGGCGACGTTCTGAGCCAGCGCACCCGACAAACCGCTGTTGCGGTTGGTGAACGCCACGACGCCCAGCCCGTCGTCCGGGAACAGCGCGACCATGGTGTTGAAGCCGTCGATGCCGCCGCCGTGGGACAGTCGCCGGTGACCTCGGTAGGAATCGACCATCCAGCCTAGGCCATACAGGGCGGGAGAGATGTCGGCTCGGGTGCTCGGTACGCCGATCGCCATGTGACCGTTGTGAATGTCGGCGAGGGTACCGGCCTGGATCAGCTGCGCCCCGCTGTCCGTATCGGCATGGCCCTCGTTCAGATTGAGCTGTAGCCAACGTGCCATCTCGCGTACGCTGGAGTTGACGGCACCAGCCGGACCCATGGCCTCGATCGGCCGGAACGGGATGACCTCGATCGCTCCGTCGTCGGCTTCGCGGTGTGGAACGGCGTGGTCGTCGTCCTGCTGCGCCTCGGTCACGTGGACGTTGGTGCGGTTCATTCCCAGCGGTGCGAAGAGGCGCGCTCGGATCACGGACTCCCAGTCGCTACCCTCGAGCTGTCCGGCTAGGTAGCCAGCGGTCATGAACATGAAGTTGTTGTATTGCCACGTCTCGCGTAAACCGGCGCTCGTTTCGAAGTGCGACATGGCGGCCAGCAGTGCCTCGCGTTCGGCATCCTCGCGGCCATACCAGGCAAGGTCGTGGCGCGGCAGGCCTGTGCGATGGGTAAGGATGTCCCGGGCGGTCACCTCGAGGGTCAACTCGCGATCGGAGAGCTGGAACTGCGGTAGATAGTCGACCACCGGTGCGTCGAAATCGAAGCGACCTTCGTCCGCCAGCATGCCGAGAAGGGTCGCGGTCATGGCCTTGGTGGTAGAGCCGATGGCAAACAGGGAGTCGGCGGTCATGGGTAGATCGTTCGCGGCGTCCCGCAGTCCGTAGCCCTCGGCCAGCACCACCTCGCCTCCATGGACAACGGCGAGCCCGGCGCCGGGAATGTTGAGATCGGCCAGGGCCTTCTCCACCTGCGCACCGAAGCCGTCGAGCGCCACGGCGGCGTCTTCCGAGTCCGACGCCGCTCGGCTCATCTCGAAGCTCAGGCTGCCGCCTCCCTGGACGAAGGTGCCGGCGACGGTGTCCCCGTCGCGAGTACCATCGAAGGTAGGCGTTCCGGGAATGCCAGCCATCTCGAAGTGGATGTCGTCTCCTTCGACGCGGAGCTCCGACAGGGCGTAGTCACGCAGCTGTTGGGCTGGGATCGAGAGGTCGCCAGACAGGGAACCGTCGTCGGTCAGCTCCAGGTCGACCTCGAACTCTAGGGGCTGGCCCGGAATGGCGATCGCGCCCTCCCAATGACCCACGAAGTCCGGCGCGTCGGCCAGGACGGTGGCGGCGGGAAGAAGCAGGCCGGCGACGAATGCGGCGGCGACGCGGCGAAAAACGGGTCTAGGGAGCATGCGAGTGTCCTCGAGGTCGTCGATCGTGGTTCGGCGGACTACGACGAAACTACACCGGATCACTTGGTCTATTCGCCGCGTGGGCCTGGTTCCCCACGGCAAGCCTTCGGGACCGAAACAGGATCGCAGCTGTTCGGAGATTGACAAAAATTGTTTTCAATGATGAGATCCTAGTCATGCGAGACATCGAGGTCATCGACGAACCCGCCGCTGCGGCCATCGCGCTCGATCCGATCCGCAACCGTCTGCTCGCGGAGCTATCCGAACCCGCCTCGGCGGCGACTCTGGCGTCGCGGGTGGGGATCGCCCGGCAGAAGGTCAACTATCATCTGCGCACGCTCGAAGCACACGGCCTCGTGGAGATGGCCGAACAGCGCAAGTGGGGTGGCCTGACGGAACGCCTGATGGTGGCGACAGCGTCGTCGTACGTGGTGTCGCCGAGCGCTCTCGGCCCGGTTGCAGTGGATCCCGAGCGGAGTGCGGACCGGCTCAGTGCGAGTTACCTGATAGCCCTCGGTGCACGCATCGTGCGCGAAGTGAGCAACCTCGCGCACCGGGCGAAGGAGACGGGCAAGCGTCTGGCGACGTTGTCACTCGATACCGAAGTACGGTTCCGCTCGGCGGCAGAGCGAGCAGCCTTCACCCGCGAGTTGACGGATAGTGTCGCGCAGCTCGTGGCGCGCTACCACGACGGGGAGGCGGTGGACGGCCGATGCCATCGTCTGGTGGTCGCCGCCCATCCACTGCCCCAACCAACCCCTGAGCCCACGATTCCAGCCAAGAGATGAACTGAAGAGAGACGGTAGGAGCCGGTATGCCGATCAAGAAAGACGAGTCCGGGCGCCGCTCGGTAAGCGTAGAAGTCGAAGTTCCAGGCACGACCGAGCAGGTCTGGAACGCCATCGCTACCGGGCCGGGGATCTCCTCGTGGTTCGTCCCCTCCGAGGTAGACGGGCGAGTGGGTGGCGTCGCGACCTCGAACTTCGGTCCCGGTATGGAGTCCGAAGCAAAGATCACCGCCTGGGACCCTCCTCGCCGTTTCGCGGCCGACAGTAAGGATCTGGGGCCCGATGCACCTACGGTCGCCAGCGAATGGATCGTCGAAGCCCGTTCGGGCGATACCTGCATCGTTCGGGTGGTCCACAGCCTCTTCGTCGACGACGAGGAGTGGGACGATCAGCTCGAGGGCTGGGAATCGGGTTGGCCCTCCTTTTTCCGGATTCTCAAGCTCTATCTCCAGCATTTTGTCGGACAGTCGTCCTCGGCATATCAGCTCATGGCGATGGCGCCGTCGCCTCGCTCCGAGGCCTGGGCGACGCTCACTGGCGCGCTCCACCTGGACGACGCCGGGCCCGGCGAAAGAGTGCAGTGCAGGCTGGGCGATCTGTCGATGGGCGGATGGGTCGAGAGCTTGGGGTCCGACGGCGACGACGAACTCCTACTACGACTCGACGAACCTGCACCTGGCGTCGCCCACCTCTTCGCCATGGACATCGGCGATCGGGTCCTCCTGTCGCTCCGCTTCTACCTCTATGGCGAAATCGCGGCCGAAGTGGCCGCTCGCGACGAGCCGTTGTGGCAGCGGTGGATCGCTGACCACTTTCCTGCTGGCGGAACAGAGACTGCGAGCTGAGCCGACATCAGCCGGCTCAGCGTGGTCGAAGGAGTCATGCTGCTCCGGATGGAATGGAACCCACCACCAGCTGACTCAGCCTGGGGGCAGAGGCCCGGGAACCTCGCGACGAGGCACGCATTCGAAGGTGACCAGCGTTCGTGCGGTAACCATGACGACCGCCGTGATGCGAGTGACCTTTCGAGCGCCTTGCAGCGTGAGCAAGATCCTCTCTTCGACCTTTACCTCCGAACCCATGGGCAGGAAGTCGGTATCGAAGGACAACCTGGGTATGGGACAGTCATCGTTGGCGCAGATCTCTTCGAGCGGTACCTGCAGCAGCTTCAGGAAGGCTTGCTCTGCAGCCTGGTCGTTCGCGTTGCGCATTGCATCGTCGGAAGCCTTCTTCCGTGCCCTGGCGATCTGGGCACGGTTCGGCCGCGTCAGGTCGATCACTTGGGTGTCGGCGCCTTCGCCGAAGTAGATTCCAGTGGCGGTCTGATCGCACTTCCGAATCGGCGCTCCAGCGGGAAGAGTCAGCGCCTGAAGCAACTTTCCCAGCTCTTCGAGCAAGCCTTCCAGCTCCCGATTCAGTTTTTCGAGATCGTCCTCCTCCTGCTGATCGTCGTTTTTGTCGTCTGTCTGGTCGTCCAACGTGGCGTCGCCGATCAGGCCGAAGCGTGCTGACTCCGTCGGCTGGCGCAGAACGGTGCGAACCCGGGCCATTCGATCGAGGAACCGCTGGTCGGCATCTCCTCCAACGATCCCTTGCTGGAGGAGCAGGGGAAGCAGATTGGCATCGATGGAAGGGTCGAGAAGCAGCTCGAAGACGGTCGACAACGGTCTGCGGGCACCGATCGATTCCACATCTTCGGGCCGAACGCCCAGCCGCAGCAGTTGATCATCCGTCAGTAGGTTGAAGAGTTTGCAAGACATGATTCCTCCGAGTTGGCGTAGTCAAGGGGTGTAGTACACAGATGCACCCCGCCCTACGCCGGTCCGGAGGGGATCGGACGAGTCGATCGTTCCGAGGCCGGCCTGTCAGTCGGTCGGTGGCGAGCAGGTCGTCTCGAGATCCGAGTTCAGCGTCGCCAACGCGGCGTCCGGGGTTCCTGGCGGTACGGCCGCCAGCGCATCGGACAGCGCCGTGCAGGCATCGTCGTACCGGTCCTGGGTGCGTAGAAAGGCCGCCAGCTCGATGGAGGCGGTCACCAGCTCCGACGCCTCGGACCGTTCCAGGGATTGGGCGACGACATCGCGCAGGATGGACTCGAAGGGCTCGGCCGGGGCGCCCCTCTTCACCAGGCGCCTGACGACCTTGGTTGCGCCTCGCCTCTGGTTGATGGAACCCGTGGTGAGGAAGATCTCGTAGTGCTTCGTCATGGCCTCGGTGGCCTCGTCGATGAGACCGAGCTCCGTTTGGATCCGGATCCGGTCCAGGTTCACCGAGATCGGAAAGGACTCCGAAGCCCTCAGCTCGTGAGGGTAGCGGGTCAGCATGTCGTCCATCGCCGCCATCGCTTCGTGCAGTCGGCCCTGTTTCCAGTCGATGCGTGCCAGGCGCAGATAGTCGTAGCGCCCACTCCGGAAACCTCGAAGGCTGGGTGAGCGAGCGGGATCGTCACTACCTCTCGATCCTCGGAAACCCGAAGGAGCAGATCGAGACGAAGAGTGTGCGGCTGGCTCGCCAGTTTCCGCACTCGCAGGACCTCGAAATCGTCACGGACGCCTGGAGCTGATTCCAAGCTGCGTCCGTGATGCAGAGGGATCGCAGGAAACCATGAGACACGGGAGGGCCTACACGACAATGGAAGAGGACACGAAAGTCGCGGTGCTGCTTCGTTTGGACGAGAAACTCGATCGCTTGAGTGAGCAGGTGGCCTCACTCGTCCAGGGCGTGCGCGCAGCCACAGACCGCCTGGAAGTACTGGAGCGGGTCGTCGTGCTGGGAAATGGCCAGCCGCCCCTGGGCAGCCGAGTCACGACCTTGGAATCAGACACCGGCATCGGTGACAGAAACAAGAACATCAAACTCTTCGGGGCTTCGGTGGCGCTCGCAGCTCTGGGACTCCTCGGCCTGCTTCTGGAGGAGTCTGTCGCGATCGAGCGAATGGCCGAGCTTCTGAAGGCTCTCTGGGGAGGTTGATTGGACCTATCGATCCCGATTCGTTTGAAGCCCGGCGTCAAGCTGGACTGCCTGTCGACGCAGATCCTGTTGGCCATTCTCGTTGCCTCGCAGGCCTACCAGGCCCTCGGGGCCCGCAGCCTCACGGTCACTTCGGTCTGCGATGGGGAGCACAGCGAGGCATCCCTCCACTGGATCGGACATGCCTGCGATCTGAGGACCAAGAACCTCGAGGCCTCGGATGAGGAGAAGGCGCAGCTCGCGCGGACCATCGCGGAGCGTCTAGGGAACGACTTCGATGTCCTCTTCGAGGGAGCCGGCACGCCCCAGGAGCACATCCACATCGAGTATCAGCCGAAGAGGCGCTCGAATTGAGCTGCACCGGTCGGAGGAACGGCCGGTGGCACGGAGGGGCGGCCGCTTGATGGCGGCACTCTCCGATGCGGAGACACGGAGCGCCAGGCGGTGGATGCGCCACCGAGCCCGCAGGATCCACCACAAGACGGGCAGGCCTTTCCAGCAGTGTCTCGAGAGGGTGCGGAAAGTCGAGATCATCCACTGGGTGCACGATCGGTGGGACCAGTCAGGCAATGTCCCGCTCGTTCGGATCTCGAACGAGACCGGCGTACCGTTGACGGCAACACGTCGCATCGTGACGCGGCTAATCCAGGCGGCCGAGAGGGCGGAGGCGCGCGGTGCCTAGTCCGCGGCGGATGCGCGAAGGCCGCCATTGGAAGAAGATCCGGCACCGGGACTACCGCTTCCAGACCTTGCGACCGATGCACTGGCTCCTCCTGGTCCAGGTGCTGCCTAAAAACCGCCCCGTCGCTCGGCTCGGCACACTCGGTACGCGGATTCTGGCCGTTCGGCGGGATCACGAAGGGGACGAGCACATCCACATCGAAGCCGGCTATGCCTGGAATGGCGCGACCGGCGCGATCGACACTCCGTCGTTCAGGAGAGCCAGCTTGATCCACGACGGGCTCTACCAGCTGATGCGCGAGGGCGTGACCTGCTACCCGTTTTGACACCACGCATTCTTCAAGGTCCGAGCGTACTCTGC
>JALCBJ010000160.1 GCA_028066595.1 Thermoanaerobaculia bacterium
CCTCACCGGCTCGGAGCCAACACCGCTGGTCGGTCTGAGGCAGAGCCTCGTTAGCTATAGCAATCCGACTTCCGTCCGGGCTGAGTGCCGCCGTACCGATCTGAATGGGCCATTGCCGCTCGTACCGAGCCAAGGGCTCATTCAACGCGCGGCGCATCAGGGAAAACGCCGCCGGACCCGGGTTCTCCATATCGAGCAGTACATTGGCTGCCACAGTGGGACCGTCGTCCATCCAGTCCACAGCGACGGCCAATTTTGCCGCGTCGCGGGCGCGTGACGCCTCCTCTGATATTCGATAGCTCACCCAGGCGGCGGTCAGGGCAACCAAAGTGGTCGCCACCAGCACCAGCACCAGCACCCGCCGCCGAGAGCGCGAGCGGATGAGCTCTCGACGACTCGCCTCCACCTGGGTGCGCAGCTCACGCTCTTGCTCCAGGGAATCGCGCCTGGAATCTAGGTGTCGTAGGCGGCTGGCGAGGTCGCGGGCTCCCGGCCGGTGGTCGGGATCGCCATCCACCGCATCTTCGATGTCCTTCACCAGAAGCGAATCATCGATCTGCCGCTGCCAGCCTGGAGCCAGAGTGCGGGAGAAGTCGCCGACCGCGATCTGGTAGAGCATGACGCCCATTGCATAGACGTCGGCTTGCACTTTCGGGGTCTTACCCTCCTTGAGCTCGGGCGCTGCGTAGATCTCGGTAGCGGCGCCGGCGTTCAAAGGAGAGGGCTCTGTGAGGCCGAGGACCGTGATGCCGGCCGAATCCAGACGCTGCCTGTCCAGTGCGTGGCCTACACCGAAGTCGGCAAGGCGGACCCGGGGCCCCCCGGGTCCATCGTCGATCAAGACGTTGGTCGGCTTCACGTCCTTGTGCAGGACGCCGATCGAGTGGGCCGCAGCCAGCGCATCGCCCACCTGGGCGAGTAGCTCGAGCAGAGTCGCCCTGGGAACCGACCGCAGACCGCCTTGCTTCCGGCACCAGGCCAGGAGGTCTCCGCCTGCGGTGTATTCCGTTTCGATGAAATAGGGCGGTGATTCGAGATTCCAGTCGAGCACGCGGTTGATGTCGTCTCGGTCGCCCAACTCCTGCCGCAGCAGACGAAACAGTGTGATCTCTCGCTGTAGGGCTGCGAGCCGCTCGGCGTCACAGCAGAACTTCCACACCCGTTCTTCGCTCGTCTTGTCGTGTCGGGCGAGCCACGCTTCACCGAATCCGCCTTCTCCCAGCTTGCGCACGATGCGCCAATGGGGACGATGAGGGAGGGCGAGACCGACGCCGGGTCGCCAGCCCAGAATAGTGCCCAACTGAGCGAGTCGTCGGACCTCGGCGCTCTCGGTGGGAGGTTCGGCGCTGGTGAACTCTCCGTCGGCTACGCCGAAGACTTCGCACGGTTCCGAGGAGGCTCCAGCCTGGAAGATTCCGTGGGCTAGCCACTGCAACCCTTCGGGATCAGGGTGCTGCTCGGCCTGGACGTCGTTGTCGCCGCCTCTGCCGGCTTGACGCGTGGTTTCGAACGCGCTGCGCGAAAGCAGAACTTGAGAGCCAGAGGCCATGGCCAGGAGAGCGACGAGGAGCTGTCTGACTTCGGGTGCGATCGGCCACGACCGTTTGTCTCTGGTTCGGCGATCGAGCTCACCGAGGTGGACAGCGAACGCGGGTGGTTCTTGGCGCGCCTCTACATGCTGGCGAGCGGTAGCAAGGCACCAGCGAATTGCGTCCCGCGGATGGTCGAAGGCAAAGAGAGGGGGTCGATCAGCTGTGGGACCGACAATCGGGTCGACGCCTTCCGAGTGATCTCGATCGGGCGCCGGACGACATGCGACAAACGCGTACAGCCGCGAGCCGCCGGAAAGCGAATCCAAGAGATGTCCAGCTTCGGGTCGGCGTTCAGGCCGATGCTCGAGGCACTCCTGCAGCATCGTCGCGACATCCGGCGCGAGTCCTGAGACACGATCGAATCGGGTCACCGGATCGACCCCGGCGGACTCGGGCTCCGGAACCTCGGGGCGGACTCCCTTCAGTACTTCGTAGGCGACGAGCCCGAAGGCGAACAGATCACTCGCGGGAGTGGCATGAGCGCCGACGAGTTGCTCCGGTGCCATGTAGGCTGGCGTACCACCGTGAGCCAGGATCCGTTGGCCCGGTTCATCGAGCGCCTCCAGGGCCGTTCGGTGTGCGGCGTCCAAAGCGATGGCCATTCCGAAGTCGGTCACCACAGCGCGAGGAGACTTTATGTCTTCGCTATTGTCGCTGGCGGCGACCATGATGTTGCCTGGTTTCAGGTCTCCGTGCACGATACCGACGTCATGGGCAGCGGCAAGGGCGGACACGACCTGGCGGAGGATTGGCAGAGCCGTTGGGGGTTGCAGTGCTTCTCGCTGCCGAAGCAACTGGGCGAGGCTCTGACCACGCACGAGTTCCATCGTGAGGAAAGCGAGCGACGTGGATCCTTGGCGGTGCAGGAAGAAGTCGAAGATGCGACAGACGTTGGGGTGGGTCACCTGACGGGCGAGGCGAATCTCGGACTTGAAGCGATCCATCATGCCGGGGTGTACCGCGAGCTCCGGTCGGATCAGCTTGAGCGCGACCGATTGGTCCAGTTCCTGGTCTACCGCCTCGTACACCTGACCCATTCCGCCATGGCCAATGCCGCGGATCACCCGGAAACGACCATCGAGAACTTCACCAACGACCAGTGCCGGGACGAAGCGACCCTGTGAAGGGCCTTTGGAGGGTCCTCTGAAGTGGGTTCGAGTCGAAAGCTCTGCTTTGGTTCGAGACCGTTTTGCTGGCATGACGTCGAGCGACCCCGGTCCAACGGCTGCGAAGTGTCGTTCAGATCAGCCGCTACGGCATCTTAACCAGTCAGCGAAACCACGACTCGAGCCGTCCAGATTCCCGATCACTCACCAGCGTGACCCGGAGCGAGACCGCACCGCCGCTTCTATATGGGTGGCAAACTGTCATGGGAGGTGACCGCGCGGCGTCCAGGATTGGCCAAATTGTCTTATAGGCGGCCTCGGACGGTAATTCGTCCAGAAATCGGGTAAGGTTTAGCCGGTTCCAAGAGACAAAGCGCACGCCTTCGAAGCGTCGCCCGTCGATTGGTCCAGGTGCCGGCGCGGTTCCACCGCGTTCTTGCTTCGAGTCTTCTTTCCTTTTCCCTCTACCAGAACGTTCTCTGCAATAGGTGCAGTTCATCTGCGTCCTATGTCGGCAGGACTTCGTGTGTCCGGTCGAGCGGTCGAGCTACGTCCGCCGATCATCACACGATCCCGCGGCAAGCACCTGCGTACCTGACGTCGGTCGATGTCTGTTCCGTCCTTTGACGGGAGGTTTTCGTGAATTCTCTTCGATCCGCGCTTCGTAGCCACGCCTCCGGATTTTATGTTCGGAGCCTCGTCTTCATCGGTCTGGCCGGAGGCCTGCTCCTCGGACTGACCGGCCCTGCACAGGCCCAGGAGCTTGGAACGGCTCGGTTGCAGATCGCCGGCACCCGTCTCGCCGTCTCGCCAGCCACGCAGACAGTGCCGTTGGAGACGGCGACGCTGGTGGAGACGCACCTGGAGGGCTATGACCCTGCCCTTGGTGTTCTGCCAGAGGATCTTCGTGTCGTCGCGGACTTCGTCGGTCCCGGCCTCGAAGGCGGGCTGCGCCTGGAGTCCTATCCCAACGAGCCGCTTCGCGTTCCCGCGTTGCGCACCAAGGGCGAGTATTTTCTGGAGAACATTCGCCTGCTGCAGGGTGAGGAGCTGTTGACGTATGCCGAGCCTCGGACCGCGTCCGTGCTCGCCACACAGATCCTGATCACATCCGTCAGCACGCGTGCGCTCACCGAAGACGAGATTCGCAACTACGGCATCGTGATCGGCGACGACAGTCGTCAAGCGATCAATCTCACGTTCGCCTTCGGGTTCGAGGGCCGGGAACTCGAGTACTCGATGCCGGTGGTATTCCGTCACTTCGGCCCCGAAGATTGGGGCCGACCCGCCGAAATGGAGGTTCCGCACTACTCGGGCCGCACCGTGGCTTTGGGACGATTTCAGCCGCCGCGCCCCGTTCCGTTCAAGGTTGCGATCCAGCGGGAGCAGGTGGAGGAGCGGATTCCGTTCGACGGTTGCCCTTTTGATCAGGAACCGTGCCGGATGCTCGAACCGCCCGAGCCACCCATGGTGGGCGTCGTGTTCTTCCCTACAGAGATGAGTCTCTTGCACCAGTTCTTCTCCGTCGTGCTGATGGTGCAGAACGGCGCTCTGGATGGTGATCCCTTGACCATCAGCGACCTGACGGCGCGGATTCAGGTTCCGTCGGGGCTGCGTCAGGCGTCTACTGAGCCGCCTACGCCTTTGGGAGTACCGGTCCCCGTTCGAGTACCAGGAGCGGACGGCGAGGTCGGAACCTCCGACGATCTGACCATCCTCGTCGCGCAGGCGACGGGGCAGGCTGAGTTTCTGGTGGAAGGTCTTCAGCAGGGCACGCACATCGTCGACTTCGAGATGGAAGGCATGCTCCACGGTCTTCCCGAGGGCCCTCAACGCATCACCGGAGCGGCTCAAGGTGCGGTTACCGTGCGTGATCCGACGCTGTCTGCGACCGTCAGCCATCCGACGGTGGTGAACGAGAACGCTCCGTATTCCACCTTCTTCACCGTCACCAATTTGGGCAATCAGCCGGTCAACGGTATCCAGATCACACTGCCTCCGTCGGGCCTGGCCGGCACGCGGCTGGCGGACGGCGAGGTCAACACAAAGGATCTTGGTTCTCTGTTGCCGGGTGAGTCGGCCAGTGCCGAGTTCGAGATGGTCGCCTTGCTGAGCGGTCGGCTGGTGGCGACGTCGACTCGGGCCGGAAGCGGGGTCTCCCCGTTCTTCGAGTTCAGCGTCGGCGTCGGCAACGGCATTCCTCTCGCTCCCGAGAGCCTGGCTCTGCCACAGGATGTAGACAGTTTGCCGCCCGAGCTCCTAGATCCGGCGAAACGGATTCTGGGATTGGCCCACGCGTTGTCCACTGCACCCTGGGAGCTGGTCCGCGACAAGCCGCAGATCACCCGCCGAGACGTGGACGAGCGCGCCTACCGGCTCGTCGAAGCCGGACGCTTGCACGACCTCGGGGAGCCATTGTTCGAGACCGGTGCCACCCTCCTGACGGAGTGGGCCGGCGCCCGCGACGCGAGCTGGGATTGGGACGAGCTTCGACGGCTCGTCGATCCGGCGCTGGAGCTGGCGGAGTATGTCGGTGCGACGATGCAGGTAACGGAGCCGGATGCCGATTCGGCTCTCGAGAGGTTCGCTAGCACTACCTATGCCCACCAGCCGTGGCTCGCCCTGGCGCGGTATGGCGAGATCGAGGTGGCTAGTCGGGTGAGCGGCAAGTCGTCCCGAGGCTTCTTGGGCGATGCGGTGCGAGAGTTACCCTTCACCGAGCTGGTGCCTCTAGGTTCCGCGGAGATGGCGTTGATCGCTCATCCAGAAGACGAGGGCCATCGGGTCATCGTGCGACGGCAAGCGTCGGGAGGTGTGGACCTCCGCTTGATCCTGCCGTCGGAGAGTGGTGGCGATATGCGGTCGATCTCCTGGCAGGCTGTATCGCTCGATGCCGGCGGCTCTGCGTGGGTCGACGTGATCGGCGACGGTTCGTCTTTTCAGCTCCAAGTCGATGGGGACGCCGATGGCGTGGCGGAATACCAGATCCCCGGAACAGAGCAGTCGCTGCTGCCGCGTCCGTTCGAAGCCCTCGTGGCGAGGCAGAACAAAGATGTCGACCCGTCCGGCCACGTCGTCGACGTCTTGTTCAGCCGCGACGTTGCCCTGCGTAGCTTGATTCCCAGAGACCCGGAACGTTTCCAGATTCCCGGTCGCGAATCCAATGGCGGGATCACGCCCACGGAGCAGAGTGTGGGTGGTGGAATCCTGGGGATACCGCAAGTCGACAACCCGTTCGAGGGGATGTCGAACCCGCGGGTCGTCCGGGTGGTGTTCAACAATCCGTTGGCGCCGGACCAGCAGCACGATCTGACTCTCGGTGACCTCGAGTCCGCCTCGGGCGAGCTCCTGACGAGCCAGACCTTGACGGTGGAGACCACGGTGGACCAGCCAGGCATTCGTCTGGAAGGAACCGTGATCGACAGTTATGGCAAGCCCCTTCCGGGAGCTCGGGTGACGCTCTACGAGAGCGACGTATCGGGTGTCGGGCCTTTGGGAGCATGTTCGGCACACGCGACGGCGGTGACCCTCAGCGATTCCCAGGGCCGCTACGCCTTCGACTACGTCCGCCAGACGGCTTGTTCCGACGTCTTCGGAGTCATCGCATTGGCTCCAGGCGAGCCCAGGTGGGGAGAGGCCAAGGGACGTGTCCGTTTTGTCGGCCAAACCCAAGAGCTCGACATCGTCATGGTGGGTCGGGCGATCGTCGAAGGGAGGGTCACCTACGAGGACGGGAGCGCACCGGAAGGTCTCCGTGTGACGGCCTACAATCCCTTGCACGGCGAGGGCAGGGCAGCCTGGACCGACGAGACCGGGAACTACCGCATGGCAGAGGTGGTGGTGGGCACGGTCCAGCTGACGGCTTGGGACGAGCTGGGAAACCGAGTGTTCCAGACCATCGAGGTGCCCACCGCGGGAGCGCGCGTGGAACGTGACCTGGTGCTGATCCGTCGCCAGGAGGGTCAGACTACCGGCACAGTCCGTGGACGGGTGGTGAGCCACACGACGAGCGAGCCCGTGAGCGATGCCTACGTGGCTCTCTATATCGACCAGCAACTCATCGCAACGCATCGCTCGGCCCACGATGGGACCTTCGACTTCGGAACCGTGCCCACAGGCATCGTGGAGCTGCAGGCCTTCGACGGACTCACCGGGTTGGAAGGCGCCCGCCTCTTCACCGAGCTCCAGCCCGACCAGGTGATCGACGAGGAGCTCCGCCTCACCAATGACCGCGGCTCGATCGTAGGTCGCGTGCTGCGGGTGGCGGTCGACGGCTCGCAGACTCCCGTGAGCGATGCCATCGTGTGGGTGCACGGTCTGCCGGAGAACACACGTACCGATTCCGAGGGTAACTACCGGCTGGACGACGTGGTCCTGGGTACCCATCGAGTGGAAGCCGCCGATCTGGTCGCGAACGAGTCGGTTGCACAACGAGTCACCCTAGATACGTCGGGGGGTGAAGCGCGAGCCGACCTCTACTTCCGTGAAGAAAACACCTTGACTCGTGGCGCAGTGACAGGGACCGTGCTGGGGCGGGACGGACAACCTGTGTCCGGGGCGACGGTACACCTTTCAGGAGGCTACTGGTCGGTGCGTTGGGTCCATAGCGCCACGACCGACGCGGCCGGCAGGTTCCGCATCGAGGACGTGACGCCCCGCACCTTTGCGGTTCACGCCCACAGGGGCGACGACGGTGGCATCGCGTGGGGCGAGGTCCAGTTCCCTGGGGACGTAGATGACGTCACGGTGCAGTTCGCCGGTGGTCTCCTGCGGGGTCGCACGTTCTACACCGACGCGCAGGCGCTGGAGGTCCCGGTGGTCTCGACCATTTACTACCGCCATGTCGAAGTGGTGCCGGATTGGGATCTGGTGGCGGTGGGCAAGGACTGGCGGCAGTTGGTCACGGAATCCGATGGCACGTTCGAGGTACCAGTACTCAACGGGCCCTTCGAGATCATTGCTCACAACTCGTTTCACGGGAGCAAGCGCTTCAGTGGCTTCTTCGATCAGTTCGCGGAAGAGGTCGAGATCGAGTTCGACCGCAACGGATCGATCTCCGGCACGGTCCTACTGCACGACGGCATCACGCCCGCGGTAGGGGCCGATGTCACCCTCAAGGGCGGTGAGATCACCGACTTCACCATGCAGACCGATGAAAACGGCCGGTTCTTCTTCGATCTCCTCAAGAAGGGCAGCTATCAGTTGACCGCGATCCACGAGCCCGGAGCGGTGTTTCGAACGCAACGGATCTGGGCGCGCCTGGAGGAATCCGGTGACGAGCTCGACGTCGAGATCGTCTTACCGAAGCAGGGCACGGTCCAGGGATGGGTGGAGGATGCCGATGGAGCGCGGGTCGCGGCCGCGGTGATCGAGCTGTCGGAACGGAGCTTCCCTTGGCGCAAGATCCGTCAGACCACGGACGGCGAGGGCAACTATCTCTTCGACAACATCTTCGAAGGCAACGTCTCGTTGACCGCGCAGGCGCCGGAACTGGGTGGCCTGGGTGCTACCGCGCTGGGTGAGATCACCGACGAGGGTCAGGAGCTCCACACCCTGCTGGTGCTCGAAGGCGTCGGCACCGTGCTCGGCACGATCTGGTCTCCGGAGACCGGCGAAGGCGTGGCGAATGCGCGCGTCCGATTGGAGCGGCGGCACTCGTCCGGAGACTTCTTCGGCGCCACGACGAGCGAGCTGGACGGGTCGTTCTCCTTCGATCAGCTGCCGCTGGGTTTCTACCGGGTCTCCGTCTTCGACCCGACCACCGG
>JALCBJ010000161.1 GCA_028066595.1 Thermoanaerobaculia bacterium
TGCGGTCCCGTGTGTCGTAGAGGAAGCTCGTCGTCGTGCCGTCGCGGGTCTTGGACGCCTGGTTGCCGTTGGCGTCGTAGACGAAGGTCGTGTCGAACGTTGGATCGGCGCTGTCGGTGATCGACTCCAGGCGGTTGCGTTCGTCGTAGGTGTAGGTCCGATCGCTCAGCGTGCTCGGGCCGGCGACGATGGTTTCCGATCTCCGGTTACCTACCTCGTCGTAGGTGTAGGTCACCGTACGGTCCGGATAGTCCACCGACAGTAGACGGTCGGCCTCGTCGTACTCGTAGGTCGTGGTCTCGGCTGCTCCGCCGTTCGTCTCGATCTGCTCCGTGCGGTTGCCGTTCTGGTCGTAGGAGTAGCCATAGGACGACACCACCGCTGCCACGCCCTGACGGTTCTCGATCGTGTCCGTGCGTCCTGCTGCATCGTAGGTATGGCGTGCCGAGGTCGTGTTCGGGTACGACACCTTCTGCAGGCGGCTGTCCTTGAACCACTCGTATTCCGTCACCCCGCCCGGGGCTGTGACCGAGATCACACGGTTCAGCGCATCGTAGGCGTAGATCGTCGTCAGACCGTCCGGATCACTCACCGTAGAGCGGTTGCCGTTCGCGTCGTAGGTGTAGGTGATCGCCTCGCCGCGTGGGTCCACCACGCTCAGCAAGCGATCGAACTCGTCGTAGCCCTTCGCTGTCGTACGTTGCCCGGTGGATCCGCTGTAGCTCTCCCGGTGGAGGACGGGATTGTTGTTGGCGTCGTACTCCGTTTCGATCAACACCAACGCCTCGCTCACTGCATCCGTCGGCGAGGTGTAGTCGATCCGTGTCTGCCGGTTCAGCTCGTCGAACGTGAACGTGACCTCCTGACCCTTGGCATCCAGCATTGACGTCCGGTTACCGTTCTCGTCGTAACCGTAGGTCTCTTCCGACAGGTCCGCGTACGTCATCGACGTCAGACGATCCAGCTCGTCGTACGTGTATGTCGTCTCCTGGTTCAAGGCGTCCCGGAACGACGCGCGGTTGCTGTTCTTGTCGTAGACGTAGGTGGTGATCTCCGACAACGGCGCCGGGCTCTCCACCTCCACCAACCGATCCGCCTCGTCGTAGCGATACAACCAGATCTGGCCTTCCGGACGCTTCGTCTCGATCCGGTTGCCCTTCAGGTCATAGGTATGCTCCGTGGTCTCGAATGCACCGTTGGTCTCGGTCTTCAGACGACGACGCACGTCGTAGGTGAAGGTCGACACCCGGCCTTCCGGGTCCGTCATCTCGACCCGGTCCCCCATGTCGTCGAGCTCGTACTTCGTGATCGCGGCCAGGGGCAGGTTTTCCGCCGTCACCAGATTGCGCTCGTCGCAGACCGGGCGACTGAAATCACTCCTGACGATGGGGATCTCCATACTCAAGATAACGGTCAAGATAGGTTTCCAAAGGCAACGCCGTACCTGTCGTAACCAATGAGCCGTCCCTCCGATCGACAATAATCGGCGCGTTTCCGGCCAACAGGTCACTCAACTCACCTGTCTGCATATAGGCTTTCGATTGGTAAAAGAAAACCCATCCAAACGAATACTCTCTAGTGGAATCTTCCAGCACTGCCAACGCAATACCGAGTTCCTCAGACATCCCCTTCAGGAACCTGCAGACTTTCTCATACGCATCGCGCTTTGATATCATGCTAATCCTACTCGTTTGTGATCAAAAGTGCGAAGCTCGAGTATCCTCTAAAGGAAGCTTCCTTCCCTGATTGCCCGTCAAAGAACTTGACTTCACCCCGACTGTTGACGACAGCGTTAAAAACGTGCCCTGCCTCGCCGGGGCCACGGCCGCCATACACAACCGCTCGCGCTCCAGGTCCGCGCTCCGCCAGTGTCGTTTCAATCTCGGCCCGCCCGGACACCGGCTGGAACTTCCCACCCAGAGTCTGCTCGATCTTAGAGATAGGTTGAGGCCCATCGCTAGGGAGTGCAGTTGAGGGACGTCCGGCGAAAGTGGAGTCGGTCGCTACGGCACAGTTTACACAGTTCTCGGTTCTTCCCGGGCCAGGATACCCTGGGTTGATGTTCGGCGCAGCCCCGGCTTCCTGCGATCCGATCGTCTCAGCAGCCTGACTACTCCTGTCTGCACCTACGTTCGCATGATCCACTTCATCCAGTTGCTCTTCGTCAGGATCCGAGTCGGCATCCTTCCCCTCTCTCCGCCTTTGACCTCTTGCTGCGTCTAGGACTCCTTCAACGGCGTCCGACGCCACTCTCCCGCCCCCAAGCCCGAGCAGTGCTTCGATCAGCGCGGGGCCATAGTCCGCGACGAGCCTCTCTCGGGCGTCCGCGTCGCCCAGAGCTGCCTTCAGAGCCTCCTGGAGTAGACCTTCGGTCGCTTGAGCCAAGTTGGCTCCGGCTTCCTCCGGATTCTCCAGGATCCATTTGATGTGCTGAGCCAGCAGAGTGGCGGTCTCTTCGAACTCGGCTCGCGCCTGATCTCCAAGCTCCCCTTCCGTATTGAGCAATGCAAGGTTCACCCCCGCGTTGACCAGTCGAATGAAGTCCTCGAGCACTCGAATGAATGCCCGGCCGCCGCCCAATCTGGTCGAGACAAAGTCCTTGATCTGGTCGTGCGTCTCCCGCAGCAGACGCGCCTGAGCGAACTTTCCATCCTTCTCGAGCTCTTCTGCTTTCTCTAGGATGTCGCGATAGAACTCGTGAAACACCTCGCTCAGACGTTCCTGATCGGCGTCCAAGTTGTCCGCAAGATCTACGAGCAAGGTGATCTGACCGTCGGGATCCCAGTAAACCGTGGGATTCTGGTACCCGTAGAGGTACCTATGTAGGCTCGGTGGAGTCTGAGGGAACCCAGAAAAGGGATCTTCGGAGAGAAAACGTCCCGTCTCCGGATCGTAGAAGCGAGCCTTCGCATAGTAGAGACCGGTCTCTTCGTCTCGTTCGTAGCCGGTGAACCCGAACCGGTTCGCGCTGTCTCCCACCTCCTCACGGAGGTTGCCCCAGGCGTCGTACTTGTAACGAGCCTGCAGAGCTCCATCGGGTCTCATTAGCCCAACAACGGACCGGAGCCCGTCGAACAAGTAGTACCGCCTACCCTCCGTGGCGTGAGCGAGGGAGAGAAGACGGTCCGGTCCATACTCGTACTTGGCCACGGTCGCGCCGGAGGCATCTGTCTCCATCAGTACACTCGTGTCGTCGTAGACGTAGCGCACTGTGCCACTTGGCCCCGACTTGCGGACGCGCATCCCCTGATAGTCGTAGAGATAGGTCTCCAGCGATGCCGAGTCCCTCTGAATCTCTGCCAGTCGATCCAGCACGTCGTAGAGGAACGTAGTCGTCGTGCCGTCTCGAGTCTTCGACACCTGATTGCCGTTAGCGTCGTATCCGTAGCTAGTGTCGAAGCTGGGATCGATCTGATCCGTGATGGCGAGAAGGCGGTTCCGTTCGTCGTATGAGTATGAGCGGTCCCCATCCGTCGTCCCGCTGGAAACGATCGTCTCTGTCGCGCGGTTGCCCACCGCATCGTAGGTGTAGCTCACACTACGGTCTGGATAGTCCACTGAGAGTAGACGGTCCGCTTCGTCGTACTCGTAGGTCGTGGTCTCCGCCGCACCGCCGTTCGTCTCGATCTGCTCGGTGCGATTGCCGTTCCGATCGTACGAATATTCATACGAAGAGACCAAAGCCACTACGCCCTGACGGTTCTCGATCGTCTCCGTTCGGCCCGCAGCATCGTAGGTATGATGCGAGCTCGTCGAATTTGGGTAGCTGATCTTTCGCAGGCGGCTGTCCTTGAACCACTCGTACTGCGTAGCGCCGCCGGGAGCCGTGACCGAGATCGTGCGGTTCAGGTCGTCGAATGTATAGCTCGTCGTCTGACCGTCGGGGTCGGTGACCGATCTGCGGTTTCCATTGGCGTCATAGGAGTAGCTGATGAAATTGCCCCACGCGTCTTGGACTGAAGTGAGGCGGTCGAAGTCGTCGTATGCTTTCTCGGTTGAACGAAGCCCTGTGGCATCTCCGTAGGTCTCGCGGTAGAGGACCGGGTTGTTGTTCGCGTCGTAGCCGGTCTCGATAGACGCCAGGACGTTACTGATCGGATCAACCGGGGCCGCGAGTGAGAGCTTGATCTGACGATCGAGTTCGTCGAACTCTCTCGAGATCACCTGGCCCTTGGCATCGGTCATCGAGATCTGGTTACCGTTCTCGTCGTACTCGTAGGTCTCGGAATCAGCACCGCCCGGGAATGTCATCGACACCCGCCGATCGAGCTCGTCGAAGGCGTAAAGAGTCTCCTCACCACGACCATCCAGGACAGAGGTCCGATTGCTGTTCTTGTCGTACCCGTAGACGGTCACGTCTACCAGAGGATTCTCCACCTCTGTCAGACGGTCGGCACCGTCGTATCGATAGAACCAAGTCTGCCCTTCCGGTCGCAGCGTCTCGATTCGATTGCCGTTGCCATCGTAGACGTACTCCGTGGTCTCGACGGCTCCATTGGTCAGGGTCTTCAATCGGCGACGCTGGTCGTACGTGAAAGTCGACACTCGGCCTTCCGGATCCGTAACCTCGACGCGGTCGCCCATGTCGTCCAGCTCGAACCTCGTAATCGCTGCCAGAGGCAAGTTCTCAGCGACCAGCAGGTTGCGCTCGTCGTATTCGAACCCTGTTACATGGCCATTCGCGTCAGTTACGAAACGACGGTTTCCGGCAGCGTCATACTCGATACTGCTGAGAACGAGGTCGGCTCGTTTCACCTCGATCAAACGGCTCTCGCCGTCGTACGACCGCTCGGTCACGATGCCCCGCCGGTCGGTCTCGGTCAGTTGGTTACCAAACGCGTCGTAGCTATATGTCGTGGTGTGTACCACAGGCGGCAGGCCCAGCCGCTCCACTTCAGGCTCGTTGATCTTCGTCAAGCGGTCGAGATCGTCGTACTCGAAGATCCGCTCTTGGCCACGGCGATCTGTGTGTGTCACCTGGTTGCCTACCAGGTCGTATGTCATCGAGGTCGTGTAGAAGAAGGGCCCCGGATCAACGATCCGCACGAGCCGGTCGAGTCGGTCGTACTCGAAAGTCCTCCGATTCTCCTCTGGGTCCGTCTCGGCAGTCACATTTCCTGCAACGTCGTATTCCCGCTGGATGACGCGCTCTTCCGGCAGGCGCAGCTCTCTCGTCCGATCGAGGCTGTCGAAGAACCGCTCGGTGACGTTCTCGTTGGCGTCGGTTGTACGGATGGGGTTGCCCCTAGCATCGTATTCGACAAAGACGACCCTTCCCAACTCATCAGCGATCGATGTCCTCCGGCCGAGCAGATCGTAGGTATGGGTGACCACGTTGCCGTTCGGGGTCCGTTCTTCGATCAGGTTGCCAACAGGGTCATATTTGTAGTCGGTCCTGATCAGCCTGTTCGGTGTCGTCACACGAGTGAGATGAACAGTCTCCGAGATCATCCGATTACGTGCGTCGTACTCGAAGCTGCGGGTGTTGAGCAAGGGATCGATGGTCTTCTTGACGTTCCCCACGGGATCGTACTCGAAGATCGTCCGGTTCCCCATTGCATCAATGCTCTCGACAACCCGATTTAGGGTGTCATGCCGGAACTGGCGACGCTGTGGAAGGGGCAGATTGTCGCGGACCTCTTCCAATCGGTTACCGGCGTCGTCGTACACAAACTCCGCTACCTTGAGATTCGCGCCGTTCCAGGTGGGCTCGGTAAGCTTCTTTAGACGGTCGAATTCGTCGTACTCCGCTTCGGTTTCCCGGTCTAGTGGATCTACTTCCAGCACCACGTTTCCCTGCCCATCAAACTTTCGCTTGATCACGGCGGGTCCGCCGGTCACCGTTTGTTCCGTAAGCCTTCGACGGTTGAGCTCGTCGTATTCATGCGTCGTGATCCGGGGCTCGAAGAATTCGTCCTCCCGATCTAAGAGCTTCTCCTCCGCAAGGTTCCCCACGGCATCGTACTTGAGCTCTGTCGTACGTCCTTCAGGCCATTCAACCCGAGTCTGACGACCCGCCTCATCGAACGTGTATCGGATGTCGATTCGCGGCGTGTCGTCATCGTGCCAGGTCGACTCGACGGTCTTGTTGCCTTCCTCGTCGTATTCGAAGATGCGGATCGCACCTTCAGGATCTTCGAGCCGAACCGGACGACCCTCTCGATCCGAGGTGGTGGTCATGACCCGCAAGGCCGCATCGGTCACCACCATCCTGTGAAGCCGATCGTCGTAGCTCAAGGTCTCGATCGGAGGGCTGTTCTCTGCTTCCGTCTTCGGCAACTCCCGGCGCGTCACGCGGTCCAGCGCATCGTAGAAGAAGCGAGTTCGTCGACCCAGCTCGTCAACCTGTTCAGTCGGTCGGCTGCGGACATCCCAGGTAGTCAGGCTCGAGTTACCGAGCGGATCGGTAGTCCTCACAAGGTTGCCGTATCCGTCGTATGCAAACGTCGTGATATTACCGTTGGCGTCGGTTGTGGCTCGGCGGTCGCCGTTTGAGAAATACGTATGAGAGACCTCATATGGGTCATCTTCCAGACTCTCGGTCAGGAGATTTCCTCGGCTGTCGTATTCGAACTTTGACACGTCACCATTGCGATCCGTAGCCGTCTCCACCCGATCCTTAATGCCGCGTACAGAAAAGTACGTTGGCGAATAGTAGGTGAAGCTGCGGGTGACCGGCGAGACAACTCCCTCGAAGTCGGTCACCAACACGTTCTCGCTGATCATGTTCGCGTGCTCATCATAGGAAAATGTCGTCCTGACGCCGTTGGCGTCAGTGCGCGAAAGCATCACGATGTCGTCGGGCGACCACTCCATGGACGTGGTCTCGTTCAGCGGGTTGGTGATCGAAACAGGGCTGCCATATCTGTTGAGCTCGTACACTGAATCGTGGCCGCGACGATCAGTAACGGTTGTCATCAACGTCGCGCCCCGAACCGTTAGAGACGCCTTGTCGATCGCGATATAGGTCGTACCGCCCTCTGGCTCCGTCACCGATGTCACATGGTCGATAGACACGTCGATATCGGCCTGGAATCCGACAACCGCGTCATCCCATTCGTAAAGCGTTTCCCCCTGGTCCAGAAGATCAATAGTGGACAGAAGTCGATGCCGCTCATCGAGTGGGTCGTCGAGACCTGTTGGATATGAGTAGGTCTCCCCCTTGCTCGGCGCACTCTCGCCGGGATGAGGCTCACGTCGCACTTCGGTAAGGTTTCCGTAGACATCGTATTCGTAGGAAACCTCCAACCCCATCGGCCCTTTCACCTTGGTCACTACTTCCACCCTGCCCAAGTAGCTGAAGTCCGCGGATTTGTACTCGAACGCGAGGACACGACCCGCAGAGTCCTCCACCGATTCGAGGCGTGGCGGCACAAACGCCTCGTTATATATCAACTTGGTACGATTTCCGTTCGGGTCCTCGATGTAGTCCAACAGCCACTGAGTCTCGAAACGCGTGGCGTAGTGATATCTGGTACCGGACTTGGTATAAAAGTCGAACGTCAGATCCTCGTTTGCGATCATCGTCCCATGGTGGCCTTTCAGCGGACGCAGCCCACCAGCTCCGTTGTCGACGAAACGCATACCGGAGCCTTCCGCTCCCACCACGATCACCTCGCCACAAGGTGTGATCGTGACGTATGACTCGTAGCTGTGGAACCAGCCGACGCCAAGAGCGCCCGGCGGACCGGTGCTAGCGTAGCTTGAATAGGTTCTCTTGAGTTCCAGATTGGGACCGCGGCCTGGAATTGCCACATCAGTCCGGCCAACCACCAAGTGGCCGTCCCAGAGGTCGATCCCTTTTACCATCGCGTGACCGATAGGCAACGAATCCCTAAGACGACGTTTTGAGGACAGGAATCCTCTAAGCGTTTCGTCATGTCCGTCTATCTGGGAAACGCCCACCAACTCCCACTGGTAGAGCCCCGGCGGCAGGAAGAGGTCGGCCGGAATCGCGCCTTCGGGCACGATGACGTAGCTGTTGTCGCCCTCTTGCAGATTCTCCGCGTCTAGCAGAGTGTAAACCTGACCGAAAACCGGTGTGCCATCCGTTTCCTGAGCTTCGACAGTCCTAAAGCGTAGCGAGACCTCCGCATCTTGCGTCAGGCCAAAACTGAAGTTGGTTCCGAGATCGCACTTGCGCTCGTTGAGAATGTCGATCTCCTGGCTGACCAGCACCGGGGGCTCGACGTTGCGGAAGATCCCTTGAAACAGGGGCAAAGGCTCCCGGTCCGAGACCACCTCGGACACCCCTCCGCGATTGAGCACCA
>JALCBJ010000162.1 GCA_028066595.1 Thermoanaerobaculia bacterium
CGTACTGGTCTTGGGTCAGCTCCATGCCCCGAGCATACTGGAATCAGGTTCACTTATGTTAACACGCCCTAGTCACCTCGTACGCATTTGGCATCACGACTGAGGGCCCGCCGGCAGCCTCTGCGGTCCACGCGCCGTGGCCGTCCTACGAGATTCCCCGCGCCTCCAAAGAGCGGAGCTCGTCCGCCCAGGCAGCCCGGTCCTCGTCGGTGACGTCCGGGTTGGGCAACAGACTCCTGCGCGTGCAATTGAGCAGTGCCTGCAATGTTTGGTAGCGGCGCACGTCGCCGATGTCGGGCGGAAGCTGGTCGTGAACCAGGGTGACCACATCGTCGAGCTCCACCCGACCCCTCGCCGCCCGAGCCTTGAGCTGAGATCGGAGCGCTGCGAACGCAGCTGCCGAATAGCCTCGGGTTTCCAGATCCAATCGATCGATGCCCGCGTCGTCGACCTCTTTCGACACCGCGCCGATGACCCAACGGAGAAACGCCCGTCGATCGTCTCCCACCGGATCGAGGATCGGGATGATCAGATCCCCGACGCGGCCCGGGCGTCGAATGTCGGGAGACAGACGGTGAATGCGTGCTGTCATCAGCAGCCAGAACACGCGTCCCCGTAGCTTCGGATCGGACATCATGGCCTGGATCTTTCCGGTGAGCCGGCGCTCCGTCTCGTGGCTCCCGGCACCGACACCACCAAACTGTGTGTCGGCCTCGTCGACGAAAATCACCACCCGGCCCAACGCTTCCAACACCCGTCGCAGGCGTTCGAAGATCACGTCCGTCTGACCGAACCACTGGCTACGCAGGTTCTTCAGGGTCAGGACCACGGCGTCCAGCTCAGCGGCCACCGCCTGGAAGATGAACGTCTTGCCCGAGCCGATGGGGCCTGCGACGGCAGCTCCCGGCAGCGCGCCCGGTCCGCTCATCTCGAATCGAGGCAGGAGCTCCGAACGCAGGAACCGCTTGAGGTTGGAGAAACCGACGACGTCGCCGAGATCGTGCTCTGGCTTCTCCAGCTCTACGACGTCGTCGCCCAACTGTGACGCGAGGAATGCACCCACCTTGTCGACGACGTCGCGGCGTCGTAGCTCGGTTCCGGTGTGCGAGGCGCCCTTCACCAGCTGCGACAGGGCGTGGAGGGAGAGACCGGCGGTCAGGTCTGCGAGCTCGCCGCGACTCGACCAGAGCCGCAGCTTCCGCTCATCCGGAAGCGCAGCCTCGAAATGCCCCAAGTAGGTCAACCGGTCTTCACGATCCGGTGCCGGTACCTCGACTTCCAAGACCTGCGGCAGGCGCGCGATGCGATGGTGGAGGAGACTTCGAGACTCCACCAGGAGGACCACGGAGTCTCGGGCCTCGAGGAATCCGGGGTCCGAGAACCAGTCGTGGCAGATCGCCAAGCGTCTACGATCGGCGTCGCCCAGGCTCGCCACCTGGGATTCTGGCAAGGCCAGATCCGCCGCCTCGACGAGGATCAAGAGGTCTTCGTGTAGCGCTTCTCTACCGTCGGGATCCACGAATCGCGAGCACAGGCACATCTGACGCAGTAGCTCGAAGGCCACGGTCGGGTTGCCGATGGCCGACTTGAGATTCTCATCGAACGCGTCGGCCAGAGCATCGCGCTCCCGATCGAAGCGAGATCCCCGCAGCATGCGTTCGATAGCCAGACTGTCGGCATCGAGGCCGGTCCGCCAGCGCAGCCAAGCGTCTTTGACCTTGTCGCGGTCGGTCGGCAAGGCGAAGCGCAACGGACCGTTGAGCTCGTAAACGACGAGGATCTTTCCCGGCACCTCCCACTGGCGGCGCAGGAAGTCGACGAGGGAGACATATTCGATCGGCGCCGCGGACTTGTCTCCGGTATCGAGCCGGAAGAGGTCGTGGATCTGACCCGAAAGAATCAGGGTCCGGGCTTGACCCGAATTGAGAATCCGGCCCGCGCGGCGTAGGAAATCGGCGCCGACAGGTCCGCTGGTGGTCGCTTCGGCCAACGTTCGGAGGCTACTCGGGCAGCGTCACGTCGGTGGCCTGGGCTTCGGCCGGCTTTTCGGCCTCCGCTTCTTCCGCCAATCCCAACAACGCGTCGAATTCGTCCGACGCCGCGGTGGAGCGGGCGTATTCCAGGAACTCGGCTTCTTGGGCACGGGCGTCGGTCCCCGCCATCTCCTTGGTGATCTGCGCCTCGGCCTTGAGCTGACCTCGCATCTCGCGCAGTTGCTGGAGCTCCTGAGAGGTACCGTCCTGTGCGATGCCGGCCAGCGTCTCGGCGATCTCCTTCTCTTGCTTCGCGGTGATGACGTCCGCCACTGCTTCCGACGCCTCCGACTTCAGCTGCTCGAGCTCGCGACCGAGGCTCTGGAGCTGGACCTTGTGGTCCTCGATGGACTTGCGGAAACCGTCGGCATCGGTCTCGATCTCCGCTATGCGCTCTTCCTTCTCCGACAAACTGGACGAGAAGTCGTTGAAGGCCGCGAGGCACTTCTGATAGTCGGGGTCGGCCTTGATCTCGTCCACAGACTTGCCAGCCTTCTTCAGGTCCGCCGTCACCTGCTTCGCCTTGGCCAAAGCCCCGGCCTTGAGCCCGGTGAGACGCTTGATCTCTTCGTTGAGATCGCGCACCTTCTGCACCTTGGACTGCTCTTGGGCGATGAGCTGCGCCACGGCCTGTTTGTACTGGTGGATGCGCGCGGTCTTCTCGCGGATCACGTCGTCGTAGCGTGCCCGCACCACGTGTGGATTGGTATCGAGCACGCGGCGTGCGGAGTCGATCTGACCCGTCAGCAGATAGCCGACGGCTTTCACCCAGCGGAACAGTGCGCGGAACATGGAGTGTCTCCTGTGAGGTGCTTGGGACTCGAATCTCGATTCGGGCCTACGATCCTAACTCTTCGAGCGTTTGGGACACCCTATCTGAGTCGCTGCGAGTTGGGGCTGAGCGGTGATCGACGTCGTCTCCGTCGAGACGTAGGAGCTCCTCGAACACCCTCCGATCGAGGCTGAAGTCGCGCACGTCCTGATCGAGGAGCCTGCGGTGCTGCTCCTCGAACGCGTGCTCCATGAGCCGGAGCGTCTTCTTCGACGCCTCCAGCTCCCGGCGTCCGGCCGGGTCGAGGTGACGTTGGCTGAGCAGGAAGGCGTAGCGCTCGACGATGTCCATCGCCTTGGGCAGCTGGAGGTCGAGGAATGTGCGGGCACGATCGACGTTGGCCGAATCGCGCTCGAAATGCTCTACCAGCTCGCGTAGCAGCTCCGCCAAGCGGTGGCAGCTGGCGGACGCGGCGGGGAGGCCGATGCCATCGGCCAGCTTGTCCAGTCGTTGCGCCGCCGCCAGGAGATCTCCTCGAGCCGCCGCCAGTGTGCTCGTGTCCTCGGGCTCGCTCTTCATGACGCTCGAGACCAGGAGCCGAACACCAAGGTAGACACCCGCCGCCAGCAGCACGGTGACAGGCAACACTGGGACGATCCGTACAGTGGCAAGGAAGAAGATCCCAGCAACGCCGCCTGCTGCCACTTCGCGTAGCAAAGCGGCACTCCAAGTGCCGGCGCGATCTGAGGTGCTGTCAGCTGGTCGTTTGCGTTTCACGAACGGGAGGGAAGCTCATCTGTAACCCCTCGCGAGGCGGAAGGCCTCGGCGGGTCGGTTCATGGTAGAAGGAATGCGACGAGGTGTCTCGGAGAAGGGTGAGCAATCAGTTCGACCACTGGGGTCGAAAGTACTACGGATAGGCAGTCCAGAGATTCGCCCCGAGCATCTTTCGATTCGACGAGGATCTAGTAACGACCCTGCGTTGGTGCCAGCTGTAGGCTCGGGCTGATGGAGACACTGTCCCTCGATCCACTCTTTGCCTGGCCGCTCCTGTTCATCGTCGGGGCCGTGACCGGTGCGATCAACACGGTCGCGGGAGGAGGTTCGTTCCTCACACTGCCGGTACTGATCTTTTTGGGCCTTCCCGCCGGGGTCGCGAACGGTACGAATCGAGTGGGAGTCCTCATGCAGTGTGCTGCCGGAACCTGGAGCTTCAACCGTGACGGCGTGCTCGATCGACGAGCTGCGCTCTGGGCTTCGCTGCCCACTTGTGCCGGTGCCATCGTGGGTACTCTCCTGGCGATCTATATCTCCAACGACGCCTTCGAGCGGGTACTGGCGTTCCTCATGCTCGCCATCACCCTGTTGTCGTTCTGGACGCCTCGACCCGTCGAGTCTCCAGAAGATATCGACCGCGCCCGTATCGGCATACTCGCCGTCAGCTTCTTCGGTGTTGGCGTCTATGCCGGCTTCGTCCAAGCGGGAGTGGGATTCTTGATCCTCGCCGCCACGACCTTTGCCGGTCTCGATCTGGTTCGAGGAAGCGCCGTCAAGGTCCTCGCCGTCCTCGCCTGTACCGTGGTCTCGCTGGGCATCTTCTGGTGGTTTGGCAAGGTCTTTTGGGGGGTCGGCATCGTGTTGGGGCTTGGCAGCGTGCTGGGCGCTTTGGTCGCCGCTCGTTGGGCGGTGCGCAAGGGACACGGCCCGTTGCGCGTGGTGGTCAGCGTAGCCGTAGTCGTGTTCGCGGTTTTGCTCTGGTTACGGTAAGCAACCGAGCCTCATCTCCGTGGTGCGGCAAGCGCGCCGATTCGGCGCGCTGCCAAGATGTCCACAGATCGAGCCTCAGGTCGTTCCGCAGGTTCCCGTCGGTTTCACTTCGACGATCAGCCCGTAGGTGAAGTTGAGGTCGTCGCTCGCGTCGGCATCGCCGTCGTCGAGCTTGATGATCGCCCGAATGTCACCAGCAGAGTCCGTCGAGATATGGAGATGTTGGGCGTCGATGGCTTTCCACGACGGATCGCCGAGAGTGGCGTAGCAGAACGATTCCGTACCGTCCACGAGGCCGCGGCGCAGGTAGATCCGGCCGTCGGCGCCGCCGATCTCCGGGGGCTGGAAGTCTGCGCGCTGCTGGACCGTGAGGGTCTCGTCGTCGAGCATGTCGTGCCACGTGTTGCTGAGCATGATCACCAGACGTCCGCTGCCGGACGGGTCGGCAAAAGCACCGATATGAGGAGCGACCGGAACGGTTCCGGTGGCGGTGTCTTTGACGAAATAGACCTCGATCGGTGCGTCGAGCACGCGACCGTCCGTCCACACTCCGCGGTCATGGGCCACTGCGTCGAGGAAATTCTCGATCGTCGCGTCGCGGGCCGAGGTGTCCCAGCCGCTTCCTACGGCCACGGCATACCAGGTCCAGGCCTGATCGTGCGCGCCCGTGTCGCTACATAGCGCCTGAGGCCCGAGTTCGCTGCATACGACGCGGCCGCCAGCGTCCTTGAATGTCTGGATCTCGGCTTGGGCCTGTAGGCTCAGGTCGAGGGACGGTAGAAAGAGCACGTCATAGGCGTTGTCATCGCCAGGGCCGTAGCCGTAGAGCTCGCCGCGGCCGAGTTGCTGATCGGTGACGACGCCCACGGGAACGCCACGCTCGGTCAGCGCGGCAAAGGACCACACCGTCGGCGATATGACCTTCTTCCAAGCTTCGCGGTAGCGCTCTTGAATGTCTCCCAGGCTGGTGTCTTCGTAGATGTTCTGACGAGCGCGCTCGTTGAAATGGATCCCGACCCACCGGTGAGGACGAAGACCGGCGAGAGACTCGCTCGCGAGATCGCCATAGGCGCCGACCCGCAAATAGGGTCCGCCATTTTGATCGAGATTCAGATCCTGCCCCAAGTCGAGAATCCGGCGTATCCGGGGCTCGTTGAAATCGAGATTGGCGGCGTTGCCGTAGGTCAGTAGACCCGTCGCCGAGATCTCGACGTGGGCCGCTGAAAGGTCCGCATCGGCGACGCTTTGGCCCGGTTGACGAACCCAGATATGCGGTGGACGCCCGTTGGTCGTATCGCGCAGCAAGGCAAAACCCAACCCTGACTGCACGTCGCGATCTGGCAGATGGTAGTGATGCTCCGAGGAGTCGATGTTCAGCTGCTCCTCCAGCAGGAGCCTTAGCCGCCGCCAGGTCTTGTGCCACTCGCCTTTCGCGATCTGCTGGTTCTCCACGAAGGTGGAGCGAATGGGCTGCTCCCACAGTGTCTGGTAATCGCCGGCACTGACGATGAGTGCGGTCTCGGCTCGCTCGCGGTGCACGCTGCGGTGATAGAGCTCGAAAGACGACCGCACGGTCTGGTCGTAGAGATCGAGCAGACGCCAATAGCCCGGGACGTCGAGATCGAAGGGTGGCAGCTCGGTGCCATGCCCGGCGTCGATGTAGTCCTGCCGCGACCATTCACTCCAATCACCGTCCCCCGGGTTGTGGGTCACGTCGAACTTGATGCCGTCGGCATCGCGCGAGGCCAGCTCGACGAGGCGCTCTGCCACTACCTCGGGGTATGGCGAGTTCTGTGTCAGGAACAGTCCTCGGTCGTTGGTCGCGAGAGTTTGATCGCTGTTGCGTGCTGTCCATCCGTCGACACCAGAGGCGTCAGGCGGCGAGGTCCGCACACCAAAATCCGACATCATCCAGTAGTACGCGATGAAACGGGTGTCGATGGCGCCGGGTTCGTGCGGCTGGTGAGCCCGATCGATGATCTCTTGGGCGACGTCGACCAAGGGCACATTCGGCTCGATCTCGATTGGATTGTTGACGCAGTCGGGACGGTAGGTCGGGCTCGTCGAGGGCACGGACGTGGGCCACCACGGGCCATCCGGGCCCCACTTGACGTGACGCGTCAGAGCCGGGATGCCCAGCATCTGGGCGAGGTCGGCGGCATCCAGAAAAGTTGGGCTGAAGATGTCATAGCTGTTCGGCCCACTGGTGATCGGGGTGCAGACCGCCGGATCGTCGAGCTCGTCACAGATGCAGTGGCGAGCCCGCAGTCGGGTGGCCAGGTGGACGCGCCCGCTCTCGAACCAGTCGGGCACTGCCTGCCACGGCAGGTGATCACCGACTTCCACGTGACCGTCCGTGCCCTGGACCACAAAGGAAAGCACACGATCTGGCCGGACGCCGACCGGATCTTGCTCAAAATCGAGGGGTGAGCGAAGGCAGTCAGGATCGCAGCCGTCTCCAGGTAAATCCGGGTCTTGGACCAGCTCGATTTCATCGAGCCAGATCTTGAGTGGGTTCCCGACCTGGCCCTGTGCGGATTGTGCGACCAACGTCAGCCGACCGTTCCAAACGTCCGGGCCGATGACGGTGATACTTCCCGTGACTTCGTACCAACGGTCGTTCGACAGACCGAAGAGATTCACATCTTCGAAGTCGGTGGTGTCGCCGCTACCGGGCTTCGCGACGAGAGAGATGCGGAGGCGGTCTGCATCTTCGAGCAGTCGAAACTGCATCGCAAAGCGGTAGGTTCCCGGAATCAGCGTCCCAAAGGCCGCGGGAACCGAGGTGTCCGGGCTGTCGTGTAGCAAGGGGTAAGTGAACACCTTGGCCTCCGTCGCGGGCGTGCCGCCCGTGGCGGCCTCCAGTGCCGCCACTTCGAGGACCTTGGTCGTCGCGACGCGATTCGCCGGCAACGGACTGCCGCCCTGGGGCTGGGTCAACTGCAGAGAGATTCCCGCGCCGTAGGCGGCGATGCCAGGCAGCAGGAAGAGGAGGGTGAAAATCACACCGGTTCGAAGACGCTTCATCGGGGGCTCCTTCTCGACGCAGCCGGGGCCGTCTCAGCGTGCGACCACGTCGTGGCTGTTATGGCGCTCACGGCGCCTTCGCCTAGGAAGCGTCATCGGCGGGCAAAACTTGGACAGCGCGCTCTACCCGCGACCCGGCTCGTCGTCTCTGACCGTCGGGTAGCTCGAGCTGCCTCCACGACCGCGAAGCGCCGGGGACTTCAGCGCGGGGATAGCGTTCCCTTCCTGGATGGGAGCTTTTCGTCGCGGCCCCAAGCGCGTCTTACATCAAAGCAAGTAGTGACTGGGAACGCCGGAATTCGATGACGGGTGGAGTCCGGCGCACCGATGAACTCTAGAACTAGCCGGAGGCAGGAGACTAAGACTCTGACTTCTTGCAGCCTTGGTCTTGATTTGCCTCATCTTCTGGACTAAGATTCCAGTGGCTCAGCAAGCATCTGGCATTTTAGCTGGACAAGAATGTCTTCTAATTCGAACTCAGGCGAGTGTCTTCGCCTAGCTCGAGCTAGGCATGTCTACCAGCCAGACTAGAAAGGAGGAACCAGCTATTGAGGTGGCAATCAATTGTCGAACTCAGGCAGCGTAGCGAACCGGTGCATGC
>JALCBJ010000163.1 GCA_028066595.1 Thermoanaerobaculia bacterium
TCCATGCCCCGAGCATACTGGAATCAGGTTCACTTGTGTTAACACGCCCTAGTTGGCCTGAGCCAGCTCACAGTATTGCGAATATGGCCCACTCCCTTCAAATCGCTGCGGCCGACTGAGCCGATGCCGGCGAAAGACAGGCGCGTAGATCGTGCTCGAGCGCCTCGGGGTCAGGAAGCTGGACGCCCTCGATCACGACCTCAAGCCTTGAGTTCCCACGATATCCACTCGGCTTGGCCTCTTCGGCACCATCCGCCCAGTTGAAACCCCACCAACCCTTGGTGGTCCGTAGGACGGCTTTGGTTCGTCGAGCGCCCGGCAGCTTGGCCAGCTCGCGAAGCCAGGAGACAGCGCGCTCAGCGTCGAAAACCAACCCCTCCCAGCAAACCCAACCGATGGTGGAAGCGAGCCGCGAACGATGAAGATGTTGCCGGACCGGGTGCGCCTCATCGCAGAGCAGCTGCGCTCCCGGGTCCCCGGCGACCACGTCGCGAGCGTGGGCTTCGCGATGACGGTAGATCCGGAGACGATGGCCTTTGGGTGTTGCCACGTCCCGGCGACGCGAGACGAAGTCGAGCAGCGAAGGCGACATTTTTCCGTACTCAAGCAGCCCGACATGGCGTTTCGACGGAAAGAGACCATGGGCCCACGCCTGGAACGCATGGATCTCGGCCATGCTCGCGAGGTCGCTTCGGCTGGCGAGCACGATGTCGGCCGCATCGGCCTGATCCCGAATTTCATCTCGGGCCGTTACCTCATCGAGACGACCAGGGTCGAGCAGGCACACCACCGAACGCACATCGACCGCTTCACGGATCCCCGGCCTGCCAAGCATGTCGAGAATCCCGGAGGCCGTCGCTAACCCGGTCGGCTCGATCAGAAGTCGGTCGGGACGCCGCCGAAGCAATCGCACGAGCGACGCCTCGAACATGACCCGGGCGCTGCAGCAAATACAGCCACCCGCCACTTCTAAAATCTCCACACCCGCGGGTTGGTCCGACTCACCACCTCCCCTCATCAAGGCAGCGTCGAGGCCGACGAGGCCGTACTCGTTGACGAGTACGGCCCAGCGCTCGCTCGGAGGCCGGAGCTGCAACAGATGATTGATGGTCGTCGTCTTCCCCACTCCGAGAGGGCCCGCGATGAGGTTGACGGGGACGGGTTTGGCGTTGAGTCTGCTCATCGTCGGCTCTCCTCGTGGGGCCCGTCGCCCGCAGCGCGCTCCTGCACGGCAGCTCTGGTACTTCGTCCTCGGTGCTGCGCATGGCGACTCTTTGGCGTCTAGCCTTCCCTGGACTCACTCTACACATCGGCAATTTGCGCCCGCAATACACCTCTGTGTATCGACCTGCGGATGGCCGAGGCGGGGCCCTGAAAAGATCCCGCTCCATCAGAACCTCCGTGGCGTACTGAGGGTCGATGGTGGGGCCGCACTCGTAGAAACGGAATCCGCGGCTTCTTGCGGAGAACCGGTGCCCTAAAGCCCTCAGGCCGTCGCAGAAATCTCCGACTCGGTGCCCTCACTGGACGCCCCATCTGCCGGCGAAGCCTCCCCAGGCGCCAGCCGCAGAGCGACGAGCGCCGTCAACAAGACCAGCGCTCCACCGATCCAGAACGGCTCCCGCACACCCACGCTTTCGAACACGAGACCGGCCCAGATCGGCGCCAGCAGACGACTCATGCCGCCAAAGGCCTGCTGCACACCCACGGTCTGTCCTACCTGATCCTTCCGGGCATAGCGCGTGACGAGCGAGGTGGTGCACGGAAATAGCAGAGCCGTGCCGGTGGGTACCAACAGGAGGGCGAAGGCAAAAAGCCACGGCCCAGCAGCCAAGGTGACGCCTATCATGCCCAGTCCGAGGGAAAGCGCGCCGAGACGCAGCACGCGCACTTCACCAAGGCGGTTCACCAACTTCCCGAGGATCAAGCCGCGCATGACCACCGAGACTGCTCCCACGGCGACGTAGAACCAGCCGATGTTCCGCTCCGTGATGCCGAAGACCTCCTCCAGATAGAGCGCCATGACACCGGTCATGGCCATGAAGGCCATCATCCCGGCCGTGTAGATCCAGATCAGGGAATGGACCCGGCGCAGAGGATGCCCGATGACCTCCAACAGCTGACCACGGATCGGCGCTCGCCGTGTCTTTTCTTGGCCTTGGGTGGGCGTCTTCGGTTCGTGCAGCCAGTAGAAGGCAAATATCATGTTGAGCAGACTCATGGACGCCGCGATGACTCCCGGAGCCGCCTGGGACAAGCCGACCGTCAACGAGCCGATGGCGGGACCGACCATGACCCCAGCGCTGGTGCAGGCCGTGATCCAACCGAGGGCTTCAGCTCGGCGTCGTGGCTCCACGACATCGGACACAAAAGCCGACACCGTGCCCAGGCTGCCAGCACCCACGCCCTGCAGGATGCGACAGACGAACAGGAGCCAGACGGAGCCGGCGAAAGCGAAGATCAGGAACGCTCCGGCAGCGATGGCCTGGGCAGTGATGATCACGGGTCGCCGGCCGATCCGGTCCGACAACCTGCCCCAAAGCGGTGCCGTCACCAACTGGCCGAAGGCGAAAGATGACATCAGGAATCCGATCGTCGACGCGTCGGCGCCGAAGCGCAGAGCGTAGAACGGCAGCAGCGGCATGACCAAAGCGAAGCCGATCATGTCGACGAAGGCAGTCACCATCAGCACCCACAGGCGCGACAGCTCCAGCCCGCCGCTCTCCGAACGGGCCGGCCTCATGCCACTTTCTCGCCCCGTCCCCAGGCGAGAAACGCAAGAGCGGAAAGCACCATCAGCAAGACGCCGTACGCAGCGGCGACACCGAACTCCTGTACACGCAGCGCCGAATTGATCTCGATGGAAATGGGGCGGGTAGAGAACGTATAGAGCACGATGGAAGTGACGAAGTCGCCGAGGGCCGTGATGAAGGCGAGTCCCAAGCCGGCGAAAAGCGCTGGCCGAACCACCGGTAGCACCACCTTCCACAACGTCCGTCCACGGCTGGCACCCAGGACCTCAGCCGCCTCTTCGAGGGCAGGATCGAGCTGCGACAGACCGGTGAGCGCCGAACGGCCGGTGATCGGCAAGCAGCGGACCAGATACGCCAGGGGCAGGATCACGGAAGTCCCGACCCAAACGAACCGCCCGAAGTAGGGTGCATCGACGCTGAAGGCGGTACCGAGGGCGACGGCGAACACGGTGCCCGGGATCGCCCAAGGAAGTGCCACAAGACCCTCCAGGATCGCTCCGGTGCGGCCGCCCACGAGCAGGCTCTGGCGGGCCGCGACAAAGCCCAACATCACTGCAGCCACAGATGCCGCTGTCGCCATCCAGAGGGAGTTGAGCATCGGCCGCAGGCGCTCGGTCTGCGAGAACAGCTCGGCGTAGTTCACCGTCGAAAGCGTCGGCGGCATTAGCTCTGTGGTCCAGGTGCCGATGGGTACGAAGGAGATGAGTAGCAACGTCAGATGGGGCAGGAGGAGAAACACCGCCAGACTCCAACCCGCTGCGGCCGACGCCCAGCGGACCCAAGGTCGCTTCACTCGACGTCGGCGCGGCGCCACACCGTGTTGTCCCTGGGCTACCGAGTCCGGGCCCTGCAGCCGGCGGATCGCCCACAATGCCACCAGCGCCACGGCCGCCAGCACCATGGCTTCCACTTGAGCGATGGCATCGCTCCCCGACACCTTCGACGCGACGATCTGCGTCGTCATCACCCGGAAGCCGCCGCCAAAGATATACGGCGCCGAAAACGAGCCGAGAGACGTCATGAACGTGAGGAGCGAGGCACCCAGGAGCGCCGTTCTCAGCTGCGGCATCACCACGCACCAGAGGCAGCGCGTGCGGGAGGCGCCCAAGGTCCACGCGGCTTCTTCCACCGAGCGATCCATGCGCGACAGCCCGGCACGGACGAAGAGGTAGAAGTAGACGTACATCGAATACGTGTGCACCAGCAGGATCGCGCCAGCGCCCTGCAAGCTCCAAGGCGCCTCGTCCAATCGCAGGACCATCTGCAGCAACCGAGAGACGAAACCGCTCTCGCCGTACAAGAACAGGAAGGCGATGACACCCACCAGCGGCGGCAAGGCGACGGGCAAGGCCACCAGGGCGCCGAGTGTACGGCGTCCCGGGAAGTCCATACGCTCGAATACGAAGGCCAGCGGAATGCCCACCAGACCCGCCAGGACAACCGAGGCGATGGATATCCATACGCTCCGCCATAACGCCAGCCACTCGTCTCCACGCGAGGCAAACTCGCGGAAGTGTTCGGTGGTGAAGCCCAGCTCGGTGCCCACCGGACCGACCACTTCCAAAGCTTCGAGCAGTGTCAAGAGGAGTGGATAGCCCACCAGCCACAACAGACCCAGGACCACGGCCAGCGGCAACAGCCCGCGTCGCGGATGTGCGGATCGTGTTCTCATGGCGATGTCGATCCGGCGTTTTGCTGAAGGACTCCCGGCCGTTGGACGGCTGCTGGCATCGGGAAGCGGATCCTCTCGGAGCGAGATCTCATCGAATCGGGAAGAGGCTGAGAGCCGGACCCGATCCGGCTGGGGCCACGTGGACACGACGGCCGGTGGGATCCTCCTCGCCTTCGATACGCATCTCGATGCGGCCGAGATCGCCTTCCAGGTCGATCAAAGCGTAGGTCAATGGTCCGGTGAATCGGACACCCGTGATGGTGCCCGCCATGGCAGCAGGATCGCTCGGTGGCACTTCCACCACCGACTCCGGACGTACCACCAAGTCGACCTCGGTGCCGGGTTCCAGGCCCTCAGTCGCTCGTCCCCACCACCTCGCCACACCCTCGGCTTCGCCGCCGAGACGAACCCCGATCCGGTCATTGTCGATCTCGTCCACGACGCCACGCAAGCTCGACGACCGTCCTACGAACGATGCGACGAAGCGTGTCGCTGGCCGGCGGTATAGGTCGGTCGGCGAGCCCACTTGCTCGAGCCGGCCCTGGTTCAGGACGGCGACTCTGTCACCGAGATGGAAGGCTTCCTCCTGCTCGTGGGTGACCAGCACCGTTGTGATGCCGATCCGCCGAACCGCCAGGAGCAGCTCGCTGCGGGTGCGCTCCCGCAACGCTGGATCGAGGTTCGACAGCGGTTCGTCGAGCAGCAGCAGGCGAGGCTCGGGAGCCAGGGCCCGGGCCAGCGCGATGCGCTGCTGCTGACCGCCAGAGATCTCTGCTGGACGCCGGGAGCCGTAACTCTCGAGGTCGACCAGCCTCAGCATCTCGGCCACCCTTTCCTCGATCTTCGCCTTTCGCCAGCCCTGACTTTGGAGGCCGAAGGCCACATTCTCCGCGACCGTCATGTGGGGAAAGAGCGCGTAGTGTTGAAACACCATACCGACGCCGCGTTTCGCCGGCGGTACACGAACGAGATCGTCGCCATCCAGGTGGATCGTCCCGGCATCTGGCGTCTCGAACCCCGCCAGCAGACGCAGCGCCGTCGTCTTTCCCGAGCCCGACAGGCCGAGAAGCGCAAGAACCTCGCCCTCCTCGACCTCGAGGGAAAGGCCTTCGAGCACCCGCACCTCGCCGAAACGCTTGCACAGGTCGCGTAGCTCGAGGAAGGAGTGTCTTCGTGACGTCATGGAGGGATGTTCGCGGGCCGGCGTCTTCTGGACTGCTAGGACGTGACGCGGGCCCGGCACGAGGTCCCCAAGGGTACCCCAGCATGGGCTCGCCGTTGGGGAGCTCACTCCGACACGGTCGGCCTACTCTCTTGCTACGCTGCAGTCATCACCGGTCGCAGCGACCGACGCGGAGTCTCGATGGACGCCCATACCATTCTCTTAGACACGGTGGTGGTGCTCGGAGCCGCCGTCACTGTTCTCTTCCTCACCCACAGGCTACGGCTACCTTCGGTGGTGGGCCTGGTCGGGACGGGTGTACTCATCGGACCCTCCGGGATCGGCATCATCGACGACCGACATGACGTCGAGCTGCTCGCGGAGATCGGTGTCGTACTGCTTCTGTTCGTCATCGGTCTGGAGCTCTCGCTGGACAAGCTACGAGAACTCCGCCGGCCATTCCTCCTCGGTGGCTCGGTACAAGGGCTCGTCTCGATCGTATTGGCGGCGGCTCTCGGCGCAGCCGTCGGTCTGCCGGTCCCCTCCGCCATCTTCCTCGGTCTGGTGGCCATTCCATCGAGCACGGCCATCCTGCTGAAGGTCTACGCCGAACGGCGCGAGAGCGACGCACCCCACGGCCGCGTGGCGCTCGCCATCCTCCTGTTCCAGGACATTCTGATCGTGCCGATCATCGTGCTGACCCCCGTGTTGGCGGGCGGCGGCGGGCAGACCACCCGAGAGCTCCTGGCGGAGTTCTCCATCGCCTTCGTGGTGATCGCCGGTGGCTTCCTGCTGGCGCTGTGGTTGGTTCCTCGCCTGCTCCACGCCCTCATGGCCACGAGATCTCGCGAGCTGTCGGTTCTCGCCGCCTTGGGACTCTGTCTGGCCATGGCGTGGGGAACCTTCGAGATGGGATTCTCCCTGGCCCTCGGCGCCTTCCTCGCCGGTCTCGTGGTCTCGGAGAGCGAGTACGGCCTTCAAGCCATGGCCGACGTCGCGCCGTTTCGCGATGTCTTCGCGAGTCTTTTCTTCGCGTCCGTCGGCATGCTCATCGATTTCGAAGTCCTGGCAGGCGACCTGTACCGCGTCATCCTCCTGGCCGCTTTCCTCATCGCCGCCAAGGGCACGAGCGCAGCGCTGGCGACTCGCTTGCTCGGATTTCCGGCTCGCGTCGTGGTCCTCGCCGGGCTCGGCCTGGCGCAGATTGGAGAGTTCGCCTTCGTGGTGCTCGAGGAGGGGCGTCGTCACGGCCTACTGGGCGAGGACACTTTCCAGCTATTCCTCGCCTCCTCCGTGATCACCATGGTGCTGGCGCCCGGCCTGGTTCAGGCCGCACCCTGGGTGGCCCAGCGGCTACTGGGTGAGCGCGGCAAGACACCCGAAGAGGATGGTGCGTCGCAGTTGACGGGCCACGTGATCATCGTCGGGTTCGGTACCGCCGGCAACTTGCTGGTCCGGGTACTCCAAGAAACGCGGATTCCCCACATCGTCGTCGAGATCAGCGCCGAGACGGTGCGGCGGGCGAAGCAAGACGGCGTGTCGATCCTGTACGGCGATGCTTCACGCCCCGAGGTGCTGGAACACGCCGGCCTGGAACGGGCACGCATCGTGGTATTCGCGATATCCGACGCCGACGCAAGGAACCGCGGTGTCGCCATGGCACACCGTCTCGCTCCCGACGTGCCGGTTCTGGTGAGAACTCGGCGGGTGGACGAGATCGAGCAGATTCGTGAGCTCGGCGCCCAAGAGGTGGTGGCGGAAGAGTTCGAGACCGCCATCGAAATCTTCACCCGCGTGCTCCGCCGCCTGCACATGCCGCGCAACGTGATCCGGGCTCAGACCCGGCTGCTGCGCGGTGAGAGTTACCGCATGCTGCGTGCCGAATCGCTCAATGAGGAGGCGTCGGAGGCTGTTCTGCGGGCTCTCGAGGAAGGCGCGGTGGACGTCTTCCAGCTCGCCGAAGGCCAAGCCGCAGTAGGCCAGACCCTTCGCGAGCTCGACCTACGGAGGCGTACCGGCGCGTCCGTCCTGTCCATGGTGCGCGGCGAGCGTTCCTACCCCAACCCGCCGCCCGACACGGCTCTGTCTCCCGGCGACTCTCTGGTACTGATGGGCGGCCATGCCGAGGTCGACGCCGCGTTTCGGGAGCTCGGTCGGGGTCCGGATGCCGGTGCGCTCGAAGAGGACCCTTCCTGAGGGAGCTCCCCAAAACAGAGCAGCCCGGCTTGGGCCGGGCTGCACAGCGCGCTGGAACAGTTTCGGTTCATGTCCAGGAACGGGTCTAGG
>JALCBJ010000038.1:0-11851 GCA_028066595.1 Thermoanaerobaculia bacterium
TCTTGACCAAGCAGAACGACGGAAAGTTACCACATCATGCACTCATTGTGCACAAACTGTTCTGCGAACTCAGGTCGAGGTCAATTCCGCCGATCGAGGTAGTCCGCAGACCCGTCGCGCCCGGCTCACTACCCCCGGGCTCTCAAACGTCCTATGAACTCGGACGGGTACAGCGACGCAGCGCGCCGCCGTCGAGGAAATCGCGCCAGTTCTTCGTCCAAGCTGTCCAGTCGTGGCCGCCGGGAGCCGGTCTGGCGTGTCCTTCGGGTAAAAGCGCCGCGGCCATCTCGGCAGGGCCGGCAAAGTCGTCGTCCACTCCCCAACCCATCCAGAGCCGAGGGCTGCCTTCCACCTGTCCCTGACCGTCTCGATGCCATCCCGCGAGCCACTGCCACGTCTCACGTGCGTATTCGTCGCGATCGAGCGCGTTGTCCTCTTGAGGCTCCGGTTCTTCGTCTAAAGGCTCGCTGCCGGGCGGCGCCCAAGCCAAGACTCCGCCCGCCGCGCGGATTTCCGCGATCGTTTCGGGCTCGCCCAAGTAGGGCGCCATCAGCAGGGCACCCTCGATGTCCTCACCACCGTGACGGGCGTAGATGAGGGCACCGACACCGCCCAGCGAGTTGCCCGCCAGCCACACATCGCGCCCTGCGCGCCGTTCCGCCTTTACGATGCTCCGCACCTCGTCCAGAACGGTCCGCTTGCGGTAGTAGCCCACGTGTGCGTCGGCTGCCAACAGGCGGATGTCTAGATTGCGGGTTGCCACCTCTTCAGCGAATCCGTGACGAACGAAGTCACTCGGACGATCCCAGAAGCCGGGAAGCAAGAGCACGGTACAGGGAGCCGTACCGGAGCCCGCCAGCACTTCGACGGTCATCGGAGTTCGGGTAGAGCGAAGGAACGGCAAGCAGCCCGTGGCAAAGATCGCCACGGAGAGACTGGGGATCCAGGCAAGGCGCAACCAACAGTGTCGAGTCTTCGGCATTTGAGCTCGCGTCGCAAGAATGTACAAAGATGCATGCTCCTGCTCTACATTCGCTGTCATCGCAGATCTAGATCAGGAGGTGTCGGCTCTAGTTTGCGTCGTACCCTAGTCTATGGTGAGCCAAATCCAAACGCTCGAGCTGTATCTCCCTCGGCTCGTTGTCCCCCTCGCGGATGTGCAAGACGCGGTTCATCGGTAGATCGACCAACGCTTGCACATCACCTCCGGGCCAGGAGATCTCGAGCCGACGCAGTGCTTTGGCGTCGCCGAGGCCGATCTCCTGCTGCAAGCTGGACGCCCCAAAGCTGCCGCCGGAACCTACCGTCACATGGATCTTCCTCAGCCCCTCCCCGGTATCGATCTCGAGGGCGAGTCGCGCCCCGAGCGCCGATCGATTCGACCGTGTGCCCTCTAGACGCAGGGTGATCCAACGGTTGCCGTGACCTGGGTTGAGGAACAGTGCATTCTGGTAAACATCGCCACTGTAGGCACCACCCAGTACGTGGAAGATGTCTTGATCTCCATCGTTGTCGAGGTCAGCGAACGAGACTCCATGTCCCTTCTGGAGATGCCCGAACCCTCCGGCTGTGGTGACGTCCTGGAATGCTCGGCCCGCTGCGTTGCGAAACATCCGATTGGGAACCAGGGCGCGGAAGTCCGGTGCCCCGGTGCCTAGATAGATGTCGAGCCAACCGTCGTTGTCGAGGTCACCATGGTTACCCCCCATGGCGAGGACCACGCGATCGAGACCGAGTTCGGCGCTGACGTCATCGAAGGAAATCGAACCATCATCCCCCGGGCCCCGATTTCGATAGAGGCGTGGCCGCTCCGCGTCGGTCTCCAAACCTAGGTAATCGGCGGCCACTGATGCAGCCCGCATTTCGAGGAAACTGCGAGCGTAGCCGGCGACGAACAGGTCGAGCCAACCATCGTTGTCATAGTCGAAGAACCACGTCGGGAAGCTCTGCACAGGCTCGCCGACACCGGCCAGGAGTCCGACCTCGCGAAAACTAGGGCTACCGGATGAAGTCTCGTTGCGGAAGAGGAGATTGCGTCCGATCAGCCGTGACACATAGAGATCGGGCCAGCCGTCGTTGTCGAAGTCGCCCCAGGCCACTCCTTTGACGAAGCCGCCGGCGGCGATCCCAGCTTCGCGTGCTATGTCGGTGAACGTCACCGAACCGTCGTCCGCTCGACCGTTGTTGCGGTAGAGCTCGCATGGGTGAGCCAACCCCGGCAAGGACTCGTTGCCGACGAAGAGATCGAGCCAGCCGTCGTTGTCGAAGTCTGCCCAACCAGCCGTTTGCGTGGGGTGGAAGCTCACCAGACCCACCTTGTCGGTCACGTCCTCGAATGTGATTCTTCCATCTGCATCTGTGCCTAGGTTCTCCAGCAGGGAGTTCGGATGGCTACCTGCCGGACCCAGCCAGGCCCCTCGCAAAACAAGCACGTCGACGTCACCGTCGTTGTCGTAGTCGGCCTGGACCAAGTTCAGACCTCCGACGATCCCGTTGAGACCAGCCTCAGCTGTCTGCTCTTCGAAGGTCCCGTCGCGGCGATTGAGGAAGAGCCGCAGCTGGTCGGTCAGGCCCCAGGAAGAGACCATGACGTCGAGGTAGCCGTCGCCGTCCAGATCCTCGACGACGCTGCCTCCCGCGAGACCGACCGTCGCCAGGCCGACTCCGGAGGCCACGTCGGGGAAACGACTGATGTCGTGTTGCGACTCGAACGCGGCGGGCGGAACGAGCCAGCCATCGGCGACGCCGTCTGGATAGCGCCCCACGGTCATGGCGGCGACGTTGTAGAGCCAGCGGCTGGTGAGATCGTCCGGGGTCTCTCGCAGGATGTCGCCCAAGATCTCCATCGCCTCCAGTGAAGCTTCCTGACGACGGTGGACGCCGCCGCCCCGAATCGGTAAAAGGCACGCCTCCGCCGAATGCTGTTCGAGGCAGTTTTGCTGTTCTCCGAGCCGGAGGTAGGCAACCGCCAAGAGACTGCGGATCAGGTGTCTCGAAGTCGGCGCTATCGAGGCAGCGGCATCCTCTGCTTCCTTCCGCAGTCGCTCGAGGATTTGGATTGCTTCGGCGGAATCACCTGCACGCAGCAGCTCGTCGGCCCACCGGAGTTCTACCTGAACCCGCTCCCGCGAATCGACGGGCAACGACTGTTGACGCTGCAGAGCGACTCGTTCCTGGTTCATGAACACGTTACGACTCGGCGCGGACGATTCGGCGATCGTAGCCAAACGCCGTGCCATGAGGACCGTTCCCGCGGCTTGTTCGACGTCGTGGGATTCCTGCGGAGGCATGGCACACGCTGAGATAAGCACCGCGATTGGCCATAGCAGTACTGGGACAACGCCCCTCATGACCCCGAACCGCCGATCGCGGTGGCTGCCTCTTTGGTTTCCACGTTTGGATCGAGCAAACGTGCTCGTTCCGACGCCAGCCTCGCCGCGTCCCGGTCGCCTATCGAGACCAGTAGCTCCGCGAGCGCGAGATGAGCTTTGGCAGATGCGGGATCCGCCTTCGTCGCTCGTCGGAGATGATGCTCCGCCTCTTCCAGCTCCCCGTCGCGTTGCAGCAACCGGCCGAGCAGAACCAGTGTCGGTGCAAAGTCCGGGTGGAGCTGCAGTATTTCGTCGATCTCCCCCCTGGCCTCCTCACCCCGTCCGAGATGGAGCAAAGCCAGAGCCAGGTTGTGCCGAGCCTCGATCCGCTCCCCGTCCAGTATCACTGCCTGCCGAAGCTCGGAAGCTGCGAGGCCGTACTGTCCACGTGCAGCGGCCCGTTGCCCACGATGCTCGTAGGCCGTTGCGCCGAGCTCCAATGCGTGCACCTCCCGCATCACAGGGTCGTCCAGGGCAATGCTGCGGCGAAGAAGGTGGCTAGTAGGAATTCGCTCAAGGAAGAACTGCGCGCGTTCGGCGTCGCCGAGAGATCTGTGGGCAAGACCAAGCGAGTAGAGGATCGGTGTCGCTTCACGCTGCTGTTCGTGCGCCGAATCGAGGAACTCGATCGCACTCTCTGCATCACCGCGTGACAAGGCTACCCGCGCCAGACCATAGTTCGCCTGGGCGCAAGTCGGCGTCACCTCCAGAGCTCGCCGGAACCCTTCTTCGGCTTCAACAAGCCGGTTGTCGTCGACAGCGTTTTCGGCGCGCCAGACGAGGGCTGGTAGATAGTCCGGGCGCAAGATCAGGGCTTCGTCGAAGGCATCGTCGGACTCATCCAAATGGCCCAGGGACCGTTCGACCCTGGCGAGGAGGTAGGCCCAGTGGAACTCCTGGCGATCGAGGTCGTGGGCCTGTCGATAGCACCGACGAGCCGGTTCGTAGTCCCGGTACGCGTGATACACCATGGCCAAGTTGCCGAGGGCCCGCCCCAATGCCTGATCGCGTTGGTCACCGGCAGTCTGAAGCCGTGTCACGGCATCCCGCGAAGCGAGGAGCTGTCGACGGACCGGCTCGTCGAGCTCATCCGCATCGACCAGGTGTGGGAGTTGCACCCGCGTACTGGGGTTCTGGCAACCGATGGTGACGACGCCGAGCCACGCTACCGCGCCGGGGAGCGCAAGAAGAACGAACCGTTCGAGGAGCTCTTTCAAGGTCTGGAATCCAGCGGCAGGCCCTGGCCTTCCACCAGATCTTGATATCGGCCGGAGCGGAGATCGGAGAAGCGCTCCTGCCGCCCATTCGGCCATTGAACGTCGGCAACGTAGGTACCTTGCGAGCCTGATCGGCCGAGACCAAACAACAGCCTTGGATCGTTCGCCGACAGATAGCTACCATCGGTTCGTACGCGCCTCACGAAGATCGATCCGTCCGGTGTCGACAGCGAGACGGACGCTCCCAACATGTCCCGGCCGGAGTCGCCGATCAATCGTACGCCCAACCAGATGTCCCGGGATCCAACCTGATTGACCAGGAGCTGGGCCGGACCGTTGTTATTTTGGACGAGTACGTCCGTATCGCCGTCGTTGTCGACGTCGCCGAATGCGGCGCCCCGACTTACCAGCGCCTGAGCGAGGACGGGAGCACGATCGCTCCAGTCGTCGAATCCCAAAGCCGCCCCACGATTGCGGAACAGTAGGTTTGGTTGGCGAAGCGGCAGCGCTTCCCCTGCCGCCCTCTGTTCGCGCAGGGTTCGAACTTCACCGTTGACCGTGAGCAGATCGAGCCAACCATCGTTGTCCAGATCGAAGAATGCTGTGCCGAATCCAGTGAACGCCAGGCTAGGAACCCCGAGGCCGGCTGCAACCGTTTGGTCGCTGAACAGCCCATTCCCATCGTTGACATATAGCGTGTTCGTCTCGGACAACAAGTGGGTCAGGAAGAGATCCACGTCACCATCGCCGTCCACGTCGGCGGCGTCGATTCCCATACTGGCCTGGGCTCGCCCCTGCGCGTCGACAGCGCAGCCCCGGAGCAACGCTTCGTCACGAAACGTGCCGTCTCCCTGATTCATCCATAGTTGATTGTGCGCCTGGTCGTTGGCCACGTAGATGTCGATCCAGCCGTCTCGATCGACGTCCACCGTCACCACGCCGAGTCCTGGCGCCGGCGCTTCGACCATTCCACCGGCGAAGCTGACGTCCTCGAAACGGATCCCATCATCGGAATCTCCCAAGTTGCGGAAGAGCCGATCGGCCTGCGGCCGATACGCGAGCGGACCACAGTACTCCGGAGCGCCTTGTGGATTTGGACACGGCTTGTGGTTGGCGATTCGAAAGTCTGTGTAGTTGACCACATAAAGATCGAGCCATCCGTCGCGGTCGAAGTCCAGGAACGCGGCACTCGAAGACCAGCGAGCATCTCCAGTACCGGTCACCTCAGTGACGTCAGAGAACACGACGTCGCCAGAGACCTCCTGACCTCCCTGGTTTCGCCACATCATGTTGGCACCGAAGTTGGTGACGTAGATGTCGACCCAGCCGTCGTTGTCCACATCTCCGACGGTCACACCCATGCCATAGCCGCGGCTATCGAGGCCGCTGATCTCAGTGACATCCGAAAACCGGGCCATGCTGGCACCCGGTGTCGACGCCGGCTCGAGGTCGTTTCGGAAGAGCCGGTCTCGGAATGGCTGCTCGTCGACGGGAGCGGTCGGGACCAGTGCCCGCCCCTGAACCAGGTAGACATCGAGGTCGCCGTCGTTGTCGAAATCGAGCAATGCTGCGCCAGGTCCGGCCATCTCGCTGAAGTAATACTCCCCGGACATGCCGTTGTGATGTGTGAACGAGAGACCCGAAGCTACTGCGGCGTCGATCAGAACTGCGTCGGGCTCCGATGGGTTCTGCCGATCGCAGCCTCCGACGAGCCAGAGGATCATGCCGAGAGCGAGCACGCGGTTCGGAACGATGACTCCTCGCACAGGAGCGGATCCTATCGAACCGAGCTCATCTCACCCACCTGCTGCTAGTGAGGCTTCGCCTCTGACCGCCAAGGCGACATATGCATGGTAATCAATGCTGTCACATTGTTGAACCTTTGGAGAGCCAAGTCGCCCTAGAGATATTGACTGGATTGGCAAGGCATAGTAAAACTCGTACCCTGATTCTCATTACAACCCCGGATGCGGAGAGGGACGCGTCGCCTGAAGGCAGCGCCGCATCTTGCCAGGAAGCATCGAAAGAGGGCCCCCTATGGCGATCAAGAAAGTGATGTCGTGCGTCGTGGCATTGAGTCTCGTGCTGACGGCCGGAGTTTTGTTGGCCAACGAACAGAATCAGCTCGGAGTCGAGTGGGACGCCGAAGCTGTCTCGAAGATGACTCGGGACGAACGCTTGGCCTACCAAAGGCAATACAAGGCGGCGTTGGAAGAGGCGGCGCGGCAGGCAGGGGCGATCCCGGCTCCTTCAGCCGACCGCGTAGAACCGGTCCGGAGCAAAGGTGGCATGGACAAAGTACCCGGCACGATGATCACCTATCACTCCGGTGCGCTGTCGCCGTCCGCGGTATCCAGCTTCTCGGTGGGTAATCACTTCGATACCGCGTTGACTACGATGGGCGGACTCGGCGCCGTGGAAATGTCGGGCTCCATTACGATGGCTACCATCGACATGGCGAGCGTCAGTGGCAACGTCTTCTTCTCCGTCTTTGACCAAGTGTCCGGAACCATGGCGAATGTCATCACCTCTGTCTCTACTGGGCCGTTGGCCGTAGGTAGTAACACGGTGACCTTCGGAACACCAATCAACTACGTGGGAAGCTCTTTCCTCGCGGGAGTTTGGAATTTCGGGGCGGACGTCGTGAACGTCGCGACGGGTACCGTGGGCGGCCAGGGGTTTCACGGAATGAGCATCAACGACATTGCCGGGACCGCCTTCGCGACTTATACAATGACCAACGCTGCAGTGGGAGTCGGTGGCAACGTTGCGACGCCCGTCGAGCTGATGAGCTTCGATATCGAGTGAGCCGATTGGTCCCCGAAGGTACGTAGGCGAGGGGCGCACGATGCGCCCCTTTTTGGTTCACCGATATCTCGCCCTCAGGTGATCAACCTGAGCTGGCGAAGGTCGCAGATCCATCGACTTGAGGGCGTACCGAAGAGGAGCTGTGAGTAAGATAGCGGGCCCTATGAGAAGAATGCTGTTCCTCTCAGTTCTCTGGCTGTACTTATGCAGCGCAGGCTGTGGGCCGGCGCCGGGTTGGAACGTCGTCATCGTGAGCTTCGACACGACTCGCGCAGATCGTATCGCCTGCTACGGCAACGAGCAGATCCGCACGCCGGCTGTGGACGGTCTCGCGGCCGACGGTGTTCTCTTCGAGAACGCATATAGTCCGATTCCCATCACCCTGCCGTCGCATAGCAGCCTGATGACAGGGAAAGTGCCCTTCGCACACGGAGTGCGGGACAACGGCCTGTTTCATTTGGGCGAGGAGCAGATCACGCTGGCGGAGATCCTGCGCGATCTGGGCTATCGAACGGCTGCTGCCGTGGGCGCCTATCCCCTTCTCGCCAGCACCGGCATCGCACAGGGGTTCGAGTTTTTCGACGATCACCTGACGACGGCATACGAAGACTTCTACGGAGATCGGATCTTCCCCAAGGAACGGCTCTTCTTTGACGAGCGTCGTGCCTCCCGAGTCAATGAAGCTATCCTCCCTTGGCTCGAGGAATACCACCGCGAGCCATTCTTCCTCTGGGTTCACTACTTCGATCCACACCTGCCCCACGAGCCGCCCGCTCCGTTCGATCAACTCTACGCTCATGAGCTCTACGACGGTGAGATCGCCTATGCCGACGAGAGCCTGGGTACGTTGCTGAACCACTTGAAGCGACTAGGAGTCTACGACCGTACCCTCATCGTTTTCACCTCCGATCACGGTGAAGGGCGCGGCGAGCACGATGAGTCCACCCACTCGATGCTGGTGTACAACACCACGCTCCACGTACCGCTGGTCATGAAGCTCCCAGCCGGCTCCGACCCTGCTCGCAATGTTGGTTCAAGAATCGGTCCCGGGGTCAGTATCGTCGACGTCCTGCCAACGGTGCTCGATGTTCTTGGCGCGCCGATTCCTGACGGAATCCAGGGCCGCAGCCTAGATCCACTGCTACGAGGTGAAGCCGATCGTGGACGGCAGCAGGAGATCTACGCCGAGACACTCTCACCACGAATTACCCGCAACTGGGGAGAACAACGCGCCCTTCTGTTGAACGAATTCAAGTACATTCACGGCCCTCGACGTGAGCTCTACGACCTGACTGAGGACCCACGCGAAATCGACAATCTGGTGGATCTGAAGCCGGATGTCGCTGACGGCATGGAGCAGCGGCTCGCTGAGTATCTCCTCGAGCACTCTGTGGCCGGGCTCGATGCCTCGGTCGACGTCGATCAGGAGACGGCTCGTCGGCTCCAGGCTCTGGGGTATCTCCAGGTCTCGGGAGATCGGTTCGGGCCCATCGACGAGATGCTGAGTCGGGAGGGAGCAGCGCCCCAAGACCACGTACGCAATGTCGCCGACTACAGCCAAGCCAAGGCGCTTCTCTTTCAGGGACGCTTCGGAGAAGGCAAAGAGCTCGTGCTCGGGCTACTGGAGAGGGATCCGGAGAATCCCCACTATCTCGAAATGCTGGCGAACGTCGAGACACGTCTCGGACACCACGAGGCTGCTCTCGAGATCTACGAGAAGCTCGAGCTCGTGACTACTGGCTACCCACCTCTCGAGCAGGTCCTGGAAGCAGCGGGGCGCGTTTTGTTGGCCCGGGGCGAGATCGATGAAGCGCTTGGCAAGCTCCGCCGTGCCCAGTCGATCGAGACGACTGCCGACGGACAGTACCGCCTGGCGAAGGTCTACGAGCGCCTCGGCCGGAGCGACGACGAGCTTCTCCACTTGCATCGTGCTCTGGAGATCGACCAGGGATTCGTTCCGGCCAGGATCGACGTTGGCATACGCCATGCCGTCGCCGGCGAACTCGATCTCGCCGAGAGTCATCTCAAACGAGCGGTATCGGACGACCCATACTACGAACGAGGTTTCTTCAACTATGGAGCGTTTCTGATCCAGATCGATCAACCCCGGCGAGCTCTGCGGTACTTTCAGCGTGCAGTCGACCTCCGAAGCACCTATGTCGAAGCTCTCTACGCACTGGTAGAAACGCATGCTCGCTTGGCGGAACCGGAAGCCGCAGAAGCTGCTTTACGCTCCCTGGAGGATGTAGCACCGGAGAGCCGCGTTGCGCGTGCTGCCAGACAGCTTCTGGACGCGTCACCGTGAAGCGGATCCGCCTAGGAACACTCGCGCTCTTCCTCCTGCTGGCTGGCTGTGAGCAAGGAGTACCGCCGGTCGCGAAGGTGACACCATCTGACGGGACAGAGTACTCGAATCTAGACTTGGTCGTCGCCGAGACGCGATTGGGTCCGATCACGGTCGCCGATCTCGACGACTACATCCTGCATAACTCGTCGGTCGCTCGCTTCGACCCAGCTCGAGACCATTCGCAGCAGCTGAAGGACATCACCCGCCGCGTCGCGATCAACCGTCTGCTCTTGGACGAGGCGACCCTCGTCGGAGCCGACCAGGAGCCTGGGTTTCGTGCGCAGGAGCGGCGAGCTCGCCGAGACCTTATGTCGTCCGACTACCTGAATGTCTTGCCCGAGGCAGAGCCGGTCGCCGAGGAGGAAGTCCGAGAGCGATACGAGCAGAACCTCGATGGCTATCAGCGAGAAGAACAGCGCCAGGTATTCAATATCTACAAGAGGTACGGACCGGAGGGAAATCGAGAGAAGACGGTGACCTTACTTGCCGATCTGCACCGTCGTCTGGTCAACGGGGAGAACTTCGAGCTTCTCGCCCGACAACATTCCGATTCGGACACGCGGCATCAAGGCGGCCTGGTCGGAACGATCGGACGGGGGCAGTTCACCGCCGACTTCGACCGCGTGATCTTCGCACTCGAAGAACGCAAGCCGAGCGAGCCCATTCCGACCGCCGATGGGGTCCACCTCTTCCTAGTCCGTGACATCGTCGAGGAAAGGAATCTCAGCTTCGAAGACGTTGCCGTACCGCTACGCCTAGAAATCGAGAGCGAACGGGCGATGGAACGGCTCCACGCAGCAGCGGAGGCACTTCCCCAGCCGGAGCCACGCTTCTCTCCGCGGCCGGAGGAGCTCGCCCAGATCCTGCGGCTGGGCGACTCCGCCACTGTGATCCTGAGATTGGGAGAGTTCGCCCTCACGGTCGGTCAGTTCCGAGAAATACTGGAAACCGAGAAACGCCGGCTCGGTCCGAGACCTGCCGCCGACCTACCTTTTCGCCTGTTGGACGAGATACACAATCGCGAGATCATCTATCAGTATCTTGAGAGCCGGGGCCTGGGCGAGTTTCCGCTCGATGCGTTGCAAAGACAGCTCGACCGACAGCTGGTCGAGTATCTCGCCCGAAGGAAGTTGAGTGCATGGGTCGAACGAAGCCCGGAAGTGCTCAAGAGCCACTACGAGAACAACCGAATGCGTTTCGCTTCGCCCCTGCGGGTCCGACTACGCCGCCTCCTGGTACCGGTCGGGAGCCAAGGACCGGCACAGATGAGCGCGCTGGAGGCCGCGCGGCGAGGGCTCGACGCAGGCGATCTCGCTCTGGAGGATCTGGCGGATCGGCACGGCGGTGAGGTCAAGGATCTCGGCTTTGCCTCGGCTGCCCAGGTGCAGTCCTTTGCGCCCAGAGCTCTCCGATTCGTTTTTCTGCTCAAGCCAGGAGAACACACACCGCCCTACCACCGAGGAGGGAACTTGCTGATGTTCCAGGTCACGGAGAGACAGGATCCAACCCCTCGCCCTCTTGCCCTCGTGCGGGAGGAAGTATTGCAAGACTACCTCTCACACTACTCTGCGGACGTATTCGAGCAGTTGGGTGACGAGCTCCTGCGCGAGGGAGGTTTCCGAATCTTCGAGGAGAAACTGGCCTCAGGACTGCGTTTTGGAGGCCTCGATCTGCAGTGAATCGAGCCAGAGTTGCCGAAACTGAAGTTCCAGTTCTCGCACTCGCTCACCGCCGCAACGCTCTTCCGCTTCGTGCCGCGCCTCACACCAGGTTTTCTTCCGCGCCGTTTCGACGGCACGCAAGCGCAAAATCCACAGATCGTCGCCCTCCCGGACCAGATCACTCATGCCGCCTGGCTCCAGTCGCTGCACCGCTTTCCGAATCGTCCTGCCATATGAGGACGCAAGCTCGAAGGCTGAGAGCTGACCGAGCTGCCCACCGGTATTGGCTGAAGGATGCCGGGAATACTCCCGGGCAGCGACCTCGAATGTCAGATCTCCCCGGTGTAGGCGATGTAGGAGTAGCTCGCCCGCTCGGAACACTTCGCGCAGATTGGAGTCTTTGAGCTCGGGCAGAAGAATGGCCGCCACCTCGTAGTGTTCCGGCCG
>JALCBJ010000038.1:11951-61042 GCA_028066595.1 Thermoanaerobaculia bacterium
GTTCTCGGCGCAGTTCCTGAAGAGATGCCGGGGCCACGAGAGCTTCGGTCTGTCGAACGGTCAGCGAACCACCTCGATGCACAACCAATACCGCGGCTTTGTCGAGTGGTCTCTGGTCCAGGACCTGCCAATGATAGTTGGGAGCGGCGGCCTCGAGCCAAGACGTCTGATTGTCGGCCCAGGCCTTTTTGAGCAGTTGGTTGGTCCGCCGCTTTCGGGCTATCGAACGCAGCTCGTCGGCCGTGCGTTCGACCTTGGGCAAGATCTTTTCGCAGTACAGCATCGTCAGACCGGTCGGGAGCTCGATGATGTCGCTGATCTCGCCAGGTCGCATGGCCATCGCGATGGCATCGACCTTCGCGTCGAGCGTGCCTTGGGAGACATTTCCGATCAAACCCTTCTGAAAACGCGTCTGCGAATCTGAGTGTTCGCTGGCCAGCTCGCCGAAATCCTCCCCTGCAACAGCACGTCGTCGCAGGTCCTTCATCTCCTGGAGGACGATGGTCTTGTCGACAGCATCGGCTTCCAGGGGGTATCGCTTGAAAACCGTGCGCAGCCGCACACGCCTGGGAAGAGTGAATATGTCCTTGATGCGCTGGTAATACGCTTCGACCTCGGCGTCCGACGGCTCGGTCGTTCTGGCCAGCTCGCGGCGGTGCGCCAGCTCCACCATCGGAGCTTGCGCCAGCTCGACGGCGACCTTCACATCCACCCGCTGGTCGATCCCGAGACGTTCCGCCTCCGCGGCCAGGGACTTGAGAAGAATCAGCTCCCGTAGATCGAGATTCCAATCTGAGGTTGCCGGACGGTTTTCGAAACGTCGCCAGCTCTCGAGCTCCGCCTCCGTGACCGTGCTGCGATAGCTGGCAACCACCTCGCGCGCCCTGCCGATCTCAGCCTCGGCGTCCGCCCACAGCGCTCCAAAGCTCAAGACAAGCGCGGTCGAGCCCAAGAAATTGCGGGTGCTGATTCTCATGATCGAGCGGAGTATAGAGTACGCCTCCATGCACCGGGACCGTTCCTTTGCCTTGCTCCTGCTCTGCTTTCTCCTGTCAGGCATGGCGGCCCTGGTCTACGAGACCGTGTGGACCGAACAGTTCGCGCTCGTGTTCGGTACCTCCGAGTTGGCCGTGGCGACGGTACTGGGAGCCTATATGGCCGGACTGGCCGTAGGAGCTGCCACGGCCCGCAGATGGATCCATCGAATCCGTAGGCCGGTCTGGGTGTATGCGGTCCTCGAGCTCGGTATCGTCCTGTCCACCGTCGCTGTCCCCAGCGGACTGAGGCTGGCCGGCTCCCTTCAGAACGTGCTCCTTGGAGGTCTCGATCTACCGCCCGATGCGGGCTCGCTGAGCTCAGCAAGCTTCTACCTCGTCGTGGCCTTCGCCGTGCTGTTGATCCCCACAGCACTGATGGGTGCCACTCTTCCACTTCTCGCTCGTCACTGCGTGCGACGAGATAGCGAAGTGGGTCCCAAGGTGGGTTGGCTCTACGCCGCCAACACCGTCGGCGCCGCAGCCGGCACCCTACTCGCAGCCTTCGTGATCCTGCCACGCGTCGGCCTGCGAAACGCCGTTCTGATCGGCGCGGCGATCCACGGTGTGGTGTTTCTACTGGCGGTCTACCTGGCACGCACCACGGGTGGGATCAAGGAAGATGCCGAGCCCATCGTTCCTACGTCGCCAGTACGAACCGGATGGATCCTGCCCGCGATCCTGATTTCCGGATTTGTGTCTTTCAGTTGGGAAGTCATGTGGACTCGGCTGCTGGGCCATCTCCTCGGTGGAACGGTCTATGCCTTCGGAACCATGTTGGCCACATTTCTTGTCGGCATCGGTCTGGGCGCTGCGGCGGCGTCGAGGTTCTCCACCACGGTTCCGGCCTCAGTGAGGGGGTTCGCCCTTGCCCAGTTCGGTATTGCGGTTTCCTCTTGGGGTGCCTTCCTTTTCATCGATCGGTTGCCGGGCGAGTTCTCGGCCCTGGCGGAGTCCGGCGCGTCTCTCGCCCGTGCCGGCTCGGTGGCAGCGATGACCCTGTTACCAGGTGCCTTCTTCGTCGGCGCCACGTTCCCATTCGCTGTGCGTATTCTGGCCCGCAGTGCTGCCGATGCTGCGCCGGCGAGCGCCCGGATCTATGCATGGAATACCGTCGGCGCGATCCTGGGTGCAGTTCTCACCGGCTTCGTGTTGCTGCCCCGACTCGGATTTGCCGGCAATGCCCTCCTCGCGATCGGCCTGAGCCTCGTTCTGGCCCTGGTTGCTGCACTATCGGCAAGACGGCGTGAGGCTGCTTTGGCAACAGCCGCTGCTGCCGCACTCGTCGCTGTATCTGTATGGCAGCCACCGACGCCTTGGCGGGTCCTACGCACTGCCCCTCTGTCGGGTTTACAGGCAGAGGGTGAGGTGGCCTACTTCGCCGTCGGGCGGAGCGCCACGGTGATGCTGGTAGACGAGAAGGGACGTTGGCGGCTGAGCACCAACGGTTTGCCCGAAGCAGCCATCCAACGCCCAGGCTCGCGGATCGGTCGCTTCACGGCCTCTCGCTGGATGGCACTCCTACCCTTGATCAGCCGTCCAGAGACCCGCTCGATGTTGGTCATCGGTTTGGGCGCGGGCGGCACTCTCGACCGGGTGCCGGAGACGATCCGAGAGATCCATGTAGTCGAGCTCGAACCAGAGGTCGTGGAGGCCAATCGGCGGATGGCCAAAAACAGAGATTGGGATCCGCTGGCCGACCCGAGGCTGCAGGTGCACGTCAACGACGTGCGCAGCGCCCTGAGTTTGAGCGATCGCCGCTACGACGCCATCGTCTCGCAGCCCTCTCATCCATGGACATCCGGATCGTCCCACCTCTTTACCAGCGAGTTCTTCTCCCTCGTGCGAGAGCGTTTGGGTCCCCGCGGCGTTTTCGTACAGTGGATCGGGTTGCAGTACGTAGACGCCGAGTTGCTACGCTGCTTGGTCGCGACGTTGGTCGATGTATTCGAGTACGTCGAGGTATTCCAGCCGTACCCCGGCGGCAGCCTGCTCTTTCTGAGCGGCGAACAACCGCTCATCGAGCGAGACTCCGTCACCCGCGGTCTCGCCAAGGGTCGCGATGCCTGGCGACGGATGGGCGTCCTCAGCGAGGACGACATTCGGGTCGCGCGTATGCTCACGAGCGATGGCAGTAAGGAATTCGGTGTCGGCGCAGAGCGCAACACGGACTTTCGGAATCTCCTGAAGATTCGTTCACCCAAGATCCTCTCTGCGCCGATCGGCCGGGGCGGCTCTCAGCGACTCCTGGCGGAGCTAGACCCGCTTCTTCGCTCTCCCGAGTCGGCAGGAGGGATCTACGCAATCCGGCGCCTGATTCGAGAACGCAGCCTAGAACGAGCTCGCCGGATCGCTGCGGCCTTGCCCGACAGCGACGATCGAGAGGTGGCCGAAGCCTTGACCGACTTGGCTTCCGGACGACCTCGCTTGGCAACGAGGGCGCTCTGGGCGGCGGTCGAGAACGGCGGTGGTGCATCCACCGAGGCATTTCACGCTCTGCTGTTACACAGTCGAGGACAGTTCGCAGACCGCGGAGTCCCGCCGCGTCTACAGGCCCTTCTGACCACGGATGCGGCAGCCTCTGCGGTGGTCGAAGGATGGCGGCAGATGCGGCTGCAGCAGTCTGAGTCGATCCGGGCTCTAGAGTCCGAGCTCGCATCGGTCGACCCGCAGCACGCCTTGTTCGATGCCGCGACGGCCTTGCGCGTGACGTGGCGGCAGGCTGTCGGCGGCCCTGAGTTGGCGCGAGAGGCCCTGGAACTGTTGGAGCCTGTTCTGGCCCACGGAACCGGCGCCAGGGGGCTCGTGAATCGAGCACAGATCGCCGTACTCGCAGGCGAACGCCAAATCGCCCTCACCAGCCTGATCGAGCTCACCGAGATTCTCGACTCGAGCAGGGCTGGAACGTCGGCCGCCCGCCGTGCTCTGGCGCTCTTGGATACGTTTCCACCAGCCTGGCGAAACGGCGACTCTGAGTGGGTCCGCGACCTACTCCAACTCCGACTCGACGCATCCTGACCCCGTTAGCTGGATCCCAGCCAGAAGCAGCTCCGCGCCGACCGTCACACCCGTCTGCGCGCGGCCTTCGAAGCTCGTCGGTGTTGCCCTGGCCCTGTACCGCCTTGGTTCACTGAGCTCACGAAGGTCCGACTCCAACTCGGACCGTCTCGGCCGCGCTCGATCTGGCGCAGCTCTCGAGAAAGGAGTTGGGGATGCAAACCACCTAGGAGAGACACCCCGCTACTCCGGATAGCGAACGCGCCGATACCTGTCGACCTCATCGAATCTCTCGGTGTCAGTTGTTCCGTCCGGCCATGAGATCTTGACGATAACCGGCCCGGAGCAGGCGCCGAGGCCGAAATGCACGCGCAGGTCGTCTTGGGCGAGCAGGCTGCCGCCGCTGCGCACTTCTCGTTGACCGATCTCCACATCGTCGCATGTGAGCAGAACTCTCGTGCCGATCGCCGACGGGTTGGCACTGCTGCCCTCGAGCCGAAAACCGATCCAGTGATTCCCTGTTTCGAGGCGATTCTCGAGAAGATCGACATGGTCGTTGGTGTTGGTGATCAACAGATCGAGCCGTCCGTCGTCATTCCAGTCACCTACTGCCAGGGCCCGACTGACCTTTCGGATCGCGAAGGCTGCGCCGGCCTGGGGGCTCACGTCACGGAAGCGCCCTCTGCCATCGTTCTCGAAGAGAAGATTGCTTTGCGGATAGCCGATACCGTGCTCGAACTCGTCGATGGTGTCCATCACATGGCCGTTGGCCACCGCCAGATCGAGGTCACCGTCGTTGTCGAAGTCGAAAAAACCTGCACCCCAGCCAACCCGCAGGTATGACGCCTCGCCGAGACCCGATTCGGTCGTTCTGTCCTCGAAGAACAGTTCGTCCCGATTGCTGTAGAAGGTATTGGTTTCGAACGAGTAGTTCGTGACCAGCAGGTCCTGGAGACGGTCGCCGTCGACATCGGCTAAGGCGAGCCCCATGCCCGATTCCTCGTGCCCGAGGTGGTTCAAGGCGAGGCCGGTGATCAGCGCCATTTCCGTGAAGAAGCCATTTCCATCATTGACGTACAGTCTGTTGGCCGTGCCGTCGTTGGCGACCAGCACGTCCACGGCCCCGTCGGTCGTCAGGTCGCTCGCGACGACGCCGAAACCGCGATCGTCCCGCCCGATGGCGATCCCACGCACGAGGGACTCTTCTCGGAACGTCCCGTCGCCCTGGTTGATGTACAGATCGTCGCGCTGGCCGTCGAAAACGTGAGGGCGGCAGTAACTCCAAACGTCGCGGGCCGCGTCGCCGCAGCGCGGATTTCGCTCGAACGAGAAATCGACATAGTTGACGACATAGAGATCGAGATCACCGTCGCTGTCGAAATCAGCGAAGGTGCAGTTGGTACCCCACCGATCGCCGCCAACACCGGCTGACCCCGAAACCTCTTCGAAGCGGACTCGGCCATCGATCTCACCCAGACTGCGGAATAGCCGATCGGTACCGTAGTTGGTGACGTAGAAATCGAGCCAGCCGTCAGCGTCGAAGTCGCCTGCACACATTCCCATGCCGTATCCAGGATCGCCGACCGCCGCGACGGCCGTCACATCAACGAATCGGCCTTCCCTATTCTCGTACAGCAGGTTTTGCGGGCTGGTGGTCAACGTCGAGCCAGGCGTGGCAGCCCCGTTGATCAGATAGAGATCCAGATCACCGTCGCCATCGAAGTCGAGCCAGCCACCTCCACTGGCTACGGTCTCGACATAGAAGCGTTGGCCCGATCGTCCATCCTGGTGCAAGAACTCGATACCCAGCTCTCGGGAAACGTCGACGAACCAGGCAAACTCGGTCGCGCCCGACACGGTACCGGCAGGCTCGGCAGCCGCATCGCGGGAGCCGGATTCCTCGATCGAAGGATCCGCTCCGCCGCAGGCGACGAGGAGCCAACCTGAAAGCGCGGCGGTGCAGAGCCGGCCCGCACCGATCAAAGGCCGTGTTTCCTGCGATAGGCGTCGATCGAAGAGTCTCCTGCTGGAGCGGCAGCCAGAAGACGGTCGAAGGCGGCCCTGTCTCCATCGGTCAGCAGCAAATCAGCGAGAGTCAAACGGTAACGCGCCAGCCAGGGGACGAGATCGACGGCGAGTGACAGCTCCTGGGCCGCGCGTTCCGGATCCTCCTCAGCCAGAGCCAGCAGGCCGGCCGTGTAGTGAAACGGAGCGTACATTGCATCGACCTCGAATCCGCGCGTCAAGAGCTCCTGGGTCGCCTCTAGGTCGCCGAATTCGAATGCGAGACGGGCCTGGTGAGCCAGCGCCTTCGTATGATTCGGATGTTGGTCGAGCACCCGGCCGTATAGGTCGCGCGCGATCGACGTCAGATTCCGGGTATGCGCTGCCTGGCCAAGCAGAAGCAGACAATCCGCATCACAGGCCGGATCAGAGACGACTTTCTCGAGGCGTTCGGAAGCCTCCCTGACAGCACCGGTCTGCAGCAATAGACGTACCATGCGTCGCTCGAACGTGATCGGCGAAGACACCAGTAGCTGCTCCTCGACCTGCCGCAAAATGTCGAGCTCTCGGTTCGACATGGTCATCGCGCCAGGCTTCGGTAGCTGGTCGAGAAGCTGAAACCTGTCGACAGCTGCCTGCACCTCGTCGAGGCGACCCATTCGTCGCCGAAGTTGAGAGATCAAGTAGAAGACATCACGACGGAGGGGATCGAGCTCAGCAGCTCGTTCGGCTTCGGCGAGAGCCCGTTCGCTGTCACCCAGTCGGCTGTACAGCTGGGCGGCCAGGTGTCGCGCTGCCGCATGGTCAGGATCCAACTCGATAGCCTTTCCGACGTGCACGAGCGCCAGCTTCGGATCTTCCGGCGAGTAGATGCGGGCGAACAGGAGATGAGTGTCCAGGCTCTCCGGCAAACGAGCAAGAGTATCGAGCGCCTGCTTGTGATCGGCCGTTCGCAGATACCCCTCTGCCAATCGCAGCCGGATCTCCACGTCGTCCGGCACCCGGGCCAGATACACCTCGAAGGCTTCGATCGCCCGTGTCAGACTCCCCTGGTGTCCTGAGATCCATCCCAGACCTAGCCCGCGCAGGGACTCGAGTCGATCTGGATGGTTTGCCAGGTCGGCAGCAAAGTAGTGCCGCGCCCAGTCGTACCGCGCCATCGCCAACGCGTTCCGGCCGCGATGCAGATCGAGATCCGAGGAAGGCACGGCTGAATGGCAACCGACGAGAGCGGGGATCAGCAGGGCGAGCGCATATTTCGCATCCGCCCGACGACGAGCAGCCGACATGCGGCGAGTATATGTGCCTCGGCTCACCCCTCGACGGGGCCACGACCCAGGCGAGGCTCGGCTCCATCGCCAGCCCGCGGAGGAGCCCGAATCGGCGGTGTACGGAGAGAAGGGCGTGACAGCGAAACAGAGAGTAACCTTTCGTTTCGCCTTGCGTAGATACCCATCGAGAACTGACACCACCGGGCTGGACACCCGATCGGAAGTGGTGATAGCTTCTTTCCTCCGCCGGATTGCATTCCACGAGTAACACGAGCAACTTTGGACAACCTACTCACGGACATCCCCAACATGCGTAGCAGTGACTCCAACTTTTCGGCCATCAGAGTTCGTCAGAGCATCTGGCAGGCCGTCGCGGCGCCGGTTTTCGTCGCCGCATCCAAGGAGTCCCTGAGCGCATAACGCGATCCGCATCGTCGGCGTTTTCAGCCGATCGCAAGCCCCGGGCCTCCTGCAGGTTCGGGGCTTTTATCTTGTCGGGCTCATGGGGGCTCGGAGCTCTGGGGGTTCGGACCTACAGGAGGCGGTCTTTTCGAATCATTCGTTCCGAGATTGTTCACCATGACGCAACTACCTACATCGTCCCCGAACCGATCCTCCGAGATCGACATCTCCTACCGCCATATCGTGGCTATCGCCTGGCCGCTGCTGGTATCCCAGCTCAGCTTCACGGCCATGGGACTCATCGACACCATGATGGTAGGCCGCCTCGGCGTCACCACCCTGGCTGCCGTTGGGCTCGCAAACTTCCTCACATTCTGGCTCCTCAGCTTCTTCTTCGGCCTCCTCACCGGTGTCAATACGCTGGTGGCGCAAGCTGTCGGAGCACAAAGAAACGAGGCCGTCGGTCGTGCCCTCTGGCAGGGCCTCTATGCCTCGTTCTTCGGCGCTTTGCTCCTGGCCGCCTTCATTCCGGTGGTGCCGACCGCCCTCGCTTGGACCGGAGCCGACCGCGACATGTTGGGCATCGCCTCGAACTACATGATCTGGCGCCTCGTCGGCGTCGGTGCACTGGGAATCTACCTGGCCGCCGACAACTTCTATCGCGGCTTGGGTGAGACTCGCATTCCGATGATCTGCGGCGTTGCACAGCTGGTCGTCAACTGTGGCGTCAACTACCTGCTGATCTTCGGGAAGGCAGGATTCCCCGCCCTAGGTGCCACCGGGGCGGCCATCGGAACCGCAGTGGCCCAGCTGATCATGGGTGGCGTCCTCATCGCCACGATCTTGCTGCGCCGACGCCATGCCCGATATCGAGTCCGGCAGACCTGGAGACCGCATGTCGCAACCGTGCGCCGGTTGGTAGCCGTGGGCCTTCCTGTGGGCGTTCAGATGTTCATGGAGATGGGTGGCTTCACGATCTTCACGGCCTTGGTGGCGCGCCTCGGTGCGCCGCAGATGGCGGCCACCAATGCAGTGCTCCAGGTGTGGAGTTTCGCACTGATGTTCGCCTTCGCCATCTCCGTGACGGCGACGACGCTCTCGGGCCAAGCTGTGGGCGCGGGAGAACACGCTACGGCGCGCAGGGCGACTTGGCGAGTTCTGCTCGTTGGCGCTGCGCCCATGGTCGTCATGTGTACCGTGTTCCTCACGGTACCAGAGGCGCTGATGTCACTGTTCGCCGAAGCGGGAGACGCTCAGGTGCTCATGCCGTTCGCCCGACCACTTTTCCTCATCGCGGTGATCTTCTTGATCTTCGACCTGCCGTTCAATGCCATCTCCGGAGCTCTTCGCGGCGCCGGCGACACCAAATATCCGATGTACGTGAGCATCGCGATGTCGTGGTTGGTTTTTGTTCCCGCGGTATGGTTCGCCAGCCCGCGGTACGGTGTGGTCGGTGCCTGGTGGTGCCTCGTGCTACTGGTGTTGCCGCAGCTCGGGTTCATTACCCATCGTTTCCAGGGCAACCGCTGGTTCCTGGCGGCGACGCCGGCCACCGACTCGGTCGAGTCTGAAGAGGAGCCTCAACCGGACGTCCAGTCCGTCAGCGCGGCGAGCACTTCCTCGAGCCCGGCATAGGTCTTCGGAGCAGCGTCCGGGCCAGGCAGGAGAAGCTGCCAGCTTGGCCCGGACGCGGTGTCGTCGATCTCGAGCTTCAGATCGGAGGCTGGATCGAGCTGGAACCCGAGACGCTGAAGGCCCCGGCGTGTCCACGTGGCCGCCAGGCCTTCACCCTCGACCCAGGCCCTGCCTCTCCGACGCCGGGAAAACTCGAAGGAGCCGCTGGCTGGATCGAATTCCACGCCCTCGGATGCAAACACCTGTTGGAACGAGCCGTCGAGCACGAGGGTCTCTGGCATGCCTTGAATCAGCTGACCTGGTCGACCCATTTTCGAAGGTGCGAGGAGCCACAGTCGGTCAGCGCAGCGTAGCGCCAGTTCGAGATCGTGCGTCGCGAGAACGACCGCCTTGCCCATCTGAGATTCCCCGTCGCCGTGAGCGATCCGTTGTAGGAGCCGCACGATCTCGACGCGTCGAGGCAGATCGAGGTAGGCCGTCACCTCGTCGAGCAACAACACCTCCGGTTCTTGGGCCAGGGCGCGAGCGATCGTCACCTTCTGTCGCTCGCCGTCGGACATCTCCACCAGAGGTCGACGGGCAAGGTGCAGCGCGTCCACGACAGTCAGCGCCCTGTACATCACGTCTCGATCGTCCTCCGACAGGGCACCGGTCCACGAGGTATGTGGATGGCGGCCGAGCCGGACCAGATCCTCGCCGGTCATGAGTCCTGGCAGAGCGTGATCCGTAAGGACCACCGCCAACCTCCGAGCTAGCGAACGCGGGCTCCAGTCGCCAAGTGCCTTGCCGTCGATCTCCGTCCGGCCAGCCATGGGCCTCTGGAGCCCAGCCAGGGTCCGGAGTAGCGTCGACTTACCCGCGCCGTTCGGGCCCAGGAGGCAGATCAGCTCCCCCTCTCGTACCTCGAGATCAAGCTCCTCCGCGATGATCTGTACCGGAGCCATACCGGGCGCCGAAGCACCGCTGCGATATCCGATCGTCAGATCACGCGCTCTGAGTCGTGTGCGGTTCACTCTGTCTGAAACGCGAAACGACGCCGAGCCCATGGGAGGCTGCGGCGTCGTTGCATGGAGCGCAATCCCTGCGGACATGAAGGAAGGAGCTCAGCCCTTCTTCTTGCCCTTGCCGTATTTGCGCTGAAACTTCTCGATGCGGCCGGCGGTATCGACGAAACGCTGCTGGCCGGTGAAGAACGGATGCGACGCCGAAGAGATCTCGAGGCGGATCACGTAGTGATCGACACCATCGATCTCACGAACCTCTTCGCTGGTCAGAGTCGAGCGGGTCTGGAACTCGAAATCCGAACCGGTATCGAGAAAGACGACGGGGTGATAGTCGGGATGGATGTCGGCTTTCATGCCTCTGTCCTCAGGTGACGTCGCGCAGGGTCAGGCCCTGATCGCGCAGATAGGGCAAGAGCCCCTTCTTGTTGATGGTGCGCAGGGCACGAGTGGAGAGTTTGACGCGAACCCAACGCCCCAGCTCGGTGACGTAGATGCGCTTACTCTGAATGTTCGGTCTCTGCCACTTCGGGGTGACGTTGTGCGCGTGCGACACGTTCTTTCCCGCGAGCGGCTTCTTGCCGGTGATTTGGCATTTCCTTGGCACGGCCCTGACTCCTGGGTGCGTGGTGTTACGAAGAACGGTGAATCTGTTTGGCTTGCATCCGACCTGAACGGATTGACATCTTCGGTCTCGATCCGCGATGCCCGAGGGGGACGGTCAGGTCCGATCGACAGGGCGAATGGCGGGCGTAGTCGGCGGCGAGCGGCGCGGCGTGGACACACCGCGGGCAGGACCGGCATTGTAGGTCAGGCCCGCGGCGAGATCAAGGCCCAGTGCAGATCGTATATGCTGAGCGGGACTACCCAGTCAAACAGCATCTGGTTCTGAGAAAACGCACAAAGCGGCTCGGCCTGGGACGCCGACTGTCCTTGCGTGCCGTTCCCTACCCTACGGAGCCCCCAAATGAGCGCCGAGACACCGAACCCGCAATCTCCGTCCATCAGCCGCCGAGACCTTCTCAAAGCCCTAGGTCTGGCTGGGGCCGGCACCGTGGTCGTGCAGGCCACCGGAGGTCTTGGCATGGCCAGAACGCTGGCAATGGACCTCCCCGAAGTCTCCTCCGACGTCGGCCGGGGCCGCCACGTGGTCATCCTCGGTGGCGGCGTCGGTGGCCTGACAGCGGCCTTCAAGCTGCAACAGGCGGGTTTCGTCTGTACGGTCCTGGAGGCGAGATCGGTCGTCGGTGGGCGGTCGCTCACGCTGCGCCGAGGCGACGTGTTGGTGGAGAAACCGCTTCTCCCCTATAAGGACACCGGACAGCGCGAATCGGCGCAGACCTGTGTATTCCGCCCGGGTGGCGCGACAGGCTACGACCGGCCGTACCTGAACGCCGGGCCGGGACGCATTCCTTCCGCCCACACCCACGTCCTGGACCTGTGCAAGGAGCTCGCGGTTCCGCTCGAGGTCTACATCATGGAGAGCCGATCCAACCTGGTCCACGGACGAGCTCCCAGTCGAGTCAACCGGCACGTAGCCAACGATGCTCGGGGCTGGATCGCACAGGAGCTCTACCTGCGGGTAGATGAGATCGAAGGACTGAACGGCAGCCAGCGTACCGCTCTTCGCCAACTCTTGATCGAGTTCGGCTCCCTGGGCAACGGCAAGGTAGGCAAGCCAGGAATCTACGCCGAGAACGGCAAGTACCAGCGGCCGGACCAGGCTCGCGCGGGCTACAAAGTTCTACCGGGAGTCGACGACGGAATCCCCGTCGATCCCCTGCCGCTGACGGAGGTCCTGGACACGGGGTTCTGGGCTACGCGCTTCTATCAACCCGAGGACTTCCTCTGGCAACCGACACTCTTTCAGCCGATCGGTGGCATGGATCGCATCGTCGGTGCCCTGGTCAAAGCCGTGGGTTCTAGGAACGTCCGTACGGACGCCGTGGTCCGCGGCATCGAGTTCGACAAGGCGACCGACCAATGGATTCTCGAGGTCGCTGGTCATTCGCCGATTCGAGCCCATGCGTGCATCAGCAACATTCCGATGCCGCTTCTCGAGAAGCCGCTGGGAAACCTCGACCAGCAACCCTTTCCTCCGGACTTCAAGGCCGCGCTGCGCAACGTCTTCGGCATCGACGCCACGGGCACCGGCGGCTTCCTGGCACCGACGACCAAGGTTGGCTGGCAAGCCCCTCGTGCACTGTGGCAGCAACCCGACCCGGCAGTGAACCGGGTCGTGCCCATCTTCGGCGGGATCTCGTGGACCTCTCATCCTATGACCCAGCTTTGGTATCCGTCCGACCGGATCTTTGATGAGCTAGGTGTGCTCACCGGCGCCTACAACTTCGGTGCAGACGCGACTCAATGGGGCCAATTCTCACCCTACTGGCGCTTGCAGCAGGCCCGTACAGGTGCCCAAGACTTGGGCGGTGACGCTTTTGCCGACGGGTTGGCTGCAGGCCTCGCCATCGCCTGGCAGAACATCGAGCATCTGCGAGGCGGATGGGCTCAGTGGCAGAACGTGCCCGACGGTGAGGCCAGTTACAACGCTCTCCTGGCGGGAGCACGGGACAGCCGGTTCTACATCTGTGGCGACCAGATGTCGCAGCTGCCGGGTTGGCAGGAAGGTGCTGTGGCGTCCGCTCTCCATGCCACCGCGATGCTTTGTGTCCCGACCTTCACCGCGCCGACCGTGGACTCGGTGCCGGATAGCCGCATGATGGTGGAGGGCATGATCTCCTTCGACTTGGATGGCTGACGGCATGGAGCTCGGACCTGCATGTCCAAGGAGTCACTGTAGGCTCTGGGATCGCTGCTGTCGTGATCGAGTTGGTGGTCCTCGTCACTCGAGCACGACAGTGCTCATGATCACTTCCCGATCCTGACTCGCCTTCACGCGGGGGGCCTTACACGGTTCGAGACGGCGTTGAGCTGGTAGGCGCAGCTGTTAGATTGCGCCCGCGATGACGACCTCCGACCCTCTTGCGAAGAACGTCCTGGTGCTCGGTGCCGGGTTCAGCACGCCCTACCTCATCCAACGACTGCTCGATCGTGCCGAGTCTCTCGGTGCTCAGATCACGGTGGCCGACGTAGATCGAGCCGCAGCCGCCCATCGGGTCGGCAATCACCCTCGGGGCCGCGCCATTGCCCTCGACGTCACCAGCGAGGCGTCGGTCGACGAGTTCAGCCTCGCTGACCTTGTCGTCTGTCTGATTCCACCCAAGCTCCAGCCTCTCGTGGCCCGTCGTTGTGTGGAGCATCGGGCTCACATGGTGTCCGCGTCGTACCGCTCTCGGGAGATCCGCGAGTTGGAGGACGATGCCCGTGCCGCAGGTGTCGCCCTGATGACCGAGATGGGTCTGGATCCGGGCATCGACCTGATGTCGGCGCAACGCATCATCGAGGAGATTCAGGGCCGTGGCGGGGTCGTGGAGAGCTTCCTCTCCTACGGCGGCGGCCTGCCTGAGGTCGAGTTCGACGGCAATCCTCTGCGCTACTGCGTCACGTGGAACCCGCGCAACGTCGCCATGGCGGGAGAGTCGGGTGCGCAGTTCCTTCGTCGGGGTGCCGTTCGCTTGCAGCCCTGGCACGAAGTCTTCCAGCAAAGCTGGACCGTCGACGTTCCGGGCCTAGGTGCGATGGATGCATACTCCAACCGCGACGCCATTGCCTATCGAGAGATCCACGGCATCGAGCACGTCCACACCCTGGTGCGGGGAACCCTACGCTATCCCGGTTTCTGTCGCGTGTGGCAACTGGTCGTCCGTCTCGGCTTGCCCAACGAGCAACTCTACGTCCCCAACCTGCAAGAGCGGACCTGGGCCGAGCTGCTGACCATGTTCCTGCCACGCGACGTGACGGGCTCCGATCTTCGCGATCGGACGGCGCACTACCTGGGCCTCGAACGACGAGACGGACGGCTCGACGTACTCGAATGGCTAGGCCTCTTCTCGGACGAGCCCGTGGCAGTCGCGGGACGTCGGCCAGTCGACGCGCTGGTCAGTCTCTTGGAACGCAAGTTGCCGCTGCCGGAAGGTGCACGGGATCTGGTGGTACTCCACCATGACTTCGTGGCGCGCTATGAGGACGCGCATCGCTCCAGACGCGAACGTACGCTGTCGACCTTCATCTGCCACGGCTCGCCGCAGGGCACCGGAGGAACCACGGCCATGGCGCGCACCGTGGGCCTTCCCGCGGCACTGGGCGCCGAGCTTCTCCTGCGGGGTGAGCTCCGTCGCACCGGCGCGCTCTCCCCTACCGATCCCGACGTCTATCGTCCGGTTCTGGCAGCGTTGGATGCCGAAGGTCTGACCTTCGAAGAAACCACCGAGCCCATCGAGTCGTAGGCGCCGAGCGGTCAGCCGACGTGGCCAAGAAGCAGAAGAGGTTCAAACGTAGGGGCGGTTCGAAGTCCCAGCTCGATCAGCGTCTCAGCAAGACCGCGCGAGAGCTTTACCAGGGCCTGCGGGAGGAAGATCTCGAGTTCGAGGAGGCCTGGGATGATGGGGGCCTCGGCGCGTCGTTCGGCCGGGCCAGCACACCGAACCGGCGATCCGCCCGCAGCCCGCGCGCCAGCAGCTCGGGCCAACGCGACGGTCTGGACGAAGCGGACGTCGGCCCCACCACCGAGGGTACGGTCTATGCTCTCGCGTCTGGCATCGCGTGGGTCCAGGACGATGAAGGCCACCGCCACGAGTGCGCCCTGCCCACTCGTCTGGCGGCAGATCAGCAGTCGTCCATCGCGGTGGGCGATCGCGTGCTGTGGGCGCCGGTCGCCACAGCACACGACGCTTCGGACAGCTCGTCGGACGATCTGCGGGTCGTCGAGGTCCTGCCGCGGCGTACCTTCCTCGGTCGACCCGACCCACTGAACCCGCGCCTTCAACGGGTCGTGGCAGCCAACGTCGACATCGTGGTGCAGGTGGCGTCGGTGGTGAGACCTCCGCTCCGCCCGGCACTCGTGGATCGCTACTTGATCGCGATCCAACAGGGACATGCTGAGCCGGTATTGTGTGTCAACAAGGCCGATCTCCTCGACGACAGCGACGATCCCGAGACCAGCCGAGCCAAAGCGGAGCTTCAGCTCGCCGACTATCGGGCTCTCGATCTGCCACTGGTCTGGACGTCGGTGAAATCAGGCACCGGACTCGACGAGCTGCGGGGTCTACTCGAGGGGAAGACAGCCGCGTTCGTTGGTCACTCGGGAGTCGGCAAGTCCAGTCTGATCAATGCCCTGGCCCCGGAGGTCGATGCTGCGACCGGCGCTGTCAGCCAGTCCTACGGAACCGGTCGCCATACGACGACCCGTTCCGATCTATACGACCTGGGAGACTTCCGCCTGATCGACACACCCGGCATCCGTGAGATGGGCCTGTGGAACCTCGATCCGATTGCATTGCGCGACTATTTCCCCGAATTCGAAGATGCCGCCCGCAGCTGCCGATTCCGCGACTGCTCTCACCTTCACGAGCCCGACTGTGTCGTGCGGCGCGGGGTCGAGGACGGCGACATCTCTCGAAGACGGTACGAGACCTACCTACGAATCCTGGAATCGTTGAATGAACCGTAGGCGGAACGGACCGCGCACCCCAGAGTGGCGACCGTTTTCATCGCTAGCTTTCGAAGCTCAGCGCGGCGGCATGCGCAGCGCACCGTCGAGACGGATCACCTCGCCATTGAGGTAGGCATTCTCGACGATATGGCGCACCAGTGCTCCGTATTCCGAAGGCTGGCCGAGGCGGCGGGGGAACGGAATCCCGGCAGCGAGCGCCTCGCGAACGTTCTCCGGCATCCCTGCCAAAAGTGGCGTGTCGAAAGTTCCCGGCGCAATGGTGAGCACGCGGACTCCGGTCTTCATTAGATCGCGAGCCGCGGGAAGTGTCAGGCCCACGACGCCCCCCTTGGACGAAGAATAGGCAGCCTGCCCGATCTGACCTTCGAAGGCTGCTACCGACGCGGTGTTCACCACCACACCCCGCTCACCGTCGTCGTTGGGCTCGTTGCCGGCCATTGCGGCCGCGGCAAGGCGCAGCACGTTAAAAGTGCCGATGAGGTTGACCTCGATCACCTTGCGATAGAGGTCCAGGTCATGGGGAGAGCCGTCTCGTCCGACGACCTTCGCAGCCGGCCCGATACCCGCGCAACTGACGGCGATACGCAGATCGCCGAGACGCTGGGCCGCCGAGATCGCCGCTCGTACTTGATCCGCATCGGCGACGTTGGTGGCGGCGAAAACCACGCCTTCTCCGAGCTCGTCAGCCAGGCCTTGGCCGCGCTCGGCATTGAGGTCGGCGATGACGGCCTTCGATCCTGCGGACACGAGCGCGCGGATCGTCGCCTCTCCCAGACCAGACGCACCGCCGGTAACCAGCGCTACGGTGTTGCTATCGATGTTCATGGAGTCAATCCTCTGTTGGTGTAGGTGGGTTGGTGGAATAGTCGTAAAAGCCGCGGCCGGTCTTGCGGCCCAGATCGCCTCGCTCGACCCGCCGCGCAAGGGACGGCGCGGGCCGATCGGCCGGATCACCGGTCTCCTCGTAGCGCTCCTTGCGGGCGTTGTAGCCGATGTCTAGACCCGAAAAATCTCCGAGCTTGAACGGACCCAGCGGATGGTTCAGTCCGAGCTCACAGGCCTTGTCGATGTCCTCGAAGCTGGCGACGCCGTTCTCCAGCAAGAAGTAAGCCTCGTTGGTGATCGCACGCAGGATGCGGTTGACCAGAAAGCCCGGAAGCTCCCGGTTCACTCGTACCGGCTGTTTGCCGATGCGGCGCGCCAGCTCCATGGTGACCGCGACGGTCTCGTCCGACGTCTCGTCGCCTCGAACTACCTCGACCAGCTTCATCACGAGCGGCGGATAGAAGAAATGCATGTTCACGACCTTGTCGGGTCGTGAGGTGACGTCGGCGATGCGCGAGTTGCCGAGATATGAGCTGTTGGTGGCCAGAATCGCGTGCCGCGGTGCCATTTCGTCGAGTTCGGCGAAGACCCGGCGTTTGACGTCCAAACGCTCCACGACCGCTTCTACGACGAAGTCGGCATCGGCACACGCCTCGCCGAGATCGGAGGTGGTGTCCACCCGCTCCAGCACCTCCTGGACTTCGGATTCGGTCATCCTGCCTTTCTCGACCCGGCGCATCAGGTGTTTGCGATTGCAGGAAATGGCCCGCTCCAACTGCTCGGCTTCGATGTCGTGCAGGGAAACCCGATAGCCGTGAAGCGCACCTTGGATGGCGATCTGCGCTCCCATCTGTCCAGCCCCTGTGACGCAAATCTTGCGGATGTCGTCGATGTTCATGAAGGCCTCGGTGGCGTTGGATAGGTCGCACGAGAGTCCTCGGGGTCTCGCGAGGGACGGGAAGAATATCGGAGTGCCCCTTCGGGTCCTGGCCGGGTGATGCGCCGAGAGCGCTGATAGCCTCCAGACCGCCGATCCGCCGCCCTTCGTTTCTCGCCGAATGTTGCCCGCACTCCACCTCGTCGCCGTCTACGTCGGCACCATCTGCCTGAGCCTCTGGCTGGTGCACCGGTTCGTCCGGAAGCTGTCGAGACCGGCCGTCGCGGGTCTACTGATACTGCCGCTCACTCTTCCGGGTGCTGCACTCTTTCAGGGCAAGGTCTACGCGCCGATGGATCTGCTGTACGAGCACGCGCCATGGAGCGACGTCGCGCAGGCTCACGACATCGAGCCCAGCCCGTCTATCGCTGGCGATCTGCCGTTCCAGATCGTGCCCTGGCACTTGGCCGTACGCGATGCTTGGTCTGCGGGAGATTGGCCGATCTGGAATCCCTACATCCTCGCAGGCGATCTGCTGGCTGCGTCGGCCCAGCCGGCGCCGTATCATCCCCTGAACATCCTATCGCTCCTGCTACCCCTCGATTTGTCGCTGACCTATCAAGCGGCCGCCATGCTCTTCCTGGCGGCGCTGGGTGCATTTCTTTTTTGTCGCGAGCTGGAATGCGGCGAATTGGCGTCCCTGGTGGGTGCCGCATCGTGGATGTTGAGTGGGTTCCTGATGTTCTGGCTTCTCTGGCCGATGGCGGCTGCGGTGGCCACCATGCCTTGGATCGCCGCCGGCGTATGGCGCTTGCCCCGCTTCGGTCTGCTGACGACGGGGCTGACTCTGCTTCTACTCTCAGGACACCCGGAGAGCATGCTCCACGTGACGGCCACCGGATGCGTGTTGGGCCTTCTCGTCATCGTGCTTCGCTATCGTGCGCCCGGCCGAGCTGCCCACGAGCGGCTGGGCCGCATGGTCAAACTCGGCACGGCAGCCGCGCTTGCCGGCCTGATCGCCGGTGGCCTGTCGGCCATCCATCTCCTCCCTATCCTCGACGCCTTGCCCGAGACCGGGATGTACAAGCTCAGGCAAGAACAGTTCGCGCGTCAGGATCACAGCGTTCCATGGCCGGTGGCCTTGGAGCGAATGAACACGGCGGTCCTTCCGTTTCGGTTCGGCATCGTCTGGTCGCACCACCGACTGCCGACCGCTGGTTTCTTCATCCCCATGTCCTCCGCCTACGTGGGTACCGTGGCGCTAGGTCTCGCCCTTCTGGGACTGTGGCGAGGCGGGCTAGCGCAAGGCCGCGCCGTCCGCTGGTTCTTCGCCGCCTGGGCTGGCGTGGGCGTAGCGGCCGGCGCGGGCACCCCCGGAGTCACTCACCTGTTGGCAGCCCTACCGCTTTTCGACCTCTCCATTCATCGTCGTTGGGTCTTCGCGGCGGCCTGGGCGCTGTCGGCCCTAGCCGCACTGGGGGCAGAGGCCTTTCTCCGACGCAGCCGGGAATCCCCGCGTACCAGCTACCGTGACCTGGCGGTTTGCTCACTGGTAGCGACGATCGTGGCAGGAACCTCTCTATGGGAGAACTGGCAGGAGATGCGCTCCCCAGCCGGAGCCACAGGTTTGACGTCCGCGTTCTTGGCCCATCACAGTCTCCTTCTGCTCGCGCCCCCGCTGCTTGCCACGGTGGCGGCCCTCGCCGCAAGCAGGATTCGAGCGGTCGTACCGCTCCACCTCGGCTGGCTGCTACTTCTCCTCCTCGTGGGCCAACGTTCACTGGAATCGGCGGGGCGCTACCCCACTCTCGATCGAGATGACGCCTTTCCCGAGGTCCCGATCGTGGCTGCGATTCCTCCAAGCGATACGCCCGAGCGTGTCGTAGGTGTCGGCTTCACATTCCTTGCCAACACCTCTACTTTCTACGGCCTGGAGGACGTCCGCGGCTACCAGCCGATGTCGAGTCGAATCTACGGCGAAACCTTCCCGCTGTGGGACACGCGACCCCAGGTCTTCTTCAACGAAGTCCACAGCCTCGATTCGCCGTTTCTCGACTTCCTCGGCGTACGCTGGGCCATCGCTCCCCGGCAGCTGACCGCAGATCATGCCTGGCGTAGGGTCGAAGTAGCTCGTTCGGTCCAGCTGATGGAGAACGCTCAGGCGCTACCGCGCGCCTTTCTGCCGCAACGGATCTTCTTCGACCTGGCCGAACCGTTGCGGCCCATGGCAGATGTACAGGACTTCGCCGAGGTCGCCTTCATCGACACACCCGCACCGAACCGGCCGGAAGGACTGGCCGTCAGCAACGGTCGAGGTAGCGTCACCACCAAGCGGCACGGTACAGGTCTCTGGCTGAATGTCAGGTTGGAGGATCCAGCCTGGGTCGTCATCTCGCAGCCCCATTGGCGGGGGTGGCGAGCGCTCCGCCACACCGCCGATGGAGGGCGGGAGGAGCTACCCGTACTGACGGCCAACCACGCCTTTCTAGCTCTCCACCTGCCAGCAGGCCCGAGCGACGTCGAGCTCTTTTTCTCACCGTCCTCTTTCAGAATCGGCCGCACCCTTACCCTGGCGACCCTGCTTCTACTAGTAACAGCAAGTCTGCTGAGACGTAGAATCCGTACAGAGGCTTGACGCTCAGTTACCCCACAGAGCTCGCGGTGTGAGTTACTCTGAGCCCGGCGTCGTCTCGGTACGCCCCCCCAGACCCTCCGGAGATCATCCGTGATCATCGCCCATCAGAATATTCACTTCCTCCGCCAGGCCATGGATCTCGTGGAGCGCATCGGTTCGTCGTACGCCGAGCCGGGCCCCTACGGCCAGGCCAGCGCGGGGGCTCATATGCGCCACGTCCTCGACTGCTACCACTGTTTCCTGCGCGGCCTCGGCGATGAGTATCAAGTGAACTACGATGCCAGGGACCGTGATCGCAGGATCGAAACCGATGGCGAATACGCATCGGCGGTCATCCTGCGAATCGTCGATTCGTTGGAGTCTCTGAGGCCCGAGGATCTCGAACACAAGCTGAAGGTCCAGGTAGATGCGGCCGCGTGGAAGCAGAGCGACGAGCTATGGAGCGATTCGTCGGTCGGTCGAGAGCTGCAGTTCCTTCTCAGCCATACTGTGCATCATTTCGCCTTGATGGCCATGATCCTGCGGGCTCTGGGAACGGATCCGGGTGAGGAATTCGGTGTGGCGCCCTCGACCCTCGAGCACCGCCGAACGGCACCCGCTGGTACCTGATTCGATCCACCTGCGCTGACGCGGGCACGCAAGCCTCTATGTGTACAGCCACCTGGATCGCGCTCCCCGAGCCAGGTTCCTACGAGCTTTATTTCAACCGAGACGAATCGCGAGCTCGGGGGCGCGCACTTCCTCCCGCGCGGCTCGGAGACCACGACGACATTTCGGTGCTCGCACCCCGCGACGCCGACGCCGGCGGTAGTTGGATCGCGGCGAATTCCCGCGGTGTCGCCGTTTGTCTGCTCAACAGGTATCAGGATGCCGAGCGAGTCGCGGTTCCTGAGGATCGGCGGCGTAGCCGAGGGCTCCTGGTCCTGGACCTGGCTACATCTGCCTCGGTGTCCGAGGTCGCCCGCCGTCTGAGCCGCCAGGAGCTCGAGCGTTATCCAGCTTTCACCGTGTTGGCCGCCCATCCGGACCAACCTCCTGTCTCGTTTCGCTGGACCGGCAGCGACCTTCTACCGCCCGAGCAGCCGTCCTGGCCAGTGAGCTCCTCGGGCTACGACGCCGATGCCGCCGCACGGGCTCGGCGCGAGCTCTGGCTCGAGATCGCCAACGACCGAGCCGGCACCCCGGAGCAGGCACTGGAGCTTCACCGGAGCCATCGGCCGGCACGTGGTGCTGTTTCACCGTGTATGCATCGGGCGGACGCGTCGACGGTCAGCTTGACGGTGCTACGCATCGAGTCGGAACGGATCGGAATGCGATATGCCGATGGACCTCCTTGTACGACGCTCCTTGGCGAGCCGATCTGGATTCCCCGGCAGAACGCGAGCGACAGCTAAGACATGTCCGGTCAGCCCAGTCCCACTTGCCCGTCACCCGAAACAACACGTGGACACGTTTCGCGGCGAACTTTGCGTTCGGTAGCGATACGTTGTCTGGCCGTTTATCTGCTGCTCCTCGCAGTTTCACACCTCGTGCGCTGGTGGCGCTCGCCGGCCGATTCCGAAACCGCGGCAACCAGCCTGCCTACATTTCAAACCGCCGAGCTCGCTTCCGGCCAGGACGGCACGATCGATGCGACGGGGCGAGTCGTCCGGCTTGCCTGGCACGAGTGGATGCCGTCCGAACGGACGGACGCGGTCCCGTCGCCCGTGGTCGTGTTACTACACGGCAGCCCGGGCGATGGTTCCAACTTCGACCGGATGGGCTCGGTGCTGGCGCAGCGTGGTTTACGCGTCCTGGCCCCCGATTTGCCGGGTTTCGGTGCCTCCAGCCGCGACGTGGCCGACTACTCCATCCTCGCCCACGCCGGATATTGCCTGGCGCTCCTCGACCACTTGGGAGTCGAAACGGCGCACGCCGTGGGTTTCAGCATGGGTGGCGGTGTCGCGCTCCATCTCGAGGCTCTGGCACCGACGCGGGTGGAATCCGTGACATTGCTATCGGCGATCGGCGTTCAGGAGATGGAGCTCCTGGGGAACTACACGGTCAACCATGCCATCCACGGGGCTCAGCTCGCAGCGCTCTATTTTCTATTCGAGGGGTTCCCGCATTTCGGGGTGCTCGACTCGCCCATGCTCGACATCCCCTACGCCAGAAACTTCTTCGACACCGACCAGCGCCCACTGCGGGATCTACTCCGGAGCTTCTCGGACCCGATGCTCATCATGCACGGAGAGGAGGACTTCCTCGTACCCTTCGAGGCGGCACAGGAACACCGACGCCTGGTGCCCCACAGCCGGTTGGTCACGTTCTCGTCGTTAGGGGCTCCATCGAGCCACTTCGTGCTCTTCGAGGAGCCGACCAAGTTGGCAGTAGCCATCTCGTCATTCGTCCGCGAGGTCGAGATGGGTACGGCTATGAAGCGTTCCGACGCCTCGGCCGAGCGGCTCTTGGCTTCGGAGTCCGGGACACCGGTCAGACTCCCCCGCGCCTCCGGGCCCACTCTCGTGGTCTGGGTCTTGCTGCTGGCCGTGGCCACTCTCTTGTCGGAGGATCTGACCTGCATCGCGGCGGGACTCTTGGTGGCTCAGGGTAGTCTGGGTTTTGCTCCAGCGGTGATCGGCTGCGCCAGCGGAATTTTCCTGGGAGACCTCGGCCTCTATGGCCTGGGCCGCCTGGGCCGACCATGGCTCGAGCGCTTTCCGCTCCGCTGGATCGTCCGGCCGCGATCTGTCCGACGAGCCGAGCTGTGGTTCGGTCGCCGCGGCCCAGTGGTGATCTTCTTGTCTCGCTTCTTGCCGGGCACACGGATCGCGACCTATGTTGCGGCCGGCCTCCTCGGCATGGGGTTCCTTCGCTTCGCCGTCAGCCTCTTGGTGCCGGTGATGCTCTGGGTACCTGCGATCGTGTGGATTTCGGGCAAACTCGGTCAACGGCTCTTTGTCCACGTCCAGGTACTCGAAGCCCACTCGTGGCCGATCTTCCTGGGTGCGCTGGCCGGTGTTTGGATTCTGGTCGGATTCGGACGTTCCCTGGTCACCTGGCGGGGGCGGCGTGGTTTCGTTGGCCGTTGGATCCGGTGGACCCGCTGGGAGTTCTGGCCGCCCTGGCTCTTTTATCCTCCAGTGATCGTCTACATCGCCTGGTTGGCGCTGCGCCACCGATCAGCCACTCTGTTCACTGCTGCCAATCCCGGTTTCGAAGCCGGCGGCGGCTTCGTAGGCGAATCGAAGTCCCAGATCCTCGGCCGGTTGGACTCCTGCCTGCGAGGTACCACCGTTGAAGGAGCCGTCGCAGAATTCGAGATCATTCCTCCCGGTCCTCTACCCCAGCGCCTGAAGTCCGCGAAGACGTTTCAGGCCCGTCACGGCTGGCCGGTGGTCCTCAAACCGGATGTCGGACAACGTGGAGCCGGCGTGGTGATCGCCCGCAGTGATGAAGACGTGGAGGGCTACTTCGTTCATGCTCCCGATTCGGCGATCATCCAGGTGTACGTCACGGGCCCGGAGCTCGGGATCTTCTGGTTACGACTTCCGGCCACCGATGCGAATCCAGCTGGCCCCCCACAGATCTTTTCCGTGACCGACAAACGTCTGCCAGAGGTCGTGGGTGACGGCAAGAGCACGCTGGAAAGCTTGATACTCAGCGACCCGCGTGCTGTCGCCATGGCCCCCACGTACCTGGATCAGCACTACGATCAACTGGAAAACGTACCGGCCGAGGGAGAGAGCGTACACCTGGTCGAGCTGGGTACCCACTGCCGAGGTGCCGTGTTCCTCGACGGACGACATTTGACGACGCCGCAGCTTCAGACTGCGATGGACGCCCTCGGCGACCCCTTCCAGGGCTTCTCCTTTGGCCGCTTCGACCTTCGCGCGCCCAGTCTCGACCACTTTCGACGCGGCGAAGGTATACGGGTACTCGAGGTGAATGGGGTCACCTCCGAGGCGACACACATCTATGACCCGCACACCAGTCTCCTCGATGCGTACAAGACCCTTTTCGAGCAATGGCGCCTGGCTTTCGAGATCGGCCGTCGCCAGCGGCAGCAAGGCCACGAGCCGATCGGGCTCGTGGCTCTCTCGGCCATGGCGTTCCGGTTCCTGGCCAAACGCTGAACTGGCAACTCTCGGATGCTCAGATCGAGACTGAGGAGTCTCGAGCATCGCGCTCGGTGCGACACTCCGATCCGCTGCAGCACCGGTCATGTGACCCTCAGGATGGCTCCAGCAGGACCTCACGTACCTTCCGCAGTAACTCATTCGGTCGGAACGGCTTGTGAAGAAAACCTGCGAGGCCTTCGCCTTCCAACCCCTGTGTGGCGTTCTTTTCCCTGTAGCCACTCATGAGCAGCACCTTGACATCGGTGTTGCGGCGCCGGATCTCGCGGAAAACCGTCTCGCCGTCCATCTGCGGCATCGTGAGATCGAGAAGAACGAGGCGGATGTCATCACGCTGGCTTTCGTAGATCTCTAGAGCTTCCGGACCGTCGGACGCCTTCAGCACCTCGAATCCCTGGTGCTCCAGCACCTTGACGGCGACCTCGCGAACCAGCTCTTCGTCATCCACCACCAGAGCGGTTCCACTGCCCCGCCAGGCTCGGAAGATACCGCTTTCCTCGCGCAGGGTTTGCATCACGCCGTGGATGGGAAAGAGCACCTCGATGGTGGTGCCTCGTTGCGGCTGACTGTAGACCTTGATCGCCCCGCCGTGGGCGCGGACGATCCCAAGTACCGCGGCCAGGCCCAAGCCTCGCCCACTCGCCTTGGTCGAGAAGAACGGGTCGAACATCTTACTCTGGGTCCCTTGGTCCATACCGCAGCCCGAGTCCGATACCTCGAAAAAGACGTAGCGGCCCTCGGCTTGTCCTTCGTCGAGTACGGCTCCGTCGAAGTAGCTGCGCTTGGCGTTGATCGCACTGGTGCGGAGCATCACCACCCCATCGTCCTGGCCCAAGGAGTCGGCCGCGTTGCTCAGGAGGTTGAGGATCGCCTGGGTGATCTGGGCGGGATCGGCATCGATCTGCGGCAGATCTCGCTTCAGGTGCAGCTCCAAACGGGCGTTCGACATCATGCACTCCTCGAACCGGAGCTTCTGCTCGAGGATCAGCTCGTTGAGAGAGAAAGCGCGCGGAACGTGCTGCTCTTCGCCGGCGTAGGCAAGGAGCTGGTCCGTGAGCTCCGCCGCGCGTTCCGCCGACATCTCGATCTGTTGCAATCGTTCCCGGGCGGCAGAATCAGCTGGCAGCTCTTGTAATGCCAGGCTGGTGTTTCCCAACACGCCCGTCAGAATGTTGTTGTAGTCGTGCGCGATTCCCCCGGCCAGGCTTCCTAGACTCTCCAGTTTCTCCGCTTGCTTGACTCGGCCCTCGAGACGCCGCCTTTCTCGTTCGGTCTTGCGTCGTTCCGTCAAGTCTCGGGCTATGAAAACAGTGCCGGAAGGCCCACCTTCGCTGTCCTGTAAGAAGGTCGCGGTCATCCAAGTGGGAAAGGTCTCACCACCCCGCCTTCGATGCTCGATCTCGGCTTCGTGGCTTCCTGTCTCCCGAACTCTCTCGATGAGTGGTAGCAACTGTTCCTTCACTTGTTCCGGGGTGTGGAAGATGTTGAGGTCATACCCGAGTAGCTCGAAGACCTCGTAGCCGTGCATATTCGCCCAAGCCTCGTTGAGGAACTGCATGTTCCCGTCGAGATCGGCTACCGCGATGCCGTCGATCGACTGCTCCACGGCCCGCTCGAGCATTCGCATCGCCTCCTCTGCGAGCTGTCGCTCGGAGATCTCGGCCTGAAGACGCTCATTGGAATGGCGCAGCTCGGTGGTGCGATCGTCCACCATCCGTTCGAGTTGGAGTCGCAGCGACTCCAACTCCTTGCACTCGCCCGTGTAGCGGCTCGACAGCGCGACGAGCAGACTGAGCGCGAACAGGGCGAAGGCCCACGACGGAAGTGGAAAGGTAGTACCGAGATCGAAGATCTGGAGCAACATCTCCGCGGTTGCCGTCACCAGAATCGCTGCGGTTCCAGGCATCAAAATCCGTGCAGACCGACTACCGCTCCAGGCCGCCGTAGACACGAGATGGCTGACGGCGACGAGAAAGGGTAGGACCAACAGTTGACGCGGAGTACCGATCCAAACGACCCAAGGCCAGGGGAGCACCAGGACCAGTCCGGCCAACAGACATTGGGCTACTTGATAAGCCTGCAGCCAGCGGTGCCGTTTCGTCCCGAGAAACGTCCACAGGAACTGGATGAACAAGACGATCGCGAGGTGCTCCAACGCGAACATGAGGCGCTGCGCGGACACAAGACTTTCTGTGTAACGGATGGGCGGCGCAGCCACATAGGTCAGCGCTGCTACGTCCAAAGAAGTGAGCGCGAACCACAGCTGATCGACGAGGGCCCGGCGCCGACTCCAAAGCAGCAAATGGTAGGCGCTTCCGATCAGGAGGAGCAGGGCCAAGATCTCCGGCAGGAAGCCCTCGGTGCGCTGCCGTAACTCGTACAGCTCTCGCTGCCGGTGCAGCGTGTCGCGGTCGCCCAACTGAATACCGGAGAACGGCATGGCCGCTTCCTCGCGGTCCGCCTGCCAAGCGTGTCGCTGGAAACGGATGGCCATGTGGAGACGTCCTCCGACTCCCACAGAGCTCGACGGTATAGGAAATACACGCGGCTCCGGGATAGGAAGTCTCCCTCCTGGGGACTCGGCCACCCGCTCACCCCCAGCCCAGATGGAGAATGAACCGCCGTGCGTGGGTCCGAGGGAGATTGCCAAGCCGCTCGGAGCCAGGTCCGCCGACCAATCCGATGGCAGAAGGGCCGATTTTCGCAACCACAACACACGGTCGTATCCGACCAGGTCCAAGTCGGCCCACGATGCCGGCAGTACAACGGAACGCCAAGTCGAAACATCTAGGTACGGGCTGGCAGGATGTTGGTCATCACCAGCCGTACCTTCGTCGAAGGAAATCTGCCAGAGACCCGTAAGGTCGAGGGTTCCCGTCAGGAGCTGCTCCTCGGCGACGGCAGGAACCCCGAGTCCGAGTCCGAGTCCGAGGGCCAGGCAGGCGCTTCCCAGGGCCAGCCAAGTGGGCAGCTGTAAAGGCATGACTATCGTCCGCCATTGCCGGACCGAGTCGCCGGACAGTCGCAAGATCGGCATCTGGGCTGGGCTCCTCGGACAGACATCCGGCGCGGCGGCCATCGTGGGCGATCAACAGGACGAACGAGGCCGATAAAACTGCTGCCATGATATCCCTTCCAGGGAGCTCTGCCTGGGAGGCTCGTTCGGTACTCACCACATCAGGCTCAGACAAATGACCGCTCCACGAGAACTCGATTCTTCCGCTGCCGAGACCGCTCCGTTTCTCGACGCCACGGGTGTTCACGAAGAAGGACTACGGGGCCTGGTCGTCTACAGCCTGGTGGCTGGCGCCTGCCCCCTGATCCCCATTCCCCTCCTCGACGACTGGGTTCTCGATCAGGTTCGACGCCGTCTCGTCAGTCGATTGGCGAGCGCCGCTGACTGCGTTCCTCCGGGGCCGGCGTTGGGGGTCTTGGCGGACAAGGAACCGACGGACTGGCGTCCCGAAGCCCTGGCAAAAGGCTGTCTACGAACGATCTTCATCGCTCCCCTGCGATTCATCTATCGACGAATTCTCCGGAAGCTACTACGCAAGATCCTCTTCGTGCTGGCGGTCAAAGATGCGGTCGACGAGTTCTCCACCACGTTTCACCACGGCCTGTTGCTGCGCCGCGCGTTCGAGTCGGGACACTGCCCGATGGGGCGCAACGCGACCTGGGACCTGCGACGACGGATCGATACGGTATGCGACTCGCTCGATCCACGACCCGTAGAGAGCTCTGTACGTAGCGCCTTCCGACACAGCCGGCGGATCCTGCGCCAGGCCGCGTGGATGATGTCCCAGCTCGGCCGTCGTATGCGACGACGCGGCAGAAGCCAGGAACTCGACGATCGTTGGGTCGACGAGGCCGCGGCCCGAACCGAAGCCGACGCGGGGGGCTTGGTGGACGAGCTACTGGCTAGCCTGCGTCGGGAGGCTGGGTATCTCCAGGCCGTCGAGGCGCGACTCGACCGTCACCTTGGAACCGCCGAAGTCACTAGTGCACCGCTTGATTAGAGCCTTCCTGTTTGTTTCGAGGAGTTCGTGGTCCTGACAATGCGCGCGACGAGGAATAGTAGAGCTGTTTCGAGCAGAAGCAACGCCGTCCGGGACTAGGAAGACCTGAAACAAGCGGAAGGGAATGGTACACGGCGCACCGGCAGCCCGTGGCGGAAGTCGTGTGCGGCCGCGCGCCAGGGATCTGCGGTCGGAGACAAGGCGGTCTGAGGACTGCGATGCAGGCCATCGTGGACGAGGACCAACGCTGTATCCGGCCGTAAACCCCTGGCGCCCAGAGGGTTCCGGCGGCTTGGGCCCGACTCCGGCGTTGCGCCTCCTCGGCGATGACTCGCATCGCCTGCGTCCACGCGCCTTGGATTCGCACCCAAGGCGCTCGGAACGCGGCTCGCACGACTTCGCCACAGGCTGCTAACTCCGGAGCCTAGCCCAGAGTGAGTCCGCCATGCCCCTCTCCCATGTACGCTCGCCCCATCATGCTCTCCCCTCATATCTTTCTCTATTCCTTGACAGGTCCCGACATTCCGCTACAATTCTTTGAAATTCCGGTGATTCGTGACCGGTGGTTTAGCGTGACATGATCCATTAGCTCCTGATTGTCGCGCTCGTGCACCGCGTTCCGACACCGGGACATGCTTGCTTTGTCATCTGATCGGTTTTCTACGGATGGAGTGAAACGCTTTTACCGTCGGCGCCGCTGGGCCTTCGCTCTTGCCGAGTCCAGCACCACGCCGAGTCCCAAGGACCCGAAACCAGGATCCGACGAGACTTGAAACAGCACACCATCATCTTTGTCCCCCACGCCCGCGCCCAGTTCCGGAAATGGCGCGTCACTTCTCTCCAGGCCCTTCTCCTACTCGGCGGTATCGCCTTTCTCACCCTTGGCGGCGTCACCGCTTCTTGGCTCTACTTCACGTCCAGTTTCGATCGCGATCAGCTACAGCAGATCGAACAGGAAAATCAGGAGCTCAAGGCGGTCAATCAACGATTCGAGTCGAATATTCGGAATCTCGAAGGCAAGTTGAGCGACTACCAGGATCGCATTCAGAAACTGGCGCTGGTTGCAGGGCTGTCCGAGCTCGCGCCAGAGACCGAGCCGGGCATCGGCGGCCTGGCACCGTCAGGCCGTACAGAGCTGGAGAATGAGCTGGCTGATCTCCGACGCCGCGCGGATGGCCTGGACGGGATCGTCAGCCGGGTAGCTGGCCAGCTCGACGAAAGCCGGCTCCGGATGTCGCACACACCCACCATCACACCGGTGCGAGGTATCCTCACGAGCGGCTTCGGCTACCGTAAGGATCCGTTTACAGGTAAGCGCGCCTTTCACCCCGCCATCGACATCTCCGCACCTTACGGCAAGGAGATCGTGGCACCTGGCGATGGCATCGTCACGAAGGCCGGGAGGGCGAGTGGATACGGAAGGGTCATCTATCTATCGCACGGGTACGGCATCACCACCCGCTACGGTCACATGTCGAAGCTGGCCGTCGAGGCCGGGCAGACCGTGAAGCGTGGTGACGTCATCGGCTATCTCGGATCTTCCGGACGCTCTACCGGTAACCATTTGCACTACGAAGTTCGAGTCGACGGCACGCCGCAGAATCCGCTCGGCTACATGCTCGACGACCGCGGTCGTTGACCGGCGGCCGAGAGCACAGAGCAGTCCGCACTACCCCGGGTCTCCACTCGGGGTTTTTGGTTTCAGGCCGTTGGCCTCGATCGCAGTTGCCGAAGCACATCGCCTCCAAGGAAGGTGAGCCGCCATGACCCGTGACGAAGTCGACGAGAGTGCCGTCGAGTCGCGATGCCCGGTCGATCATTCGAGTCTCGTGGAATCGTCGAGAACGGCCGAGATCCGTCCACTCGACGCGATTCCCGGCCCGAGGCCGATGCCGCTACTCGGCTGGCGCGGCAACACACTGAGATTCCTACGCGATCCGATCGCCTATCTCCGGCAACTTCGCCAGCAGCACGGCACGATAGCGCGGTTCGTCGCGGGATCGAATCCATCGATCGTCTTCCGCCCCACTACGCGGGATCGCTCGACCATTTTTGTTCTGGGGCCAGACGGCGCACGCGACGTTCTGACGCAACCTGACGTTTTCACCGGTGGAGAATTCCGAGCGCCGAAAGGACTCGAGTGGATCAACCACAGCATGGTCTCTGCTGAAGGGGGCCGCCGCAAGCAGCGTCGGGGAACCATGAGTCCTGCCTTCGCCCGCGACCATCTCAAGTCATACGTTTCGGAGGTCGAGAAACAGACACGAATTCGCCTGGATCGATGGCGCCGTCAGCAAAGGGTCGATCTGGCCGGCGAGATGTTCGATTTCGCCTCAGGCATCGCTCGCACTTGCTTTTTTGGTCAAGACCCGAGTGGTGGCGGGATCGACCTCGCAGCGATGGTACGAATGTTCGCCGAAGGCCTGGTGTCTCCACTCGCTGGAGTGCCGGTCAACCTGCCGGGAACTCCCTACCATCGGCTCCGCCACTACGGCGAGATCGTGTATCGCGAGCTGTTGGCCGAAATTGACCGAAAGCGCGCCGGCGGCAACACCGGCGACGACATCCTGGCCATGATGATCGCCTCGCAGGCGGAGCAAGGCCTGAAACTGACGAACGACGAGCTGATGGGCGACGCCGTTGCACTCTTCCTCGCAGGCCACGACGTCCCTGCGAACGCCATCACCTACGCCTTGATTCTGCTATCGCAACACCCGCAGATCGCGTCACGGCTTTGGCACGAACTGGATCGCGAGGTGGACGGTGACATGCCAGCCTATTCGCAGGTCTGGCGACTGCCTTATCTGGATCGGGTGGTCAAGGAATCTCTCCGGATCCTGGGACCGACACTCATGATCCTCCGCAGCGCGGCGCAGGACGGGATCGTCGCGGGCTACGAAGTGCCGGCGGGGTCCGAAGTTCTGACGGTTCCTTACATCATTCACACCGATCCGGAAGTCTGGCAGAGTCCGTTGCGGTTCGATCCCGACCGCTGGCTCGACACCAAACCGTCCGCCTTTGAATACCTACCCTTCAGCTATGGCGCGCGGAAGTGCCTCGGCGCCCCGTTCGCCGAGCTCCTCATGAAGATCGTGTTGTGTGTCCTGGTGAAGAACGTTCGGTTGACGCCGGTCGATGGCATCAAGATCGACTTCTTCAGCACTTTCGTCATCTCACCGAAGGGCAAGGTCCCAGTGCACGTATCAGCGCAGGACGGTAACTTCGAAGCCAGCCGCGTTCGCCTCGGCGGACAGATCACTACGATGGTCGAGCTAACCGGCTGAACCACCAGACACCCTCTGTTACCATCGCCTCGCGGGCGGCGCTCGATCCGTCGCTAGCCCCGCCCCCAGCTCAAGCCTGCCCGTCCTGACGACCGCCTCATCCTGGCACCTCCTTTCTCGACGATCCCTACGCGCGTCGAATCCGAGCCGGGACTCAAGCCGCGCTTCTGGCCGCCGACGACCGGCGCACTTGCTCGTCCTCCCGGAGCTTCCGCATGATCAACAAAGTCCTGTCCACGATCTTCGGTACGAAGTACGAGCGCGAGCTCAAACGCCTCCAGCCGACGATCGATCGCATCAACGGCCTGGAGCCCGACTTCGAAGCCCTTTCCGACGGCGAGCTGCGGGCCAAGACCGACGAGTTTCGCAGCCGCCTCGAGAACGGTGAGGGTCTGGAGGACCTGCTGCCGGAAGCCTTCGCGACCGTACGCGAAGCAGCCAAGCGTACCCTCGGAATGCGCCACTACGACGTGCAGCTCTTCGGTGGCATCATCCTGCACCAGGGCCGCATCGCCGAGATGAAGACTGGTGAAGGTAAAACACTCGCAGCCACCCTGCCGGTCTACCTGAACGCATTACCCGCCAAGGGCGTTCACGTGGTGACGGTCAACGACTATCTCGCCGGCCGCGATGCGGAGTGGATGGGGGCGATCTACAAATACTTGGGCATGTCAGTGGGTACCATCCGAAGCAGCATGCCGCCGAACGCACGCAAGCAAGAGTACGACGCCGACATCACCTACGGGACCAACAACGAGTTCGGCTTCGACTATCTGCGAGACCACATGAAGTTCTCGGTGGAGAACATGGTACAGCGCGGCCACCACTACGCCATCGTCGACGAGGTCGATTCGATCCTTGTCGACGAGGCACGCACGCCCTTGATCATCTCCGGGCCTTCGGAGGAGTCGACCGACAAGTACTACAAGGTCAACGGCATCATCCCCAGATTCGTCCGCGGCGAGGAACACGAGGAGGAGGGCCAGAAGTGGACCACGGGAGACTTCATCGTCGATGAGAAGGCGCATTCCGTCACGCTTACCGACGAGGGCGTAGCCAAGGCTGAGAAACTTCTAGGCCTCGACAACCTCTACGAGATGGAGAATATGGACTGGCTGCATGCAGTCAACCAAGGGCTCCGGGCACACCATCTCTACAAGAAGGACGTCGCCTATCTGGTGAAGGACGGTCAGGTGGTTATCGTCGATGAGTTCACGGGCCGTACCATGCCAGGACGCAGGTGGTCCGATGGACTGCACCAGGCGGTCGAAGCCAAGGAAGGGGTAAAGATCGAGCGCGAGAACCAGACCTTGGCGACCATCACGTTCCAGAATTATTTCCGCATGTACGACAAGCTCGCGGGGATGACCGGCACGGCCGAAACCGAAGAAGCCGAGTTCGGCGAGATCTACGATCTCGACGTCTCGGTCATTCCGACCAACAAGCCGATTGCTCGCATCGACTATGCCGATCTGATCTTCCGCACGGAAAAGGAGAAGTGGTTGGCCGTGGTCGACGAGATCCGCGACTGCCAAGATCGCGGTCAGCCTGTACTCGTCGGCACGATCTCGATCGAAAACTCCGAGATGCTCTCGAAGATGCTCAAGAAGCGCGGGGTCCGGCACGTGGTCTTGAACGCCAAGTTCCACGACAAGGAGGCGTCCATCGTCGCACAGGCAGGCCGCCTCGGGTCAGTGACCATCGCCACCAACATGGCGGGTCGCGGCACCGACATCGTCCTCGGCGGCAACCCCGACGGCCTGGCCGAGAGCGAGGTCAACCCGGAGTCGGACCCCGAGAAGTTCCAGGTCTTGCTACAGAAGTACACTGAGCAATGTAGCGACGAAAAGATTCGCGTCAAGGAAGCCGGCGGTCTGCATATCCTCGGTACCGAACGCCACGAGTCCCGCCGCATCGACAACCAGCTCCGTGGCAGGTCCGGTCGCCAGGGAGATCCCGGCTCGTCGCGCTTCTTCATTTCCCTGGACGATGATCTGATGCGCATCTTCGGCGATGGCACCGGACGCGTTCAGAAGCTCATGGGCACGTTGGGCATGCAGGAAGGCGAGGCGATAGAACACCGTATGGTGACCAAAGCCATCGAGCGCGCTCAGAATGCGGTCGAAGCGCGCAACTTCGAAGTGCGCAAGCGTCTCTTGGAATACGACGACGTAATGAACAAGCAGCGCGAAGCCGTGTACGCGCTGAGGACCGAACTCCTGGAAGGCGAAGAGAGTCGTGCCACGGTGACCCGCGTGAGCGAGGACGTCGTCGACTACGCAGTGGCGAACAATTGCCCGGAAGAGGCCGACCCACGCGACTGGAATCTCTCGGAGTTGCGCAACGACGTCCTCCACTACTTCGACATCGATCTAGGACGTGACTCGGACCTCAATCTCGAGGATCTCGGCATCCAGGAGCTTCGAGAGGAGATCTGGTCAAGGATTCGAGGCAAGTATGAAGAGAAGGAGGAGCGTCACGGCGACGAGATGATGCGCCGCACGGAGCGCGAGGTCATGCTGTCGCTCTTGGACGACACCTGGAAGGATCACCTTCTGGCCCTCGACCATCTGAAGGAAGGCATCAACCTTCGCGGATACGGCCAACGCGACCCACTCCAGGAGTACAAGAAGGAGAGCTTCGAGCTCTTCAGCGAGTTGAAGAATCGCTGGGAAGATACGGTGATCCAGCGAATGTTTCGTGTCGAGCCCATTTCCGTCGAAGAATACGAGAAGCGCAAACGGGAGATGGTCGAACGCATGCGCCAGCGTTTCCAGCTCAGCGCGCCAGCCAAGACGACACAGGCCAGGCCTCAAACCTTCGAACGAAAGCTGCCCAAGGTCGGCCGCAACGATCCCTGCCCGTGCGGCTCCGGCAAGAAGTACAAGAAATGCTGCGGGGCACCCCAGCGGCGCACCGCGTGACGAATACCGACGCCACCAGATCCCGGCCGGCTTTCGCCCGTATGCATTGAATGCCGAGTTTTCGCGACCAGATTGCCTTGGTCACCGGAGGTGCTGGCGGCATCGGGCGCGCGCTGGGTCGGGAGCTTGCGGTCTCCGGTGCACGGGTCGTGCTCACCGACGTACGGATCGAGGAGCTCGAGGCAGCTGCCGAGGATCTGTCGGCCTCGGGTGCGGGCGTTGACACCTTACAGCTCGACGTCTCCGATGCAGCTGCCTTTCGCCGCGTGGTGGAAGACATCGTCGCCCGCTACGGTCGTCTGGACCTGCTATTCAACAACGCGGGTATCGGTATCACGGGCGAGGTCCGAGACATGGATCAGGACGCGTGGGATCGCATCATCGATGTCAATCTCAAGGGCGTCGTCCACGGCATCCAGGCAGCCTATCCTCAGATGATCTCCCAAGGTTCAGGGCATATCGCCAACGTGGCCTGTGTCGCTGGGCTGGTGCCGTTCCCTTTGACCGCCGCGTATTGCGCGACCAAGCATGCCGTCGTCGGCTTGTCGACCTCTTTGCGTGCCGAGGCTCGCGATCTCGGGGTAGGCGTCAGTGTCGTCTGCCCTGGCACCGTGGCGACCGAGATGTACGATGCCATCGAGTACATCCAGGTCGACAAGGATGCCGTGATGGCTGCGATCCGACGCGGCATGGTCCCGGCGTCGCGCTGCGCGCGCCAGATCCTGCGAGGCGTAGCGAGAAATCGAGCCATGATCCCGGTCAACGCCCACACGCGCCTGGTCTGGTGGCTTTATCGCTTCTCGCCCCGACTGTTCTTCGTCCTATCCGGTCTGGGGTTTCGCCGAGTGCGCAGCGTGCTGCGTACGTCGACAGAACGCTCTGATTCTGAAGGGCCCTGATCTACTCGAATGTCGGTTCGCTCTTCACAAGCTCTCGGCCCGGGCCTGTCCACCCCTCCGGACACCGTTCCTTACCGCTGGATCGGCAGCGGCGCCGACCTGGCCGAGAACTGTGCACGCTGGCGGCAGCATGAAGCCGTAGCGCTCGACACAGAGTTCGTACGTGAACGGAGCTTCTACCCCGCTCTGGGATTGGTTCAGATCGCCACTCCGGATGAGATCGCGTTGATCGACCCCAAGGTCCTGGCGGATCCGCAACCGCTGGTCGACCTGCTGTTGGACTCTCGCGTCGTCAAGGTCCTTCACGCTGGTAGCGAAGACCTGGAAGCCTTCCGACACACCTGGGACGTTCTGCCGGACCCACTCGTGGATACTCAGATCGCGGCTGCCATGGCGGGCCTCGACTGGTCCATGGGCTATAGCCGCCTGGTGGCCCAGGTATGCGGTGTCAGTCTGCCCAAGGGCCACACCCGCACCGACTGGCTCAAGCGACCGCTGTCCGAAGCCCAGAAACGCTACGCGGCACTCGATGTGCTGTACTTGCTGCCCGTGTGGAGCCACCTGCGGTCTCGTCTCGAAACCCTCGGACGCGTCCACTGGCTGCAGCAGGACTGCACAGATCTGCTCGCCTCCGCGAGACAAGACCTCGACCCAGAGGACGCATACCTCCAGATCGGTCGTGCCAAGGTCCTCGATCGTCGTCGTCTCGCGGTGCTTCGCGCCCTCGCGCGCTGGCGGGAGCAGCAGTCGAGGCAGCGCGACTTGCCGAGGAACTTCGTGCTTCGAGAGCAGTCGGTAGCGGAGATCGCACAGAATCTGCCAGCGACTCTCTCGCAGCTGCGACGCGTCAAAGGAGTCGGCCCACAGGAGGTGCGGCGGGATGGAGAGACGATCCTCGAGCTGGTACGAAGCGCCCGCGCGTTGCCAGCCGAGGACCTCCCCGACCGGATCGGCCGCCCGCTCGACCTCGCTCCCCACGCGGCGACCGTAAAGGCGCTACGCCTCAGAGTAAACGAGATCTCGAGCGATCTGGGCGTCCCTTCCGTGCTCCTCAGCAACAAACGCACGATCGAAGCGTTGACCCGCCGCTTCCTGACCCGGAGTAGACCTCTCCTACCCGCGACACTTCGAGGTTGGCGTGAGGACGTCGTGGCAGCGGATCTGGTGGCCACGTTGGAAGCAGAATTCGAAACGCGAATCGACGGTTAGTACCAGTACCTCGATCTTCGCCCCCGCTCCGGTCAGAAACTGGTGGACAGCGCCAGAATTGCGTAGTTCCCGCCGTCCGCACTCAGAATATCGGCACGGAGGCCTGGCCCCTGTGGCGTGAGGACCGGAGTGAACTGAGGTCCCTCCTGTTCCACCCAGTGGTACTCAGCCTTCAGAACGACCTGCGAGCTGAAGGAGATGTTGATCGCGACGCCGAAATCATCCCGATTGTCGAAGTCGACTGGGCCGTTGACCACCAGCGGATTCTCCTGCTCGACTCCCTGGAGCTCGACTTGGGCATAGAGCTGAATCAAGTCCGAGATGCGCCAACCGAGTTGCGCGTACCAAGAAAGAAGCTCCAGGTCGACACGCACCGGGCCTAGCAACCCGGCCGGAATGAAGGGCTCGAAGATCCGGTACTCCGTGCGGAAAGACCATCGGTGAAAAGCTGCCTCCACCGAGGCCATCCAGCTCTCCGAGTCCGTAGGCTGATCCGGGAGGCGGAAGAATCCGCCTTCCTCTTCCCGATCCTGGTAGGAGTAACCGAACCGAAGACCATCCAACGGTGTGTTCAGCCAGAGCTGTATCCCGACAACGTCCGAGGTCACCGCCAACGCTCCGAAAGTGATGGGCGAAAACTCGAACGTCTCGAACTGGCCGATATAGAGGTCCAGGTCCAAGCTCCAAGGGCTCTCTACCGCAAAATTCTGCGCCAACGTCACACCATCCACCGTCTCGCTGGTGAAAGCACCTTCGAGATAGTTCGAGTACGGCGGCCGAAAAAACGGCAAAATCGTACCGACGTCTCGAATCTCGTTGTAGATTCCATAGGGGATCGGGATGCGCCCTACCTTGACGCTGGTGTTGTGACCGATGCGACGCTCGTAGAAGCCCCAATCGAGCTCGATCTCGTCCCGCTCGTCGTCGACCGGACTGATCCCCGTGGCCTCGTGGCTCAATTGCAGCAGCATGATGTCGCGATCGGTAATCGCGTACCGGAACTGCAATGCAAGATTGCGATAGTCGAAAGTGCCACCTTCTTCGAGACCGAGCAATCTCTCGGCTTCCGTCGGGCTTCCGGCCAACGCGCTCAGAGGCCCGTCGACGAAATCAGTGGTCCCCCAGGCCTGGGTCAAGAAACCGTGGATCTCGACTTTTCGGTCGGCGGCGGAGAGCGGGCCGACGACCAGCAGGGCCCCGAAAAGGATGCCAGGAGCTAGCCGTCCCAGGAACAGCGAATACGATCGAAACCTGCTCATTGACTCCTCCGCGATCGCACCCAGCTCGCAGCGCGCATCAGCCAGTTCATTCATCCGAACTCGACTTCGAAGCTACCTTGTCTAGATACTACGGCTCCAACTATCCACCGTCAAGACGATCAGCGCGAACCACTCTCCTGGACCTCGTGCTGCCGATCACGAAATCAGGATTTGATCTGGACTAAACTTCGCACTCGTTCGCGCCGCTCTCTCCAGCGGCTATCTCTCTACCTGTCGTCGACCTGCATCACACTGAGCAACAGCCCGATCTGATGTTCCCACCCTCGCCGCGCCTCCCTGCTGTTCTACAGACCGTCAGATTCCTAAGAACTCCTTTTTCACTGCTCCATGAGTGTTTCGAAAGTCTTGGCCCGGTCTTTCATCTCCGTCTGCTCGGCTTGGGTAAATGGGTCTTCGTTAGTGAGCCCGAACTGATCAAGACTCTGTTCAAGGCCGATCCCGACGTCGTACGATCGGGCGAGATCAACTCCAGACAGCTAGGCTTTCTTCTCGGACTCGACGCGACCTTCTCCAAGGATGGCGACGACCACCTGCGGCGCCGACGTCTCGTACTGCCCCACTTCAACGGCCCGGGCGCCAAGGACCTGCTCCCCCTGATTCGCGAACGAACCCTCGTCGCCATCGACCGCTGGCCTCACGACACCTTCGCGTTTCAATCTTGGGCTCATCGCCTGTCTCTGGATGTCCTCGGCCACGCCATGTTCTCCGCTTCTACGGACGAACAGATCGACGAGCTGGTGGAACGATTTGATCGTTTCGCCACCGACGGGCTCAGATCTCCACTGATCATGATGCCTTGGCTTCAAGTGGACTTGGGCCGATGGAGTCCTTGGGGCAGGGTCCTTGAGTTACGTCGGAGGGTCTTCGACGCTGTACGCATGTTGGTGAGGGATCGGCTAGCGGACAGGGAAGGCTATGACCAGAGCGATATCGCGTCGAAGATGGCAGGTAGTCGTGAGGCTGATGGGAGCTTTCTGAGTGAGGATGCTCTGGTAGAGGAGATCGTCAACGACATCTTCGCTGGCCACGAGACCACGGGCAACATTCTGTCGTGGTGCTTGGAATGTGTGACGTCCAGGCCCGATGTCCGCGATCGACTCCGTGAGGAGTTGGACCGCGTGCTCGCCGGCCGGCCCATCGAGGCTTCGGATCTGCGCCAACTCCCATACCTACATGCCGTAATCCAGGAAGCGATCCGCTACAGGCCCTTGGCACCCATGGCTGGGATGCGGCTGACCAAGGAGCCGTTCACCCTCGGCCAGTTTCGCCTGCCACCGGAAACTATCGTGGTGCAGTGTTTTCCGGTCATGGCGAATCGTACCGATCTCTACCGGGACCCCGAGCGATTCGACCCCGACCACTTTTCCGATGACAACAAGCCACCCGCCTATCATTGGAACCCGTTCGGCGGCGGACGCCGAATGTGTCTGGGCAAGGGGCTAGCCGAGATCGAGCTCGCCGTGATCATGGCCGAGATCGTGCGTCGCTATGACGTAGAGATCTGCCAATCCAAGGTCGAGCCGGTCCGTGACGGAGTCTTCTTCGCGCCCTCCAGAGGGTTGAGGGTCCGGATGACTCCACGACCGCCGAGCTGAGTTTGGTTAGGCCTCGCCGACCCCTAACAATGCTGGCCTCGATTCAGACGGTGCGCCGGGGCTCAGGAAGCAGCCCCCAGGTCGACACTGTCTCCGAACATGCCGGGCGAATACGCCGTGATGTAGCCGGCGAAAGCCGACGCGGCCACTGATAGTGGCGACGCCAAGTAGAGCTTTCCCGGACCTGATCGGCCCTTATAGTTCCGATTGATTGCCGACACAGAAACCTGCTCGGCATTCTCCGACACTCCCGGCCCACAACCGATGCACGCGCCGCAGCCGGGCTGGATCAGCTGGACGCCGGCACGTTCGAAATCCTCGACGTAGCCCTTGTCTCGAGCGTACTTCTCCACCATCTCCGAGCCGAACTGGATCAGGAACTGGACTTCGGGATGTACTCTCCTACCTGCGTCCAGCGCTTCCGCGACGACACGGTGGTAGAAGTCCAGATCATCGATCTTTCCAGCGGTACACGAGCCTCCGTAGGCGATGTCGATCGACACTTCGGGTAGATCGCGGATCCACTCCCCGTTGGTGGGATCGGAAGGAATGCCATGGTCCGGATCACCGGGATGGGCCACCATGGGTTCGATCCGCGACAGGTCGATGACATGGACTCCACCGGCGTATTCCGCATTGCGGTCCGGCGCTACGCTCCTCGCTCGCATCTCTTCGATGTCGGCCCCGTCGCGGCGCGCGGCTATCCACCGATACGTCATCTCGTCGGCCTCGACGATGGCTCCTCGAGCGGAGCACTCCGTCGCCATATTCGCCAGGGTCGCACGCTCGTCCATGGAAAGTGCGCGTAATCCCGGGCCGGTGAACTCCATCACCCGATTTAGGGTTTTCTGCGGTCGGGCGAATTCCAAGAGGATGAAGAGCATCACATCCTTGGCCGTGACCTCGGGTCGTAGCTCTCCAACCAGTTCGAATCGAATCGCCTCCGGCACCTCGACGAAGGTGAATCCGTTGTAGATGAGGTTGGCGTACTCCGTGGCGCCGACGCCCCAGGCGAGGGCATTGTTGCAACCTCCCATGCAGGTATGGGAATCGGTGGCCTGGATGAAATCGCCAGGGTTGACCATCGTCTCCCGCGCCACTTCGTGACAGATGCCGGGCGACTTGTCACCTCGAACCAGGAAATCGCCGACTTGGGAGTGGCTCTGAAACTGGCGCTGGAGCTCCCGCATGGTCTCGATATCGCCGAGGAATCGAGCGAACCGAGGGACTTCGTCTGCATAGACCAGGTGATCCTCGAACGCGGCAAAACGGTCGGCGTTGCGAATCTCGTACTCTTCGCCGTACTCCTCTTGCAGGAAGTAGTGAACCTGGGCCGACGTGAAGTCGTGACTGTAACCACCGTCCACCTCGACGAGAACTGGATCGCCCGGCTTGACGAAAGGCGTGCCGTCGGTCACCAGGTGTCGGCCCAGGAGTTTCTCGGTCATGTTCATGGCCCGATCGCCCGTGTCCGGGTGGGGCACCTTGGCTTCGCCAGCCGCGAGCGCCTTGGCGAAGGGAAACAGACCGCCCTGACGGATGATTTCCTGGGTGATGGGATCATGACCTTGCAAGAACTCGTCGAGCCCGATGGCCTCGCCGCCCTGCAGACGCCTAAGCATGCCGTGATTACCCATCAACACGCCCTGGTTGATGTTGTTGCGGGCATGGATCGGAGCGAACGACGCAGCGACGGCGAGCTTGATTCCGCTCCACTTCTCCGCTTGTACCGCGGTCTCCCGGGAGCTTCCCGTGCCCTTGCGATAGCCCGACACGATGACCTCGAAGCCACCCTTCTGGAGCGCGTCGGTTGGGATCAGCCTTTCTCCCTCGACGATCAGTCCGGCATATGCGTCGCGTGCGATGTCCGCTGGCCGGTGGCGGAAGCACACCCACGCCGGCGTCATGACGTCGGTATTGATGTCGTCCAACAAGTCCTCGATCGATAGATCCGCCATCTGAAGATCGAGCTCACCGGTGAGCTGGCGGCGGATCAGATCGGGGTCCTTGGTCAGGAACAGGACACGGCGTCCAGGCTGCAGGCGGAATTCGACCGGTGGCTTCATCGACCCTCGAGTTTATCGCACGGTCAGACTACCGACGTAAGGATCACTCGGTCGGAGACCTGCTCGGCCGGTGCTATTCTTCGGGCGTTCCGAGAGTTGCAGTTCAAGGCACTGCCATCCCCTGCCAAGCGCCGTTGTGAAGCTTACCCTAGACCCAGGTACCCTGGTCGCCGAGAGATTCCGCATCGAGCGATTCATCGCCGAAGGTGGCATGGGTGAGGTCTACGAGGCGACCGACGAGGTGCTCGGCGAGTCGATCGCCCTGAAGTTCCTGTCGCAGCGGAATATCGACGACGAACAGGTGCAGCGGCGGTTCAGACGCGAGATCCAGCTTGCGCGCAAGGTGACTCATCCGAACGTCTGCAGGCTGTACGACGTTTTCCAACACGCCACGCCTCTCCCTGGAGTAGTCCACGGGTCGGTCGAGGTGACTTTCGTCACGATGGAGTTGCTCGAGGGCGAGACCCTGGAGGATCGCATCGCGAACGGCGGGGCGATGAGCGAGGAGGAAGCGCTGCCCATCGTGGTGCAGATGTGCCACGCTCTGGCTGCAGCGCACGATGTGGGAATTGTCCATCGCGACTTCAAGAGCAACAACGTCATGCTCGTTCCCGCCGACGAGGGCCGTGTACGAGCGGTGGTCACCGACTTCGGGCTGGCGCGATCCATGTACCCGGGCGATCCGAGCCGAACACCGTTGACCGCAGACCAGCTGATACTCGGCACCGCCGACTACATGGCGCCGGAGCAGATCACCGGCGATCCGGTGAGTCCTCGCAGCGATGTCTATGCCCTAGGTGTTGTCATGTTCGAGATGCTGACGGGGCGGAAACCCTACACCGCACCCAATCCCATGCAGCTTCTGGTCCTGCGTGTCAGCCACCCGCCGACGCCTCCTCGCGACTTCGTGCCGGACATCTCCGAAGAGTGGGAATCGGTGATCCTCCAGTGCATCGACGAAGATCCCAAGGAAAGGCCCGCCAGTCCCCGCGACATCGTCCGAGGCCTGGAGCTCACCGAAGCGGCGGAGATCGGCCTCGGCATCTCGGATCCGTCAGGGACCGGTACCTATCGCGACTCCAAGGTCCATGCGAAAGGGACGCCTGCGGGCGACATTCGTCAGTGGTGGAAAGCAGCGGGAGTTGCGACCGGGATCGTCTTGGCGGCTCTGGTGGCATTCCTCGCCGCACGAGACGCCCCACCACCCGACGATACGCCGTCCGCATTCTCACCTCGCCGGATCACCAGTGCCGAAGGACTGGAGATCGATCCGGCGCTGTCTCCGAACGGCGACCGCCTGGCCTATAGCGCCGAGGGGGACGACGGACGCTTTCGCCTTTATCTTCGCAACCTGGCCCCAAGGAATCCCGGCAACGCCGAGGATGCAGGAACCGAAGCATCGGATGGCCCCGTCCTGCTCACACCTACCCTCGGTGATGCATTCGAGGCCGCCTGGTCGCCGGAGGGCGATCGTTTGGCTTTTCACGTCCGCGGCGACCTGCACGGCCTATGGATGCTTCCCATGAGCGATGGCTCAACTGCAGAACTGGGCTCGCCAGAGCGCCTGCTCGAGCGCGGAGCGCGACCCTCCTGGTCTCCCTCCGGAGAGCTGGTCGCGTTTCAGAGCTTGAGCTCGCCCCAGCTTTCCGATACCTCCGTTCCTGCGCTCGACCGATCCTTGATCGAGATCATCCGGTTGAAGGGCCGCGAGACAGAAACCGTCACCCGCCCGGGCCTACCGGCAGGCGGACATGCGAGTCCGGTGTGGACACCTGACGGCCGGTTCATCGTCTTCAACTCCGTTCGGCGCTTTGCCGGTGAGCTTTGGGCTGTCGAAGTCACGAGTGATGGTAAAGCGGCAGAGAGCGAACCCATACCGATCGTCGCCGGTGGTCTGGCAGCTTACGATCCCGTCGTGTCGCCGGACGGGCGCTTCGTCTACTTCGTCTCACGCACCCGGGAAGTCAAGGTCCTGTGGCGACAGAGGATCGACCGCGACAGCCTCGAGCCCGTGGGAGCACCCCAAGAAGTCGCCGGAATCGGCCTGTCGAGCATCCGTCAACCGACGGTCTCCAAGAATGGCCGTCTGGTGTTTTCTGCGTTCCACACCCGTTCCAACCTCTGGCAGGTTCGTTTGGACCCTGCCACAGGTACACCTGATCCGAACTTCCTGCCGTCACAACTCACCCGAGGCAATGATCGCTACAACCGTCCGGCCTTCTCACCAGACGGGCGCAACCTGGCCTTCGATCATTGGAAGCTGGGTGTCGAAATCGACGTCTTCGTGCAGGATCTCGAGAGCGGAACACGTACCCAGCTCTCCGAAGGGCTCGGCACGAACAGCCATCCCTCGTGGCTGGCGGACGGTCGGGTGGCATTCACCGAGGATCGCGACGGCGCGAAACAAGTGGTCGCCGTGGATCCTTCGAACGGGTCAAAGCAGGTTCTGGCAACACTCTCCTATGCCGACGACTGGGGCGTGGTCTCACCGGACGGCACCCACCTCGCCTACTACTCCGAAGTAGGAGGCAGTCACGACATCTGGCTTCGCACGCTGCCCGATGGAACCTCTTGGGCTTTCACGCAGCACGACGAAGCCGCAGCCTTTCCAGTCTGGTCGCCGGACGGACGCTGGCTCGCCTATCAAGTACGGAAACGAGGTGCCGAGGGCACTGACCTTTGGGTCCAGAGCCTCGATGGCGGTGAAGCTCAGCGCCTGGTCTGGGATCCAGGCCATAGCTGGCCCTATAGTTTCTCCCCCGACAGCCGGCGCGTAGCCTACGCCGCCATGCGCAACGGCAGCTGGAATCTCTGGTGGGTCGATCGCATCTCGGGCGAACGGCATCAGATCACCCATTCCCTCTCTTCGACCACCTATCTGCGTTACCCTCTGTTCTCACCCTACGGCACCTCCATCGTCTACGAACAGGCCGAAACTCTGAGCGACCTCTACGCGGTAGAGCTGGATTGACAGGGAGTCCTCGATGCGCATTCGAAAAGATCGACCGCTCCAGAACATAGAAGATCGCCGATTCGAGAACCGCGGCAGACGTAGACGTGGAGGTACCCCGGTCAAGTTGGGGCTGGGAGGCATTTTGATCCTGGGCATCCTCAGCATCGTCTTCGATCAGAACTTCTTCTCCCTGCTCGACGCCACGGCACCGACCTCCCCTTCGTCACCGGGTGCAGGGATCGATTCCCCATCCGCCGCGCGGACTACGTCAGCGGAGGAGGAGGATCTGGTCCTGTTCCTCAACGCCGTTCTGGCAGAGAACCAGGAGCTGTGGCAACGCTCGCTGCCACAGCTCGGCGCCCAGTATCGCAACTCCACTCTCGTTTTCTACCGCGATGTGACTCGAACGGGATGTGGCTATGGTCAGGGCGCGACCGGGCCCTTCTACTGCCCTGGAGATGAGAAGGTCTATATCGACCTGTCGTTCTTCGATCAGCTCGCCGGCCGCTTCGGAGCACCCGGAGACTTCGCTCAGGCCTACGTCTTGGCCCACGAGGTAGCACACCACGTGCAGAACGTGCTCGGCATCGAAGCACAGATGCGACGCCTCCAACGTCAGAATCCGCGACGTGCGAACGACCTTTCGGTACGAATGGAGCTCCAGGCCGACTGCCTCGCTGGCGTCTGGGGCCATACTGCGGCACAGAAGGGTCAGCTGGAGTCGGGCGATGTGGAAGAGGGACTGCGAGCCGCAGCAGCCGTGGGTGATGATCGGCTGCAGAAGGCCGCCACTGGAATGGTGCAACCCGAGACGTTCACCCACGGCACCTCACGGCAACGCATGGAGTGGTTCCAGCGAGGCTTCCGCTCTGGGGACCCCGACGTGTGCGACACGTTCGGTGCATCCAGACTCTAAAATCGCGACATGAAACTCATCAAGGATAGGGTCGCGTTCCTCGCAACCCTCGTCCTCGGATTGTCGGCAGGGGCTAACCCAGCATCTGGTACTACGCCGACGACCCCGGTGAGTGAGCCACATCGTCTCGAGATTGAGAACCCTCACCCCGAACTCAGCCACTTCGAGCAGCCGAGTTAGGAGAGCCAGGAGAGATGAAATCCCTACTGTCAAGGCACCCGATCATGTCCCGGTATGAGAGCCAGGAGAGATGAAATCCCTACTGTCAAGGCACCCGATCATATCCACGGTATGCATGCTCGGGTTGCTTTTGTACGTCTTCTTCCTGGTGGCGACGTACTCCAGTGAGAGTGTAGGCCCTACGCCGACCCTGCTCTATCCTGCTGTGCCTCTCGGCGAGGCCGTCTCGGTCGAAAAGATCTCATGGTCCCCATCGGGAGCCTTCATTCTGATCGAAACGGAAGACGGTTCCAGATCCGGATATCCAAAAGTTGGTCCGGTTGTTGTTCTCGACCTGGCGAACAGGTCAGTCGTCGCGCGCATCGAGGGTGCGCAACATGCCTGGTGGGGCGCGGATGACTCCATCTGGGTCTGGACAGACGACAACTGGAACGTCTACGCGTCCCCCTTCCACTCGCCTGTTCCCTGGGACTCGGGGTACGGAGAGCAACCCTACCGTTTCGATCTCAACACACGTTCCGAACGATTGGCGGTCGCCGAGTTCGTCGATGTCTCGGAGAATTGGGCGATCACGGTCTTCGAGAACGCCAAGGAGTCCTTCGCCGTCCGATTGACACCGAAGTACAGGAACCCATACCCAACCGGCAGCATGCGCAGTCCCAGCCTGACGTTCAGCCCCTCCGGCCGGTTTCTCGCCGTAGTCATCAGTGGATGGGTCGGACACGAATCGTCCGGGCCCCAGGAGCTCTGGATGGTCGATGTCAAGGAGCAACGTCTCTCACACGTGCACACCGGAAAGTACAAATGGTGGCAGATTGCCGATGCCGACACCCAGAGCCTCCATCCGTCATGGACCGCGTCGGAGGACGCCGTCATCTATGGCGACATCACCTACGGCATCGAAGAGCTCTCGATTCCCGATGCGAAATCGCGAACCATCATCGGCAGAGGTCCGGAGGTCTACAAGGTTCTCGTGTCCCCGACAGGGCGCTGGATCGCTTTCGAGCGCTGGCCGGAAGAAGACGAAAACGTGGATCGATACGACAGATGGTTAGGAGTCGTGTCAAGAAACGGTAGGAAGATTCTTCATCTGCCTGTCAGCTCCATATCTTGGCCGGACATGTACAAGGATTGGCATCCGAAGAAGGACGTTCTCGCGGTGTTGAAGAGAAACGACGGGCAAGAGACACATGACTTGTACACCTGGGACCTCGCGGGGGAAGACTAGAACCGAGCGCGCGGCGCTCCCTGAAGCGGTCTCCGACCATGGAGTGGAGCTCCGAGGCGTTCACCCACGGCACCTCACAGCAACGTAGGGATGGGTTCCAGCGAGGCCTCCGCTCTGGGGACCCGCCGTGTACGAAACGTTTGGAGCGTCCAGACTGTTTGGAGCGTCCAGACTGTAAGTCCTAGATCGTGGCGCCTCGTTCCGGACAACGAGGCCACTTATCCCCCACGAGCGATACGCGCCCTCGTTTGCGTCTAGTGCTCCATGTTGTCCAAGAGCCTAGGTGCGACTCCGTGGGGAGTCGACGCCCGTCCCGTTCAGGTGGAGGTCGACGTTCACAACGGCCTACCGCAGACCCATATCGTCGGCCTCGCCGACGCGTCGGTGAAGGAAAGCCGGGAGCGTGTGCGCTCGGCGATCAAGAACAGCGGATACCAGGTTCCCGCCGCTCGCGTGGTGGTGATCAACCTGGCACCTGCGGACCTTCGGAAGGAAGGAAACCACCTCGACCTGGCCATCGCCCTGGCGGTGTTGGTGGCCCACGGCGAGCTCCCGCAGGAGTTTCTGGAAGGACGCCTGGTCTGTGGCGAGCTCGGTCTCGATGGCGGCGTACGCCCCGTACGGGGCGCTCTCGCCATCGCCGACCTCGCCCGTCGCGAAGGCCTACGCGAGGTCCTCCTGCCAGCGGCCAACGCAGGAGAGGCCGCAGCCCTCGGGACTATCCCCGTGGTACCCGTCCGCTCGCTTGCCGAGGCGCTTCATCATGTGGAAGGCCAAGAATCGATCAAGCCCGCGGAGGTGCCTCCCCTGTCCGCCTGCAGCCGCGTCGATCCGGAGGCGCCAGATCTATCGGAGGTGCGAGGACAAGAGGCCGCGAAACGAGCACTCGAAGTAGCAGCCTCCGGCGGCCACAATCTTCTTTTCATTGGACCGCCCGGCTCAGGCAAGACCATGTTGGCGCGTCGCCTGCCCGGAATACTGCCACCTCTGAATCTCGCGGAATCGATCGCCGTCACCAAGGTACATAGCCTGGTAGCCGACGAACCGCCATCGAGACTCACCGCCACCCGTCCGTTCCGCAGCCCGCATCCGGGGACCTCCACTGCCGGCATCATCGGCGGAGGGGCCATCCCGCGACCTGGAGAGGCAAGTCTTGCCCACGGCGGTGTCTTGTTCTTGGACGAGCTGCCGGAATTCAGGCGCGACACGCTCGAAGCCCTACGGCAGCCGCTGGAGGAAGGGCAAGTGACGGTCGTCCGCACTCGCGCCCGCTTTGACTTTCCGGCCCGCTTCGCCCTGCTCGCGTCTATGAATCCGTGCCCCTGTGGACATCGGGGCGACCCTCGGCACGAATGCCGATGTACTCCCCCACTGATCGAACGGTATCGATCGCGTATCTCGGGCCCTCTCCTCGACCGCATCGATCTCCACGTCGAAGTTCCAGCCCTCTCGTTGCAGGAGCTCAAGGGCCCACCTGGGGAATCTTCCGAGGACGTGGCACAACGCGTTCTCACGGCCCGCCAACGTCAGCGGCAGCGCTTCGGTGTCAGGTCGCCGACGCCGATCAATGCGGCCATGGCGCCCGAAGAGATCCAGCGCTTCTGCAACCTCGACCCCGATGCCCGCAGGCTGCTCGATGGCGCCTTCGAGCGCCTCAAGCTGTCGGCCCGTGCCGTCACGAGGATCCTCAAGGTCGCCCGAACCATCGCCGACCTCGCCCAGCGCGACGACATCGTCGCAGGGGACGTCGCGGAAGCGATTCAGTATCGGAGTCTGGATAGGCGGGTGGATCGGTGAGCAAAGGTGGCAGCGTGTCCGTCCAATGTCTGGGGATTCTTCCGAGTCAGTCTGCGCCGATTCTTCGGCAACGGTTACTATCGACGATCCTCAATCCTGAGCCTGTCACCTGAGGATTGTTGGGGTCATATTGAATGTCGACGGTGAATCGGCACCAGCAAGTCTGGGTACCACCCACGAAGGCGACGAAATCTCCGCGGTACGTTGCGGGATTGGGTGTCCGTAGATCGGCACCGATCTTCCGCCTCTGGCCACCGATGACATCGACATTGAGGATGCCGGGATTGTCACGCCAAGTGATCTGATTTCCCCCGTGGTGAACCGCCCCGAGTTCTCCGGAGACCTTTTTAGTTGAGTCTCGCCACCTCCG
>JALCBJ010000039.1 GCA_028066595.1 Thermoanaerobaculia bacterium
CTTGGAGCACTCGATCCAGCTATCGGCCCAGGCTCCAAAAGAGCACGATCGATTCGGAACCGGGGTTGAAATCGTGGATACTGGCGTTCGAAAGATGGTAGACCGAAACGCCTACCCGCGAGCCGCTGTCGAGTCGGTAGGCCAGGTCGAATGCCGAGCGGAACTGGAGCGTGCCCCCCAAGTTCTTGCCGTCGCCCTGCTCGTACGCAGTGACCGCGAAGGCCAGGGAGGGTATCCACCGACCACCCTTCGTGGGAATGTCCCAGCGAAGACCGACATGCCCCCAATAGCCCTCGTCGGCCGTGGCGGAAACACCCACCGTCGGTTTCAACTCGAGGCGAAACAGCTCGAACGGTTGCCAGCGGTATTCGATGCCGAATTCCGCCGTCTCCTGGAACTTGGCGAAGTCGAACACGCCGAGGCTGAATGCCCAGCCGGAGGCCGGGTCGCTCTCGTCGAGGGCCGTTACCGGCGAGGCGAGGCAGAGGCAGATCGCGGCAAGAAGAACGAAGGGAAACGATCGATGGCTCCACATGGCCGCCAGAGCATAGCCACCGGCGGACCGCGGAGCAATGACCGATTCGCGGGCGGGAACTGAGTCGACTCGGCCCTGGAGTCGGGGGATGGCCGTGAGGTAGGTCTCAAGCGGCCCCAACAAAGGCGTGTCGCATCAATACCCTGCCGCCTGGCCGTCCTTGCGCGACTCCGAGGCGCCGTAATAGACGTTTCCGTCCCACAGGATCGCTTGGTAGCCACCGAAGCTGCCAACGTTGACGCCCAGCCGGTGACCCATCTTCACCAGCTCACGATGTGTTTCGTAAGGGAAGCCGGTCTCGAGATAGACCGTACCGCCGTCGGTCATGACATGTCCGGTCGGTTGGCTCGAACCGCTGTGCAAGATGCGAGGAGCGTCGCCTGCCTCTTGCAGGTTCATTCCGAAATCGATCATGTTGACGATGATCTGGGCCTGTCCTTGAGGCTGCGTGGCTCCGCCCATGACTCCGAAACTCATGTAAGGCTTGCCGTCCTTCGTGACGAAACCGGGGATGATGGTGTGGAAAGGCCGTTTGTGCGGCGCGTAGACGTTTCGGTGCCCGGGCTCGAGGCTGAAGAGCTCGCCGCGGTCTTGGAGGATGAAGCCGAGATCACCCGGGGTCATGCCCGATCCCATGCCTCGATAGTTCGACTGGATGAGAGACACCATGTTCCCATCCTTGTCCGCAGTGGAGAGGTAAATCGTGTCCCCCTCTTCGAGCGCCGGATTGCCCGCTTCGACGCTGTCCTGTGATCGCTTCATATCGATGAGCCGGGCGCGCTTGCTCGCATAATCTTTGGAGATCAGCTGGGCTACCGGAATATCGGAGAAATCCATGTCTGCGTAGTACTCGGCCCGATCCTCGAAGACGAGCTTCTTCGCCTCTACGAAGGCGTGAACGTGCTCTACCGAGCCAAAGCCGTAGGACGCCAGGTCGTGCTGCTCCAGAATATTGAGGAGCTGAAGAACGGCGATGCCCTGGCCGTTGGGTGGCAGCTGCCATACGTCGTAGCCTCGGTAGTTGGTCGAGACGGGTTCGACCCAGGTAGACGTGTGGTCCTGCATGTCGCGCAGCGTCAGGAAACCACCGTTGGCCTGTAGATAGTCGACCATCTCCTTCGCGATTTCGCCTTGGTAGAAGGCATCGCGACCGTGCGTCGCGAGCGTGCGGAGCGTCTTCCCCAGCCTAGGGTTGCGAAACATCTCCCCCTTGCGCGGCGCACGTCCGTCGATGGTGAACGTCTCGTTGAATCCTGGGTACTCGGACAACCGAGGAACGCTGCGCCGCCAGTAGTAGGCGATCAGCTCACTGACCGGGAATCCGTGTTCCGCATAGTCGATGGCTGGGGCGAGGATCTCCGACATCGGCAATCGCCCGAACTTGCCGTGCAGAGAAAACCATCCGTCGACGCAGCCGGGCACGCTGACGGGCAGAGGCCCGTAGGCTGGGATCGACTCGTAACCGTTTTCCAGGAAGTACTCGAGAGAGAGATCGTAGGGTGAGCGGCCGCTGGCGTTCAGACCGTAGAGCTTCTGGGTCTCAGCGTCCCAGACGATGGCGTACAGGTCACCGCCGATGCCATTGCCCGTGGGCTCCACCAAGCCTAGCAATGCGTTGGCCGCGATGGCCGCATCGACGGCGGAGCCGCCCTTCTTCAGAATGTCGAGTGCCGCTTGGGTCGCCAGGGGTTGACTGGTGGCAGCCATCCCGTGAGGTGCGATGACTTCCGAACGGGTGGCGAAGTTGTGGCCGGTGATGCGGTCTGCAGCGGGGAGAACGGCGGCTTGTCCGAAGGTGAGAGACAGGAACAGGATCGCAAAGGGGCGGGACGGGGGGAGGTATGCGAGCAGATACACGGTGGCTCCTGGTGGTCCGGGTTTGAAATAGGCGGCGTCTGGCGTGGATTCGCGGGCGGGCGACGCGTGGATCGCTGGATCGGCCTGCATGAAGTATAGGGCCGACATCAGCGGAATCGTCGGTAGAATCCAGGTGCGATGGCATCAGACCCACCTCGCTCGACCACGGCAGATCCGTCGGCAGCTGCCGACCGGTCGATGCGTGCCGATCGCATCCTAGATGGTGCCCTCGATCTGCCGCCCGCCCAGCGATCGGCCTATGTGGCGCGCGAGTGTGCCGACGATCTGGAGCTGCGCCGACTCGTGTCCAGGCTCTTGAGATTTGCCGATGGCGCCTCCGGCGGAGACGATCTGCTCGCACCCGCCGGAGCGCTGAAGGGTCCGCTGGGCGGTGAGCTGGACCAAGACCTGTCCGGTGACATCCCGGTGGTGACGCCCGCCCGCCTCGACAGGATCGGACCTTACGACATCCTCTGTGAGATCGGCCGCGGCGGCACGGCCGTGGTGTTTCTGGGGCGCTCCAAGACCGGCCAGGAGGTGGCGGTGAAGCTGCTGCGGCCAGGCAGCGCATCCAGCGACTTTCTCGACCGTTTCGTTCAGGAACGAAAGATCCTGTCGAAGCTCGGCGAGCATCCGCACATCGCTCAGCTACTCGACATCGGCAGCGATACCAAGGGCCGTCCCTATTTCGTGCTCGAGTACATCGAGGGTCGCCCCGTAGACGTCTACTGCGATGAAGAGCGGCTCGATCTGGCATCGAGAATGCAGCTCTTCGTCAAGGTGGCTCGTGCGGTGGAGCACGCCCACGGCCATCAGGTGATCCACCGGGACGTCAAGCCGTCGAACGTCTTGGTGCGGGCCGGCGGCGAACCGAAGCTACTGGATTTCGGAATCTCCAAGATGATCGATCCCGAGGCCAGTCAGGTGCCACTCACCCGCTCGGGTACCCAGCTCATGACCCCAGCCTACGCAACCCCGGAGCAGATGTTCGGCCACCCGCCGGAGCGCGCAACCGACGTCTACCAGCTGGGTCTCCTGCTGTACATCTTGGCGTGTGGGCGGTTCCCTTACCGCCTTCTCAAGACACCTGCAGCGGTGGCTGGCGCCATCGTGAAATCTCCTCCCCGTCCTCTGATCGAAGCGTTGCACGAGCCGGACGAGGGACTGGCCATCCCGGCGTCCGGCGGTTTGCCCCCGGAAGTGCTTGCCGACCGCCGCGGTACGACGGTCGAGGAGTTGGAGCTTCAGTTGAGCGGGGGGCTCGAGCGGATCGCCTTCAAGGCCCTGGCCAAATATCCCCGAAAACGCTACGCGAGCGTCGGTGACCTGGTCGCGGACCTTGACTGTCTTCAGCGCGGTGAGTCGGTATCGGCACCCTCGACGGGAGTGCCACGGCAGGAAGGCCGTGACGGGAAGCGGAGCTCGCCGTCCGGTGCCTTCGAAAGACTCGGCCAGAAGCTTCGGAGCTTCTTGCGCGAACGCGATTCAGATTGATCTGTCAGCGGTTGACGTAACGACGATAGTCGACGTTCAGAATCAGTCCCACCGCGAGAAAGTTCGCCAACATGAACGATCCTCCGTAGGAGAGGAATGGCAGCGGGATGCCCGTGATCGGTACGAATCCGATCACCATGCCGGTGTTGTAGAGCACGTGGAAGGCAATCACCGAGACGAGGCCGGTCACGAGCAGGACGCCGCCTCGATCACGGCTACGAGCGGCGATAGCTGCCGCCCCGCTAAGGAAGACACCGTAGAGGCCCAGCACGAGGAGAACACCGAAGAACCCTTGCTCCTCGGCCAGAACCGCCATCACGAAATCAGTATGGCGGGCGGGTAGGAAGCGCAGTTGACTCTGGGTTCCCTGGAGGTAGCCGCGCCCGGTCCACATGCCCGATCCGACCGCGATCTTCGACTGGCGGACCTGGTAACCATCACCGAGCGGGTCGGCGTCCGGTGACAGATAGCTCATGACCCGCGCCTTCTGGAAGTCGTGAAGTGCGAACTGCCAGAGACCGGCGACCAGCACCAGGCCGAGCAAGCCCATGACGAGCACGTGTTTCCAGCGCACCCCTGCTACAACGACCATGCCGGCCAGCATGGGCAAGAACATCGAGGCGCTGCCCATGTCGCGTTGGAGAGCGACCAAAGTCACGGGCAGTGCGACCACGAAGCATGCGGCGAGGATCTCTCGCAATTGCAACTGCGGACGATAGACGCGTGCCAACAGACGCGCGAGCAGAAGAGCTGTCGCGACCTTCACCAGCTCCGTCGGTTGGCCACCCACGGTACCCGAGGAGATCCAGCTTCGAGCTCCACCCCTCTCCTTTCCGAAAAAGAGAATCAGGACCAACACCACCAGGCCGACGGTGTAGAAGATCGGAGCCAGATCGATGAGCTTGCGATAGTCGAAGGCCAGGGCCAGAGCACAGATCACCAGCCCCAGAAAGATCCAGGCACTTTGGCGGGCGACGAAGCCCGAGCCCAGCTCGGAAGTTGCCGAGTTCACCGTGAAAACGCCCACCAACGCCAGAGCCAGGGCAGCCGCCAGCGACCCCCAGTGAACGGTACCCAGCCGTTTGACGAGGGACGGCTCGTCAGCCCGGTGGATGATCCTCGAGATCGGCTTCGAAATACTTCTCATAGATGGGCTTGGCGAGGGGAGCCGCGACGGACGATCCGCCACCACCGTGCTCGACGAAGACGACCACCACAAGCTGCGGGTCGTCGTAGGGTGCGAAGGAGGCGAACCAGGCATGATCGCGCTGGTCGGGGGCCAGGTCATCGTTCTTGGTCCAGGTCGCCTGCTGCACCACCTGAGCCGTTCCAGTCTTCCCGGCCACCTCGACGCCCTCGAGGTGGACGGCACGCCCCGTGCCCTCCTTTTCGTTGACCACCGCCCACATGCCGTCGCGGATCTGGTCGAGGATCGCCGGCGCGATGTCGAGCCGCTGCGGCGCCGCGATGCGGGCAGCGGTCGAAAGATGGGGCTGCACCCAGAGACCCCGATTGGCGAAGACCGCTGTCATGGTCGCGATCTGAAGGGGAGTCACCAACAGTGGGCCCTGGCCGGTCGCGACCGAGATGGTCTCGCCCGCGTACCACGGCGTGCCGCGGCGTTCTTGACTCCATCGGCTGTCCGGCACCAAGCCACCCCGCTCACCGCTGAGGTCGATACCCGTTTTGCGGCCAAGGCCGAAGAGACGTGCGTGGCGCGCGATCTCATCGATACCGAGCCGAACACCCATCTGGTGGAAGTAGACGTTGCACGAACCCTCGATCGCCCCCCGTAGATCGACCCGTCCATGCCCGCCCCGTTTCCAGCAGCGATAGCGGTGGTCGTAGATCACGGAGTACCCACCGCAGAAAAAGCTCTCGCTAGGGTCGACTTTGCCGGTGGCCAGGGCGGCTGCCGCCATCACCAGCTTGAACACGCTGCCCGGAGGGTAGGTGTTCTGTACGACCCGGTTCTGCAGCGGGTCCTTCGGGTTCTCGATCAGATTGCGCCAGTCATCGACGGCGATTCCGCGACTGAACAGATTAGGGTCGAACGACGGAGACGAGGCCATGGCCAGCACCGCACCGCTCCTCGGATCGAGGGCCACGAGAGTACCCACTCGATCCTGCAGCAGACGGGACGCCTCTTGCTGTAGCTCGAGATCGAGGGTGAGATTCAGACCCGTACCTGCACTGGAGGGCTCGCGATCGTATTCCTCGATCACCTGACCCCGGCTGTCCACCACCACCACCTGCTCTCCACGGGTACCACGCAGGCGGCTCTCATAGACGCGCTCGAGACCTTTCCGTCCGATCAGGTCCCCGGACCGAAGGTAGGACGAGTCCCGCAGCTCGTCCTCGTTGACCTCGCCGAGGTAACCCAGAAGGTGGGCGGTCTGGTGTGCGTAGCGATAGAGACGGTGCTGGCTGATGCGCACCTCGAACTCCGGGTGTTCCAACTGCACGACGGCGAAGCGAGAGACCTGCGTCAACGACAGATCTTCGGCGATCGGTATCGGCCGGAACAGCGGGACCCGCCTCTGAGCCTCCACCTGATCCCGCAGCGCCTCTTCTGTCTCGCCCAGGAGCCGTGCCGCCAGGCGAAGGCTGGCGCCGAGGTCCGATACTCGGGTTCGGTCGAGCTCCAGGCGGTAGCTGGGTACGTTCTCTACCAACGGCGTGCCGTGGCGATCGAGGATCAACCCTCGGGGTGCTTCGATGGCCAGTTTGCGCAGCCGGTTGTGGTCGGCTCGTTCGCGATAGATCGAGCCGTCTATCACCTGCACCTGCCAGTAGCCGAAGGCAATGATCCCAAGCAGGACTAGGCCGCCCCTGTGCAGGAGCTGCATGCGGCGGGCGAGCTCGCCCCGATGCCGCTTCAGCTGCACGTGCGTTCGGCCCTGAGCCGCTTCTTCGCAGTTCTTCGGGTTGCTGGCGTCGTCACTACGCCCCTAGCCTAGCGCGAAGGTCCGTCGAGAAAATCCTCCAGCAGCTTGTCGGCCACTTTCAGGAAATCGCGTTCAGTGATGATACCGACCAGAAGGCCGTCCTCGACCACCGGCAGACAGGCGATGCGATGTTCCTTCATCAGGCGAATGGCTTTGAGACTCGGCGTATCGGGCGCGACCGTGATGAGCTTGTCGGTCACCATCACCTCGCGTACCGCGACCGGCTTGCGGTCCTTGCTCTGATTCTGAGCCAGGTAGCGCAGCAATTTACGATGGGTCACCAGACCGACGAGCCGGTGCTCGCCATCCTCCACCGGGACGTGGTGGATGTACTTCCAGTCCATCAGACTCGCCACCAGATCGATGACCTCGTCTTCGGTGACCGTGAAGAGGTCGGTCGACATGAGGTTGCCTACCCGGCTGTAGTGATGTTCGCGCCCGTCGCCGTCTTCCAGAGATGCCAGTGGCCACTGGTGTACTGGCTGACCGGATTGTTGGCCCTCCATGGCTGCAGCTACCAGGCGGCTGAGGCGTTCCACCTGAGTTCCCTGCTCATCCATGGCCGCCAGAGAGTCGATGGCCCACTGCGATCCTGTTTGAAGGCTGCGAGCCCTTTCCTCGAGGACCGGAATGTAGCGATCGATCTCGTCGCTGCCGATGCCGAGATGGCGTAGGCCGGCGGCGGCGCGGGGCAGAAGATCTTTGAGGATCAGATCCTGCGCCGTATGCTGGCCGCCATCGATCCATCGAAACTGACTCTTCATGCCGTGCCGAGCGGCAGCGAGGAAGTTCTCCTTCACCACGTCGAACGGGATCATGTCCCGTACGTCTTCCAGCTCTTCGTCGCAGGCGGCTACCAACCCGTACCAGAACGCGGCGTTGGCCATCTCGTCCACCACGGTTGGACCGGAGGGAAGCACCCGGTTCTCTATGCGGAGATGCGGCCTGCCCTCACAAACACCGTAGCAGGCGCGATTCCACCGATAGGTGGTGCCGTTGAAGAGACGGAGCGCACCGAGGCTCGGTACCTTGCCCTGATCGAGGGCAGCCATGGCGTCCTCGTCGATATCGGTGGTGAGGAGCAGACGAAAGTGTGAAATGTCCTCGCGGAAGATGTCGAGCACGGAATCGTCCACCCAACGATCTCCGAAGTCGACGCGCGGTCTGCTCTGACGGTGATGACATGTACCGCGTCGCGTGTCCACGGCCTGCTGGAAAAGTGCGATACGTGTTTCAGCCCATAGCCTGCGTCCGAAAAGGATCGGGGAGAACACGGCCGCCGCCAACACCGGTGCCGACACCAGCTGCGCGATGTTGTAGAGCTTGGCGAAACGGCCTGGTGAGACCTGGAAATGCACCTGGAAGCTGGTGTTGCAAGCCTCGAGCATCACGTTGTCGTGGGTGATCGACAGCTCGTCCTGACCCTTGATGTTGAAACGGAACTCGTCGCCTCGCATGCGGCGCATCGCGTCGGCCAGTGCGTAGTACCGCGGGACCGGTGTCATGCTGTCCATCGACAGCTGCCCCTTCTCGAGGTTCGGCAGAATGCCGATCAGAGCGATCTCGGCACCTACCGAGCGTGCGCCATCTCGAGCCTTGTCGAGCAGCTGGTTCAGCTGTTCCTCCATGGCGCGCAGGCAACCCGCTTCCAGGGGAAACGGGTCGAGGTTGCATTCCATATTGAACTTCGCCAGCTCAGTGGTGAAATGAGGGTCGTCGATCGCCTCGAGAACGGCGATCGCGGTCATCGACGGACGACGGGTCTCCGCGTCGACCAGGAACATCTCCTGCTCGGCACCGACACGTTGGACGCCTCGCTCGATCTGACCCTCTCGCAACATGCGCTCCAAAGCTCGCGTGTCGTCCAGCACCTGCTGCATGAAGCGGCGCATCTGCTCCGGTTCAGTCTGGGTCTTGACGTTCGTTTCGCCCATGCGTTCTCCGGTTCCTGGTCCAGAGCGCCTTCTCCGCCGGAGAAGATCCCGCGCAGTTCATCGATCAGGCTTTGACCCGATCATACGAGACCCCCGCCGGCGCGGCGCCAGGAAATACCTTGCGACACCGGGTAGATTCGCCGATCAAGAAGCGAGTGCGCGCCAAGAAAGGCGCCAGGTCGCAGTCGGCGGATCCAGACGGCGTCGACGGATCTGGCATGAAGCTCCGGATGCCCCAGCCAGCTCTGCGAGCGCTTCGAGATGCGCGGTCTGAAGCTCGACAAAACCTTCATGACGCATCAGCGACGACTGGATCTCGATCGTCACGGTCTTGTCGTCGACCTGCTCGGTCCGGACCGAGCCGGTGTCGTGGTACAAGCGCCAGATCTTTGGAACGGTACGAAAGACCTGGGCCGGCTGCCGCCGTTGGACGAACGCCGAGTAGGTGCCTCGGAAGTCGTGCCGCGCGCCTTCCATTCCGATCCACCTCCAGGGGCTCTCGCGCTGCGGCATGACTTCGACCAAGGCCTCGAACAACTCCACGGCGTCAGACTCCGGGTACCAGCGCGAAGGGAAGATCTTCTCCTCCAAATAGTGATGAAGCTCGGGCTTCAGCGCCTCGCGCGACGCGCCGGGTGAAGATCGGAGGGCTTTGACTGCTCCGATCAGGGCCAGTCCTTTGATCATCGCCATATAACCATCTCGAGAATCGGGGCCAGAAAGACGAAACAGATCTGACTCTTATATCAGTTGATCGGCGCTGGGTCGGTCAATTCGGTCGTCGGTTCTGTTCGGCTCCATGCCGGTGGAGGCGTCGACCTTCTGTGGGGGATCATGGAGCCCGCCAGCACGGCGGAGTTCATGCGCATACGATGTTGCTTCCCATGAGATCGTCGTACGATGGAACGCGAGATGTCTGCCAACGCCCCCCACGACGCTCCGACCCCGGCGTGCTATGACCTCATCGTCCTCGATTGGGACGGCACGGTCATGGATTCTCTGGGAGCCATCGTCGCCTGCGCACGGCACGCCTTGCGCGAAGCCCGGCTGCCGGAGCTCTCAGAGGAGCTCATCCGCGGGGGCATCGGCCTCGGACTGGAGGCTACGGTAGAACGCCTCCTGCCCGACCTCGACGGCGAGGTACGAAGGCAGTGGATCCAGGCCTATCGCGACCACTGGATCAGCACGTACCAACATCAACCTGTGCTGCTGCGAGGCGCTCGCTCCGCAGTGGTCGAGCTGAATCACCGCGAGTACATGCTGGCGGTGGCCACCGGCAAAGGTCGCCGCGGATTGCAACGGGATCTCGATGAGCTGGACATGGACCGTCTCTTCCTCGCGAGCCGTACGGTCGACGAAGCGCCGTCCAAACCCAATCCTCAAATGTTGCTGGAGTTGATGGACGAGCTCGGAGTTCGCGCCGACCGCACGTTGATGGTCGGAGATACCACCTACGATCTCGACATGGCGAAGAACGCCGGAGTCGTCTCCGTTGCCGTCCTGACCGGCGGTCACGATCGGCAGACCTTGACGTCGAGAGATCCGCTGGCCTGCCTCGCAAGTCTCGCCGATCTGCCGGAATGGCTCGAGAGCTCACGATGAGCGTCGGAACCCCACGCTGCCCCGCGCCGCCCAAGGAAGACGCATTATGAGCGCCGACGGGGAGTATGTCGGCGTCTCCACGTCGGAGATGAGGACCTTGGGCAAGTACTGGGTGAAGGGCAGCTCCATCAACTCGAAACGCACGTTTCTTGTCGATCGCCTGGGCGAGGCAGCAGCCGAGAGTCTGGACACCTTCCTCTCGGACCACGGTGCTCCGCAAGTGTTGGAGGCCAGCTGGTACCCGTTCCAGCTCTACGACGACGTATTGCGGTTCGTCGCGCGGGAGTTCCTCGGAGGTGACCTAAAGAGGTTGCGCGACGTGGGTCGCCACTCGGCACGGCAGTCGCTGACCGGAACCTATTCGGTCTTCGTAAGGCCTGGCGGATTCCGATCGTTTCTGGAACGGAGCGCGCCGTTCCACGGCCGCTACTACAGTGCAGGCAGTTTGCAGCTCGTCGGTGCCTCGGGCGACGATACGAGCTTCGAGCTCGTCCAGGAAGGAGCACCCATCTACACCGAGCCGGATCTCGAGGTTGCCTGCGGTTTCTACTGCGAAGCCGCCGAAATGATGGGTTTGTGGAACGTCACGTGCGAATACGAGTACACCGAGACCGGTGTGCGCTTTCTTCTTCGGTCGAGCTCGGCGCGATGAACACACGTGTTCAGTGTCTCGTGTATGGCGTGGGGTTGGCGATCTTTGCGGCCACGGCTGCGGCGCAGAACCGCGCCGTCGATATGGCCGGCGCCATAGATCTCCAAGGCTCTGTCGTTCTGCCGTCGAAGCTGGCGGTTTTGCTTCTGGCGATGGCCATGGTTCTCGTCTCGGTCATCGGGGCACTCCTCGCCCAGCGGGCAGAGGAGCGGCGGGAAGCGGCGGAGCAACGACGCCGTCTCGAGGAGCGTTTGGCTGAGCAAGCCAAGGAGATTGCGCTCCTTCGAGGAAGGGCCGAGGACGGCAGCTCGCCGCCCTCCAAATCATTCCCTCCCAACACTTAACGGGACGTCAGGCTTGCGTCTCCCCGACGATCGGGTAGACTGTCGAGTCATGTCGCAGCGCAGGATTCGGTATCGCGTCAAAGCCCCCCGTGCGCGCTCGCGCAGGAACTCGGACTCCTGGGCCACGGCCTGGCGGACGCCGCTGCTTCACGTACGAGCCCGCCACCGAGTGCTGACCCTCCTCGGAGCTCTCGTGGCCGTCGTAGCCGTCAGCCTCTGGCTGCAGCGGGCCGAGCAGAAGGCAGATGCGCTGCTACCTATGATGCAGGCACTGCCCTATGAGCAGGCAGCGCAGCTGCCACCTCGAGAAGAGGCGGTCGTGATGGAAGACGTGCGGCTACCGAAGCCGTTCTCCGTCAAGCGAGGCCAGGCACCGTCGACGCTCTTGATGGAGCTGGGTGTAGAGTCCGATTCGGTGCACGAGGCGGCGTCGGCGCTGGCGGACCACGTCGACTTGCGCAGGCTGCGTGCCGGGGAGACCGGCCTCGCCTACTACGACGAGAGTGGCAGTTTGTCGCACCTTCGATTGCGCCTGGCGAAAAAAGGCTGGGTCGACCTGGAGCGAACGCGGCCGGCAGCGTACGAGGCTGGCCTGGGAAGATCGAGCTGGAAGTCCAGCTGGCGGGAATTCGTCCGTTCCACTCAGATACGGCAGATCGAGGGGACGCTCGACTCGTTTCTAGTCACCGACGTCGAAGAGGCAGGCGCACCCTCCGAGCTAGCCTGGTCGATGTCGGAGGTTCTGCAATGGGATCTCGACTTCAACCGCGATCTTCGTGAAGGCGACACCTTCCGCGTACTGTTCGAAGAAGAGAGCCTCGACGGTCACTTTCATCGCGTCTCCCGCGTGTTGGCACTCTCATATGTCAATCGCGGGGTGGCACATGAAGCCTTCTTGTGGGGCGGTACCGAAGACGGACCGGACGCCCCGGGTTACTACGATCGCGATGCCCGACCGCTGCAGAAGATGTTCCTGAGGTCTCCACTACCGTTCACCCGAGTGACTTCGCGCTTCAGTCATCGGCGTCTCCACCCCGTGCTCAAGACCTACCGCCCCCACTACGGTGTCGACTTCGGGGCTCCCCGCGGCACCCACGTGCGTGCCACCGCTGGCGGTACCGTCACATTTGCCGGCCGCAACGGTGGCGCAGGCAACATGGTGCGGGTCCGTCATGCCAACGGCTACGAGACCTCGTACTTACATCTTTCCGGGTACGGACCTGGTGTAAAACGGGGCAAACGAGTTCGCCAGGGCGATCTCTTGGGCTACGTCGGCTCCACAGGACTGTCGACCGGACCTCATCTCGACTACCGGGTCAAGAAGAACGGCAAGTACGTCGATCCGATGAAGCTGGAGAATCGCCCAGCCGAGCCGGTGCCCCAGTCTCGGCTCGCGGCCTTTCAATCGCGTCGCGATCTGCTGCTCCGAGCCCTCGCTGGCGATCTCGACCCTCGAATGCTGTCGGCTGATCCCGCCGCTGAGATGAATCTCGCGAAAGCAGCCGAGAACGACCTCGCCAAGAGCGCGCCGCCGATAGCGTCTGACGCGGCTCGCTGAGTACTTCTGGTGCCGGCTGATCTGCCGGGCCACGAAGGCAGATCCAACCGTATATCCCTCCCAGGCGGCTTGCTACAAGCCCCGATTCGCCAAGGCGCTTCGGGCCCGCGTGCTATAGTTGCGAGGTGTCAATTTGTCTATTACGGCAGGCATCCGACCGCTCGAACAGGGCACCCCAGAACGTTCGTCCCCTCAGCTCTACGGCGTCGCGGTAGATCGATAGGGACTCATCGAAATACACGTCGTCGATATCCACTACCATCGATTCCGACGTCTCGAAACGCGCACGACAGCCCATCACGGAAGACCATGGCATCCAAGAGCATCACATCCCTCCAGGTGGAGATCTTCGGTGCCACATACCGGGTGCGCGGAGAACAAGATGGGGAGCGCCTGCAAGAGCTGGCGGAGATCGTCGATCGGAAGATGCGCGACATCGGCGGCCAGCTGCCGTCCGTACCGGATTCCGGCAAGATTGCCGTGCTGGCAGCGCTCAACCTGGCCGACGACCTGCTCCAATGCCAACAGCAGCAGGAAGGGGAACGGACCGAGATCATGGAGACGGTGAGCGCCTTGACCGAAGAGCTAGGGCAAGCCCTGGAAGCCTGAGCTCTCCCCGGTGGCGATACCTTCACCGGCATAGAAAAGATTCGACGCCTCGAAGCGTCCAACATCGCATCTCCGCGTGGTCGTACGCTGACCAGCAAGTACGAGAACCAACTCTCTTTGCACGGGAGTCCTAATGCACGCGGCCTGTGCCCGCCCCGGCAGCCGGGCAGTTCCGCTGGACGGCTGCAAACGGGGACGCTAACGGCCCGTGATGCGGACACCCACTTGGTTGAACTCAGGTTCTAACCACTTCGAGGTCCGTTCGGTCACGCGGGGGTGCACTTTCCCGTCTCACATGATCCGGCTCCGGCCCCTCCCCCTCTGAAGCTCGGGGGAGTCGGTCTTGAACGAAGTCCTTATTTTGGTTGGGGTTCTCCTCGCAGCCGTCCTGTGCTTGCTGGTCTACCTGATCGTGGTCCGTGGTTCCGCCAAGAAGATCCTCGCCGAAGCCGAGGAGAAAGCGGACGCGCTGCGCGACAAGGCCCGTACCGACTCCGATGCGAAGCTGCGCGAAGCCGATCTCGCTGCCAAGGAGAAGCTCCTCCAAGCCAAGAGTGAGTTCGAGAAGGTCTCGCGGCAAAAACGTCAGGAGCTCGAGCAGCTCGAGCGCCGCTTGAATCAGAAAGAGGACAATGTCGATCAGCGGACGGAGGACCTCGCTCGGCGCGAGAAGCAGGCCGGTGAGCTGGAGCGGGAGCTAGCACGCCACGAGAAGGAGCTGAACCGTCGCGAAGAGGAGCTCACCCGGCTGCTCGACCAGGAACGTCACAAACTCGAGCAGATCGCAGGGCTCACCGGTCAGCAAGCCAAGGAGGAGCTGACCCGGGTCATGGAGACCGAAGCGCGCAACGATGCTGCCCATCTCGTAAAGCGCATCGAGGACGAGGCGAAGGAGAACGCCAACCGCGACGCCCAGCGAATACTCGCCAACGCCATTCAGCGCAACGCATCTGACTTCGTTTCCGAGACGACGGTCTCAGTGGTACTGCTACCGAACGACGAGATGAAGGGCCGGATCATCGGCCGGGAAGGTCGCAATATCCGCGCCTTGGAGATGGCCACCGGAGTCGATCTCATCGTCGACGACACACCCGAGGCGGTCATTCTCTCCGGCTTCGATCCATTCCGTCGCGAAATCGCGAGGGTGGCGCTGGAGCGGTTGATCCAGGACGGCCGCATCCATCCGGCGCGGATCGAAGAGGTGGTGTCCAAGGCCAAGCAGGAGTTCGAGGAGCAGGTTCAGCAGGAGGGCGAGTCGGCCCTCCTGGAGCTGAACATCCCCGATCTCCATCCCGAGCTGGTGAAGTTGCTGGGCAAGCTCCGGTTCCGCACCAGCTACGGCCAGAACGTCCTCAAGCACTCGAAAGAAGTCGCTTACCTGGCCGCCACCATGGCGGCCGAGCTCCGGGTCGACATCCACATCGCCAAACGTGCCGGCTTGCTGCACGACATCGGCAAGGCCGTCGATCGCGAGATGGAAGGATCGCACCTCGAGCTGGGTATCGATCTCTTGCGAAAGTACGGTGAGGACGAGAAGGTCATCCATGCCATGGCGTGTCACCACGGCGACTATGAGCCGGAGACCGTGGAAGCGGTCCTGGTGACGGCGTCGGATGCGCTGTCTGCGGCGCGCCCGGGTGCCCGCCGGGAGATACTGGAGAGTTACATCAAACGGCTGGAGAAGCTGGAAGAGGTCGCGCAGAGCTTCAAGGGCGTCCAGAAGACCTTTGCCATTCAAGCAGGTCGCGAGATCCGTGTGATCGTGGACTCTCAGAAGATCTCGGACGAAGACTCGGTTTGGCTGTCGAAGAATATTGCGAAGAAAGTCGAAGCGGAACTGACCTATCCTGGCGAGATCAAAGTGACCGTGATCCGAGAGACACGGTCGATCGAGTTTGCTCGGTAGCATAACGGATGCGCGGCAGGTTGATAAAAGGAAGAGGTCAACGTTATGAGCTTGCCTTGTGGCGATATCCTCTGACTTGCTCCAAAGGGCGATCAATCGAGGCCCAATAGGTCCTCCGGCTCTACGTCGTTGAGCTTCATCCAAGCATGAATATCTCGAAGCCCGCTCCTTGCATCGCTTCCTGCTATCAGATCTCGTATTCTCTCCGCTCGGGAAGAGTCAGCCAGATCCCGAAGAATCATTCTGCGCACTCCTTGACCAGAGGCTTGCTGAGCCTGATAACTATCATCTGACTGAATCCTACAGATTGCACGAGATAGTTCATATAGCAGGAAACCGTGTCGCGACCGGCTGCCATCGAGCTCGTTTCTGTCTCTTAGTCGAATCGCTGCGTCAAAGGCCCGGATCCCCTGCCGCAGGTTGCTGCCTCCGAGGCTCTTGAGAGCGAACCCCAGTTGCCCGCGGCTTCGATGATATCGTTCTTCCCGATCATCTTTGATCAGAGCATCAAAGATCCCTATAGTGCGCTTGAGCGCCTCTCGGTTTTCCTCAATGATGTCCTCCTTTCCCTCCTGGTTGTCAGCTTGTCTAAGAGCTTCTTCTGCTCTTAGCCGTTCAGCGCGAGCCCGTTGAAATACCGTTACTTTAGTATGACTAGCTGCTTCCGATACTGTATTGTCTAGTTTGTCTTGATCGACAGGAGAAGATAGTAGGCCTCGGTCGAGATGCTTCTCGACTAGATCCAGGGCTTCTGCCGAGGCCCTCTCTTTGACCCTATCTGCTTCTTGCGACTCTTCAAAACGTCCCTCTAGTTTCTCTACTTGCCGGCGATTCTTTCGTAACCTCCTGAGGGTCTCCGGCAAGGCGTGGTCTAAGAGTGGCCCAGCACCGTAGCCTCCCAGGATCGCGAGCGCAACATATCGGACCAGATCGTGCCGATCAGAGATTTCGAACTTGGCGGGCATCAACAGAAAGACAAGATGGGCTCCTGCGATGCCGAACAGAAAGTCTATTAAGACTCCTCGTCGCTCCCGGACGCCCTCCAGTTTGGACTTCTGGGAGTATAGAATCCCCCCGACGCATCCAGAAAGGCACAAGAGAAGCCAGCTAGACCAGTGCTCAGTGGCGATCTCGAGAGCAGTGGCGTCGGTCGATGCGCTTTCGAGTATCGCGATTGTGGCTGCGGATTCTCCTATCATTGGGAGGAGTATCTCTCGATCTCGCAGGAAAGTTCGCTAGCTTCAATCTGGAACGCGTCCCGCTCACCCGGACACGTAAGATTTTTAGCACTCATTCTCTTCAGCACCTATATCGTCGTCACTTGTCTTTCCATCTATACTAACCAAGCCAGCTAGGTGCTGCGCATAGCGCGAGTTCTTCAGTTTCTCGGTTCTCGCCAGCTGGTGACATCTTTTCGCGTCAATGAAGCCTGACCGCCATGCCGCCACTTCGGGATATCCGAAATATTTTCTCTGATCTGCCAACCTCTTCACTTCTTGATTCGCATCGTTCAGGCTCAGCGGCGTTCCCGCATCAAACCAGTCGAGCCCAATTCCACATTGGTCCAATCGGTCAATGGAGAGTTGCTCACGTTTCAGATAGTAGTTCAGCACACTCGTAATCTCGATCTGCCCTCGCTCGGAAGGTCTAATCCCACCTAAGATCTCGAAAAGACCTTGCCTAAAAAGATAAAGGCCCGTGACGATAACATCTGACGGCGGGTGACGAGGTTTCTCATGTATTCGTATTGGCTTTTGCGTGTCATCGTCGTACTCGACGACGCCAAATGATTTTGAATCGGTAACACTCGTGGCGAATGCGTAGGACCGAGAGCCGTTCTCATTGATAAGTTGACGAAGCTTGATAGACATAGCGTGCCCGGTGAAGATGTTATCCCCGAGTATCACACAAAGACCTTCATCTCGTATCCTATCTTCACACGAAAGAATGGCGCCGCCGATCCCATTCGGACTCGGCTGCTCTACGATGTCTATCACAACCCCCCAATCGGAACCATCTCCAAGAAGTTCCTTGAAGTTATCAACTTGACCCGGCGATGTTACTACTAAAATGTCACTTATCCCTGCTCCAATAAGAGTTGCCAGCGGATAGTATATCATCGGCTTCTCGTAGATTTGGAGCAGATGCTTGTTAACAACTAAAGTAGTCGGCCTCAGCCTCGTACCGAGACCTCCTGCCAGAACCAAACCTTTCATTCCATCTCCTAGGTAAACGAATGACGGCTTGTCGTCTCGAAAATCATTGACGACGGATCATACACATGCCCAGGCAGACGTCCGTTATTCGGAGCGTCTTTCTGGGATCACCGCTGCGCTGCTCAAATTAGTTTACCCTATTCGGAGGATATGCGCGAACAAGGACTCCGAGAGTGTGCTTCCAGGTGAAGTCTATGACAGACCTCGATCTACGTTTCACCCGTGTCGACTTGCTGCGGGCCGTGTCAGACAAGCGGAGGTTTCGCCCAGACGCCCGAGTTCTTGCCTCAGGTTGCTCGCAGTCCTTCGTCGTCGAGTCGACGAAACCGAGAGCATCGGATTCGTTGGAGAGCGTGGCAACCGCGGTTGACCTGCTGGGAGCGCTGCCACCATGGGGTTTCAGAGTCCGAGTGCGACCGGACCATTTGCCAAGCGGGCCCCGACCGTGACCGCGCATCCGAACCTAGTGGCCTCATACAACCCGTCCTTTCCGCTAGTGTCGCACACGATCCCGGTCTGAGCTCACAGGTAATCTCATTGTCTCTGGGCTGGATGGACGTCGTAGCGTGCCGGGTGTATCTTCGATTCGCGCCCATCATCGATCTCTTTTCCTAAGACCTGGTGGACTCGCTTTGATTCAGCGCGGACGAAGATTCAAAATCATCTTTGCTCAGCCTGCAGGCGGCGCTGGTTGGGCCTTGGCGCCTTCCGGCGCTTTGAACGCATCGGCGGAGAACTGCACGAAACGCAGATTCCTCAGCTTCACGTGGCCGACGGGATCTCCGAAGACTCCCTTTTCACGAGTCCAATCGTAGAAGGTCCATTCCGTGGACAGCCAGACGCCGTTCACCTCTTCCCAACCGCTGTAGACGATGGCGTGGGGCTCCTCTTCGGCCTTTTCTTGGCTCTTGCCAAACGTGACGATATACGCCATTCCTGCAAGGCGCTTCGTGTCACGATCACGGTAGAGAAGGTACCAATCGTCGGGTGAGTCGCCGACGCCATCGCCGAAGGTCAGCTTGGCGGCGGCGAGTTTTGTGCCGTCGAGAAAAGGTAGCTCACCCTGCGGCTGGACGTGGGTACCGGCGTCGCTCAGCTTCATCGGCGCGGCCAGGAAGTACGACCAGGTGAGGACATGGAAACGGGCTCCCCGAAACGCGGAGTCTGCGGGCGCCAGCCAGGCCTCGGAGCCGTCGAAGCCCATGACGCTACCGGCGTGCTCGCCACCGGTGAGCTCGATGCGGGTCTTGCCGCCGGGCGTGTCCATCACCAGTCGCCCATCGATCAGGGTACTGCCTCCGAACTCGACGACCAGGTCAGCCGTCAGGGCTCCTTGCTGGGAGTAAGTCTCTTTGTTGTGAGCCGATTCGATCTTACCGACCCAATCGGCGGACGCAGGCAGCGCGGCAACCAGTGCCAAGGCCAGGCCTACGAGGCCGAAGTGGAGTCGAGGGTGCGCAGCAGAAGTGTGCAGAGCAGCAGAGGTGTGCATATCGGGAACCTTTCTTGGAGGAGTTGTCTTCAGAATGGAGTTCCTGGGGAGTACGGATCATAGGTGGGTCGGGATGGGTCGGAAGAAGGCCTGAAGTGGTCAAGCTCATGGCTCGAAGCGTCGGGAACGGAGCGCTTATGCTGGTCCGACACGGCTTCAAGTAGGGAACGCACGGGACCGCACAGAGAAGTCCAACCCGAGAACGACGATGATCTTCCGCTTCAGCCTCTACGGCTTTCTGAAGAACCAGCGCTACTTCGAGCCCTTCTTGGTGCTCGTATTGCTCGAAAAGGGCTTCAGCTTCTTCCTCGTCGGCATGCTGATCGCGTTTCGGGAGCTGACGGTCAACCTGCTCGAGATCCCGTCGGGTGCGGTGGCCGATGCCTGGGGCCGTCGCGGCTCCATGATTCTCTCGTTCTCGGTCTACATCGTCAGCTTCTTGCTCTTCGGCCTTGCCGAGAGCCAGCTCGGGATGTTCGCTGCCATGTTCTTCTACGCCGTTGGCGACGCCTTTCGCACCGGCACCCACAAGGCCATGATCTTCGAATGGCTGCGCCTCCAGGGTCGGGAAGACGAGAAGGCCCGCGTCTACGGCTACACCCGATCGTGGAGCAAGATCGGCTCGGCGGTATCGGTGGTTCTGGCGGCGGTCCTCGTGGTCGTTTCAGGCAACTTCAGCTCGGTCTTCTACTTCGCGACCGTCCCCTATGTCTTGAGCATCGTCAACATGCTCGGCTATCCCGCCGAGCTCGACGGCGAGCATGAGAAGGTCCGTTCGCCTTCCGCCGTGGTGCGCCACTTGCGGGACTCGCTGTCCGTCACGATCCGGCAGCGACCGCTTCGGCGCCTGGTAGCGGAGTCCATGGGATGGGAGGGCGTGTTCCATGCCGTCAAGGACTACCTCCAGCCCGTGCTGCAAGCCATCGTCCTGGCGAGCTGGGCCGTGCCTCTCGCAACCGACGCCGAGAGCGAGGCGCGACGCACCGCCCTGCTCGTAGGGCCCGTCTTCTTCGGGCTCTTCTTGCTGGCGGCGGTAGCGAGCCGTTCGGCTCACCGCGTCGTCCGCGCGGCGGGTTCGGAGGAACGCGCCGCAACGTGGCTTTGGGGTGTCAATGCGCTGGTCTGCCTCGCACTCTCCTGGGCGGCGTACCTTCAGATCCTGCCCGGTGTGGCTGTGGCCTTCGTCGTGATCTACGTGCTGCAGAACGTATGGCGTCCGATCCTGATCAGCCGGTTCGACCAACATTCTGCGGCGTCGCGCGGTGCCACGGTGCTGTCCATCGAGTCGCAGGCGCATCGCGCCGCAACCATGGTCGTGGCACCGATCCTGGGTTGGTCAGTCGATCTGGTGCAACGCCACGGCCTGGGCGGCGACTTCTGGCCGGTGGGTGCGGTTTCCGCGGGGGCGGCTCTCCTTTTCTTCTTCTCGGCGCTGCGACACAGGAACAGCCGAGACCCGCGATCGGAATAGCCTAGATGAGCAGGTTCCGTACTGTCGGTCTCCGAGCTCCCACCCTTGCTGAAGATCCTCGGTCTCGGCGTCTGACCTGATGGCGTGATACCAACTAGAGACGCCACGGCAGCTACCATAGGACAGACCTTCGCCAGCTAGGAGCCTCCATGTCCCACGATGCCTCTGCCATCCTCGCCATCGAGCGACCACACCCGAAGCTCATGCGCCTCTACTGGCTGCGTTCGTTGGTGTTTCCACCGTTTTCCCTGATCGGGCTACCGTTCCTCTACTTCCGCTACCACACCATGCGCTATCGCTTCGACGAGGAGGGCGTGAGCATGCGATGGGGGATCTTGTTTCGCCGCGAGGTGAGCTTGAGCTATGGACGGATCCAGGACATTCACGTGACGTCGGGGATCTTCCAGCGATGGCTGGGGCTGGCAGACCTCCATATCCAGACTGCCTCGGGCAGCTCGGCGGCGGAGATGACGATCGAGGGACTTCTGGAGTTCGAGGACGTGCGGGACTTTCTGTACTCGCGCATGCGCGGCATTCGGAAGGTCGAGTCGAAAGCGCCGGTTCACGCGCCGGGAGAGGCGACGGCCGCGCCATCCGAGATCGTGTCGGCCTTGCGTGAGGTCTCGGCAGAACTGCGTGCGACCCGGACGGCCCTGGAACGGCGACCTGGCGGGGAGGCTTGAGGTGTATCCGGGTCTCAAGGGGACGTTGCTTCGCGCACTCAAGGTGCCGCCGGAACCCGATCCGCCGGCCGGGCACGAGGGTACGCTGCGGACGTTTCGGGCAGCTCCCAGCTACTTCCGATACAAGCTGGCGTTGTGGGCCATCGCTCAGTTCTTCAGCTTGATCGTGCTCTTCTTCCTGGTGGTGGGATTTCTCGCGACGTCGACCGAGCGTGCCGACGGGCTGGCAGGTTGCTTCCTGACGGTGATCCTCGGCGGCGGCATCCTGTTGGTTCTGTTCCAGCTCTTGGTGTCGTTTCTCGGCGTGCGCCTCGACTATGAGATGCGCTGGTACCTCGTGACCGATCAAAGCCTGCGCATTCGCGAGGGCATCTTCCATGTGCGTGAGATGACCATGACCTTCGCCAACATCCAGAACATCTCCATCTCCCAGGGTCCGCTGCAACGGCTCCTGGGAGTGGCCGACCTGGAAGTGAAGTCGGCGGGCGGTGGTGGCGGTGGTGGTCCTGGGAAAAACCCTCAGCAGGCGGGTACGTTCTCGATGCACACGGGCTATTTCCGGGGCGTCGACAACGCGGAAGAGCTTCGCGACCTGATGCGAGAGAGGATGCGCAAAGCCAAGGGCGCAGGTCTGGGCGACCCGGACGACGAGCAGCATCCGAGGGAGCCCCGCCACGATTGGGTGGACTCCGATCTGGCATCCGTACTGACCGAAGTGGTCACCGAGGCTCGTGCATTGCGCGGTGCCGCGGAGGCGCTCGGTTAGGATCTCGAGAAAGATCCCTGGAGAACAAAATGACGAATCGAAGTCCGATCCGAGTCACGCTCTGTCTTCTGCTCGCTTCGTTCACCGCGCTGGCGACCTTCGCCGAAGGTGTCCCCGAGGCCAAGACCGGTACCCTGACAACTTCCGACGGCAATGCCATGATCTACGAGGTGCGCGGCAGCGGCGAGCCGACGCTGGTCTTCGTGCACTGTTGGGCCTGCAATCGCGAGGACTGGCGCGAGCAAGTAGACGTGTTCGCACAGGACCACCGGGTGGTGACGTTCGATCTACCGGGACACGGCGAATCGGGTGCCGAGCGGGAGTCGTGGACCCTGGACGGCCTGGCCGCCGATACCGTGCAGCTAGTCGAAGAGCTCAACCTGAAGGACTTCGTCTTCGTCGGCCATTCCATGGGCGGGCCGGTGGCACTGTTGGCGGCGGCGAGGCTCGCAGCCTCGAAAGATCACGCGACGCGCGGCGTCGTTTGTGTCGACACGCTGCACGACCTGGAAATGAAGCCTCCAGAGGAGGAGCTGAAAGCCTGGATCGACATGTTCGAGAGTGACTTCGAGGGCTCACTCGCCGGCATGATGGCCGCGACACTGCCAGGTGAGCACAACGAAGCGCTGCGCGCTGCCATCACCGAGGTCGCGTTGGCCTCGGACCGCAGGGCAGTGCTCGGCCTGATGAAGGATTTCCCTTCCCTGGACCTGGTGGCAGAGGCCGAGAAAGCGAGCGTGCCGATCCGCTGTATCAATGCGGCCCTGATGCAGCAGAACATGCCGGCCGATGCGCTGGAGCGCAACCAGCAGCACGCCGACTACGAGCTGACGCTGATGGAAGGCGTCGGTCACTTCCTCCAGCTGGAGAATCCCTCGGAGTTCAACGAAGCGTTTCGCGAGGTGCTCGCGGCGCTCACCCCCCGCTAACGGCCGACGCCGACGTCATCGCGCTGGGATCGATTCTTCCGGAAGCTACTGCCTCAACGCGTCAACCGGGTCGATACGTACCGCTCGCAGGGCAGGCCACCAAGCGGCAGCACCAGCCACCGCGATCAACAACAAGAACGCGCCGCCGAGCAGGCCAGGGTCGCGAGGGTGGACCCCGTAGAGGAAGTGCCCGACCGTAGGTGCCAAGGCGACCGACGCCACGAGCCCACAGACGAGAGCGACGGCCACGAGAACGAAGGCGTCCCTCGCGACGAGGGCAGCGACCTGGGAATGGCTGGCGCCCAGGGCGCGGCGAATGCCGACTTCTCTGACCCGCTGCGCCACCGCGAGGGCGAGGATTCCGGACAGGCCGGCGGCGCTAAGAAGTACCGCCAGGATGCAGGCAGCTGCGGTCAGGCGACCCACGACATGGGCGGTCGCGTGCTCGAACCGAAGTCTTTCCTGCAATGTTCCGAGCTCGGTCACCGGAATCACGGGATCGACCTCCGCCACGAGCTGGCGCAACGTGGGCAAGAACGCCTTCGCATCGTCTTCGAATCGCACCACGAAGCGAGCGTCGGGATGCTGCGGATCCTGCCAGAAGGAGCCGAACGCCTGAGGAGAGCGGCCCCAGATCAGGTTGTTGTACGAGGAATCCTGAACGATACCGACGACCTCGAACGTCTTCCCACCTACGGTGACACGCTGCCCGACGGCTTCCTCCGTGGGCCACAGGTTCTCGGCCATGGTCCGGTTCACCAGCAACACCGGCTGGGATCCCGCGACGTCGCGTCGGTCGAAATCCCGGCCACGTAGCAACTCGATGCCGACGGAGGCGAGCGCCTTCGGGCCGACCGGCTGGAATCCAGCATGGAACAAAGGCTCGCCGCCATCGGAAGCGCTGTCGGGAAGACTCACTGGAGCTTCGAATCCGGGCCACAGGGGGCGTAGCTTGGCGAATCCGACGGAGCGGACCCCGGGAAGCGCCTCGATCCGTCGAAGTACTTCGTCGACCACGGCCTGGCCCTGTTCCGGCCCATATCCGACGAGTCTGGGACGTAAACGGAACTTCGCAACGTGTTCGGCCTCGGCGCTCTGAGCACTGTCGACGTTCAGCAAGCTACGTGCGAACAGACCGGTCCCGTAGAGCAGCAGGAACGAGATCGCGATCTGCGCGACAACGAATCCGGCGAGCAACCGAGGCTTCCGGCGGGAGCGACTCTCCTTGAGTCCCTCGATCAGATCCGGCCTCGATGCCTGAAGGCCGGGCAGCAAACCGACCACCCAGGCAGTGAATCCACAGAGCAGAACAGCGTATCCGACCAACGCCGGAGTCAGCTCGATATCAACGTCGGCGTGCGTCTGGAAGACCAAGGCTCCCAGAGGGGTCGCGAGCGTAGCGAGACACAGCCCTCCCACGGTTGCCGCTACCGTCAGGAGCAGCGCCTCGGCGACGAACAAGGACACGACCTGGTGGCGGCGTGCACCCAGAGCCAGCCGCACCGCGATCTCGGTGCGGGAGCCCAGGCCCCGCGCGATCAGCAAACCACTGAGGTTGGCGCATGCCACGGCGACCAGAAGCGTGACGACGGCCATCAGAAGCGCCATCATGCGACGAGATCCTTGCCCTCGTTCAGAATCCAGACCGGTCAGCGGTGTGACCTGGAGCCCGCGCACGGTGTCCCCCGGCAACGGATCGGCGGTATGGAGGTTCTGGCTGAGGACGCTCATCTCAGCCTGAGCCGTCGCCACATCTTGGCCGTCGGCCAGCCGCCCGACCATCTCGAAAAGCCTACAGTTCCTCTTGGCCAGGGCATCGCACCAGTTGTTGGCTACAGGCGCCATCATGGTCGGCATCCAAAGGGCACAAGGGCGGCCCGCGTCGAGGCCTACGAAGCCAGGAGGCGCTACGCCGACAATGGAGAAGTCGGTGCTGTTGACCTGCAGGACAGAACCGACGACATCCTCCCGGCCACCAAACCGGCTGCGCCATAGACCTTCCGAGATCACTACCACGGGGTGGCTGGCTCGCGTCGCGTCCTCTTCGGGTCGGAAGAACCGCCCCGCGGTGGGCTCGAGGCCCAGCAGCGGGAAGTAGTTCGCTGAAACCAGCGAGCCATTCATCATCTCGCCGGCGCCTTCGCCGCCGACATATAGCGGCACCGTGGAGTAGTGGACTGCGAGATCCTCGAACGTTTGGCTTTGGGCCCGGTACTCCAGGTAATCGGAGTAGGCCATCGCTCGGAACCCGACGCCGTCGCGGGTCTCGTGAATCGTGAGCAGTCGGCCTGGGTCGGTGACCGGCAGAGACTGCAATAGGACCGTGTCGAAAATTGCGACGATGGACAGGTGGGCCCCGAGCGCCAGACTCAACATGAGAATGGCCAACGCGGCAAACCGAGGCGTCCTTCTGAGGCGACGAGCTGCCTGACGCAGGCCCTGGCAGATCGAGGTCAGGTTTTCCATGCCGGGAGCTTACAGCAGCCCTTTCGGCTGGCTCTCGATCGGACAAGGAGAGTCTAGACGGTCGTCGCTGGACTCAGCTCACCATCGCGATAGCCGACCGTTTCCGCGTATGGCGAAATCGCTCGAGCACCTTCGCGCACATCGACCACTCCATCTCACCGGGCTGGTCTCGCGTTGCCCGCCAGTGCTCGGCCATAGATTCAGGGTCGAAGTGCAGGGCCTCCAAGTCGAGAGACTCGGCGAAGGCGCGGCTTCGGAGAACATCCGGGTCGTCGAGCACAACCGAGGCTACGTGGACGGCGGTGAACCGAGCCAGCTCTTCGAGATTCTCGAGCTGCCGATCGAGGACCCTGCGCGCTTCCACCGCGTCGAGGCCTACTTCGAAGAACGTATCGGCCGCTCGCGCTAGGGTTTCGATCTCGGTGAAGTCCAGGTACGCCGGATCGTTCGACGGCTCAGCGTGCTCCTTCTTCCATTGGAAGTAGCCGGAGAGGAGCCCCTGGACACCACGGTTCCACGGCCCGAGCTTGGCAAAGCGTCGAAGGTAGCCGATTTGAAAGCGGCGTTCCGTGAAGAGGTCGTTGATGAACGGGAAAACGTAGACGGCGAAGTAGACAGCCAGCTCCCAGACATACTTCAGGTAGAAGGTCTCGACATCTCCCAGTGCGTCGTAGCTCGTGGCGTAGGTCGGCAGGTACGCCTGGTACACGGCTTTGGTGAGCGACTCGTGGGTGCGGCAGCGTTGTTTCCGATCGTCGGGATCCCGAGCCAGAATCGCGTCTACGATAAGAGTGTTGTGGATCGAGATCAGGTCCGACCCAGGGCTGTAGAGCGGGTCGTTGAAGCGACCCGCTTCCCCGGTCACAGCCCAACGCTGCGCGCTGAGGGTCTGGCCGCAGTCGTGGGCGTAGCTACGGTAGCCGCCGAAGTCGAGGACTTTCCTCTGCGGCAGATCGCGAGCGAAGAGGGGGAAGCGCTCGCAGATCCACTCGGTGGCCTTTTCGACGTTGAAGACATCGCGCCAATGCACGACGTCGTTGTCGAAGACCAGCCCCAGACTGGTCTTGCCGTGGAGGGGAATCACCCAGAACCACAGGCCCTCGTCGCAGAAGTGATTCGTTGCCAGCCAGGCGGGTAGGTGACCTGTGTGACGGCGATCGGGGCGCAGCCGCCGCTCCCGGTTCGACTGTCCCGTCAGCTTCTCGATGTCCACCAAGCCGTCGACCCACCAGAAAAACGCGCCATGATCGAGAGGCTGATCGCGTGTCAACTCTCGTTTCTTGGCCAGGAAGCGACGCCGGCCCGTGGCGTCGACCACCCAGCTGGCACGCAGCTCCCGAGCTTCGCCGTCGACCGAATACCGCACTCTGTGAGGATCTTCGCCTTCCTCGCAGAGATCTACTTGCAAGCCTTCGGCACCAAGGTCCAGAGCGTAGCGATCTTCGAAGGCGGCGTTGCGGCGGATCAACTCGGCCTCGAAGACGTTGCGGTCGAGCTGATAGGACGGGATGTTGGAATAGTTACGGATGTAGGCGGCCGAGTAGTCCTCGAACGCGTCGTTCCGTCGACCCGCGGTTTTCCAATAGAAGCGCAGGTTGTACTTCATGAGGTGCTCGAAGTAGAGATGATCTTCGAGGTCGAGCACCTTGCCGTAGTAGTAGCCCGCCAGCTGGACCGAGGACTCGCCGACCTTCTGCCGCTTCGGAGGTAGTTCGGCACGCTTCTCCACTACACGGACAGTCCGGTCGGTATGGAGGAGAAGATGACGAGCCAACGTCAGTCCAGCGAGACCACCCCCCAGGATGCAGACATCCACGTTCGAAGAGTCGCTTCTAGTCATGACGTTCCTCGGGAATCCGTACGCGGGAGAGCTTCTGGGGACATAGAATCTCGTGGCGCCAGGTCGCCCCAGAAAATGTGGCGGCGCCTCCGCTGGAGATCGGTCAAGGCATCCGACATCGTCTGCCTCACCTGCGCGGAAAGTCGCCGCACTGTCGATGTATCACGAGCCGCCTCGGGTGGCAGGTCGAGGTGAATCGGCGTCAGGACCCGGGTGTGCCACTTGCTCGGAAGAGGGATCGTACCCAGCGTCGGCGTCACCGGCAGGCACGGCCATTCCGACCATCGACGCCACCAGCCCCACCGAAGTTTCCACAGGATCGGGTAGATCTCGGCCGATCCCAGGGTGACGAAGGGCACGATGGGTGCGCCGTAGCGGAGGGCAAAGGCCACGAAGTCGTGCTGGAACCGGGCAGGTCGATAGACTTTCGGCCCATACTTGATGAAAGCGCCGCGGATACCCTCGGGAAAGACCGCCAAGACCTCGCCGTTCGACAAGATGCGGTCGGCACTCTCGGCCGCAGCCGGCACCGCGCCGAGCTTTTGCATGTAGGGCGCCAGAAACGGGAACTTGAATAGCGTTGGGTGAGTGAGGAAGCGGACATAGCGTCCGGTTTCCGCCGCAACGTGCTGCATGGCCATCACCCCATCCCAGGGCTGGAAACCGCGGTGAATGCCGACCAGGACCGCAGGACCATCGCGCGGAAGGTGCTCCAACCCGCGCACGTCCACACGCCACCAAACGTCGTGCAGGAAGCGAAACAAGGTCTTCGACAGGCGCTGTACGTAGCCCCGGTCGAGGCCGTAGTCGTCGAACGACCGGGCGACGGCATGGGTCCCGCGCCCGCGGGCATGATCCACGGCCGCCGAACTCGTGGTCCGCGGGCGATCCGAGTCGAGATCGGTGGCGGTCTCGGACATCCCAGCGTCAGCGACGGTGAAGCTTTGTCGCAGGTAGTCGATTTGATGGAGCGGTGCTGCGCCCAGCGGGCGCAACACAGGACGCAGACATGCCTGCATAACGCGCGGCACGGCGAGGCGTAGGACGCCGGCGTGCCGTAGTGCCTCGCGGAGAGGTACGTTCGACCGCGGCACCAAGTGGAGGATGCGGACACTTTGGGTCGGAGGCCGAAGAGTCGTGAGGACCCGTGCCAGATCGTCGACCGTCAGAAGCTGCAGGGTGGGATCGAAGCCCGGCAGGGTGATGGCGATGCGGCGGCGTAGCAGGCGGCTCCAGAAATCACCCCCGCCCGCCACGACTACAGGAGCGGGCCGAAGCAGCGTCAAATGAAGACCTCGACCTTCGGATGCGGTGCGAGCCAGCTCTTCGAGATGTCGCCAATCTCGCGCTACGACGTTGCGGGTTCCGACGCGCGGAAGCGCCACATGGGGTGTCATGGCGAGATGCCGGTGACTGGGCTCGAAGACCTGGGTCGAGGAGACCACGACCAGCTCGTCGATCTCCTCGTCCAGCTGCTCGAAGCACGCTTCGGCGTCCGGCAGGTCGGGCACCGCTCGGCCGGACCGACTTTGGGCTACGTAGACGACCCGCTTGCAACCGGCTACACGCTCGGCGGCCGCGGCGTCGATGCATCGCCGGAGCTTGCAACCCAAGGCGTCGTCGCCCAAGATCAGTTGCAGGCTCATACCGCGACGATGTTGCCCGCCACGACCCTCTGGGCCGCCTGTCGAGCCGATTCCAGGGTCGGCACGATGCCGCCACCAGGACGAACCCAGTGGCCGGTGAGGGTGAGACCTGTCACCGGCCCGTCGAGTCCGGGGCGGTGGCGTCCGAGCTGTTCCGGCGACATCTCCCATCCCAGCATCGCGCCGGCCCGGTTGAGAGTAAAGCGGCGGGCCGTGTCGGCGGTGGCGTTGAGCCTCACCGTCACGTGCTCCTCGATGCCCGGGAGCACTTCGCGCAGCTGACGAAACATGTACGAACCAACGCGCTGACGATGGCGCCCCCAGTCGTCGTCGTTCCAAGAATCCGGAGGCCCTGCACCGATGCCCAACTCGGTCTCCTCCAGCCCTTCCATGTCGAGCACCTTCTGCAAAATGACAATCTGTCCTGGCCCCGAACCAGAGTCCGGATCCGGGCCCGGTGCGACTCCGGGGTCGTAGATCGTCGGACAGAAGATCTTGCATCGGAGCCCGTTCAGACCCACCCGATCGGTATCCCAATCGTTCCAGTAGTAGCCCTGCACACGCTCGAGCTCGTCTGCCGACACGCCTCGCAGTCCGATGTGAACCAGAAAACAGGGAAAGCTCGGGCGCAGTCTTCGCAACTGATCTCGCAACCCAGGCGGAACGACCCCCTCCGGCAGCAGGTCGTAGGTGACGCCCAGGTCGGCGTTCGATACCACCTGCTCGGTGGCGATGCGCAGGCGCCGCCCGGTGTGAGGTCCACGAAGCGTTTCGATATCTACGCCATGAACTCGGTCGTACCGTACGTCGATTCCACGAGCTCGGGTGCTCATCAGCAAGTGCCCGCCTCGTTCCTCGAAGGTACGAGCCAGCTCGTCGGCAAAGGCTTGAGAGCCACCCACCGGATAGTAGTTGCCGAGGAAGTACGACAGCCGGAGCATGGAGTCGAAGACGAACGACGTCCGATCCGGTGGCGATCCCCAATGCGGGCAATCGCCGGTAAGCACCAGTTTCAGCTTGCGCGACACGTCGTCGTTGCCCGGGAACGTCTTCTCCAGCACGTCGCGGACGGTCCACGACTCCATGCGCTGAAACGCTTCGGTCTCGCGACCTCGAAAGTAGGCCAGAAGGCCGTGGCGGTAAGCGGCATGTACTTCCTGGAAGAACTGATCCAGAGCCGGCCGAAGGTTCGGGAACTCTCTGTCGAGGTCGGCGCGGTAGGTCTCGAGGTTCGCAGCCACCCTGAAACGCGAACCGTCGGGACAGTGGAAGGTGTCTACCGGGTCCATGGTGACCCACTCGGTCCGTGCGCCGAGATCTGCCAGCAAACGGCCCGGGGCCGTGTCCGGGTTGCCCATCAGCGGATAAAAATGGGTCGATGCATCGAAGGTGAAGCTGCCCCGACGGAAGGTCGAGCAGTAGCCGCCGACCATGTAGTGTCTTTCCACCAGCAGGACGGACAGGCCTTCGCGCGCTAGCAGGTTGGCTGCGACCAGCCCACCGACACCGGCTCCGATCACCACCGCGTCGTAGCGTGAAGCGGGCGCATTCCTGCGCAAGCCGCGGAATCGTCGCTTCATCGAGCGTCGTCCGACTCGGTCCGCACCGCGTCGCTCTCCCCAGGCCGGTTCCGTCCGTACGATTCGTGGGCTTCGACGAACTCGCCCGAGGCGATGGCCGCTGCCATGGACAGCTCGCCGGCCAGGACCGTGGCCGCGACGATCTCCGCCAGCTTGGGTGCCTGACCCTGACCGGGCGGGTCGCCGTCGGCGCAGCCCAAGAGCCCGAGGCATTCCCGACTGGTACCCAGGCCGGTGCCACCGCCCACCGTGGCCACCGACAAGGACGGTAGGGTGACGGAAGCCCAAAGAGCTTGTCGCCCCTCGTCTTCATCGAACACCACCTCGAGCTGAGTGATCGCTACCGACGAATTGGCCACGTTGGCCACGTCCTGGCCGGTTGCGAGAAACAGTGCCGTCAGACCGTTCGCCACGTGTCCGTTGTGGCCGATGGCACCGCTCGCCAAATGTCCGACGACGGTACGATGCCACATCGCCGCCATGTCTTCCGGGGTGGAGTGGAGAACGGCGCGCACAGTGCGCTCCGGGATCCGACAGCCTGCCGTGACCTTCTTGCCCTTGCCACCGCGCAGCAGCGAGCCGGCGGCCCGCTTCTCCGCGCTGTAGCCACTGAGGATCTGCCAGCGGACGACGTCGGGCACAGCCGCGGCAAGAGCACGACAGATCGCGTCGCCGGCCTTCGAGAGCATGTTCATGCCATGGGCGTCGGCGGTGTGGAACTCCAGATCTACGTAGACCTCGCGGCCCGCGGGCACGCAGGTGAGGCCTTCGAGTCGGCCGTGCTGCGTGGTGCTCGCCGCGACGTCGCGCCAGCGAGGCATCTCGGATTCCGCGTGGCGCGCGAAGTCTCGCGCAGCAATTACGTTCGGCAAGGTGAAGACCGGAGTGATGCGATTCCGATCGAGCCAGATCCGCACCTCGGCCCCGCCCGCCCGAGTCAGCGCGACCATGCCACGTTCGTACGAACGCACCAGTGCACCCTCGGTGGTGGCCAGCGGCACGTAGAAGACACCGTTCGCGTGCTCGCCGCAGACTTGCAGTGGTCCGGCCACACCCACAGGAGTCTGTACGGTACCGATGACGTTCTCCGCGTTGCCCCGAAAGGTCTCCGTGTCCAGGCTGCAACGCCCCACATGATCGAAGTTCGCTCCAGATCGCTCGGCGACCCATGCGCGGCGCAGGTCGACCGACTCGCGATCGTAGCCCTGGTTGCGGTACCGCGGAACCAAAGGCGGACGATCCTTTGGCAGGCGGTCGTGCATCCTGGGCGTCTCGTGATCTTCGCGTTCGTTCTTCCGCACCCAGTCCTCTCTCGGCCGGCGGTCTCACCGCCGACGTGCATTCGATGAAGGCCCTCGCCATCAGTATCTCAGGTCGGCGTTTCCTGGTCTCCAGGGCGATCGAGCACGACGGCGCAAGCGAAGCCATCGAAGCTCACCGAAGTGAGGAGCACGCGCCGGGCCGGAATCGCCCGGGGGGTGGCCGCGAGATCGAGAGCCGGTATGTCTGGATCCGCCTGGTGCCAGCCGGCCACTCCCGGCAGCTCCCGGCCAGCAATGATGCCGAGCGCCACCAGCGCCTGGAACGCTCCGGCCGCACCCAAGCTCTCGCCGAGTAGCGACTTGACGGCCGTCACCGGCGTCGTCCCCGAGCTACTGTTCAAGACCTGTTCCAGGGCTGCCGCCTCCGCTGCGTCTCCAGTGGGCAGCCCGGACGCTCCGGAGGATACGGCGTCGATGGGCACAGACGGACCCGCATCCTCGAGTGCTGCGCCTACAGCTCGGGTCAATGCCGACGCCAACGAACCGCGATCGGTTCCACGGGAAGGGTCGAAGGCCGTGCCATGTCCCGCCAAGATACCGAGCGTCGTCCCGCCCCGCCGCGTGGCTGAGTCTTCGGCTTCCAGCATGAGGATTGCGGCGCCCTCCCCGGGCACGAATCCGTCACGCCGGGCATCGAAGGGCCGGGGCAGGTCCGCCGATCCCAGTAAGCCAGCGTGCTGAAAGGCAAAGAACGACTCGAAAGCCAGCTCGTCGGCACCACCCGCCAGCAAGGCGTCGCTACGCCCGCTGCGGATCAGCTCGCAAGCTTGCGCGAGAGCTTGCAGGCCGGCGACACAGCCGCCCGTAACCGTGGAGTTCGGGCCGCGAAGACCGAGCCAAATGGCGGCTTGGCCGGCGGCGGCATTGATCACGCTGTTGGCGAAGTCGAGCGGCTTGACGTACTTGGGCCCTGCCTCCACTCCACGCCGGTCGAAGGCCGAAATGGTGTGGAGCGAGCCGAACATGGTGCCCAGAACCAGTCCGACCTCTTGCACCGTGCGCCGCTCGGCTGTCCAACCAGCCTCGGCCAGTGCTCTTTGCGCGGCGACGATCGCCAGCTGACCGGTGCGGTCGATCGGCCGATAGTTACCCTCCAGGTGGTCCCTTGGATCGAACCGGACGCCGGCCGCTGTTGCCCGCTGTAGCCGATCGGCCTCCGCGTCGCGGTCGAACTGCAGCTCCGCGATCGGCAGGAAGGCGTCTCGGCCGGCAGCCAAAGCCGACCACAGACCCTCGAGCCCGACCTCCCCGTTTTCGATCGGCGAGATGGCACCTGCGCCGGTGACGACGACGCGGCGTCGGCCGGCAGTCACCGCGCGCTCCCGTTCAGTTTGGTGAAGATCACCGAGGCGTTGTTGCCGCCGAAAGCATAGGCGTTGTTCATCGCAGCGTTCACCGGAATCTCCCGCGCCTCGTTGGGCACGCAATCGAGGTCGCACTCCGGGTCCGGCTCTTCGTAGTGGATGGTCGGCGGAACCCGGTTCTGCGACACCGCCAGGCAGCACACCGCGCTCTCCACCGCCGAGGCTGCACCCATGGTGTGGCCGATCATCGACTTGATCGAGCTCACGGGCAGCCTGCGATCGCCAAAGACGGTTCGCACCGCCTTGGTCTCCAAACGGTCGTTGGTCGGTGTACCGGTACCGTGCGCCGACACATAGGAGATCTGGTCCGCAGCCAGGCCCGCGAAGCGCAATGCCTGCTTCATGGCGCGCACTGCCCCATCGCCTTCAGGGTGGGCGGCGGTCATGTGGTGAGCGTCACACGACAGACCGTAGCCCGTCACCACCGCATAGATCTCAGCACCCCGCCGTCGGGCATCCCTCTCGCGTTCCAGCACCAGGACAGCGCCCGCTTCGCCGGGCATCATTCCCTGGCGTCCTCGGTCGAATGGCTGGCAGATCTCAGGGGCGATGGCGCCGAGGCGGGCGAATCCGGTGTAGGTGATGCGCGAGAACGCATCGGCGCCGCCTGCCAACATGGCGTCGGCCCGGCCGGTGCGCAGGGCGTCGACGGCAAAGCCCACCGCGTAGTTGCCGGCAGCACAAGCGGCAGGCAACATGGTCACGACGCCTTCGATCTCCAGCTCGGCCGCCACGTGTCCGGCGATGACGTGGCTCGGATAAAGGCGAGCGAAAGCCCCCATCCGATCCAGCTCTCCCGCCAGCCAACGATCGTCCATGTCTTCCACCTGGCCGGGCTCACCAGAGGTGGTGCCCATGGCGACACCGAGGCGGTGGGATGGGTAGCCTGCGGTCTCGAGTCCTGCATCCTCCACTGCCTCGCGAGCGGCGAAGACTGCCAGCTGACTGGCGCGACCCAGCTCCATCGGGTCGAGTTTGCGAAATCGGCCCACGGGATCGAAGCCCTTCACCTCACCGCCGCGGTGACTCGAATGGCGCGAGGTATCGAAACTCTCGACCTCGCCGATGCCATCGACGCCTGCGAGCAACGCGTTCCAGGTCGAGACGCGATCGTGACCCACCGGGGTCACCAAGCCCAACCCGGTGACCACGATGCGCCCGGATTCGTGCCCCTCAGGACGGGCCGTGGACATGGCGCCTCTCAGGCCGCCGCAGTCGCGGGCTCGCCCTTCACTTGCATCACGAGATCCACGCTGTCCTGTACCGTCCGTAGCTCCTGCAGGCGCTCCTCGGGAACGCCCAACCGGAACTCGTAGTCCACGTCGACGCCGATTTCGAGCAGAGACAACGAGTCCAGCTGCAGGTCGTCGATGAAGTGCGCATCGTCGGCGATTTCTGCTGGGTCGATGTTCGTCACATTGGCGATGATCTCTTTGATCTTCGAACGGACTTCAGAGACATCCATGGCTGCTTCTCCTGTCGGGATGAAAGTGAGAGACATTCGATCGCCCGGTACCCGATCCCTCGCGTTCGCCGTCCGGCGACGCCTCCGTGCGGCCTGTGATCGAGCAGACGATGGATTCAACGTATGGGTGTCCGTCTGACAGCGGTGAGGCTACGTCCGTTCCCGTGAAGGGCGGCATCGAGATCACCTACGGACCACGGGTCCTAGACTACAAGGTAGTACGTCAAGTGGTTGAGAATCCCGCCATGCGGGCGACAGCCACGGTTGTGCGGAATGCCGGAGAGCGCCTGATACGCTCTCCGTGGTCGTGCGGTGGGCCCACAACCCGCCCGAGGTCGCCGTACGTTCTTCGAGCCACTTCCCGACCCGTCCGAGTGAACGGGTCTCGCAGACGGTCCGGTGACCGTCGAGTTCCCCAGACCGTGTTCGGATCCCGACCGATCCTGCACATAGATCGAAACGGAGATCGCAGTGGATTTCTCCCTCACCGAAGAGCAGCGCGCCGTCCAGGAAGCCGCACGTGAGTTCGCCGCCGGCGAAGTAGACCCCATCGTCGATGAGCATGACGAAACACAGACGTTTCCCATGGACGTGATCAAGAAGGCCGGCGAGCTGGGTTTTCTCGGAATCATCTTCCCCGAGGAGTACGGCGGGGCCGGCATGGGCTATGTGGAATACGTGTTGGTGATCGCCGAGCTGTCCAAGATCGACCCGTCCGTCGGCATCACCATCGCTGCCCACAACTCCCTCGGAACGAACCATATCTACAAGTTCGGCAACGAGGAGCAGCGCAAGCGCTGGGTGACACCCTTGGCCTCCGGCGACAAGATCGCGGCCTGGGGCCTGACCGAGCCGAATGCTGGCTCCGACGCCGCCGGAGCCCAGACCAAGGCCGAACGTGTCGAAGGCGGCTGGGTGCTGAACGGAATAAAACAGTTCACCACCCACGGCAGCGTGGGCGACACCTGCGTGGTGATGGCAGTCACCGATCCGGACGGCCCGCGTGCCCACAACATCTCCGCCTTCGTGGTGGAACGGGGCATGGACGGTTTCCGAGCCGGAAAGAAGGAGAACAAGCTGGGCATCCGCGCTTCCGACACCGCGGAAGTGATTCTCGAGGACTGTTTCGTTCCCGAAAGCCACCTGCTCGGAGAAGAGGGGGAAGGGTTCGTCCAGGCACTACAGATCCTCGACGGAGGCCGTATCTCCATCGCGGCCCTGGGTCTCGGCACCGCCATGGGTGCCTATGAGACCGCTCTCGCCTACGCCAAGGAGCGACAGCAATTCGGCAGGCCCATCGCACAGTTCCAGGCCATTCAGTTCCATCTGGCCGAGATGGCGACCAAGATCGCCGCTGGCGAGGCCCTCACCCTAGCGGCTGCCGTCGCCATGGATGCGGGCCGTCCCAACGCCTCTCAGCTGGCCTCCGAGGCCAAGCTCTTCACCGGCGAGACCTCGGTATTTTGCTCCGAGAGGGGAGTCCAGATCCACGGCGGCTACGGCTTCGTTAAGGACTACCGTGCCGAAAAGTTCTACCGCGACGCCAAGATCAACACCATCGGTGAGGGCACGAGCGAAATCCAGCGCCTGGTCATTGCGCGCAATGTCCTACGGGGATAGTGGCCCTCGACTGATCGGCCGGTTTCGGTCAAGCCAAGGCCGGCTCGGAAACCGGGTCAGGGGTATGCACGGGTTCCAGGCCGAAGAGGCCGTGGATGTCTTCCAAGATGCAGTAGATCACCGGCACGATGACGAGCGTCACCGCGGTGGCGAAGACGACACCGAACCCGAGGCTGATGGCCATGGGAACGAGAAACTGCGCCTGCAGACTCGTCTCGAGGATCATCGGCGAGAGACCCATGAAGGTGGTCAGAGTGGTCAGCAAGATGGGGCGGAAGCGACGCTTTCCAGATTCGCGGATGGCGAGATCCAGTGGGATTCCTTGGCGCCGACGCCGGTTGATCAAGTCGACCATGATCAGGGAGTCGTTCACCACCACGCCGGTCAGCGCGACGATGCCGAAGAAGCTCAACAATGACAGGCTCATCCCCATCAACAGATGACCCCAAATCGCTCCGACGAACCCAAAAGGAATCGCCGACATCACGATGAGGGGCTGGCTGTAGCTGCGAAAGGGAATGGCCAACAGTGCGAAGATCACCAGCAATGCGATCCCGAACAAGCGGGCTAAGCTGCCCAGAGACTCCTGCTGCTCGCCCTGCTCGCCCTCGAAGCTGAAGCTGAGGCCGGGGAATTCCGCCATGAGCTGGGGCAACGTCCCGGCTCGAATGGCATCGTTGATCTCGTTGGCGTTGGCGATGTCGATGTCGACGTCCGCAGTCACGGTCACGACACGCCGCCGGTCGACCCGGTCGATCACCGCATAGCCGCGGCTCTGGTGCGTCCGGGCGACGGTGGAGAACGGCACCTCGGTGCCGTCGGCCAGCCGGATCCGTATGTCCTCGAGGTCGCCGAGGCTCCGCCGCTCGCTCTCGGGATAGCGCACCATGACCCGTACTTCGTCACGACCACGCTGGATCCGTTGCGCTTCCTCGCCATAGAAACCTTGGCGCACTTGTCGGGCCAGGTCCTGTAACGTCAGGCCAAGAGTCCTCCCCTGCTCTGTCAGCTCTAGCTCCAGCTCCTTCTTGCCCGCTTCGAAGGAGTCCGCGATGGCGAACGTGCCCGGATACTCGGCGACCATGCCCTTGAGCCGCTCGGCTGCTACCAGCAAAGTGTCGAAGTCCTGGTGCGCCAGCTGCACGCTGATCGGATCGCCGGATCGGAACAACGAAGCAGTGTAGGTCAGCGCCACGGCTCCCGGCACCTCGCCGACGATTTCACGCCAGCGGCTCTTCAAGGACTCCGCGCTGACACCACGAACGGCGCTCGGCAGAAGCTCGACATTGACCTCTGCCAGGTGCGAGCCGGCGGCTCCCGACTGACCGGTGGAGTCGGGTCCACCTCCACCCGCCGACGGCTGCTCTCCCACCGCCGCCGCGATGTGCTTGATCAGCGGCGGCACTTCAGGGTGCTCGCTAGCGTACTCCTCCGCCACCTGGTGTGCTGCCTCCTCGATACGTCGCACCACTACTGCTGTCTGCTCGGCCGGCGTGCCTTGCGGCATCTTCAAGTAGGCCACGATGTTCTCTGCGTCCACCGGGGGCATGAACGAGAACTTGAGGAAGCCTCCGCCGACGATTCCGCCGGTGAGCAGCAGAATCGCCAACGCGGTCGCCAATGTCAGATACCGCCACTCGATGGCAGTTTCCAGGAACTTTGCGTAGGCGCCGTGGATGAAACGTTGCAACGCGGCGGAGAACACCGCCTGCACTCGCTCCACGCGGCGCAGCGCCGGGCGCAACGCCCGAGCGAGGCGGCTCGGACCCTTGTCTCCCGATCCCGCCAGGTGAGCCGGCAGGATCAACAAGCTCTCCAGCAGCGACATGAGAAGCACCATGATCACGACGATCGGGATGCTGCGCATGATCTTGCCCATGACACCCTCGACCAAAACCATCGGCATGAAGGCAGCGACCGACGTCATGATGGCGAACGTCACCGGCACAGCCATCTCGCGCGCACCGGCGATTGCGGCGTGCAGAGGTTTGAGCCCCCGCTCCATATGATCGTAGATGTTCTCGCCTACGATGATGGCATCGTCCACCACGATGCCGAGCGACACGATGAAGGCGAAGAGCGAGATCATGTTGATGGTGACGTCGAACTGCGGAATCAACCACAGACCACCGAGGAACGAGATGGGGACACCCATCGTGGTCCAGAAGGCCAGGCGTAGGTCGAGGAACAGCGCCAGACTGATGAACACGAGCACCAGCCCCAGACGGGCGTTCTTGATCAGCAGGCTGATGCGTCCGCGCAGGATGGTGGATGCGTCCTGCCAGGTGTCGATCTCGACACCCGGCGGCGCTTCGAAGGAAGCCAGGTAGTCTTTGACCGCGTCGGTGACGCTGATGGCGTCTTCGTCGCCGATGCGGTACACCTGCACCATGACGCCCTGCTCTCCGTCGAATCGTACGGAGATCGGTTCGTCCTCGAAACCGTCGATCACCGTGGCGACATCACGCAGGAAGACCTGTGTGCCGTCGCTGCGTGTCAGCACGACGACGTCTTCGAACTCGTCACCCAAGTAGCGTTGTCCTTGGGTCCGTAGCAGGATCTCACCACCCTCGTTCTCCAGGGAGCCTCCCGGAAGATCAAGGGATGAGCGGCGCACGGCGTCGGCCACCTGGTCAAAGGTCATTCCGCGGCGGCGCAGCTCCTCCTCGGAGACTTCGATGGAAATCTCATAGGGCGGCAAACCCTTGATATCGGCCTGACTGATCGCTTCGAGTGCCGTCAGGTCGTCGCGGACCCGTCGCGCCAGCGAGGCCAGGACCCGGTCCGAGACGTCACCGTGAAGAACGACGCTGATCACCTGCCGCCGAGTGATGATCTCGGAGACGATCGGCTGCTCGATCTCCACCGGGAACGTGTCGATTCTGTCGACTGCGGCCTTGATGTCATCGAGGACGCGGGCGTTGTCCGCGCCCTCGTCTAGCTCTACGGACACCAGGCCGAAGCCCTCGGCCGCTTGGGAGCGGATCTCCTTGATTCCCTGGATAGAGGCGATGGCTTCTTCCACTCGCACCACCACACCATCTTCGGTCTCGCTCGGTGAGGCGCCGAGATACGGCACGCGGACGGTTACGGTGTCTATGGAGAAGTCGGGAAACACTTCGATCGTGCTGTCGATGAGTGCCATCGCACCAAGAGCCAAGATGAGAATCATCAGCAGATTGGCAGCCACGTGGTGGCCGGCGAACCAGGCCACCGGTCCCCCGCGGGGCGGCTCGTCGGCTCGGCTGCGCTCAGTGGCGGAGTGTTCCTGCTGCTGGCTCACGACGATGCCTCCGCCCTCTCCGCCGGACGGACGGTCATACCGTCCACAGGCGCTTCGAGAGAGCTGACGATCACGCGATCGCCGGGCAGTAGCCCGCGGACGAAGGCGCTCGTGCGGTCGGTGCGCACGACCTCGATCTCGCGAAGTCTCAGCACCTGGCGCTCAGCACCGTCATCGCCCTCAGTCCGGGCCGCCCACACCACGCCACCTTCACGCAGAGCATGCCGCGGCAGCTCGACCACTTCCTGCAGCGTATGGCCGTCGATGGCGACTTCGACGAAGGTGCCCGGAAGCAGTGGCGGCCGGGTCCGGGTGCTCGGATCGGATCGAAAGTCGCCTTCGGGCACCGTAGCTACGCTGGTCTCGCCGACGTCTGCCGAAGGGTCGAAGGGGCTGTCCACGCGCACCACCACATGTACCATGCGCGATCGTGGGTCCACCTGGCCTTCCAGCCGCTCGACGACACCCTTCCAGGCCCAGCTACCGCCCGCCAGGTCGGCTGTCACCTCGGCGTGGGCGCTACCTGCGGCGTCGAACCAAGCCAGCTCCCCGTCGGAGAGGGGCACGCGGATCTCGACCGCGTCGGTACCGTAGACGGTCGCCAACGCCCGACCCTGCGCCACGTATTGCCCCGGCGACACACTCTCCGACACGACGATTCCGTCGAACGGCAGTGACAGGCGGGTGCGGTCGAGGTTCAACTCGGCCGCGCGGAGATCGGCCTGAGCGGCGGCCAGCTCTGCCTGTACCTGGCGAATCTGCGGGCCCCGTACGAGTAGATCCGGTGGCGTTTCGTCGCCGTTCATCGCGTTCCATTCCTGGCGCGCTGCGTCCGCCTCCGCCTGCTCGCGTTGCAGGGTCGTCTCGGCACGGGCGATGGCCGCCGCGGCTCGTTCCACCGCCAGTCGATAGTCGCGATCGTCGATCCTCACCAGCGTCTCTCCCGCGGTGAAACGACCGCCGGAGTGCAGGTTCGGGTGGACCCAAGTCACCTTGCCCGGCACCTCGGGCAGCAGCTCGACGTCGATGCGTGGGTTGACCTCGCCGTGGCCCGACACTTCGAGCCGAACGTCGGAAAGCACCGCGTCGAGTGTCTCGACCAGCGGGCCGAGGCTCTTCCGCTCAGTGCGCGGGGGCTCCTCCCGGGCGTTGAAGAGTGCCGCGGTGCCGCCGGCTGCCACCAACAACACGATGACAGGGAGGAGGATCTTCCACAGCCTGCCGCGAGGGCCGGCCGCCTCGTTCGACGGAACGGGCTCGTCGTACAGGTCGTCTTCGAGATCGAACGTGTTTGGGGAGCTACTCATCGAGGGTCTGTCCTATGGTTGAAAGGGCGGTCCGATCGTTTGGGGGTATGTGCTGTTCGAGCCGAGCCGTCTCGGTATCGGGGTGTTCACTGGTGTCGTCCGTCTGGTCTGCCGGCAGCCAGTCGCCGCCCAGGGCAAGATAGAGGTCGATGCGTCCGTTCCATGCATCGGCCTGGGCCGCCAGCAACGCCTGCTCTGAGCTGCGCATTCTGCGTTCCGTCTCGAGAACCTGGAGCAGTGTGGCCACGCCGCGGCCGTAGCGATCGCGGGCGATCCGGTCGGCGGCTCTGGCCTCCTCGGCACGTTGGCGGAGAAAACGCAGGCGCTGCGCGACGGCCTGGTCGCGCACCAGGGCGTCCTCCACTTCACGCAAGGCCTGCAACACAGCGCCGGCGTAGGTTGCCGCCGCCTGCTCGACGCGGGCGCGCGACGCGGCGACTTCCGCCCGTCGCCGGCCGCCGTCGAAGATCGGCGCCAGTAGATTGAGCACAGCGTTGTATACCGTGGCGTCGGAAGACAACACGTCGTCGAGAGTCTCCGAGCTGGTGCCGGCAGACGCGGTCAAGCGCAGATCGGGGTAGAGCTCGGCCAGCGCCACGCCGACACGGGCGGTCCGCGACGCCAGGACCATCTCCGCTTGGATCAGGTCGGGCCGGCGGTCCAGCAGATCCGCGGGCAGACCCACGGGTACCGGAGCGAGGTCCGGTAAAGCGGGAAGCCCGGTCGCGAGCCGGCCGGTTCCCGGACGTCGGCCCACCAGGACGTCGAGCGCGAGGCGAGCCGAATCGAGGGCCTGCTGGGTCTCCACCACCGTCGCCTCGGCCGACGCCAGGTTCTCCCGAGCCAGCCGCAGGTCGAGAGATTCCACCAAGCCAGAGCGGTAACGCCGGTCGATCGATGCAAGCGTTGCTGCCCAGCTGTCGCGGACGTCGACGGCGAGATCGAGTGAACGCTGCAAAGTGCCGATGCGGGTCCGCGCCCGCACGGTCTCGGCCACCACCGTGTGGAGCATCGTCCGACGTGCGGCTTCCTGCGCCAGCAAATCGGACCAGGCGGCTTGGCGGGTACGTTCGAGACGACCGAAGAGGTCGAGCTGATACGAGACGTCGAGACTCGGCGCGTACGTTGTGGAGTAGACGCTCACCCGACCCACTTCCGGCAGAGTGAAGCTGTTTTTCGTCCGCGAACCGGCGAAGCTGACGTCCATGGTTGGCCACAACGTGCTACGCGCCGAACCGAGCGCAGCTTGGGCTTCTATTACACGAGCCGCAGCGACCTTGAGATCGGTGTTGTGGCTCAGAGCTGCTTCCACGAGCTCGGCGGTGGCGGCGTCGCCGAAGCTCGTCCACCAGGGGTCGAGATCGGAGGCAGTCGTCGATTCGGCTGGCGGCGCGTGGACATAGCCAGGAGCCTGGTCGGCAACGGTCAGGGGTCGTTGAGGATCGGGGCCCAGGGTGCATCCGGCCAGGGCAAGCACCAGACATGCAATGGAAGACCTGGGGATCTTTTGAGGTGTCATGGGATCTCTTCGTCGGTGGTGATCAGCGGTGGTCTGTCTCGTACCCTGCGGCGCGCAGGCCGGCCAGCGCGAAACGGGTGATGTGCTCGGCAAGCTCATCGAGGTCGTTGCGATCGGGAAATTCCGCCTGGAGTCGCTCGTCTTCCCTGCCCGTGGCGCGGATCCGTTCCATGGCCTGGAATACAGGCTGGTTGTGCTTGTAGAAAAGGCACTGACTGATGGTGCTGGCGAAACACAAGCCGAGCGTCTGGTCGTCGACGTCGGGTGGCAGGAGCGCTCGCAGGATCTCCTCCAGTACCGCTTTGATGGGCAGTAGCGAACGTCGGACCATCTCGAGGAGAGACGGCGACGGACTCACCATCTCGCGGGCCATCAGGCGACCGAGATAGTCGTTCTCGCTGGAGACCAGCAAGAGCTCGAGAAACCAGCGGACGAAACGACCCAACACGACGTCCGGACGATCCGGATCGTCTGCGATGCGAGGGACCGGTCGGTGCGAAGCCGCACGCTGATGACAGGTCGCCAAGACCTCGGTGTAGAAGCGCTGCTTGTCGCCGAAGTGGTAGTTCACAGCGGCGGGATTGGCACCGGCCTGTGCACAGATCTCGCGGAGTCCCGCATCGGCGAAGCCACGCTCTGCGAACACTGCCATACCGGCTTCGATCAGGCGATCCTTGGTGTCCTGTGCCTCGGCCGGTGGCGAGTTGGGGTCGGGGTTCTGGCTCACGTCAACATGCCTCGCTTCTTCTCTTCGCAGAAATTCGTACGACCGATTCAAACAGATGTTTCAATCGAGCGCAAGAATCAACTGCAGAAACGAAAAAGGCGCCCCAGAGGGCGCCTTTAACAGACCCGATGGCTCGGGGTCAGTCGTTGCTGCCGCCGAGGAGACCCGCTCGGAAGAGGAAGTACAGTAGCGTCAGCAAGGTCGACACCGCGGCGGCGACATAGGTGAGAGCCGCGGCATCGAGTACCTTCGAGACACCCTGCCGTTCGCCCTGGGTCACCAGGCCGTACTCGAAGGCCAGCTTCTTGGCACGCGCGGAGGCATCGAACTCCACCGGCAGCGTGACGACCTGGAACAACAATACCGCCGAGAACAGCAGCGCTCCGAGCAATACCAACGTCGGATGGATGAACAGTCCGACGAGCATGACGATGTAGCCGAGGGAAGAGCCGATGTTGGCGGTCGGTACCAAGGCGGAGCGCAGCCACATGGGCTTGTAGCCCTGGGCGTGCTGGATGGCGTGACCCGCTTCGTGACAGGCCACCGCCACTGCGGCGACGGTCGGTTGGCTGTAGGTCGCCTCCGACAGCGCCAAAGTCTTGTTCAACGGGTTGTAGTGGTCCGACAGATATCCGCGGGTGGGCTGTACCTCGACGTCGTGGATGCCGGCGCGCTGCAACATGGCGTGCGCAGCCTCGGCACCCGTGAGACCCCTGGCACTGCGGACACGGGAGTACTTTTTGAACGCCGACTTCGTCTTCCACGAGGCCCACAGCGAGAACGCCAAGGCGGGGGCGAGGAAGAGAAAGTAGATCGGGTCGAGAACCATGGTTGTCGGCTCCTGAATAGGTCGAGTGTCGGTTGGATTGAATAGGTCGAGTGTCGGTTGGATCGCAGGACAGCCTGCAGGAGGGTGGCCTTGGGTGGCTTCGGCCGTCATGAAGGGAACGCGCGAGCGCGAGCAGGATATTCCGACAAGCCTCTGGACGATACTCTCTCTTTCGCTATCGCGTTCGCCCGAGCGCTATCTACGGGACTTCACGACCGCAAGGCGTCCTATGTACTCGCAAAACAGCGAAGCTGATCTCGGAACCCTCGACGGCTCTGGCCGTGTTGCCCTGGTGACCGGTGGCAGCCGTGGTATCGGCCGCGCCGTGGTCGAGGCGCTCCTTCGCCGCCATTGGATCGTGGCGTTGTGCGGAAAATCGCAGCAGAGCGTGGAAAAGACCCTGCGCGCTCTCGCAGGTGTGCACGAGAGCCGAGTCGAAGGGCGAAGCGTCGACGTCGGTAACCAGCAGCAGGTCGACAGTTGGGTACGCGACGTAGCGGACCGGCACGGCCGTATCGATCTGGTGGTGAACAACGCCGGCCTCGGCCGGTTCGCGCCGGTCGACGAGCTCGACGGCGACGATTGGCGCGATCAGCTGCGCACCAACCTGGACGGTGCCTTCTACATGACCCGCGCCGCGGCCCAGGTGATGAAGGAGCGCGGCGAGGGGTGGATCCTCAACGTCGCCTCCCTGGCTGCGAGGCACTCCTTTGCCGGTGGCACCGCGTACAACGCGTCGAAGTTCGGACTGCTCGGCTTCTCGGACGCGGCCATGCTCGACCTGCGCCACCACGGCATCAAGGTGGTTGCCATCTTGCCAGGCAGCGTCGACACTTCGTTTCATTCGGAAGCACATCCCGAGCAGGCAACTTCTGAGAATGACTGGATGCTCCGGCCGGAAGACGTGGCCCGCGCGGTCGTCGACGTACTCTCCTACCCGGAGCGCGCCTTGCCGAGTCGGATCGAGTTGCGTCCGACACGGCCGAAGCGATAGGCGGTCCGATCCAACTGGCGATCCGCCAGCACTGAGTCCTGTCTCGTCTTCTTTGTCGTCGAAGTCGACTGTCCAACGGTCTCGTTTCAGAGTCTTCGGAAATCTGATTTCGAGATCGAGGCCATCGGTGAGTAGGTGGCCAGCGATCGAGACCACGCCCAGGGTGGCGTGTCGGGGAGACCTTCCGGAATTGACCAGGCTTTTGGGAGCTCTTCCGAACTGGGGCCGCGGGTAGACTGGTCTAACCCCCTAGCAGATCACCTCCTCTCGAATCTCACAGCTTAGGGGATCTGATGGTCGATATAAGTAGGACGATTCATGTCGTCGGGGCGACGACCCGAGTCGTCCCGAACGGCCGCCTCGGGCGAATCTCTTGGTTCTTCGCATTGATCTGGGTCGTCGGATGGGGCGCCGCGGAAGCAACCTCGGAGCCGGATGCGGAAGCGAAGGGCCGCCAGCTTCTCGATCGAGTGGTCGAGTCTATGGCTGACCCTGCCCGCTTCGACAAGCTGAAGGCGATGCGGATGTGGGGACAGTCCTTCTCGAAGGAAGAAGGGACCGAGACGATCGACGTATCGATCCTGACACCCTTTCCCAAGAAAGGGCGTGGTCTATGAATGCACATGGCGTGGGAAGCGTCCAACGGCATGACGCTCGATCGCCGGTTGGTAGGAGATCGAAGCTGGACCGAAGGAATCGGCGTGCTGCCGCCGGAGCTACACCGGGACGCCGTGCGCTACGCAAGCACCAAGTTGATGACCCTGCTGCGTCATCGCAACGTGGCGGAGGTCCCGGTCTCGTATCTCGGCAGCGAGACGGTGGACGGGCGCAAGATCGAGGTCGTAAAAATCGTCCTCGAAGGAACACGTTGCGAGATCGAGCTGGACCATGAGACGTTTCGTCCGGTGGCGGTTCGCTTCCAGTCGTCACCGATCCAAGAAGCCATCGAGAACGAGGTAGTGCGTCGAAGCTATTCGGACTTCAGGTCGGTCAATGGCTTCGTCCTGCCGTTTCGTCAAACCGTCACGGTCGGGGGCGAGTACTACAACGAGTGGCAGCTCCTCGCATTCGAGACCGAGCCCGAATACGACTCCAAGGTGTTCGACTTCTAGATGCCGTCGAAACCCCTGCGGTTCGGCTGATCCGACCCGAGATTCGGTTCCAGTAAGCTCTTCGAGCCGTCACGGCGTTTCGAAGCGGGCTCGTTGCGGGTCAGCGACGCCGGTCGTATCGGCGGCGGCTGGAATATCCACGATCGAGAGATCGCATAAGGGGCCGTTCGGAACGCTGGCTTCGTCCGGGACGAGGAGTCAGCGTCCAGAGTACGCCGGGTGGTGAATGACTAGCGATCGCATCGCCGAAATATTCGCCCGCGCTCTCGAGCTCGAGGTGGACCAACGGGAGAGCTTTGTCGAAGCTGCCACCGTGGACGAGCGAGAAGTCAGGGCCGAAGTGGTCCGGTTGCTGGCGGCTCATGGTGAGGCGGGTGACTTTCTCGAAGCGCCCCTCGATTTGCGCCAAGCCGCGACCTTCCTCGACGAGGAAACGCCCGAGCGAATCGGACCCTACCGACTGATCCGAGAACTGGGCCGCGGTGGCATGGGCACCGTCTACCTCGCCGAGCGCGACGACGGGACTTACGACCAACGGATCGCTCTCAAACTGATCCGACGAGGAATGGACTCGGCGGCGATCCTGCGCCGTTTTCTTCGCGAACGACAGATTCTCGCGCAGCTCGAGCACCCGCAGATCGCTCGGCTCTACGACGGCGGACGCACCCAGGACGGCCGCCACTATTTCGCGATGGAGCTCGTGGACGGGCAGGCGATCACTCACTATTGCGCCGCCAGGAAACTCGACGTGGAAGCGCGGCTCGGCCTGTTTCAGAAAGTCTGCCGGGCCGTCCAGTACGCCCACGCAAATCTGGTGATTCACCGGGATCTCAAGCCGTCCAACATCCTGGTGACCGCGTCGGGCGAGGTAAAGCTCCTCGACTTCGGCATCGCCCATCTCGTGCAGGAAGACAACGAGATGGATTCGACCCAGACCGGGCTGAGAATGATGACTCCGGCCTACGCAGCACCGGAGCAGCTCACCGGCCGAGTGATCACCACGGCCACCGACGTCTACGGTCTCGGCCTGGTGCTCTACGAGATGCTGACCGGTCACCGGCCGTTTGGCTTCGAGGAGCTCTCGCCGGAGAAGCTCACCCTGATCATGATGGGAGCCGAACCGGAGCGTCCGTCCGCGGCAGTCGGTCGGACGATGGAAGTCGTCGGCCGGGATGGTGTCAGCGAATCGATCACACCCGAGGGTGTCGCTTTCGCGCGGAGCACGACGCCGAAACGCCTGCAACGGCGACTCTCGGGCGATCTCGACCGCGTCGTCTTGAAGGCGCTCGAGAGAGAGCCCGAGCGTCGCTATTCCTCGGCCGAAGCACTGCTCGACGACGTGAGTCGACACCTCGAAGGTCTGCCCGTGCGCGCACGCGGTCAGACCTGGCGCTACCGAACCGCCAAATTCGTTCGGCGGCATTGGGCCGGGGTCGCTACCTTCGTTGCTTTCTTTCTGTTGCTCCTCGGCTCGGGCGTCGTTCTGGCGTTCCAGCAGACCCGGACTGCGGCGGAGCGCGACAAGGCCGAGGAAGTCAAGCGCTTCGTGCTCAGCTTGTTCGTGGCATCGAATCCATTCGAAGAGGCGAGAGCTGACTCGATCACCGCGGGAGAGCTGTTGGAGCGTGGTACGCGACGCATCGAACTGGAGCTTCGAGATCAGCCGGAGATCCAGGCCGAGATGCTCGCCGTCCTGGGCGAGATCTACGTCGATCTCGGTCGCAACGACAGGGCCGAGCCACTGCTGGAACGCGCCCTGTCCTTGCGAAGGGAGAACTTGGGCAGCCGACATCCGCAGACCGCCCAGAGTCTCAACTCCCTGGGAATGCTGCGCCGCAGGCAGGCAGACTACGACGCGGCGATAACTCTTCACCGAGAAGCGCTCTCGCTGCGTCGGGACATCCTGGGCGAAGAGCATCCTGAGGTCGCGGAGAGCCTGAACAACCTCGGCTTGGTCTTGCTGCGGAAGGGAGACCACGAATCCGCCGAGCCGCTACTGCGCGAGGCGGTGACATTGCGGCGAGCGCTCTATGGTCGGGCGCATCCAGACATCGCAGAAAGCCTGAAGAATCTCGGCGAGTTGCTACGCCTCCAAGGCGACTACGAAACCGCCGAAACTCTCCTCCGGGAGGCGCTGGCGATACGGAGAGACACCTTAGGTCCGGAGCATCCCGACATCGCGACCAGTCTCAGCGACCTGGGTGGGCTGCTTCGTCTACAGGGCGACCACGAGCAGGCTGTTCTGTTGTTCTGTGAGGCCCTGGCGCTCGAACGAAAGCTGCTCGGTGAGGAGCATCCCAACCTGGCCACCGTACTCCACAACCTCGCCGTCGCGTTGATGCAGAAAGGTGACTACGACGCAGCGGAACCGTTGGTGCGCGAGTCCCTGGACATGCGAAGAAAGCTACTGGGTGGCGATCACCCGTCCGTCGCCAGCAGTCTCAATCTCCTGGGCTCCTCGCTGTTTCAGGAAGGCGACTACGATGGAGCCGAGCCCATCTTCCGCGAAGCGTTGGCATTGGCCAGAAAACGCTTGGGGGAGGACCACCCGAAAGTCGCCAACCGGCTGAACAACCTCGCCGTTCTGTTGCGCGACCGAGGAGACTACGAAGGCTCCGAGTCGCTGTTCCGCGAAGCTCTGGCCCTGCAGCATCGAACCTTGGGCGAAGACCACCCTGCTGTTGCCAAGAGCCTCAGCAACCTCGGCGGATTGTTGATCCATTCAGGTGATCTCGACGAGGCGGAGGAAGTCCTGCTCCGGGCGCTCTCGACGTTCGACACCACACTGCCCAGTGGGCACTCCGACACTGCCTTGCCTCGGCTGGGCTTGGGACGCCTCCACCTCGCCCGCGAACGTCCGGCCGAAGCCGAGCTCGCGTTGCGCGAAGCTCTGGCAATCTGGGAAGGTGCATATCCCGAGACCCACTGGCGCCGGGCCCAGGTCGAAAGCCTGCTCGGTGCGTCGCTGTCGGCTCAAGGTCGGTTCGAGGACGCCGAGCGCCTCCTGTTGAAAGGTCATGCCGAACTCGAAAGCTCCTTGGGGAGTCGCCATCCCTCCACCAAGAAGGCAGCGGACGACCTCAGGGATCTCCTCGAGAGACAGGACCGCCCGAAGCAGGCTGCGACCTACGGATCGAGCCACTGATCCGAAGCCGACCCACCGGCACCGAATCTGCCGACCGTGCCGGACCATGCCGAGGTATTGCCCGACTCGAAGCCGTCCTGGAAAAGCGCCTCCGAGTTGGTGCCGAAGACCACTTCCACGGCCCCGGCATCGCACGCGGCTCCGCCGATGCCGTCGCCGTCGAGAGGTCGGGCCGTTCCGCGCTGATCCACCGGCGACGGGCATTCTGGTGCCCAATCGACGGCGACGCTTCCCTCCAGCGGCAAGTGGGTGCGGGTCGGCCCGCCGAAGCTGTTCAACGAGCTCAGATTCAACTCTGCCGTCGAGATGCCGACCTGATCGCCGCCGGCCAGCAAACAGGAATCGCCAGGGCTCTCGAGGTTGCCACCCAGTGAGGTGACGGTGGCGGCCGCGTTGCAGGAACCGTCGAGGATCGTGTTTTGGTACGAGATCGTAGAATCGGGCGTGTTCATCACCGCGGTCGCCACCGCCGACGTGTTCCGAGAAATAGTCGTGTGTACCAGGGACAGTTCACCATCCGCCAGTACTCCGCCCGCGGCCGTTGCGGCGTGATTGCCGCTGATCGTCGAGTTGGTGACCGTGAGCGCGCCGTAGGAACTGATCGCCCCGCCCGCGAACGTCGCATCGTTGCCGAACAGTGTGGAGCCCTCGATCGCGACGTCGCCAAGAGATCTCACATACAGACCTCCTCCTTCGGGCGCGTCATTGAGCTCGACGGTGGAGTCGATGATCCTCACCGGACCTTCGGCCTCGATCCCGCCGCCATGGACGGTCGCCGCGTTTGCGGACACTCGGCTCCGAAGGATGGTGGTCGTCGTTGCATCGCTTGCCGTGAGGATGCCGCCGCCGCCGAGTAGACCCGACGCCGTTGCACGATTGCCGACGACGAGGCAGGCCTCGACTGTCGTGTGGCCTGCAGCGAGAAGCCCGCCACCCGACGGGGCCTCGTTGTCGACGAGTGTCACTCGCTCGAGCGTCAGAATGGAGAGCTCTCGGTTGTAGATGCCACCCCCCGCCGTCTCCGAGTGGCCGCCACGAATGGTGAGGTCCGCGAGCTCGACCTCATCGAAGAGGTCGAAGATGCGCTCACCGAGCCCGGCTTCGCCGCCGCCGTCGATGACCGTCAGATCCTGGCCGGCTCCCTCGATGCGCACCAGATCAGTGACATCGAGGTCGCCGGACAGACCCAGGTTGTCCTCGCCAGATCGTGTGAGGCTGTAGAAGCCGGCAGGCAAGCGGATGAGGTCCGGCCCGGCGGATGCGTTGGCGGTGAGGATCGCCTCGCGCAGAGAACAGTCCATCGGCGTCGACGAGTCGCAGGTCTGCGCCGGGAAGGGGTCGTCGAAACGGTCGACCTCGAAGACGTCGGCGTCCGCGCGGTCGAGCGAGCCCAGGATCGCTGCAAGCAGGATGAAGAAAGAGAACCAGGTAGCTGTCAGGCTGTTACGTAGCATCTCGTCTTCCCTTAAGACCAGTCGCCGCGTCGCGACGGCCGCCAGCAGCAACGCAAGGACCACCATGGTCGCCCGCCCAAGGGTGGGAATCTCGCGCACGGTCGACGGTAGCTCCGCCGGACCGATCGCGATATGCCTGGGGAAGGACTCCTCGCCGAGCGGTATCGCGTCGATCACCATGTTGGTCGTGGTGTCGATCACCGAGACCTCGTCCGAGTCCGGGTCCGCGACGTAGAGCTCGGTTCCGCCCGGGATCACCGCCAGGCCGAACGGCGACGAGCCTACGGCGACCGTGTCGGCAACCGTGTTCGTTGTCGCGTCGATCACCAAAACCGTTCCTGCTTGGTCGGTCACGTAAGCGCGGAGTCCGTCTGCCCCAAACCTCGCGAAGTTCGGTACCGTCCCGGCACCCAGCAGAACCTCGTCGACCACCGAGTTCGTATCGGTATCGATCACCGAGACCGACTCGCTACCACTGTTCACGACGTAGGCCCTACCGTCCGGGCCCACCGTCACGCCCTCGGGAGACACTCCCACAGCGATCGTGTCGACGACAAAACGGGTCACCGAGTCGATCACCGAAACCGTATCGTCGGAGCCGTTCGTCACATAGAGGTAGAGACCATCGGGCGTGACATCCACCCGAGTCGGATTCTGACCGACCGCTGTGATGGCCACGGGAAGGTTGGACGTGGCGTCGATCTCGTACAGGGCATCGTCATCCAGACTCACCACATAGACCCTGGACCCATCGGGGGATGTCACCACACCGAACGGACTCGGCACGGCAACGGTGGTGACGACCGTGTTCGTCGCGGTATCGATGACCGCCAGTCGGCCCAAGCCGGCACTCGCCACATAAACACGCGTCCCTTCCGGGTTCACCGCCACACCGGTCGGGATGGAGCCGGTGGCCACCATGTCGACCACCGTACGGGTGGTCACGTCGATCACCGCGATCCCGCCGACTTCGGAGACGTAGGCGAAGGGTTGGGCGTGGAGGGCTGCCGCGACCAGGAACCCGAAGAGCCAGGGCACGAAACGGTGCCAACCAAGTCGTCTTCGGGCGGGTCCATCTCCTTTGTAGGGTGCGGCGGATGGACGAGCGATGCGTCGTCGAGGGTGCTGTAACTGGGGAGAGGGAAGAATGTCGCGCATGGGATTCTCCTATTCGGAAGGCCGATGTGAGGCCGTCTCGTGCGATGTAGAAACCGGGCTACGACACCTCCTGCGTCGTTTGCAGTCGAAGGGGGCAAAACGAGCCTGGACTTCTCGTGAGTCCAAGCGTGTGGATCAGCTCGCAACCCAGAGAGATCGGTTGGAGGCCGAGGGAGGGAACGTCAGGTCGGCGACTAGGGCGCGCTCCAAAAACTCAGATCGCCCGTCTCGAAACCGTCGACGAAGATCGCACCCACGTGCTCGAAGATGTATACCGAGCCCACATCTGCAGCGCAGAGGGGCCCCGGAGCGCAGTAGTCCCACCCAGGCGCTCCGACCACGACACGCCTCTCGTAGATGTCCACAGACGCGCCCATGGCGTCTCCCTGCCCTCGGTCACTGGCCATCAGCCGCTGACCCTGAGTCCACACCGTCTCGCCAGGCCCGAGCGTGAACATACTGACTCCGCCCGTATTCGCGGCTCCGAGATCGGCACCTGGCGAGCCCGCCGCGAGCAGCAGCTCCCCGTCTACGCTGCTCAAAGCCACATCGGTTCCGAGAGCGTCTCCCTCGTACACTTCCTGGAAGTACTGGCGGAACTCATGGGCCTGTTGGTACAAGAGAACGGCGCCGACATCGTTGGCCGGGATGCCAATACCACTGAAGATCTTGTTGGTGGCTGGAGCCCCCACCGCCAACCAATCGTCCTCCACGGCGAGGCTCGTACCGAAGGCGGCACCGCTCTGGCTATCGAACTCGGACGGTGGGAGCAAGGTGCCCCATCGGAGCCAGCTCCCCTGGACGTATGCGAAGGTCTCGACTTTGCCGTTGTCCCCAGCCCCCGGGGCGCCCACCAGAAGAACACCGGTGACAAGATCGAACGCAACCGATGTCCCGAATCCGTCGGAGAGCTCACCATCGAGTGGCGGGTCGGGGAGCCAAGCATCGGACTCGCCGTCGTAGCGATAGACCCGCACTCGTCCTGCACCGAAGCCATAACTGGGCATGCCGACAGCGATGATGCCTGGGATGATATCGAGCGCTTCGGGTGCAAGGTCGATGCCCTCGAAGAGGAGGAACCTGAGACTGGGTGTCAGCGACCACACTTCGCCGCCGGAGTCATCAGGATCTGCCAAGCCGTAGATCGCGTCCGGACCCCTCGTCGCAACGGTCGAGGTCCGGCTGTCCAGATCCCAAGCTGCCCACCGGTCCCATCCTTCGGCAGTACGGACGGCGCGATAGACACCACTACGATGAATACCACCGTCGTCTGTCATGATCGAGAGGAGCATCGGTTGGCCCTGGTAACCGGTGGCCACATCGGATCCCAATCGCTGATTCGCCTCAAAGCTCATCGGCCCGATTCGCTCTGTTTCGGTCAAGGGTTGCCCTTGCAACAGTGATGGAAGAGCGAGGATCCACAGCAGGGCGAAGACGCAAGAAGAAGTCACCATTGGGGCCGGAGCCTCCCCCCGTTCAGCCTCCCGCGGCCTTAGACATCCTGGGCTCAGGCTCTTCACGTTCCAGATTCCCTTGATGTCTCTGGTGGGACGGCTCGAAACGCTCATGGTCGGTTCTCCTTGGTTGCAGGGGTGACGCAGGCGAAGGGCTGATCTCGAAGAGCAAACGCCACGAGCCGACCGAAGAGTCGAGGCGCCACGATCCAGTGCGCGCAACGAGGGCCGGCGAGCGGTCCCGACGGAACAGCAGCTGGAGAGTGGAAGCCGGTTGAGCATGGGTTCTCCGATCTGGATGGCCGGTGTGGGGCGCGTCTCGTGTGATGTATGAATCGGGCTACGACACTTCCTGCGTCGTTCAGAGGCGTATTGGGCCAAAGGACCGGAGATTTTTGGAATCCCGATCCGCTCTCGAGGACTCAGTACTCGTCGCCTGCGCGCGGACTACCCCAGATGCGCTTTTCGCGTGGGGCGGGCCGCGGCGCACGGACTCCAAGGCCGACCGACCGCGGGTGGCAATGTCAGGGTCGACGACTAGGGCGCGCTCCACGCGCTCAGATCGCCCGTCTCGAAACCATCGATGAAGATCGCACCCACGTGCTCGAAGACGTAGACCGAACCCACGTCGGCAACGCAGAGGAGCCCCGGATCGCAGTAGTCCCAGCCAGGTGCTCCGGCCACGACACGCCTCTCGAAGACGTCCACGGACGTGCCCAAAGCGTCTCCCTGCCCACGGTCGCTGGCTATCAGATGCTGACGCTCCGTCCACATCGTCTCGCCAGGCCCGAGCGTGAACGTCCTGACGCCACCTGTATTCGCGGCTCCGAGATCGGCACCTGGCGAGCCCACCGCGAGAAGCAGCTCCCCTTCTACGCTGCCCAAAGCCACATCGGTTCCGAGAGCGTCTCCTTCGTGCATCTCCTGGAAGAACTCGCGAAAGTCGTATGTCAGAAAGTCGTCCTGGTACATGAGGACGGCACCCACATCGTCGGCCGGGATGCCGATACCGCTGAAGATCTTGTTGGCAGCCGGAGCACCCACCGCCACCCAATCCTCCTCCACGGCGAGGCTCGTACCGAAGGCAGCACCGCTCTGGCTGTCGAACTCGGGCGGTGGAAGCAGGGCGACCCATTCGATCCAGCTGCCGTCGTAGGCGAAGGTCTGGACCTTGCCGTTATCTCCGGCACCCGGCGCGCCCACCAGCAAGAAACCGGTGCCAGGGTCGAGCGCAACCGACGTGCCGAATCCTTCGGAGAGTTCACCATCGAGTGGTGGGTCGGAGAGCCAGATGTCGAACTTGGCGTTGTAGCGGAAGACCCGCACTCTTCCGGCACCGTTGCCATAGCCAGGCATGCCGACAACGATGACGCCTGGGAAGACATCGAGCGCTCCGGGTGCTCCGTCGATGCCCTCGAAGAGGGAGTGCCAGGTACCTGCCGACCAAACCTCGCCCACAGCGCTGCCATGTTCCACTAGGCCGAAGATCTCATCCGCGCCTCGAGTCGCAACGGTCGAGCCCCACATATCTTCTGGAAGAAGGCCCCTAAAGATCCATCCATGGCTGGTGCGCCTGCCGCGATAGACACCACCAATGCCTGGCGCGGTCGAGAGGAACACCGGCTGTTCCTGGTAGCCGATGGCCACATCGGACCCAAATCGCATATCTGCGAACTCCGGGGTAAACGTTTGGGGGGCGACGACTCGGTCGGCTTCGGTCACTGGTTGCCCTTGCAACAGCGACGGCACAGCGAGAGTCCACAACAGCGCGACGACGCACACAGAAAAGGCTAGCTGGCCCCCGGCCAACTCCGATGGGCCCGGGCTTCCTGGGTAGGACCTCCTGACGCTGCAGGTTCTCGCGGTGGCTGTCATGGGATGGCTCGAAACACTCATGGTCGGTTCTCGTTTGGTTGCAGGGGTGACGCCGGCTAAGGGCTGAGCTCGAAGAGCCACGCCACGAGCAGATCGAAGAGCCGGGGCGCGAGGTAGCGCCGACCCAGTAAGCACAGCGCGGCTCGGCGAGCGATCCGCGAAGTGGGGAGCAGGGAGCCAGTCGAGCATGGGATTCTCCGATTTGGAAGGCCGGGGAGGCACGTCTCGTGTGATGTGCGAATCGGGCCTACGACACTCCCTGCGTCGTTCACAGGTGTATTGGGCCAAAGAATCGGAGATTCTTGTGGGCAAGGGCACGTGTGGGTATCCTCCCGCCCGGGAGCATGTCTTTGCAGCAAGACGCGATCACATCGGTTCTCACGGCTTCCGCCGACGGAACCAGTACCGGAGAAGCGGTGTTGGATCAGCTGGTGCCGTTGGTGTACGACGAGCTCCGGGTTCTGGCGCGCCGCAAGCTGTCGTTGGAGCGAGAGAGGCTCATATTCGACACCACCGAGCTGGTACACGAGGCCTATCTCAAGCTCACCGACCACTCACGGCTTCCGGCCCAGGGCCGCGCCTATTTCTTCGGCGCCGCGGCCCGTGCCATGCGGCAGGTGCTCGTCGATGCGGCCCGTCGTCGGAATCGCATCAAACGCGGCGGCGGTGATCGGCCCCGAACATTGGAAGAAACCCACGTCGGCGTCGATGGATTCGCAGCCGAGGTTCTCGACCTCGAGGAAGCTCTTAGAGACTTGGCGGTCGACTATCCGCGGCAGGCGCGCGTTGTGGAGTGCCGATTCTTCGGTGGTCTGTCCGTCGAAGAAACGGCTATGGCGCTCGATGTGTCGCCGCGCACGATCAAGGGCGATTGGGCCTTGGCCCGGGCCTGGCTCTTCAGAGCGCTGAAGACACGCGACTAGTGCACCTTTGACATCCCTTCCGCTTGTTTCGGATCTTCGTGGTCCTGGACGGCGTTGCTTCTCCTCGAAATAGCTCTGCTATTCCTCGTCGGCGCGCTTGGTCAGTGCCACGAACTCCTCGAAACAAACAGCGAAGCTCTGATCAAACGGTGCACTCGCTTCGATTGGCGCCTACGGCGAGAACGATGGCGCGATCGGCTACTGTACGGTCGCAATGAGCCGGCTACTCTGAGTCCGTAAGCTCTCGCGGAAGGCAGTCGACCTGGCGTCGAAGCCTCGAACGCGAGATTCGACGACTTCGGATAGGAGTACCTCATGTCACATTGGACATTTGACGATATGCCGGATCAATCGGGCCGCCGGGCCGTCGTGACCGGTGCCAATACCGGCATCGGCTTCGAGACCGCGCGCGCCCTGGTGCGCAAGGGCGCCCACGTCACCTTGGCCTGCCGCAATTCGGAGAAAGGCCGGAGAGCGATCGACCGAATCCGCGCCGAGGTGACCGGCGCATCGGCTTTCCTGGAGCAGCTCGACTTGTCGGACCTCGACCAGGTCGAGGCCTTCGCTTCGAAATACGCGGCGGAAAACGATCGGCTCGACCTCCTCATCTTGAATGCGGGTGTCATGGTGCCGCCGGCCAGCAAGACCGCGCAGGGTTTCGAGCTGCAGTTCGGGGTGAATCATCTCGGCCACTTCGCACTCACCGGCGCGCTCTTGCCACTGCTCCAGCAGACCGAGAGCTCGCGGGTGGTCGTGGTCTCGAGCACCGCGGCCGTGCAGGCAGCGATTCATTTCGACGACCTCCAGTTCGAGACCCGCGGCTATGCGCCATGGCCGGCCTATGGTCAGAGCAAGCTGGCCAACCAGCTGTTCGCTCGGGAGCTGCAGCGCCGGCTGCGGGCCGTCGGATCCTCGGTTCTCGTCACCGCTGCCCACCCGGGTTGGACGGTCACTGATCTCCAACGAACGAGCAGTTTCGCCCGCTGCCTCAGCCCGGTCTTCGGCATGAAGCCGCCCCAGGGCGCTCTGCCCACCTTGCGCGCGGCGACCGATCCCGAGGCGACAGGTGGCGAGTACTTCGGGCCCAACGGCTTTTTCCAGATGCGGGGCTATCCGGTCCGTGTCGAGATGGTGAAGCGAGCCAAGGACGACGTCACCGCGAAGCGCCTGTGGGCGATCAGCGAGGAGCTGACGGGCACCTACTACGGCCTGCCACCAGTCCGGCCTTCCGGCTTGGCGTGACGCCCCTCGAGCTCGTTCATTCCTGAACTCCAGTCGGAACCGCGGGATCGGCGTCAACGGCCGAAACATGACGCGATCCGAGATCACGTTTCCGCGAGCCGTTCTCCAACTTTGCGAACCAGAGTCCGCCGATCGATGCATCGACGAGCCGACTCATGAAAAGACACTTCGACCGTCGCGGGCTCGCCCAACACCAGCCCCGGTCAACGAAAAGGAACTACACCCATGAGCCAGACCATTCTCATCACCGGAGCCTCCAGCGGCATCGGCAAGGCCACCGCCAAGCACTTCCAACAGCAGGGCTGGAACGTGATCGCCACGATGCGCCGCCCTGAGTCAGAACAGGAGCTGACGCAGCTCGACAATGTGCTGGTCACTCGTCTCGATGTACAGGACTCGGCCTCGATCACCGCGGCTGTGGCCGAAGGAGTCGAGCGTTTCGGGAGCATCGACGTGTTGCTCAACAACGCAGGCTACGGCGCCTACGGCGTGCTCGAGGCCACGCCGATGGCGAAAATCCGCCGGCAATTCGATGTCAACGTCATCGGCTTGCTGGAGACCACCAAGGCCGTCTTGCCTCTCTTTCGCCGCCAGAGATCTGGTGTCGTGGTCAACGTCTCTTCGATCGGCGGCAAGATGACCTTTCCCCTCGGCACGCTCTACCACGGCTCCAAGTTCGCCGTGGAGGGTCTCTCGGAGGCCTTGCACTTCGAGCTCGAGCACCTCGGCGTGAGGGTGAAGATCGTCGAACCGGGCATGATCAAGACCGACTTCGGTGGTCGATCGCTCGACTTCACCCACGACGAGAGCCTGGCCGAGTATCAGGAAATGGTGGGGAAGGTCATGGGCGCCATGCAATCTCTAGGCGAGGCAGGCTCCGACCCTGTCGTAGTGGCGGAGGTCATCTTTCAGGCTGCCACCGACGGCACGGATCAGCTCCGCTACACCGCCGGCGACGACGCCGCCCTGCTCATGGCCCATCGCAAGGCAGCCGACGATCATGAGTTCCTCAGCGGACTGAAGCAGCAGCTCGGACTCTGATCGCACCATGAGACTTCACCCTCGAATACAGGACCTTCACTCGACGAGACCTCCGGAATGAACGGCGAGATCCACATGGACGCGGCAGCTGTCGGCCGGCCCCTGGCCGAGCCGGCAAAGCGGGGTTCCTCCGCGGGCTTTCCGTGGGTGCCGGTCCTGGTCTTCCTCGCTCTCTGGCTCGGCGGATCCTGGGCCGTAGTAGGGGCCTGGATCGAACCTTGGATCGTCGGCGGCTGGCTCACGCTGGCCGCCATCTTCGCTCTGACCGCTCTCCCCGTGGTCTCGTTGGTCCGAGGCGTCCAAGGCCAGTCCTATCCGTCGGCGTTCACCCGCCTCTTCGTGCTGCGTCCCTTCTGGTACGCGATGTTGTTCCTACCGGTGCTCGCCGCGGCCACGCTGCTCGGCGGAGCGATTGGACTGCCCTTCGGCTCTGCCGGCCCGGCTGGTCGATGGGCACTCGCTGGCGCCTCGGCGCTTCTCGTTCTCGGCGGCCTGGCGGGATACCTGGGCTCCAGACGCCTCGTGGTCCGGCATCTCGACGTCCAGATGGCTCGACTTCCGCCGGCCTTCGACGGCCTTCGGCTGGTGCAGATCTCAGACCTTCACGTGGGTCCCCACACTCCCCGCCAGTTCTTGACGCGGGTGGCCCAGGCCGTCGAGGACGCCCGGCCGGACTTGATCGCCATCACCGGCGACCAAGTGGACGATTTCGCACGCGACGTCGAGATCTTCCGCCACGCCTTCGCACATCTGCAGGCACCACTGGGCGTGTTCGCGGTGGCGGGCAACCACGACGTCTATGCCGGTTGGAGCGCGGTCCGCCGCGGCCTGGAATCGGCGGGTTTCCAGGTGCTGGTGAATGAGTCGGTGGCGGTCGAGCGTCGCGGGCAGCAGCTGTTCGTCGTCGGCACCGGAGATCCCGCTGGCCTCAGTGCGCTGGCCCAAAGGGGTCGAGGTGCCTCGGCGGAGAGCACGGCAGCGCCCGACGTCGATCGGACTCTTTTTCGGATTCCTCCCTCCGCGCCAGTTCTGGCGCTGGCCCACAACCCCATGTTGTGGCCCTCTCTCGCGCGCCGTGGCGTCGACCTCACCCTCAGCGGCCATACCCACTACGGGCAACTCGCCATCCCTAAGCTCGGCTGGAGCATGGCGTCGCCGTTTCTCCGCCTGGCTATGGGAGCCCATCGAGACGGCGACTCGATGCTCTACATCAACCCCGGCACGAACTATTGGGGCATTCCGTTCCGCCTCGGTACGCCACCGGAGGTGACTGTCCTGACTCTGAGGTGCGGAACCAATGGAGAGGTGGGTATCCGCCAGACGCGAGCATTGCCCGATCAGGCCTGCGACAGGACGAACGGAGCGTGATCCACGTTCATCACAGTCTGGTGGACGACAGAGCTGGAAGCCGATCACACCTCTTCTGGCGTGTTCGCGACCTCACGGAACTCTTCAGAACAGCCCTGGTTCTCGTTCTATCGATTCCATCTGGGATGACGTACAAAGTCTTTCGCACATTCGAGAGAAGGCGGTGACCTCGATCTT
>JALCBJ010000164.1 GCA_028066595.1 Thermoanaerobaculia bacterium
TGGGTGGCGCCTTTAGGGCGGCGATCGGTGGCGCCATTAGGGTGATCAGTGACAGTCAAAGCGACACCTCCTAAAGGTCGATCGATCCCCATCGCCCCCGCCCGCAGGAACGCCTCGCGGGGACAAGGTGGAGTCTTGCGAGCTGCTCTCCTCGCAGGGCAGTGCTCTCGCTACGGGCAGGAGGAAAAGGCGTCGGTATCGGTGATTGCGTCCGCCGCATTGCCCAGTGGGTTGAAGTAGCTGACGGTCTGGCCGGTCTCTGTCTCGGTCGCGCGCAACGTGTACTCGACGTCCGTAGTGCCCGTACCCGCGGTTCGTTCACTCCATGAGACTGTGGGGCGAGATGGGGAGTTCCGGCTCCCCGAAACCCGGCGGCGGAACGACCTGACAAGATAGCCGTGTCGATTCCCTGAAAGGACGTCATGGCACGCAGATCCCGCTCCAATCTCCGGCTCGTTTTGGGTGTTGTTCTCCTGGCTGCAGGTCTGCTGGCCCTCGTCTATGGAGGTTTCAGCTACACCGAGAAGCGCCACGACGTGGATCTCGGCCCGCTCGAATTCTCCATACAGGACAAGGAACGTGTCGAGATCCCGCCGTGGGTTGGTGTTGTCGCAGTCGTGACCGGCGCGGCTCTTCTGGCTACCGCGAAACGCTGATCCGCTCCCAGGCTCCTCCCCGCAACGTAGCTAGCTCCCACCCTCGCCGGCAGCGGACGACGAGGGGGCGCCCGGAGTGTGATCGGCTTGGTGCGAATCTTCCTCGCTCAAATACTGTCCGAGCCACCGATCGATCTCCCACATCAGATGCAGACGAGATTCGACGGCTCGATAGCCATGTCCCTCTAACGGCAGCATGACCAAGCGGGCCGTTCCGCTGTGCCCCTTGACCGCTTCGTAGAACCTCTCACTTTGGATCGGGAAGGTACCGGGATTGTCGTCTGCCTGTCCGTGGACGATGAGAATCGGCTCGTCGACCTTCTCGGCGTGCATGAAGGGCGACATCGCGAAGTAGATCTCGGGCGCTTGCCAGAGTGAGCGTTCCTCGGCCTGGAATCCAAAAGGAGTCAAGGTACGGTTGTACGCTCCGCTTTGTGCGATACCCGCCGCAAACAGCTCGCTGTGGGCCAAGAGATTCGCGGTCATGAATGCGCCGTAGGAGTGTCCGCCGATGGCGATCCGACCCGGTGCCGTGACGCCGCGATCGACCACCGCATCCACGGCGGCCTGGGCACTGGCCACCAGCTGCCCGACGAAGCGATCGTTAGGCTCTTCGTCGCCCTCTGCTGCCACGATAGGCATCTGAGGATCGTCGAGAACCGCATAGCCACGCGCGAGCCAGAGCAGCGGTGAGCTGGGCCTCACCAAATCGAACCGAAACGGCGAGCCCGTGACCTGACCAGCCAGACTGGGGTCCTGGATCTCGATCGGATAGGCCCACATGAGGAGGGGCAGCGGACCGTCCTTCTCAGCGTCGTGCCCGGCGGGAAGATAGAGAGTGCCCGTCAACTCGACGCCATCGGCGCGTTTATAGTGGATCAGCTCCTTGCTGATCCCTTTGAGCTGTGGCGTGGGATGGTCGAAGTCCGTCAGGCGTCGAAGCGCGGTCTCATTGTCTGTGGAGCCGAGATCGCGAACGAAGAAGTTCGGGGTTTCTTCGGGACTCTCGCGACGTGTCACCAAAGTCGTACCTTCCCCGTCGAGCACCAGGACCGGCCTCTCGTAGAACGGATCGGTCTCGGTCGGCTTGGACTGGAAGATTCTCGCAACCTCCCCGGTTTTCGGATCCACACGGTCGAGGAAAGGTTGCTCTCCATCATCGGAGGCGCCGCTGCCGACGAGGAAATAGTGCCCATCGGACGTCGTTTGCACGACGTTCTGGCCGCGGGTGTCATCGATGGTCACGACAGAGCCGGGATCGCCGTAGTAGTCGCGGTAGGACCGATCCTCGATCAGCACGGGTGAAGGGTCGTCGGCGTCCGGTGCCAAGCGCCAGGTCTGGAGCTTCTGCGTTCGCCACCACAACCCATATACGAACATCAGCTCGCCGTTGCCGGCGTCGACCCCCCGAAAACGCGAGCTCAGGTCAGCCAGCTTCTTCGGCTCACCGTCGAAAGGTGCTGCCAACTGGTAGACACGATCTCGGACCTCCGCATCGACTCGGGCATCGCCACCGTCCTGTGCCTCGGCCCAGATCAGGGTGGCATCCGCGTCGCTACGCCACTGGTGGCTGCGCGGCCCTTGGGCGACGCTTCCGAAGGCGTTCGGAATGGTGTCCTGCAGCGGAGAGTCCAGCAACTCTCTCACCAACTCGCCGGCGGGGCTCCAAAGCTGGACCTTACGGGGGAACCGGCTGGCGAAGACCTCGTAGGACCACGGCGAATGCAGCGTCTCGACCAGGATGTACCGGCCATCGGGCGACGGATCCCAATCGAGATGAATCGCCTCCGGGCCGATTCGGGTCACAGTACCGTCGAGACTCACCTTGGCCAGCTGGCCCCGGAAGTAATGCTCCCACAGGGCCTCGTCATGCGGACTGGAAAGAAGATTCTGAAATGTCCGAGACGCTGACTCCTTGCCCAAACTCTCCTGGATGACGGGCTCCGCCGGCACGCGAGATTCCTGCGGTGGCGGTTCCTGAGTTTCAGGTGCCAATCGGACGAGGATCGTGCTGGCGTCGAGCCACTGAGGAGGCACGTCGAACGTCTGGTTCAAGATCGGTCCTGTGAGCTGTCGCGCCACACACGACTCGAGGTCCACGAGCCACAGCTCGATACCTTCGGCATGGGTATGGACCATGCTGGCATAGCGCCCTCCGGGAGACTCACCCACTCGCGTCAGCGCCGGCGACTCCGGAAGACCCTCGACTGCCTTCAGCTCCCCGGTCTCGATGTCCAGAACTCGCATACCGACGTATGGCACCGTGCGGCTTGGCCCCCGAGCCTGTGGATCGATGCGCATCCCGGCCAATCCCAGCTCCGGCCGTGCCAGTTCTTCCAGTGTCGTCAACCTTCGCCAGTCGTAGACCAACAGCTTGGTTCGGTCCGCCGATGGAACCACCCACGGGGTAGGAGCGGCCTCGACCAGATCCACCAGCGGTTGCGGTGGTAGTTGGTAGCCGTTTTCCTCGGCCTTCGCCGGCCCACCGGAGACGGCCACCACAAGGAGAAGAGTAACGAGGAGCGTTTGGTAGATCTTCGAGTGAAAGTTGCTCATGAGGTCCTCAGCGTCCGGTCCATTCAGCTTTGCGTTTGTTCAGGAATGCGTCGACACCTTCGGCCTTGTCCTCGGTCGAGAAACAGAGGCAGAACAGATCGCGTTCATAGAGGATGCCCTCTGCGACGCTCATCCGTTCGGAAGCCCGGAGCACTTCTTTACCGATCCGCACCGTCAAGGGGCTCATGGAAGCAATCTTCGACGCCAGCTCGAGGGTCTTCTCCCTCAACTCGGCCTGCGGTACCACCTGGTCGACGAGGCCTATCTCCTTCGCTTCTTGGGCGTCGATCATGTCGCCGGTCAAGATCAAGCGCATCGCATTACCCATGCCCACTAGCCGCGGCAGCCGTTGGGTACCTCCGCCTCCAGGGATGAGCCCGAGCTTGATCTCGGGTTGGCCAAAGCGCGCATTGTCGGAGGCGATCCGCATGTCACACGACATGGACATCTCGCATCCACCCCCGAGGCAGAATCCGTTGATCATCGCGATCACAGGCTTGGGAAACGATGCCATCACATCGAAAATGCGCGGAAAACGCATCGCGTCGCGCTGGTCGAAGGGCGCCCGACCTTCGAACTCGGAGATGTCGGCACCGGCGACGAAAGATTTCTCCCCTGCTCCGGTGACGACCACGACACCGACACCATCGTCCTGTTGGATAGCGTCCAGATGCTCGAGCATCTCGTCGCGTACCTGTTGGTTGAGTGCGTTGAGCTTGTCAGGCCGATGAATGGTGAGGATTGCAACGCGGCCCTCGTCTTCACGGAGGACGACAGGTTCGGACATGGAGAATCTCCTTGTGGAGTGAATCGCTCGTGGAATCAGCAGATGCGGTAGATGGATTCTATCGAGGTGTGGGCTCGCCCGCCTCGAACTTCGGTGCTGCTCAACCCATGCCTGATAGGACCGGGGACAGGCGTGACGCAGAGCGCCTAGACCGATTCGACGAGATCCTCGTCGAGTCGTTCGAAGACGACGCCTCGCGCTTGCAAGTCGGCAAAGACCCGGTCGAAGCAGTCCGACTCGGAGCCTAGATACTCCGGCGGGGCAACGCCCGGCCGCTTCCACAGGCCGTCTGCTACGAGACGGGTGACGGCGGTGCAGGTATAGCCGGTAGTTCGAGCCATGGAGCTGGTACCGTCCGCTGCGGTGCGATCCAGGAGGTTCCAGGTCCGCCGGACGCCGCGACCGTCGTGGATTCCCTCCACCTCGACCTTCATCACGGTGAGCTCTTGCTGGCTGTCCCCGAGCTGCCACTGTGGAAACAAGAGGGCCGCCGCTACGTCCAGAGGGCGAACTCGAAGCCCATCTCGGAGCTCGATGGGCTCTTCCGAGAAAAATCCGGCCGCTCGTAGAAGCTCCATCTGATCTCGGTGGCCGGGATATCGAATCGTCTTCTCGACCAGATTCGGACACTTCGAGGTCAGCAGGATGCTCCGCAGCCCATCCGTCTCGAAGGCTTCGAGCGTGCCCAAACCCGGGAACTCCAGACGCTCGACACCCGACAGAGCCGGACGCACCACGTCACGGCCGCTCTCGCGCAGACGCGCAGGCCGCGTGTACTCTGCGAGTACGTCGATGGGTGAGAACGGTGCACTGTATTGCCAGGGCCAGTGCCGCTCTGCCGGCAGACCACCGACGTAGCACGCGAAACGATCCAAACGCTCGAAGGTGCTTTCGGCGTGGCCCAGCAACAAATTCGAGGCCCCAGGAGCCACGCCGGCATCCACCACGACGGTCACGCCACGCTCTTTTGCGAGATCGTCGAGCTCGAAGGCGTCTTGTTCGAAGAACGAGATGTCTACGATGTCCTTGCCCGCTTCGATGACACGTCGCACTGTGTCGAAACCCATGGGCCCTGGTACCGCCCCGACCACCAGGTCGCAGTCCGCAATCGCATCCTCCAAACCGTTCGGAGCCACCAAGTCGGCAACCCGCGGCGTCACAGTTTGAAGATCTTCGAACGGAGCGACTACATCCGCATCTCGATCGACGACGACCACGTGGATCCCATGCGAGCTAGCAAGATCGCGAACCATGGCGGCGCCTACGCGGCCGCCTCCCAGGACGGCGATTCTCTTATCGCCAGCAGAAGGAAGGTCGGTAGAGGGAGCGACGTTCATGGTGCCTCACAAGTCGGTCGGTGAACTCGGTGTCGAACCGGCTCGCGATCCTACCTTCTACGCTCTGACTGTCCTACCCCGAGGACAGTATCGGGGTCGTTTTCCAGCTCGCACTCTCGTAGCGACCATTCGTCCCCGGCTCGGTAACCCCCTCGGCTACGGTGCGTAGCCTAAGGGAGGCCTGAATCTACATTCCCCGAAACATCGCCAAAGCAAGAAAGAACTTCGATGGCATCTCATCATACGGCTGGCGGAAACGACACAACCGAGGAGTCGGGAATCTACGACCGACCAAGCTATCTCGCTATGTCCGCTCGCGGCACGGCATCCTTGTCCGTGGTGATCGTCGATGACGAAGAACTGGCAAGAGAAAAGATCCGCCGGTTGCTCGAGAACGAACCGCGGCTCCGGCTGCGAGCAGAGTGCCGCAACGGCCGCGAAGCGGTCGATGTGATCCTGAAACTGCGTCCTGATCTGGTGTTCCTCGACATTCAGATGCCTGACCTCGACGGATTCGGAGTGATTCGGGAAATCCGTCACGTCCATATGCCGACCGTGGTCTTCACAACGGCCTACGACGAATTTGCAGTTCGCGCCTTCGATGCTGCCGCCGCAGATTACTTGCTCAAACCCTTCGACGCTCCTCGATTCCGGCGCGCGGTGGAGAGAGCGCTCGAACGCTATCGCCGCAGCCAGGTGGATCAACTCGGGGAGCACGTCCAGAAGCTCATGCGTCTCGGTTTGGAAGAGAAAGAATCGAGTTTTCCGGATCGTCTGCTGGTCAAGCACGGAGGGACGGTGCATCTTCTCAAGCTCGACGAGGTCGATTGGATCGAAGCGGCTCGCAACTACGTCAAGATCCACTGCGGCGGAGCTGTCCACACCATGCGCGAGACCATGACCAACATCGAAGACAAGCTCGACCCAGAACGCTTCGTTCGAATTCACCGCTCGACCATCGTGAATGTCGACCGGATCCGCAAGATCGAACCTGGATACGGCTCCGAATCGAGAGTCGAGCTCGAAGACGGCACCCATCTGATGATCAGCCGGGCCTACCGCCGCGGGCGAGTCAAGAGGCTGTTGGAAGAGCTGAACTAGAAACGGCGCGCCCCCTCGCGGAAGCACGCCGTGGTCGGTCCGGAAGATCGGCGGAGAATCAGATCGGGATGCCGTTCTGACCGCGGCAGATCTGTCCGGAGAAGTTGTTGCGATAGGTCGTGTACATGGCTGGACAATGCTTCGGACCGCCGATACAAGATCCGTAGGTACTCCAGCCAGACGCACCACTCGGCACATAGCAGGGTGGGCAGGTCGCGCCTGCCTCCACGTCGGGGGCGACTACGAGGCTGAGGCCGAGTACGAAAGCGGAGGCAAGAGCGAGGCAGAATACGGTCCTTAGAATGCTCTTCATTGCAGTTCCTTTCGGTTCGATGCTTTGGGGGGTTACAAACGGGGAGGCTCGGAAAGCCGATCTCCCGGACCGAATCCCGCGATCACCCACGGCCGGCCGCGGCCACTTCGGAGACCTGAACGGCAGAAAGTGTGCCGCTCCAGCTGCCTACGATGCGACCGTCGGGACCCACGCGAAGGGTCACGGGGACACCTGAAATCGAAAGCGCTCGGACCAGGGCCTGTTGCTCCACCGGCACACCGACCCGGTACGACAGTCCGAGGTCGTCTCGGTAGCTCCGGGTCTCGGCAGGCCCGCTGAGGCTGATCCCCACCACGTCCACAGCTGGCGCCAGGTTGCTATGCAGATCGCGCCATGAGCTCTGTGTTTCGCGGCATGCCGGACAATCGGTAGTGAAGACGAAGAGCAAGCTGTCGCGCCCGGAGCTCGCGAAGTCCAGAGTTGTCTCGTCGCCGTCCAATGGCAGCCACCGGATCGGCTCCACGGACTCGCCGACCGCCGGCCCGTTCGCAGGCGGTGCGAGCTGCTGCTTCAACCTACGGTTCTCACCGGCCAACAGCACGGTCACCACACAAAGGCCGATCAGCGCTACGTGTAGAACCAGAGAATAGACATCGACCCGCATCTTCACTTCCCGCTCCCCCTAGAACTCCGAAAACAGCCAATGAATAGACCAAACATAAGACGCACAGTATGTTCTCAAAGTGAGCGACCGAAGCCCCACGTCACCTAAGAGACAATCTTGACCAAGCAGAACGACGGAAAGTTACCACATCATGCACTCATTGTGCACAA
>JALCBJ010000165.1 GCA_028066595.1 Thermoanaerobaculia bacterium
GTGGCGCCATTACGGCGGCGACGGTTTGGCGCCTTATGGGTGATCATCGACAGATGAGATTGGCCAGTGGCCCGATCTCGATGTCGAAACCGGGCAGCCAGGTGACGTCGAACCGTTCTGGCTCTATGCCTGCTTTCTGAAGCACAGCAGCGTTCATATACGAGCCGTAGAAGAAGACCGCGACCTTCGAATCGTTCACTTGGACCGCCTCACTCCAGTGGTTCCCGCGTTCCGGATGACCGGCTCGTCTTGTCGTACGCGGCGCCGGTACATCCGCCGATCGACTGCTCCGCTCGACCCTATTCCCGATCGCTCGAGGCCGTCAACGGCTCGGTCCGCTCAGAGGTCGGGGCCGGTTCAGACGTCCGGAACCTGTGCGTCGTCGAAGGCGGAGCAGGCCGAGCTCAGCTCCATCGCCGGGAGGCCGACCGAAGAGAGTCCTTGGCACTGTGAACCGCCGAGACGTAGCTTTGAGAGAGTTCGTCGAACACTCCGTCTTCACCCCCGCAGGCGTAGGTCGAGATATAGCCAACCGGCGCCCCAAGGCGGTTCCTCACCTACGAACCCGAGATTCCCTGTACTCATGCGTTGGCTTGCGACGGGAAAGCAATGCGGGTTGACGTTGAATGGCCACGAGCCGCAGACCGGACAACCCGTCGGGGAACAGAACTCTACGACGTTCTCATACTCGTCGAATGCCAGGACGTTCGACTCGTCGAGCGGATGCCAGCTCGGCCCTGTGTTGAAGGATCCGGGGTTCCCGCACGGGTAGCCGCTCGAGTTGAGACCGGACTCGTCGACGGTGGCGTCGCGCCATACATAGAGATCCGTACCGCCTGGAGCGAAGGTCTCGTTGTTGAGGTAGCGGGTCGCCCACGCCGCGCCCAGCGGTTCACGATTGTCCTCGCCGGCGGCGGTGTAGCGGCTGTAGAAGGTGTACCCGGTGACGGGATCTGGAACGAGCGCATCGGACGTTCCGTCACCCACCGCGTCGAATCCGTCCAGGGCCTCGATGTGGACGAGGCTGTCGCCATGGGCGAAACCGTTGTTGCGATCGACGTAGAACCAGTCACCCCACAGCTGGTTGATGTTGCTGGCGATACCCGTGCCATCGGCAGCGAAGTAGCCCTCTTCCCGATCGGACGGGAAGACGACGGAGCAGCGATTGACCCGGTCGATCGTGACGTAGCCGCGAGCTATGTTGTCGCCGAAGTCGGCACCGAGGCAGCCATCATCGAGGTGCCTGATCGGCTGGCCGGTGTGACCGTCGACCATCCGCGCGAAGTTATTCCCGACCACGAGTGGGTTGATGTAGAAGGGGAAGAAGTTCTGGCATTCTTGGAAACTGCCGTCCCACTCCGGTCGCGGACTGGAGGTGTCGCCGTCGTCGGAGCGGTATCCACCGTGGGGTGAGATCAGGTCCTGCGGGTCGGATTGAAGGTCGGCCGTGATCGGTAGGTTGCCGGTCATGAAGATGTCACCGAGATTCACCTGCAGGACATCGTAGCCGGTGAGGAAGACGTCGAAATCGATCGTGGGATGGGACCAATCGGTCCAGAACGTCACGTGAGCGAGCGCAGGCTCGGCGAAGGCGTTGTTGATGGTGAAGAGAGTATTTCCGGATGACGGATCGTCCAGATTGACCTCGAAGTACGGCAGCAGGAGCGTCGCGGCCGGGTTCTCGTTGGTGTCGCACATGGAAGCATGCACGGGAACCGCGGGCAAAAGGAGCAGGAGGGTGGCAGTGAATACGACCCGAACATGACTGTGTAGCATCATAGTGATGGTACTATCGCATGGAGATGCTCGGCGCGCAAGCTAAAACTCAGTCTGAGTCCAGGACGCAGCCAGCAAGCCGGTGGCGCCCGTTCCGCCTTGGTGTGGATCCTCTCGACGACCGAATTGCTCAGACGTCGGGAATCTGTGAGTCGTCGAAGGTGGAGCAGGCTGAGCTCAACTCCACCGCGGGGAGGCCGACCGAAAAAAGCCCTTGGGCACTGTGAACCGCCGAGACGTAGCTTTGAGAAAGTCCGTCGAACGATCCGTCGTCACCCGGTAGGCGAAGGTCGACAAACAGCCAACCGGCTCCCCATGGAGGAGCCCAACCCTCGAATGCAAGGTTCTCGCTGCTCATCTTTTGGCTTGCGACGGGAAAGCAATGCGGGTTGATACTGACCGGGGGAGAGAGGCAGAAAGGGCATCCCGTTGGGGCGCAGAGTTCTACGACGTTCTCATACTCGTCGAATGCCAGGACATTCGACTCGTCGAGCGGATGCCAGTTCGGACCGGCGTTGGCGGATCCGGGGTTGCCGCAGGAATAGCCGTCGAATTCGGGCCCAGACTCGTCGACGGTGGCATCTCGCCACACGTAGAGATCCGTACCACCTGGAGAGAAGGTGTCGTTGTTGAGGTAACGGGTAGCCCAGGTGATACCCAGCGGCTCGCGATTGTCCTCGCCGGCGGCGGTGTAGCGGCCAAAAAACGTGTAGCCGGTTGCGGGATCCGGAACGGTCGCATCCGACGTTCCGTCACCCACAGCGTCGAATCCATCCAGGGCCTCGATGTGCACGAGGCTGTCGCCATGGGCGAAACCGTTATAGCGGTCTACAAAGAACCAATCGCCCCACAGTTGGTTGACGTTGCTGGCGATGCCCGTGCCATCTGCCGCGAAGTATCCCCGGTCTTGCTCGGACGGGAAGACGACGGAGCAGCGGTTGACCCGGTCGATGGTGATGTAGCCACGGGCGATGTTGTCGCCGAGATCGGCGCCGAGACAGGCGTCTTCTACCAAGGTGACGGGCTGCCCAGTGTGGCCGTTGACCATCAGTCCGAAAATCTGCCCGCGCACCATTGGATTCGAGTAGAAAGGGAAGAAGTCCTGGCATTCTTGGAAACTGCCGTCCCACTCCGGCCGCGGATTGGAGATGTAGCCGTCGTCGGAGCGATAGCCGCCGTGGGGTGAGATCAGGTCCTGCGGGTCGGATTGAAGGTCGGCCGTGATCGGTAGGTTGCCGGTCATGAAGATGTCACCGAGATTCACCTGCAGGACATCGTAGCCGGTGAGGAAGACGTCGAAATCGATCGTGGGATGGGACCAATCGGTCCAGAACGTCACGTGAGCGAGCGCAGGCTCGGCAAACGCGTTGTTGATGGTGAAGAGTGTGTTTCCGGACGACGGATCGTCCAGATTGACCTCGAAGTACGGCAGCAAGAGCGTCGCGGCCGGACTCTCGTCGGTGCCGCACATGGAGGCGTACGAGGGAATCACGTGCAGCAGGAGCAGGGAGGTGGCAGTACACAGGACCCGAGCATGATTCTGTAGCAACATAGTAATGAGATAGTAGCATATTGATGTTTGCCCTTCCACTGGCTACTCGGGCAGGTGTGCTCGAGGGAGAGAGAGCGGCTTTCTGATCTGACGCCGGTCTTCTCGCCCGGTTGAATCTCTTCGCCGACTCGACGCTCCTGATCTCGGTCGGATACTCCGGAGCCAGTACGTCGCCGAGAGAGGTGCGGTCTGTGGGATGAGGTGCTATGAAGCCCGGTGTACCGCGATCTCCAGCGAGAGTTTCAGCACCTCTCGCCACCGTGTAGAAGCTTCTTCGTCGTTGTAGAACGGCCGAGCGCTCTCGAGCAGACGCCTGGCGGAACCCAGGACCTGCTCGATGAGCTTCAGATCGCCTGGTCGCGAAACGAGTTCGGCGATTCCGCCTACGGTTCGAATACGATCCTTGACGTTCTCGACCATGGGAACGGCCAGTGTGTCTGCGAATCGAAAGTGGCGGTAGGCTCTCGCATAGCTCTCGAGGAGCTCTGCACAGTGCTCCGTTTCCTTGGGGTCGAGTCGCGCTACCCGTCCCACGTAGGCGCAGTGGTTTACGGCAAATGCCCACTGTGTTGTGGCGGGCTCGAGCACGTTGCGGGCTTCCAGGCCCGCCTCGAAGCTCCGCTCGATCCAGCGATCTCGTTCGGCAGACAGGTCGTTGTCCGTCTCGAAGCCCTGTGTCCTCTGCCAGGCCCAGTAGGTCACATGGGCGACGCCCATCAAGGCGGATGCTCTATGGCGCGGATCCTGTGCTTCGACCAGCTCTTCCGCATCTTTGATGATCTTCGACGCGTCGGTGTAACGTTCCGCAGCGTTCTTCTTTTTACCCCGTTCGAAGGTCGACTTGGTGCGCGAAACATCGTAGAGAGCACGGAACGCCACATGACTTTCCGCTCTTTGGTATTGATTTCTCCAGAGACGCTCATATGCATCGCTGAAGAGACGGGCGTCCTGAAGAAACCACAGGCCCACCAAGATCTTTTCCGTATCCGGGAGACCGTCGCCGGAGTAGATCGAGAGCGCCATCGTGACGGCTTCCTGCTCCAGGGTCCGCTTCGACAGACGACTGAGGCTGGCGACATAATCCTCGACCGCCTGCTTGTCTCGAAGAAGGTTAGGCAAGTCCCAACGGGCGAGGCCGAGATCGGTGTCGAGTCGGGGAGGTGGTAGCTCCTGCAACCGGAGCTCCTCTGCTTCCGCTTTGAGCTCAGCTCGACGATCAGACAGGGCGCGTTGGAGTCTTCGATAGTAGGAATGCCATCCGTGGAGAACACCGATTTGCTTGTTGAGTGTCTCTCGCGTCTCGCGATAACTTTTTTCAATCTCTGCGGAGATGAGTTGTTCTTCTCTCGAGCTGGGAAGAAGCGCGCGGCTGAACGACGGCAGTACGTTCTGAAACTGCTGGGATAGCTCCATTCTCGATCGGACGGCTGCCATGGTCCGCAGTCGATAGAATTCCGAAATGAGGGAGTCCAGCTTCTGGCTCCCCAGCTGGAGTTGACGAACCGCGGCCAGTAGTGACTCTTCTTCCATCGGTTCTGAAAACAAGCCGACGAGATCTTCCGCACGATCCTCGAAATCGGAAAGGGAGATGTCCTCCTCCGAGATGGAGGTCTGAAGGTCCTCGAGCGCCAGCGCCGGGAAACTCGCCCGCAAGAGGAGGTAGAGAGAAGATCGCAGGAACGGGTGACGTGGCGGTATCCCCTTGGCTATGTGAGTGCCGGTAGGCGCGTCGCTATCGATCTCTTGCGCGGCGGCGACAACGGCGCGGGTTTCAGAATAGAACCTGACCGTTCGGCCAACTGAAACGGCGAATGACAAGGAGGCGAGTGCCAGTGCGTCGATCGCATTGTTCTCGCTCATACCAGGGCGATGATCGGAGAGTCGGGAATAATATGTTTCAAACTCCGGAAGTCTGGGATCCACTGAATCCTCAGGAATCGAATCGAACGATAAAGACTTCTCGTGTACTCTGTGCAGCCGGTGTTTCCATGTGCCTCCCATTACCAGCTCGACCCGTACAAATGCATCGTATCCGTACTTCTCTACGAACGATGCGCCGTCGCGCTCGCCGTCGAATACCGACCTCAGGTGTTCCTCGTATTGTTCGAGCTTCCACAAGCGCGAAAGGTACCGCGCCTGGGCCTGTAGAAAGGCACGACTCATTTGAGATTTGGGATCAGGTAGCTTCTCGATCTCCTTGTCTAGCTCGAGAAGATGCGGTCGGAGCATTCGTACCTTGCCGAGGCCGCCACTGGACAGGAGGGCCCGAACGGCCAGTGGCAGATTGGGTACCAACCCTTGCTGCCCGAGCTGATCCAACTCGGGAAACTTCAGCGTCAGCCCGAGAATGGTGCCGAGAACCGAATCGGTGTCCAAAAAAAGTAGCGAACGATTCCCTCGATGGTCTTTCCCTTGGTCCGCGGGTTGCTGAGCGTGTGCTTCCTCCTCCCGACGGTCTTGGACTGCGTCCCGGAGGGCACCCGTAAAGTCGCGAACTTTTGACAGATCGAGGAAATGCATGGGTGTGCTACATGTCGCGGAAGTGGTCGCGTAGAGAGTCGCCAGCTCCTGGAAGAACCGCGTTTCGCTCCGCAAGCTGGCTGAGCGCCTCGGCTTTCGAAGTCTCTTGGGGTTCCCTCCGGTGGCGCAGCTCCGTAAAGGCGGCCAGGAATTGATGTCCTTCCGAACCTAGGCGAACGAGCTCGCCGTCCAGAATGCGATTACCCGTCTCGGCATTGGATGACCGGTAGACCAGATCTAGAGCTTGCAAGAGATCCAATTGCGTCGGTGGATCCGGTGGGTCGTTGCTGCGTTGAGCCAGCTGGCTCATGTTGTCCCGAATCTCGATCGCCGTATCCGTTCCGTTCGCAACGCGAAGCGCTTCCTGCATCAGGTCTTTCGCAAACGAAACTCTGCCTGCTTCGAGACCGAGCCACGCCGCGCTCTTGCCGAGTGTCGCCGTGGCTCGAGTGTCCATGCCTGCCTTCTGGGCTATTTGAAATGCTTGTGTTTCCAGAAAGTGACTGGCAAGCCTGTATAGCAGTGCGCCGAGACTGTCGCCCTTGAAAGCGCGGATGTCGGCTTCTTCCGAGAGCCTCATCGCGGAATCGTGAAGTTCGCGAGTGTGTTGTTCCTCATGCATCGGCGTCGGCTTCATCGAGTTTGGTGCCCGCGCGGGAAACTAATAGGTCCTGATGTCGATCTTAGGTGTGGAGAACTCACTGACTGCGACGATCGCGTCGTCCACAGGGCCGTATTTCTGCAGCCGAGACAGCTTTTGGGCGTGGCGTTTTCTGACCTCCCTGCCCGTCTGATCTCGGAGTACACCGGAGAGCTCGAGGCGTGTTCCCTCGAACCAGCTGAACTCTGTACCAGGGCGATTCAGAATATAGTCGAAACCGTTGTCTCCTCGGCTGCTCGAGCTCACGTACAGGCCGTGTGTTCTCCAGACCGTATAGAGGCCGAGCGCCTCGGCGCCGTTCTTTATCGTTTCGGTGGCGAGACCTGAGTTGCGCAGAGCTCGTTCCGTCGGTTCCGTCCAATGAATTTGAATCGGCGAGTCCGCGGCCTGGTCCAGACGCACTTCCGCGGAACAGGGAGATGCGTGCCTACTCCTGAACAAACACATCTCAAAATTCTCCACCAGAAATGCGGCATGACCGGTACTGAGACCAAGTTCGACGAGTGCGCGGGCCGTTATCGTCCTCACCATGAGATGACTATTCCGTTGCGGTGTGAGAGCCCTGCCGTCGCAGGGGGCTGCTCCGGCCCCCAAGAGACAAGCGGACATACGAGTACGATGCGTCCGCACGGGGCGAAAACAAAAAGGCTACAGATAGGTTCCTTCGCGGAGAGGGTACTCGCGGATCGTATACGCTGTCAAGACGGCGGGTTCACGCGACACCCTGTCCAGACACGTCTTCTCGTTCTGTCTCCGGCCCGGTCCCGTGCCTAGAGCCGCTCGCCGCCTACAGCCGGCGCTGAGCGATACGCCGGTACGGTGGGACCGCGAGGTGCGTCGTGGTCAGGCCCCGCTGGCGATCCCGCACGGTACTTGGTCCCGCGCGGCACAGCGGCCTAGGCCTCGCGGTTGACCGCGAACTGATCCACCACCCAGAGCCAGGTACCGTCCGACTGACGTCGGGCAATTTCAGCAGTGACATCGCCATTGC
>JALCBJ010000040.1 GCA_028066595.1 Thermoanaerobaculia bacterium
TGACTCCGTATCTTGGAGCCGGTCGGTGTCCAATTTCAACTGAAGCAATACACCTGGTTGTTCCCTTGCCTATCCTCAAACAGCTTGATCGCTTCTCGTCGGGGCACCCGATCTATAGAACTCGCACTGGGCACAAATATTCGCAAACTTCGTTGTCAGTGTGCTTGACCGTAGATGCGCTCACCAATCGCTGCACCAAGAATCTGGTTCCCCTGCCAATTCACGTGGCAGCAGCTATCTCGGTAGATCGTTTCCTCTCGGCCCAAATAGACTCCCGTGAGGTCAAAGAACGAAACTCCTCGGCTTTTGATCTCTAGGCCTCTCTCGCGGAGAACTGGATATCCAACCCGCACTACCTCAGCGTTGAGAGAGGTTTCTCTGAGAGCTATTCGCCTTTCCTCGTCAGTGAAGGGCTTCGAGCCCTCGACATACTGATTGGGTTGAAGAAAGTGATAATAGGCGATACCCTCGGAGTGTGCGATTGCTGCCATCGCAAGGGAAGATCGCTTCCAGATATCGCCAATCAGGCTCATGCAGGCGGTGCTGGAGCTACTCAGACACGGATCCCCCAGTTCGGCGACGTACTTCTCTGAGCCGCTCGGTAGTCGCTGCATCTGGAACTCGAGGTTCCGCGCTTCAGCTTCCAGCATTCGGATCCGTGAGCCCACTAGTGCCCGGACGAGATGTGATCGTTGGAGCCACCGACGGCCTGCAAGCGATAGTCGCCACGTATCGGCGAGTCGCTGAGCGCGAATGACCCCGCCGGCCAATTCGATCTCGGAGCGACTGGCAGCGCCGGCAGAAAAGGCAAGACCTTTCAGATACTGAGATCTCGACGGGAACAAGGGGTGGTAGCCATCCGAAGCGTCGAATGAACCTGTTCTGATCTCGTTCAGCCCGTCTAAATTCACGACTACGTCGAAAGGCACACCGAGCAACAACATCTGAGAGAACACCATCAACTGCTGCGGTTGTTTGAATCCGCCTGCTGCGCCATTGACAAGACGGACTCGACCGACATCCCTCTCCTCCAACTGGTTCACCAATATGTCGCCGCCAAAGATCGCCATCTGGGCTGCTACTGAACCTCCGAAGATGCCGACCACGAAATCCTCCTCTTGGAGGTCCCGATAGTCTCCAAAGGAGGATAGAAACCCGAACACATTCCTACTACGATTTGCCAACGCCCATGCCGAGACCTTGCTTTGCGGGAAAATGTTATCCCACCGCTTCTGGAAGTCTGCTTCGACCACGGTCTGCTCCGCAACCGCCCAGCCCTGGAAGGGATGGAGGCGGAAGGCTGCCGCGACTCCGCCATCAGGATGATGTTCCTCCCCAGGGAGCTCCGTTGCCTGGCGCTCCGCGGGCATCAGGTCGAAGATCCGAAACACGAGTTCTGTGAATACGAGCGTAAGCACCGCGGATAGGCACAGAAGTAGGATCTTTTTAACGCCTTCCATTACACAGCAAGGATGACTGACAAGACGATCAGGTCACTGCGTATCGACATAACCTAGCGCTTCAAGTTGTCTTCGTAGCTCCTCGTCTGCAAAATCGATAGTATTCACATTCTTGATCTCCGCCTTGGGCTTCTGCGCGATGATCTCGGTCATCTCGGACACCAATTGATCCACCAAGTCAGGGTAGTCCTCTGCCAGATCAACGACTTCCTCAGGATCTGTCTCGAGGTTGAATAGTTGGTATACAAAATCGCCCGGCCCCCTTCGAACCCTCAGTACTTTCCATGGAAATCGAAGCACAAATCTCGCTCTGTCGATCTCGCTCAAGATGGGAGCTGACTCGAGTGAAGCACCCTTCATTCGAGGAACCAGGCTTCGACCTTGCAACTCATGACCGGGCGATATCCGGAGCAACTCCAGGATCGTCGGCTTGACATCGATTAGCGCTACTGGTTCCGGCACACGGAGGCCAGCCAGGTTGTCGAGCGGGAAGCGGAAGATCAATGGAACTCGCACGGTCTCTTGAAACAGAGTCAACCCATGGAGGAAGCTACCGTGTTCGAGGAACTCTTCGCCATGATCGGCTAGTACCACGAAGATCGTTCGATCCCAAAGGCCTTCGGCCTTCAGTACCTCGATCAGCTTCCCGACATATCGATCTGTGTAGCGGATGCCACCATCGTAGAGGCCTACGATCTTTAGCTTGTCACTTTCGGTCAATCCTGTCCTATCGGCGAAACCCTTGAACTGGTTGAGTCCCATATACCGATGAATCGCGGCCTTGGAGTTGGTGCCGTCCAGAGGCCCCTCATACTCGGGGAAGTACATGGTGTCGAACGGTGGAGGCGGGTCGTACGGAAGATGTACATCGTAGGTATGGATGAAGAGAAAGAACGGTGCCTCCGGTGGATCCCGTAGCCAAGCCTCGACGTCGGAGAAAGTACGGCGGAAACCACCGAATTCCTCCACGAAACTGTCGAAGCCGCGGTCAAATCCCAGCTGTGCCGACATCTTTCCTGCACCTGTGAAAGCTGCCGTTGTGAAGCCAGCGTGTCGCAACGTCTCCGCCAGCATCGGCGTTTCATTCGATACGTGCGACACGTAGCGGGATTGAAACAACGCCTTGTGTGAAGGATCCGTATGTGAGGACTGAGCGATCGCCAGGTCGAAGACCACACTCTTCTCCGCGAGGGCGTCGAGATTCGGACTCGTATTGCGGGAGTATCCATAGAGACCTAGGTGATCTGCACGGAGCGTGTCGAGGGAGAGGATGACGACATTGAGTCTTCGCGTCGTTTCTGAAGCGTGAGCACCTCCAAGCTCCTCCTTCGGCCCCGAGCATCCACTGAACACGAACCCAGCCACAACCCATCCACCGAAAAGAATCGAGAGACCGGACAGGAATCGCCTCCGGGGCCCAGATTCACCATTGACTGTCGTATCCGCCTGAGCGCCGAAGCGTCCCAGGGAGACCACATCGTTATCCGAGTCGATAGAGCTTAGTCTCACTTGGTCCTCAGGGTTGCCGGCAACTCGCTTCGATGGCGCCGAAGACAGTACAGTTTCACGCACTTCTTGGCCAGTCAACCGGCTACATCGACGAGTGATAGGCGCTGACACAGGCCGCGCAGACCCACGCCGGATACAGATGCTACGATCCCCTCGCGATGACTGGCCAAGTATCTCAGCCACCGTCCGGCACGTCGCTATCGCTTCGAAAGGCGCTCTCCATTGCCACCTGGTTCGTCACGACCGTTCTCCTAGTTCTCGGAGCTGGCGAGATTGGAATCCGGTGGGCGATCCGAGGCGGCGTAGAAGGCCTTCGCGACCCGGCACGATATACTCACCCATTCTGCAACGACGACTATCACAAGTTGCGTTTCCTCTGGAGCCGTACGAGGGACCTCCGTCCCGGCACCTACGTACAGCATCCGACACTTGGTTGGGTACCGGATCGACCTGAAAAGGCAGCTGCCCTCGGTTCGATCTCGGCCGGCGACCAACCTGGGCCGCTGATTGGTCTTTTCGGAGACTCCTTCGCGGCCGGCGTGCCACCTGCGCCGCCAGACGGACGTATCGCTGCTCTGCTTCAGGATTCTATGCCCGCCGGAGTAGTGGCGGACTGGGCCGTATCAGGCTACGGCATCGACCAAATCTATCTACGCTTTCGGCAGGCTCTCGACGGAGAATACGGTTCTGCTCCCGATGAGATCGTGCTAGGCGTGTTGCAGGACGACGTCGACCGTGTCGTGGAGCGATTCCGTGCCGGACCCAAGCCGTACTTCGAGTTGGTCGGCGACCGTCTGGAACTCCGGGGGATCCCCATCGAGGCTCCTCCCGAAGCATGGTTGAAAGACAACCCAGTCCGGATCCGGAGTTACCTGAAAGCCTGGCTCCAGACTGGGTACTACAACCGAAACGCATGGCAGAGACGAGGGCAGACAGTCTATGAAAGCGAGTGCTTGCGCGGCACGAAGGAGGCGATCGCCAGCCGCCTTCTAGAACGTCTCGTGCACGAGTCTCGCGAGGCAGGAATCGAGCCGTTGTTTGTCCTGTTCTACGGCGAGAGAGCTCTGCGGGTGGAGACTTGGCGAGAGGCCTTTCTTCGCGACACGCTCTCTCGGCTTGGTGCCCGGATCATCGACACCAAACCCTTGTTCCTAGAGGCGGCCGAAGATGTTGGGATTGGTCTATCCGACTTTTTTTTCCCATTGCCTAACGGACATCCGAATATTCGCGGTAACGATTTGGTAGCCCGAGAGATCTATCGAAGATATCGATCGGAGTACTCATGGCCCCTGGAGATCCACCGTGCTTGGAAACTGACAGTCGAGTTGGGTAAACAGGCTCAGAATTCGGTCGAGGTCGATCTGGAGGGGTGGGCCACAGACGGTGACTTTTTTAGCTGGACTCGGGAACCGGTTGCCCGTGTGCGAATCAACACCAACATCCCAGCCGACCGCGATCTGATACTGCAACTCGACGCACACTGTGCGCTGAGGCGGCCAGACGACGAACGCTCACTCGTGGTGAGATTCAATGGCACTCAGATTGGCGAATATGCAATGGCTACGTTTCCTGACTGCTGGACATCACGCCTACTGGAAGCGGCCATCCCCTCTGAACTTGTTACCGCTGACCAAGTTAGTGTCGAAATCGACCTTCCATCGCTCTTGGCTCCAGGTGAGGCAGGTTTCGATCTCAACGATACGAGGAAACTAGGCATCGCCTTTACTAGCATGACACTCCGCGAGCGGTAGGTTCCCATGTTGAACGAAACCGATCGCACCGGAAAGCGCGCCGAAGCACACAGATGCCTCCTGTAGATCGGCTCATCACTGATACTATTCCTGCCGGCCTGTGTTGCGTCCCTAGTTCAGAAGCCTCTTGGTTGTAGTAGTTGGCCATCACATATCTGTTCGGTCTCACATCCAGTGAGGGGAACCACCTTCAGAAGCTCAACGGTCATTCCCTCGGGCCACGTTGAGGAAGATTCCTACCCGAGACGGGGGTTGCCGAGGGAACGAGAGGACTTGTAGTGATCGATCGCTTCCGGCCAACGCCGCCGCTACTTCCGAACTGCTATGGGGTAACTGTCGTTGCGGCGTCGATCCTGGCAGCCACCCACTTTCATCTTTCGTCAGTTGTCGGGACTGACGACGCCTACATATACTTTCGAATTGCAAGACACATCTGGCAAGAGCTAGGTCCCGTTTTCAATCCGGGGGACAGTCATACTCCGGCTACCAGCCTACTCTGGAGCTACGTTCTGGCCTACACAGCGAGACTGTTCGATTCTGACGACTTTCCTACAATCGCGCAGAACGTGACGACTACTCTCTTCTTTGGCTCAAGCGTGTTTCTTAGCTTATCATTTCGCAGATATCTCGGAATCTTCTCGGTCCTGGCGCCATTTGCACTCGCTTCGATTTCTCTATTCCACTCCTTGGTTGGACTTGAGATCTGCTTTGCCGTATTCAGCCTATCGGTCGCTCTTTGGTGCTTCTTCGTGTTGCGATCGCCGGCCGCGACTGGTGCTGCCGTTGCTCTTGCCTTCTTCTGTAGAGCCGACGCTGTCTTGATCGGTGCTCCTCTGGGGCTGTTGGCCATCTGGGGCGACACCGACGATCCCGAGCAGCGGCCGAAGAGACCGCTCTTGCGAATGTGTATCTCGTTTCTCGGCGTATTTGCTACGGGTACCGTGCTGCACTACCGTGCGAGCGGCCAAGTGCTACCGGCGACGCTTCACGCGAAGGTAGTTCAGGGGCAAGGACACTGGACTACGTTTGCTGAGACCATCGGGCAGTATCTCGAGCTCGCCCTGGGGTTAGGTTGGATCGGGGCATTCTTCGCCGTCGTTGGCCTATTGGCAACGCGTATCGTAGGCGCTTGTCTCTTTATGGCAGCAGTGCTTCAAGCAAGTGCCTACTCACTGCTCTCCGTAGCAGATTATCCCTGGTACTCATGGCAGATCATGCTTTCGATCCGAATACTCGTCGTATTCGGAATAGTAGCCACGGTGTGGTTCGCCTTTTCGATGGCCTCTACGGCCCTGCACCAACAGGGAATGCGCAGTGCAGGTGTCCGCACCTCTTCGACGTTTGGTTTGGTAATCCTCCTCTTCTCGATCGCATGGCTCTCCTGGGAGCTGCTGAGCTCCCCGTCGACCAAGCGGCTCGAAGCGATTCCAGCGATGTCGGCATCCGGCCCGCACAAGACCTACTACGACATCGCGGAGAAAGCTTGTATGGAAGCTAGTGATACAAGTGGCTCCTTCGCTGGCTCGGAGGTCCTGTTGGCGCAAGAAATCGGTATCGTCGGCTATCTCTGTCCAAGACTCCAGGTCCGTGATGTCAACGGATTGGCTTCGCCCGGGATCAACTCAAAAACGCTTGACAATTGGGCGTACTGGGTACGCCGATACCGCCCCCGATTTCTCAGTCTTCGTGGGGGAAAGGGCCGGATCCTAGAATTCGAAACATCCAACCCTCAACTGAAGTTGCGGTATCTTCGGACCGTATATCATCTAGAGTTCGGATTCCCAGTGAGTCTCTACGAACGGTTGGGATCTAGGGGAAGCCCGAGCAGTGTTGTGTGGTACGGAGACCGCGGCCGGCAGATAGTGTTCCGAGACGGTTTCGAGGATGCCTCGATGGCCGCTTGGTCAAAGGCCGTCCGATCCTCACAGCGTCGTTGGAGACCAATTCACACTTCGACCGACTACTCGACCAGGCCGAGAGTCCGCAACCGCGCGGCCATTCGCTCACCCACCCGTCGAGATCCATAACGGCTTCGGATGGTCCTACGCGCTGCCCGGCCCAAGTTCTGCGCCTCCTGGGGCTCATCCACCAAGCGACGCATCTGGCGGGCCGCATGGTCCACGTCGGGCTCGGCCCAAACCTGACCTTTCCCGCCAGGGTACTGTCCTTTACCGACGGCCGTGAGCCGACACTCCACCAGGCCGGCATTGGACGCGTCGGTGTAGTCGCGGTTGCCAGAGAAGTCTGTCACCACGACGGGCTTGCCCAATGCCATGGCTTCCGCAGGGCCACGGCCGAAACCCTCGGCTCGGTGCAACGAGACATATGCATCACACGAGGCCGTGAGGCCCAGGAGCCGCCCGCGATCGAGCATCTCGTCCACCAGGAAGAGTCGCGGATCAGCTTCGATCTCGTCGAGGAGTCGGCGCCAATGCTCCTGCTTCGGGTCAGCGTTCACTGTCTTCAGGACCAGCCCGACCGATCGGTCGTCCGGATCAAACGCTGAACGGAACGCGTCGAGGACGGCACGCGGGTTCTTGCGCTCCACATAGGAACCGAAATCGAAGCTCTGGAGGAAGAGGAATCGGTCGTCCGGTAGGCCGAACTCTCCCCGATGAACCGTCTCGACGTCGGATACGTCGACCCCGTACGGCAAGTGGACTACCGGCACCGGGCTGATCGGCGCAAAGACCTCCTGGACGTAGCGCGAAGGAACCCAGACTTCGTCTACCAGATCCAGCGCCGAGGCCCACTGCTGCGGGCAGGCCGGGAGCTCCCACAGCAGGTAGGCGATCGTATAGCGGCCATCCAGGGCCTGTGGTCCGAGCCGCCCCACCGTCTCCGCCATCAGGTCGGCGTTCACGTGGAGCAGGTTCGCACGGTAGCGATAGTCCGCAGAGGCACGCTCGGGGTGTAGAGCCGTGTTGAATACCTCGATGGCCGCGTACTCGAGGCCTACCGAGTCGAAAGCGGCTCGGATGGTGCGGGCGTCTTCCTGGATTCCTAGGGTCGCCAGCTCGTGCTCGACCACCTGGATACCCGGTTCGAGGCTTCCCACCGTGCCAGGGATCTGGTTGGCAGATCTCTCGGGGCCGAGGCGATCCTCGATTTTCTCGATCTCGTACGAGTAGTCTGTGGCGACCGCACGATCGACCCATTGGCGGTAGGCGTGCCGCCCTTCCTGCTGATCGAGCGGGTAGGACTTGCGGAGATCCTCACGCAGGCTCCAGATGAACCACTCGAAGTTCGTGAATAGCTTGCCCTCGACCGGCTCAAGCTCGTTGCAGGGACGTTCGAACCAACCCCAGTCGATGTCCGGTAGCAACCAGTCCTGGACATCGACTTGCCGGCCGTTGGCCAGATGGAGCCAATGGAGGAAACGATGACGACCGCGATCGTCATCCAGGGGGAACGAGGTCTGGAGGTAGTCGCTCGCACTCCACAAAGCCGCCAGGAAGCGATTCAACGGTTTCCGCGCCGCCACCTGCCAGTCATGGTTCTCGCCTACCTCCTCCGCTGCTTGTTGCAGCGAAGACCAGGGACGAGCGCGCGGACTACGAAAGCTCTGCAGTGGACTGATGTTCTCTTGAGGTGATCGTTCGAGGTACGTATCGGCGGTTGATGACTTGCGGGCTCGGTAGCTCAAGCTGATCCACTCCGGCCCAGCCAAGCTGTCGTGTTCGACTGCCACGAGCTCGCCGCCTGACTCCTCGATCAGCGCCTCGACCTCGCGTTCGGCGATGACATGCATCTCGATTCCCGCATGCGCCGCGGACGAGGCTTCGGCTGCCGTGCCAACCTCGTCGCCCAACGTCACCTCGATGAAACCGTGAGCGGGCTCACTCCCATGGTCTCCGAACCAAGTGATGAACTCCTGCACGAGATCGATCTGGTACTCGTGCCGACCGGCTTCGGTAGGCGCCGAGGCGATCAACTGCAGCAGCTCCGACTCACCGGGTTCGATGGGGCGCTTGAGCGCCGTGCGTCCATCATCAGAGACTGCGACGTGGCCGTCGGAGTCAAGCCACTGGTTTGCGAGGCGAATCTGATAGATGCCCAGAGTTTCGACCGATGGCCATGTGTGCGGGCTCCGATTGGTGATCCGGACGTCCAGCTCGAAACTCGCCCCTGCCGCGACCTCGGAGGGAGCGTTCAGGACCTCGATCGCCGCTTCGTAGGCACCTTCGGCCAGAGTACTGAGCTCTGCATCGCCGCCGCGAATCTCTCCAGGGACCTGGAATACAGCGACACCGCCGGGCTCGAGAATACGGAAGAAGTCGCGAATGTAGTTGCGAGCCAGGTCGGGCCGGATGTGCTGGAGCACGCGACCGGTATAGATGAAACTGAAGGAATTGTCGGGAAACGCGCCCAGATGATCGGCCGGGTTATGGACATACGAGACGTTGTCCTCCGGAGTATGCTCTCGCGCCAGTCGGACCATGGTCTCCGAGATGTCCACACCGACAGCGCGACGGAAGTGAGGAGCCATGCCGCGGGTCAGCCGACCCGCACCGCAGCCGAAGTCCAGTGCCGCCCCTCCCGGAGGCTCCAGCCCCAGCTCCTGCAACTCATCTAGAGTGTCGTCGATCTCCTGTCGTCCGGTGGCAAAGAAGTCTTCCAGGTCCCACCGACCGTGTCGCTTGTCGTCTTCCGAAAGGATGGCCCACAGTGGATCTGACTGGGCCAACGCCTCCCAGGTATCGTGCACGGCCTCGAGATCTTCGTTCCCGGCCTGGAACGCTTGGCTCGTATCCGCCTGGTCAACCGACGTCTCGACCGTTCGGACCGGACGCGACGAGCTCGAAACGATCTTCCGAAGTCCGCGAATCCGCGCACTCCACCGAGACCGGAACGGTAGATCGCGTTCCACGGGGGCGAGGAGCCGAGCCGGCAGGTGATACTCGACTCGACCAATACCGAGAAGCCAGTAGGCAAACGCGTTCCTCGACGTGGTCAAGGGCTCCGGAAACGACTCCTGCAGGTCCGGACGGGAGCCGTGGATCAGGACCCCGATCCGCGGCAGGACGGGATGGGGGTCGCGGACAAAGATCGACGGATCGTCACCAGAGGCCTCGGTGGCGAGCCAGGACATTTCACTTTCCGACAACTCGTTCCAGGCTGGTGGGCCGGACGAGGCCTGCGCCAGTAGCTTCCGCAAGCGTCCTCCACGAACCTCGTTCGCCGAACGCACGAGTTCGTCAAGGAAGACGTCGTCGAGATGCTCCTCGGCCCGACCGTAGGCCAGCAACCAGTCGACGAATGACTCGGCCTGGTCGCTCTCCAGATCGGAATACGCCGCCTGCACATCGGCACGTTGGCTCCAGATCAAGTGCGCCAGCTGGTGGATTCGTACCGGTGCCTCGGTCACGGGCTTCAGCAACCATTCGTAGTAGCTGTTGGGACCGGTACGCGCAGGCCGCGGCCAACGCGCACCCGCCGGATCGAGAGAGGCGAGCGCTGCACGAGCTCGAGGCGGTACCCTCACGCCGTTGTCGAAATGCCCGATCCGCCCGACCAGCCAAGCCTCTCTCTCGTCGTCCGCCTCGGTCAACGACTGCTTCAACTCCTGAAGAAGAGACGGCGATACGCCTGCCTGGCCAGCGCCCTGGTCCAGAAACCAACGAGCAAAAGGGATCAGATCCGCCGACTCGGGCTGCGGGAACGTCTTTTGAACATCCGGCCGAGCTTCCCAGACCTGCTGACAGATACGCGGCAGGCCGATGCCGCAAACCTCCGCCGTCGATCCGCGGAGCCAATCGTAGAAGCTCGGCAACGACCTCGCCCGCCCCTCGCCCTCGGCTTCGACGTCGAACGGGTCGGCCCAGATCGAGCCCGCCCTGTCTTCCTCGGCGAGAGCTCTCCGTGCCGAGAGGGGAACGCGGACACCGTTGGAGAACTCGCCATAGGCATAAGGCAAGGAACTCAGCCTCTCGTACCCGGCGTCGAGAAGCTGGTCACGATAGTTGAAGAAGAGAGGGCCCAGGTCGGGGCGCTGAGAGAGTCGGAAACGATTCTGATACTTGGACACGCGATCGACGGCGTGGGGATCGAAGCCACTGAAATGAAAGAACCGTAGCGGGCCCTCGGCGAGAGCCCAGCCCGATTTCGTCTCCGTCAACGTTCGGTGCGCGAGGTTCCAATAGGCCACGTTGTAGCCTGGGTCTCGCAGGATCTCGACCTGCGGCAAGAACGAAGGTGCCAAGTCCATCCACCTCTGATCGACGAAGAGTCCCCTCTCGATCTCGTGCAGGCACTCGTCGAACAGCTTGCGCTGCCACCAGTCGAGAAAACGCCTCGATGCCTCGGTGAAACGGAATCCCACGAAACCGAGATTGAAGGTGCCCGTGAGCAGGAAGTCGCGGTCGGCGGGCGACGCCTTGTCTTCCAGAGGCTGGAGAATGTGCGGTGTCAGGACCGCGTCGACTTCGCGTAGCGCATCGTAGAGCGGTCCGAGATCGGACGTGACCAGGATGTCTGGATCGAAGTAGCAAGCGCAGGCGGCTCCCTGACGGTCGTGCAGATAGCGGAGGAAGAAGGGCTTCACCGCAGTATTCAGCTCGACGACGGAATAGCGAAACGCCAGGTTGCGGAAGCTCGGAATACCCAGGTCTCGGACGAGAACGACCTCGAATGGCTCCTCCTCGTACGGGATCCGAGGGTGCGGCTGATCCACCAGGCAAACGAAGAACCGGCCATCGGGGTGGTGCTCTAGAAACGACCGCGCCAAGACACGAACGAAAGGCAGGTAGTTGTTGGACGCGATGCTGCACGCAACCGGTCCCGCGGGTGGTGAATCCCTTTCCTCGGCAGTGCTCGGTGCTCGTTCCGTCATCGGCTGTGTTCTCGGCTCACTCTGGCTGTTGCTGGGGGGGCTCCGGCTCTTCCGTAACGAGATAGCCGAGCGCTTCGAGCTCCTGCCGTTCTTCCGGCGTCAGCTCCGTACGAGGTGGTTCGAGACCCTGATCGAGGGCTTCCTGTAGCGCGATGTCGCGATTCACCAAACCCCACAGCCGCTCCTGAAGATGCGTGCGAAGGTCCGCGTCGAGATCGGCCACCGCCTCCGTTTCTGTCGTGTCCTTCGTCAGATCGTACACGTCGCCGGTATCGGCGAAATACTTGTAGCGCGGACCCCGCAGCACCGAGAAGACATGGAGGTCGGATCGTACGGCTACGGACGATTCGATGGCGGGGCGGAGGCTGGTTCCTTGCGCGACTTCTGGTATTGGTAAACGAGCATACTCCAGCAATGTCGGCATGAGGTCCACGAGGGCGGCAAGCTCACCAACTCGACGCCCGCCACCCCCACCAAAGGGAAGCTTCACGATCAACGGCACACGGGCGATTTCCTCGAAGCCGTTCTGATGATGCAGCAGCCGACCGTGATCGAGGAATTCCTCGCCGTGGTCCGACGTCACGACGATCAGAGCCCGGTCGTAGATCCCCAGATCCTGCAAGTGCTCGAAGAACTCTCCGAGCTGATCGTCGGCCCAGCGGATACAGCCATCGTAAAGGGCTTTCATCCACTCGATCTCGGTGGGCCCTAGAGCATCCGCAGGATCCAACGTCTTGGCGGCGAGCTGCGCGTCGAGCTGGGAAAGCAGCTCGGAGGCGCACCGACCGTCGCGGCAGCCGTCGAAACCGACAGGCGTGAAGCCCTCTTCGAGATATCGCCAATGCCCGCCGTCAGGACATTCGTAGGGGAGGCGGTCGGTTTGCGAATGCACGTCGTAGGTATGGAGGAAGAGGAATGCCGGGCGTTCCTCGCGATCTGCCAGCCAATTCGACGCCGCTGGCAGGACCTTCTCGAAGCCACCACCGCCAGCGTCCTCGTAGATGTCGAATCCCTGTGCGAATCCGAACTTCGGTGCCATCCATCCTCCGTCCACGAACGCGGCGGTATCCCAGCCATGCCGATGGAAGACCTCCGCGAGCGTCGTCCGTTCCGGCGGCAAGGTACGGCCGGTGGAAGGTGTCACCCAATGGGCTCGCGGATGGAGCGACGTCATCATGGTCATATGGGACGGCAGGGTACCGCCGCCGTTGTGATAGGCGCGATCAAAGACGATCGCCTCCTCCGCCATGCGTGTCAGGCCGGGCGTCGTATCGCGGGTATGGCCATAGAGACTCATTCGATCGGCGCGCAGCGTGTCGATGGAGATCAGGACGACGTCGGGTCCCGGGCCGATCGGGCGGCCTGTCTCCGATGGCTCGGAAACACAACCGCTGGAACCCAGCGCGGCTGCGGCCAGGAGGGCTCCCAAGGCTCTTTGGTGCTGTGTCGACACGGCGGCGCCAAAGGTAACCGAGTCCGGCCGGCGGATCAATGTCGCGGCCCAGCTCCATCCCGCCGTGGGAAGATGCCGGCCATGTCGCTCTCTGCGATTCAGGGTTCAGCACGCCTTCTGCGTCGGGTGGTGCGCGGCGAGGGTTGGCGCGGCACCACAGCGCGGCTCCTGGACCGGCTCGCGGCTCGAAGGCGGAGGACCAGCTTCCCCTCAGTTGCTTGGGCCCAGCTGCCCGATGGCGACCTGCCGACGGAGATCGCTTCGTCGTTGATCGCCACACCCTTGAGAGTGCTCAACGTCCTCCCCACCGAGCCCAGACCCGATCTCGGAGGAGTGCAGACACAGCTCGCGCAACGTTTGTTGGCGGAACGGCAGCATCGCTCGGTCTCGGTTCTCTATCCCTATGGTGACGGCCACCGGTTGGAGATCGACGCCCAGATCGACAACGAATCGCACCGCCTCGCGGTGATCTTTCCAGGCGACGGACGTTTCGAAACGGCATTGCAGCGATCGGTCGAGCTCTGTCGGGCCGACATTCTCCATGTCGAGCAGCCGTTCGATTTGCCGTGGGAACCCATCCAGGACGTGGCTGGCGGGTGCTGCCGCGCCCTGGTGGTCTCGCTTCACGACTTTGGACTGTTCTGCCCACGACCGCATCTGATGGAGCGTCCACAGATGTCTTTCTGCGGCTTCTGCCGCGACGACCTGCGTTGCAAGGCCTGCCTCAGCGAAGATTTCGAGGTCGGTGACGCCTATCAGACGATCCGTCGATCGGCCGCTGCCAGCCTCCTGGAGGCGGCGGATGCCGTCGTCTTTCCGTCCCGCTACTTGCGCGATACCTATCGCAGCCTGTTCCCGGAGCTGTCTTCGGAACGTCAGCACGTGGTACCTCCGCCCTCGGTACTGGTTGGATCGGGGGAAGTCGCGGGTCGCAGTTCGAACGCGGGTCGCAGTTCGAACGCGGGTCGCAGTTCGAACAGGGACCCGCTTCGTCACGTGGCCTTCGTCGGTAGCTTTCGACCTCACAAGGGATCGGAGGTGTTCCTCGATCTGCTCGAGCGGATCGAAGCGGATCCCACATCGCTCGACGGTCGGCGGCCCTACCTCCACTGGCACATACTCGGTGGCGGTGACGCCGAGAAGCTGGCCCGGCTACGCACCAGGCCGAACGTGTCCGTCCACGGCTACTATCGGTCGGGACAGCTATCCGCACGCCTGCGCGATCTGGCGATCGATCTGGCTTTGGTGCTCTCCATCTGGCCCGAGACATACTGCATGACGATCGACGAATGCCTTCGCTCCGCTACGCCGGTCCTCGCGTTCGATCACGGCGCACCCGCGAACAGGTTGCGCCGTCTCGGCGGCGGCCTCCTGGTCGATCCCGCAGCAGGTGGCGCCGGTGTCCTTGCGATGCTCGAAGACCTCCTCGCAGGGCGACGAGAGCTCCCGCGAGTCGCCGATGCGGCGAGCCTGCCCGACGCGCAGGCCGCCGCCAAGCTGACGATCGATCTCTATCGGTCCCTCGTCCGTACACCTGAGCTAAGATAGGGGTTCGTGCGCCGGCCCCCCGTACCCGCGACCCAGCAAACCGAGGAATCGAAATGTACCGGGCCACTTCTTGCCAGCGCCTTGTTCTTCCGTCTCTCGCTCTAGCCTCTCTGCTTTTCATTGCGGCCCAGGCCGCGTTCTCCCAAGCCGGGACCGGAACCATACGCGTCACCACGACGGGTAGCGACTTCACTGGTTGCGGCTCAGCCGCGACGCCCTGCGAGACGCCGAACTTTGCGGTCAACCAAGCCGAGCCGGCAGGGGACGTCGTGAAAGTGGCGGCGGGTACCTACAGCACCACCGCCACTTGCTCCGGCGAGCCCGCCGTGCTGTGCATGCTCAACGATCACGGCACCATCCAGGGCGGATTCTCCGGCGGCGATTGGGACAATCCGAACCCAAGTGCCAACCCGACGGTTTTCGACGGGCTCGACTCGGCCCGTGTCGTGCGGGTACAGGACGGTGGCCCGGCACTACCGAACACGGCCAGTTTGACGCTCGAAGGCGTGACGCTGACCCGCGGATTCCGGGAAGGTGCTGCGTCGGGGACCGATACGGAGGTCAACGCCTTCGGTGGCTGCGTCGACGCGGTGAACGCACCTCTGTTCTTCACCGATGTCGTCATCTCCGATTGCCACGCCCGCGGTGGCGGTACCTCGGGCTCCGATCATGGCGGCGCCGGAGCTGGCGGTGGCATCGCGCTCCGTGGCTTCGCCGAAAACATCCAGACCTCCATCTTCGAACGCGTACGCTTCGAAGACAACCTGGTGGAAGGCGGATCGCGTACGGACGGTGGCAACGTCCGCGGGGGCTACGCCCAGGGTGGAGGCATCTTCATCTTCCGCGCCACTTTGCAGGGTATCGACATCACCTTCGTGAACAACCGTGCAGAGGCGGGCGACGCATCTTCCGCGATCGGGATCGCGGGAGGCCAACGGGCTGATGCGCAGGGTGCGGCGATCAACGTCAACGTAGGCGGCAACGCGACCCTGACTGGTGTCGTCTCGACCGGCAACCAATGTCTCGGCGGCGACGCATCCAACTCCGGTGGCTTCGGCGGTGGTGCCTTCGGCCCTGCTCTCTACGCTGAACTGGGCGCGCTCACCGTGACGGATTTCGACGCGCGTGAGAACTCCTCCCTCGGCGGTGCAGCGGAAAGCGGAGGCCTGGGCGCCGGCGGCGCTTTCATGACCACGTCTTCGACCGTCGAGCTCCATCGCGGAGTATTCGTGAACAACGAATCGCGTGGCGGCCCAGGTACCAGCAACGCTGGGTCTGCCGGCGGTGGTGCTGTCTACCTTGCCAATACCCAGAACTTCGAGATGAGCAACCTGATCGTCGGCAGCAACGTGGCCGACGAAGGAACCACCGGCGCTGTCCCAGGTGGTGGAGGTGGCGGATTCTTTCTCCAGAATTCCAGTGGCACGCTCGATCACATCACGCTGGCCGGCAACAGCATCGGGACCGTGATGCAGGGAGAGGCCATGGTACTCATCGGCGGCTCTAGCGCGACTCTCGCGTACTCCATCGTCAGCGATCATTCTGGAACTGGTAACGGGCGGGCCCTGTACACGCAGCCCGGAAACACTTTGACCCTGGAGGATGGCATCTTCTCGGCCAATTCCCAGGACACGAACAACGGCGAAGGATCCTCAGGCACCTTCATAGGCCTGGGCACGATGACGTCGGAAACATCCGTCGACTACGTCGACCCCGGCTCCCCCGACTTCGACTACCACATCCTGTCCAGCTCTCCCGCCATCGACGCCGCGACGGGCAGCACGGAAACCCTGGACGTCGATGGAGATACTCGAACGAACCCGGATACGGGTGCGGACGAGCTCAATGCCCTTCCCGACGAAATCTTCAGCGATGGCTTCGAGTCTGGCAACACGTCGGCGTGGTCCTCCACAGTCGGATAGAGCGGCTACCCACCTGCCCGACGGGAGCTGACAAACAGATCCTCAGTCGAGATAGCCGACGGCGCGTAGCGACTGTCTCAGCTCTTCGTCGATCTCAGCTGGAGCCACCTCGGCAGGTCGCCACAACATCTGATTCCAGCGCAAGCGCATCCGCAGGAAACCAGCCTCGATAGGAAACTGGGCCGAGAGATCGCGTCGTTCGTCAGGATCAGCGACGAGATCGAACAGCTCGGATCGGCGTCGAGGACGATCGTAGATCTCGTAGTGGATCAACTTACGGTCGCCCTCGACGATCGATTCCACGTGCCGGTACCGAGGTTGGCGAGCCAGTAGCGCGAACGCTACACTGTCATGGGCACGGTCCGCCGGCTGAAGAAGATCGAAGCCCTGCATCTCCGGCCTGCGACCGAGACCGACCAGATTCAGAACCGTCGGAGCGACATCGATCTGCTCTACCACGTGACCGATGCGGGTCCCACGACTCCTTCCGTGCGGCAGCTTCACGATCAGCGGTACCCGCAGTTGCTCTTCGTTCAGGGTCATCCCATGTTGCCAACGACCATGATCCCCGAACTCCTCTCCGTGATCCGAGATCAAGATGACGAGCAGATCATCGTAGAGATCAGCCTCCTGGAACCGTGACATCAAACGGCCGAACTGATCGTCGACAAAGGCGATTTCCCCGTCATACAAGGCACTCAGATCCTCGGCCATTCTCGATGTCCCGAGCGTCGGGTTCCACCCCAACTCCTCCACCCGACCGTGATCGCCCAAGGCCACGTCGACACCTTCGGCGAATCGCCGGTGCCAAGGCTCGGGTGGGCGGTAGGGAGCGTGGGGATCCGTGGCGTGCAGGTAGAGGAAAAAGGGCTGCTCGGAGGAGCGCGTTTCGAGCCACTCCCACGCCGCGTCGTGCAGCACGTCGGCACCACGGTGGATCCTCGGATCTGTGCCGGGACGCTCCGCCAGATAGACGAAATGGTCGAAACCGCGATCGAAGCCGAACCTGCCGGACACGACGCCGTTCGTGGTGACTGCTGCAGTGTCATATCCCGATCGAGACAGTAGCTCGGGCAGGTATTCGACCTCCTCGCTCAAGGAGTCCCGCTCACCATTGGTACCGTGACGTCGAGGATAGAGGCCGGTGAGAATCGACGCCATCGCAGGCCGAGTCCAGGATGACTGCGCCCGAGCCTGCTCGAACAGGACCCCATCCTCGGCCAAGGCATCCAGATGCGGCGTCGTACAGCCATCGTAGCCGTACGATGACGTAGAGCAGCACGTTGGGCCGTGATCTGGTCACAGATGATGGATCTGTCGCGGATTGCGGCGACGCATCGATTCTGGATTCGCCGGAGCCCGTCGAAGTCTCACCCTCGGAGGACGTGACCCGCGGATCGAGGACCGTCAGACCACGCTTTCCCACCCGTAACGCCGGTTTGCCCAAGGACCGCAACGTCAGGCGGTACAGACCTTCCCGATCGGTCAGTCGAATACGCACATCCGTCGAGCCGGAATCGATCGTCCACTCGGCGCCTTCGAGCGGATCTCCTTCCACGGTCTCTGCCGGCGTCAACGACACCCTGAGTCAGCCCGGGCCACCAAGGCGGCCTGCACCCCGAATGTCCGGCAGGTGCAACTCGGACCCTGCCCGAAGACGGAGGTAGTAGGCGACCTGAGAGCCATAGGGCAGGTGGAGGGTCGGAGCCTCGGTTCCCGACCCGTCCTCCCGTGTCGGGGCCCTCGAATCGGCAATTCCACGGAGCGCCACACCGTTCCAAGACGACCCCAGGGGTCGCCCATCCCTGCGCTGAGAATGGAGGCTCGGCACCGCGGTCACCGAATGCTCGAAGGCGATGATGTTGGGACCCTCGCGCCATACTTCGGCGGGTGCCTCTACCGTCTGAGGGGTTCCGAAGTTCTTAGCCGGCTCCACCGAACCTACGTCTACACCGTTGACCGTCACCACGACCGGTTGCGGCTCCAGATCATCGAACCCGAGCCGCTGCACATCGAGATAGAGCCTGATGTCCGTGGGTTGGAGAGGAATACGTTCAAGCTGGAACGACGGCCGAGTGCCCAGACCGCATCCCGGAGTCGGCCCTTTTCGTCATACCCCCAGCCTTCTCCCAGGTACCTGCGAGCCTCTGGCTTTCCCAGATCGATGGACCGAACCTGCCACGCGGTGTCCGCCACGTCGAAAAGGTCCACCAGAGAAAGTCCGTCGCCTGAGGAGACCCAGCCCTCGTCTTGCCGCCCCGCACACGAGACCAAATTGACGAGGATCGGCGCGACCACCATGACGACCCAGGCTCGCCCGTTCATGACGTGAAACACGGGCCGAGGCGCCGGTTCGGCCAGATCGTCATCTCCTCCCGTCCCGAGGCTCGCCCTGGAGACGGCTCAGAACCGTCGCGATCCGCTCGGAGACAGGCTCCCGACCATAGACGGCTCGTACGCGGACCACTGCTGCCTCCGCACGGCGAGCCGCAGCCTTCGGATCGCCACACACCTGACATACCCGTTCGAGAGCATGTCGGAGGTCCGTCTCAGCCCACACGGCACCCGCGGGAAAGACCCCTTCATGCCGTGTGAGGCGGGAGAGCTCGTAGTCCACTGGATAGCCAGTGTCCTCGTCGAGGAAGTCCATGACACCACCATAGCCCGTCGCTATCACCGGCTTGCCGAGCCGGATTGCACGGAGCGCCCGCAGACCGAAGCCACTGCCGCGATCGAGGCTGATCCAGACGTCACACGAGGCCAGAAGCGCCGATTCGGGCACGGTCGGATCGTCGTGGATCACCACCGCGGACTCGCCGAGGGCCCGCGCTCTGCGACGCAGCTCGTCCACCAGCTCCGTTTTTCGCCCTGCTCGGTCGATGCGAATGGAGAGCAATGGCGTCCGTCCGGTCATTTGCGTCTCTCGTAGCAGACTGCTCCAGAGCTCCACTAGAGCCAAGGGCCGGGCTCGCTCGATGACGTCGCCTGCATCGAAGCTGCTGAAAAAGATCACTCGATCGTCATGGGCCGCCTCCTCGCCGTGCAGTGCCCGTTCCGCAGCGCCGCCCGAAGGGATCGGCACGTAGGGCGGCACGAGACGGACGGGACCATCGGCCAAGGGAGTGACGGCGTTCTGGACGAACGTGCTCGGAGCCCAGATCTCGTCGAGCTCCCCCAGTCCACTGACTCCGCCGAGATGGAGATGCGCCAGATCCCATGACCACCAGCCAACCACTCGGCCTGCTCGTACCGAGATCGGCAGCGTGGAGAGCGCCTCGGCGGTCCGATACGGCGGAACGTGCAGCACGGTCAGATCGTAGGGCGCACCGTTCGGCGGATGAATCCTGCCACCAGAGCTCTTCCCCCACACGTTCTGATCGAGTGCCAAACGAACGACGTCTCGATCGCATGAGGCCAGAGCCTCGCCCTGCTCTCTCGATGACTCCTCTCTCGAGGCGTCCTCCGCGAAGAACCCCACCAGTTGCACCCCTCCGGGACGGAGTCTCTCGGATTCAGACCGAGCCTTTTCCGATGGGGCTTCTTCAGGCCCGCTATCTGGGGTCATCGGCGGCGCCGCGATCGGCGGCTCGGCTCCCTCGCCCGACCATCGGTGGCGCAGCAATCCGAGACGCGAGCGCCAGCGCAGGGAACGACGTACCGGCGTCACGAACTCTTCTGCGACGTCGAATTCGACAGCGCCCTCGCGGCAGAACCAGTAGGCAAAGCTCTGTTGATCGTCTCCCAGTGGGTCGGGATAGTCCCTCCGCAGATCCTCTCGAATCTCGAAGAGCAACATCATCAGCCGGGTGATCAAAGGGCGCTCGTGCCGTCTTCCGGGAACCGGGTCATTGAGCCAGCTGATCAAGTTCCCCGCCCGGTATGTCCGCAGAGTGGCTAGCACCACCTCTTCGTCCAGCTGGGCGCGATACACTCGGCCCGCTGCAGAATCGCCCCGTACGTTCAGATGGCGAGCGACGCGACGTGGCACACGGCTTCGCAATCCCCGTAGGAAGACTCTCGGCAGTGGCGGTCGTCCTCCGCTGGTCTCTTCGTCGACCCAATCCAGGAAGCCGTGAAGGTCGAGATCTTGCAGATCGGGGAACGTCAGGAGAAGGTCGTCCCGCTCCTCCCAGAGGGCCAGCACAGCCCGATTCACCCGACCGGCCGGGACGGGCAACGGTTCCTCGAGCCAACGAAAGAACGAGTCCGGGTGCGATGCATCGAATGGATCGACCCAGCGCCTGGCTCGTGGATCCACGCGCTGCAAGGTCCGACGGGCCACATCGGGGATCGGTGCCACTTGCGCGCCCGACGAACCGAGGAAATGGCCATAGGTGTAGGGATGTCGCTGCCAGCGTCGGTGTCCCGCGTCACACACCTGATCTCGGTACTCTTCGAAGAGAGGCCGCAGCTCAGGCCGCGAACCCGGGGCCAGTCGATCCTGATGCTTGCTCACAGTTCGCAGATCGTCGAAGCGGACGCCGCTGAAGTGGAAGAACGCGACCTTCCTGCCGTCGACCCGCCATGCACCGTCCACATGCCGGGGATGGCGATGCGGGAGATTCCAGTATGCGACGTTGTAGATCGGATCACGCTCGACGAACACGCCATCCACCAAGGCCGGCGCAAAGCTCGCCCATTGCTGATCGACAAAGAGTCCGTGGGGCGGATCCGCGAGACAAAAACGGTGCAGGCGGTCTTGCCACCAGTCGAGAAAGGCCTGGGTGGCATCGTCTAGCCGCAGGCCGAGGAATCCCAGGTTGTAAATGCCGACCTGGAGAATCTTGCGCTCTGCTGGATCGTGATCGTCGTCCAATGGCGCGGTGACGTGGGGCGTGAGTACGACAGGATGCTTGTCCAGTCGCGCCATCAGGCCTTCGAGGCGGTCGAGGATCCAGATATCAGGATCGAAATAGAACGCTCGATCGTGTGCGAAGCGATCCCGCAAGACACTCAAGAGGAATGGCTTGACTGCGGTATTGAGCTCCAAGATGTCGTAGCGAAACGAGAAGCTCGAGAACGCCGGGATGCCTAGATCCTCGGCGAAGATGCAGCGAAAGGGCAGACTGTCGTAGTCGATCTCGGGATCCCGCCGATCGACGATGCACACGTAAATCTCCGCATCCGGGTGGTGTTCACGGTAGGAGCTGGCGAACACCGTGGCCATCGCCATGTAGTTGTGGGACGCGATCGTGCAAGCCGCAATGTCCCGGAGTGGCGCCGGCCGGGCAGGCCCACTCGACATGCTCGTCGACCCGCCACCGGGCGAGGTCATCGAGCTCAACTCCTATCGGACGGACGCCGGAGGTAGCGTAGGAGACGCAACCCGCCCCATACCACCGGCCGTCCCTTGTCGTCGACTTCGTCCAGTGGGTTCGTCAGCGTCGACAAGACCCCGGCGTCGATCAGCTCCTCGTGTCTGCGCAAGGCCTCGTCGATCCCGTCGCGGACGTGGGCGTAGTGGCAGTCGTGGAAAAGGAGGTGTGCCTCGTCAGCGAGGTGCGGCAAAGTTCCTTCGACGTCTCGCAGGACGCCTTCGTCGGAATGATCTCCGTCGATCAGCGCGAAGTCGAAGGGGCCGCCAGCCACCTCGCGCGCCTCCGCCAGTGCGTCGGGTGAGTAGCCCCGGATCACCGTCGCGCGACGCTCCATCCATCGAGCGGCATCTTCGAGTACTTTGGGCTCCGGGTCGACGCACACGAGACGACCCGTTCCGACATCGTCTAGCGCCGCGCACATCATGGCCGCGGAACCACCTCGAAAGGTACCGATCTCCAGGCTTCGCTCCGGACGGAGGCCAAACACCAGACTGTAGAGCAGCACCCGCTCGGGTGGAAGCATTTCGGCTCCGACCTCGAGCGCTCGTGTCAACGACAGACCTTCACTCACGTGACGCTCCTGCTGTCTTCTGTTCGCGGTGAAGGTATCGACGGGCACGGACGGGGAGTCGGCGCACTGCGGATGGATCGCCTGTCGGCTCGCGAGCTCTTCGACCGCATCGAGCATCGCCTCGATCGCCTTGGCCTGGCGGTCGAACGCCGACGCGGTCCACCAAAAAAGAGCCTTCTTCAGCCCAGAGAACCGACCGCCGACAGGATCGATACGGAAGGCTCGCTGTAGCTCACGAGCTCGTCGGAGATGAGATCGTACGCCCATCAATCCGCCGCCCATCGACGACCCTTCTTTCAGCTCGTCTCTCACGACCTCGATGACTCCTGCGGCTGTCAGTGGCTGTGCTTTCATGTCGTCCGTTCCTGCACCGACTCCGCGGGGTGCTTTCCGACTCGCTCCAAGGCCCGCCGGTAGACGCCCTCGAAGCCCTCCGCCATGGTGACGTGTGTGAATCTCTCCAACAAGTGTTCGCGTCCCACGCGACCCAAGCTGCGGCGAGCGGGCCCCAGGGCGACGATCTCGCAGATCGCCTGCGCCAGCGCTTCGCTATCGCCAGGCGGCACCAGGCGGCCGGTCTCACCGTCGGTGATGATCTCCGGCGGTCCGCCCGCTGAGCAGCCGATCGCCGGCCGAGCGTAGTTCATCGCTTCCAAGTAGATCAAACCGAACGACTCGTAAAGCGACGGCGCCACCAGGAGGTCACTATCCCGATAGAGCCGATGTAGCTCATCGTCCGGCACGTAGCCCTGGAACTCGACACGCGAGGCCAGCTCCGGGTGCTTGTGGGCGAAATACGCTGGATAGCCCACACCATGGGTGTCCGCGAACCCGTCGTGGTCACTGTTGTCACTCCCGGCCAGAACGAAGCGCACGTGCCGATGCTGCACCAAGACCTTCGGTATGGCCTCGAAGAGATCGAGGATTCCCTTGCGGCTTTCGAGCCGGCCGACGAACAGTACGGTCACCTCTTCTTCCGTCTCGCTTTCTCCTGGGTCCGGAGCCAGCCGCGTCTCATCCACCGGCTCGACGCCGTAGAGAACGATCTCGTGTCGTGCGTCCGACGTGTCGAAGTCGTAGATTCGTTCCAAGGTGCGCGCCGTCGCCTCGGTGTTGGAGACCACCGCCGCGGCACGGTTCAGTAACTCGGCTTCCAAGTCACCCAGGAGCCGGTACTCCGCGGGTACTTCGCCGTGGGCGAATTCTTTGATCTGGCGCATGGCGGTCACCACCCGCACCACGACCGGTAGCTCACCCGACACCGCGGTCACCAGCCCATCGAGGTTCCACAACGGTGTGTCCACGACCTGAATCCGATGATTGACCAGCAAGTCGCGGATCTCGTCATAGGCAGCATGGCTCCAGTCGAGCCAGGCTGCGGTGGTGCTGTATTCGGCACCGAGCAGGGCATAGCGCCGGCGTGGGGCAGAACGGATCTCGTGGAGATAGACGCCGTCGCGCAGCAGAGTCCGCCGAGATTCTCCCAAGGTGATCACATGCACCTCGTGGCCCAGCTCTGCCAGTCCTTTGGCCAGAATCTCAGAGCTTCGGGCGACCCCCTCGGTGGAAGCCGGCGGATAGCCGACGCTGAGCAACGCAAGGCGCAGAGGTGGAAGGTCCAGGGTCTTCACGGGTCGGCTACGGGGTCCTACGAGTGGGGTGCCGGCGAGGTGGCAATCTCCTGACATACCGCCGGTGGACGAGGCGTCGCGAAAGGGAAGGAACGGTCGAGAGACTCGTGTCAGGTCGACAGGCATGCGGCGACGTCCGAAGAGGCCGGTCCAGAAGCCCTCTCGCCAGCCTCGTTGCAACTGCCGTCGGATCTTCCGCCGCAGGTCCTCATCGATCTGATCGCGTTCCGCCAGATCGGAGACGACCGAATAGAAGTGGAAAGTATGACGCAGTGCTTGCCGGAAGCTGCTCCGAAGGCCGAGTGCACGACGACCGTTCTTGAGCGCGAAGTAGATCGTCGAGCGCAGCCAGCAATACCAATTCAGATCGTACCGCGACTTGTGGCTACGGTTCCGACCTGCGGCAGGGGCGTGGTACACCACGCCCTGCCGTAGTTGGACCAGAGCATGGCCCGCCAATCCGAAGCGGACGGCGCTGTCGGCATCGTCGAACAGATATTCGAAGCGCTCGTCGAACCCGCCGAGCGCAACCAGTGCCGAGCGACGATAGCTCATGTTCGTGCCGTGAAAGCGCGGGAACCAGAACTCGCGCGGTGTCACGGAAGCGGGAATCACTTCTGGCGGAGCCGACTCGTCCCACCGGACGTCGTCTTGTTCCGCCAGCGCCGACACCAGGCCGCTCAGGAACTGCACGCCGGAATCCGACTCTTCCGGGGCGACGAGGTAGGTGCGTCCGCCGACGCCTGCCACCTGCGGATGAGCACGGTAGGCGTCGGCCAGTTGGGTCAACCAGGTTGGCGCGGGAACGGAGTCGTCATCGATGAACGCCACGACTTCGCCCAGTACTTGGCGGATCCCCACGTTTCGGGATACCGAGAGGTTGAACTCGGCGCACCGAGCGACGTGAACACGCCCGGAGAATTCATCCTCGAGCATCTCGAACGTGTCGTCGTGGGTGGGGCCCACGACCACCACCACCTCGAAATCTGTGTGGGTCTGGCGGCGAAGAGCGTGTAGCACCGACCGTAGCGGCTCACAGCGGTCGCAGGTGTTGATCACGACGGAGATCGTCGGACCAGGTGCCTGCAGTGAAGCCGGAGCGGCCTGCGCGTCCTGGGTTTCGATAGGAGAGCTCATGACTCCGACGGGTGCGGACCCTGCAATCGACTCTCCAAAGACTCGATCCGCTCCAGGAGCTCCCGCTCTCGACGATCCCGGACGGCGAGCTCCTCCTTCAACGCGTCCACGTATTCGCCACTTGCGGCTCGCGTGTCCTCGAGACCTTGCTGCAACGAGGCCGAATACTCCTCGGCGCGGGCGAGCGCCTCGCGTAGGGATACAACGTAGGACTCCTGTTCCTCTCGCTGGGCTTCGAGGCGTGCCACCGTGGCGGAGAGTGAAGCTACGTATTCCTCCTGCTCTGCTTCACGCCGTTCTCTGCCGCGCTCCATCGAGACGACGTAGCGGTCCTTTTCCTTGATCGCCCGACGCAACAGCGAACGATCGGCATCGCATTCTGCCATCCGTTCTACCCACGGGACCACAGCGCCGAGGTGGAAGAGCCGATCGGCGGCCTCCAGCTCGGACCACGATGTCTCGACGGCGGGGTTGGATCCAGCGCTGCTCTCCGGATCCAGCTCGCAGAATGCTCGATGGCATCGGTGCACCCACGGGAAGTCACGCCGCAGCAGACTTCGGTCTGCATCTTCTACGCTGTGGTGAACCTGGGACGACTCGAGAGCCTGATCTGCCGCTCCGCTCCAACGATCGAATCGGTGGCTCAGTCCGAGGCCCTTCATCATGCCCGGAATGGTCTTCCCGGGGTCCGCCATCAGCTCCTCGAATCGAACGTAGGCGCGCTTCCAAACGCGCGTCGAACGTTCCGCCTCCAGAACGTGCCGCATCCATAGCAGCAATGCCCGTTCTCGCTGCATCCCGTCGCGACGTTGCAACGAACGCGCGACCGCCAGTGGATGTCGGTGGACCACGACGAATCGCACATCGGCCCGCGCGAGGATTCCGTCCCAGAGCGGCAGTAAGCGGCAGAGACGTGGGTCCTTCAAAACCCACAAATCGCGTTCGGAGAAGTCCCGCTCGAAGATCTCCTCCAGGCTGCGCCGCGCCTCTCTCGCCGCGGCGGAGCCGAACTCTTCCTGCCATGGCCTGGGATCATCCCATTCCCGTCCTACGGCACGAAGAAAGTCGTTGTGAGCCTCGACCACCGCTCGATGCTCGAAATAGCCACCGGGATTATCGACCCGTCCCGACAGCAGCTCGCCGCCGAAATCGCAGCCCAACTCACCCAGCAAGCGCGCCGTGGCCGACGTGCCGCTGCGGTGCATACCCAACACCACGATTCCTAACGGAGAAGGTCGGGAATTCGTCTCCAGGTCTTCGGGCGATGGGGGCGTCGTCACGTTTCCAGGGGGCGTATCAATTCCCACTCCTCCGGCGTCGGCTGAAAGACTACCGTACCGACACACCCTGGTCCGGTATGGGTCCCAACCGCCGGACCAATATCCGACCGGACGGTCTCGGAGATCTTGAATTCCGTGGACATGAGTCGTGCGAGGCGGTCCGCCCACACCGGGGCTTGTGCGTGGACGATACCCATGACGATGGGCCTAGTGGGATCGACCTGCGCCGACAGGAGCTCCACGATGCGGGAATGCACCCGTCGCCCTCCTCGCGCCTGATCGACGGCCGTGACCTCGCCGTCCACCACCCCGAGGATCGGTTTGATGCCCAGTAACTTCCCGACCATCGCCTGGGCCTTGCCGATCCGCCCGCCCTTGACCAAGAAGTCCAACGTATCGACCGCGAACAAGACATGAAGACGCTTCGCCATGTCGCGGATGCGCTGCGCGATGGCAAAGACGCCCTCGCCCCGTGCCGCCAAGCGGGAGGCGAAGAGGACCATCAGCCCGAGGCCGACCGAAACGTTGGAGGAATCGACCACCTCGAGAGCGCACCCTTGCCGATTCGGCGACAAGTGGTCGAACGAGCGGATGCCGCGCATGGCCGCGCTCCGGGCGTTCTGGGTGGCTTGTGACAGTTTCGAGGAAATGTGCACGGACACGATGTCCTGCTCCTCGATGATGTCGTGGAAATGTTCGTAGAAGACCTCTTCTGGCGGTGCCTGGGTCGACGGGTGGTGCTCCGACTCCTCGAGCATGCGGTAGAAGTCCCGCGCCCGGATGTCGACACCGTCGCGAAGGGCTTCCCCGCCGAAAATCACCGTCAGCGGAACCACTTCCACATCGTGCTGGCGCAGCAGCTCCGGTGGCATATCGGACGTCGAGTCGGTAACCACGCGTACCGAGCTACGCGGTCGCTCGAGGTGTAGCGCACCCCTCTCCCGCATCTTCTCCACCGCCTGTAGCACCAGGGCATCGGTCGCCGTCAGGTTGTCGAGGACGTCCCCGAGGGTGTCGCAGCGGTGGATCACGCGGGCGAGCATCGCCTCGTGCGGCGTCAGCTCGCCGGACGGAATGTCGCGCAGATTCGAAAGACGCACTCGGGTACGTAGATCGGGTAGCTCCAGGTGAACCTCCTCCAGGGCTTGAACCAAGAGGGGCTCGAGATCGCTTTCGATGGTTTGGGGAACCGACCGCCCAGCCTGGTCGATCGGCCCCACGGTGACACGAAACGGTCCGGTGCTGGCACGGCTTAGACGGCAGAACGCCTTGACACCTTCGATCTTCGATTGTTGGGCATGTATCGGCAGGCCTCGGCGGAACGCGACGAAGCCGTCGGCGACCTGCACGAGGCCGGTGAGAAGGCAACGATGGAGGCCACGCACCAGGTCGAGCAGAGGCATGAGAGCCGTGTCACCGACGAGATACTGGAGGGCCGGATCGGCATCGACACCAATCTCACGGCCCACGAGTACGAGGAGAATGCGTCGCTGGATCTCGTCTTGCGCCAGACCGTCTACGCGCAGGTAGAGGACCTCGTCCGGCAGATCCGGTTCGTCGCTACGATGGCCCATGACCACCAAGATGCGGCGCATCTTGGCAGGGTCCCGCACCGCGAACGATTCCAGGATCGATCCGTCGCCGAAGCCGGGCAACTCCTCGGTACCCACGATGACGCTGGGACCCAGGCCGCGAGCGAAACGGAGGCCCTCTTCCGCCGATGCGGTCGGAACCACCTCATAACCGCGCTTCGCCAAGCCTTCGGCGAGCACTCTTCGCCGCTGGTCGTCCTGATCGACGATCAATACCGCTGGTCGCAAGAGCCTCTCCCTGCGTCCGCCGAGCCAAACTCGTCATGGAACGTAGACCAATCAATCCATCTGACCGAGCTCGGCGGCAACGAGGGTGTCTGCCAGCTCAGCTCTAGAAGTATACCGGCGCTTTGTCTCGCCTCGGCGCACGACCCGCGCCGGAAATCGGAGCAGGGAGAGATTGGACCGGCACTCCCGAACAGGAGTACTTCGCTGGATGACCGACCCGCCGCCCTCGGCAACACACCGAAGGACTTTTTGGTCAACCGGCCGACAGCTGTCGGCGACTACCGGTTCAATCGGTCCTCGTCGCGGCCTTGCTGATGATCTTCCATTCTCCCTGAATCCTCTTCAGCAAGAAGAGATCTATATACCGAGCATCGTTGGTCTCGGAGCTGATCTCCGCCTTCGCTGTCGCGATGTCGTTGGAGCGTTCTATGGAAAGGATCTTGCCAACCCTGCCATTCGATTTGCCCTTCTCCCCATCAGCGAAGAAGCCGAGGTACTCGCCGATTGGCAGGATCCAGATCTCTCGCTCGGGATGCGACAGAAAGAGCCTCGCGTCGTCGTAGAACGCGGATTGGATGAGCTCGGTATCGTTGAAGGTCGTGCCGTCTAGGTAGTTCTGGATGGCTGCGCGGATCCCACGATCGTCAGGATCGGTCTCTGTCTTTGGAACGCCCTTCTCGGCGGCGACCAAACCGGTCGAGAAGAACAAGGCAACGAGAAGAATTCCCGAGCGGATCGTATGGCGTTTCATGGCGTTGAAGACTCCTCTTCGAGTTGGTGGATCCTCAACTACGCACCCGGTCACCAAGGGTTGCCCCAGGACCAGTTGCCTCCTACGGCGCGAGGCCGCCTACTGGTCTCCGCTGACAGCGAGCGACGAGGCGATGTTCGGCGCCGTCAATCGCTGGAATCGGCTCCGGCGGGGGCCGGCCGAGGATCGGAGCTCAAGGATCGAGCCTCCGTCGCCTTCGGATAGGTACCGAGGATACGTACCTCCGAGGCGATCCGACGGATCGCGTCGAGCGCCGACACCATCGCCGCCGAATCTGCATGAGCTTCCAGATCGAGATAGAAGCGGTACTTCCATGCGTCGGTCTGGATCGGACGCGACTCCAGCTTGACCAGCTGAATGCCTCGCCTGCCGATCTCCGTCAGCACCTCACCCAAGGCTCCGGCGCTGTGGTCCAGGAACATGAGGAGTGAGGTCTTGCACGGCACGTCCGGCGGACATGGCGCAGCTTCGATGGCGATCTCCACGAACCGCGTCGCGTTGCCCGACTGCATCTGAATATTCTTCTGTAGCACTGCCAGACCGAAGAGCTTCGCCGCGGAGGCACTGGCGATGGCCGCCAAGGACGGATCGCCGGCTTCGCGCACTTTGTGGGCGGAGCCAGCTGTGTCGAATTCGGCCTTGCGTTCGGCCCACGGCAACGTCCGCAGGAATGCGTCGCACTGGGCCAGTGCCTGGGGATGGGAGAGGATCAACCGTAGCCCCTCGAGAGTGGCCCCCGGTAGACCGACCAGGCAGTGTTCGACCCAGCTGAACTCCTCCGCGTTGATGCACAGCCCGCCCTCCGCCAACTCGTCGTAGGTCTCGTTGATCGACCCAGCCGTGGAGTTTTCGATCGGCAGGACGGTCGCGTCCGCTTGGCCGGACCGAAGAGCGTTCACAGCTGCGTGCACGGTCGCAAAACCTGAGAGAAGAACGCCGCCCTTGCGGCCCGCATAGCGGCGCTGTGCGGTCAGATGGCTATACGAGCCTTCGACGCCCTGGTAAGCCACACGCAGCGGCACGCTATCGAGCGACCGCACGTGAGCTTGCTGGTGGGAGATAGACATCTCCATCAACCGGCGGTAGATGCGTTCCACGCCATGGGCGTCGAGACCCAACTCCACGGCGAGACCGCGTACGCGCTGCAGCACGACTTCCTCACGCTGCTGGTCGCGAAACGGGTAGGCAGAGTGGATTTTCGCCTGAGCCACGCGTTCGACAAGCTGCATACGTTGCTTGAGCTGGCTCAGCAGAGCGCGATCGATTTCCTCGATCTGCTCTCGGAGGTTCTGGAGCTCGGGTCCGGGATTCGTTCCCGGGGGCGGGCTGGAATCAGAGGTAGGGGACATGGCGGGGCATTATGACCAGATCTGCTACCGACCGAGCAACTCCAGCACCGCGACCGTCATGGCGTGGGTTCCTACGGTGACCGAAGGCTCCGGCTCGATCTTGAACCGAGGCGAATGGTGCGACGGCACCGGTGGACCACCGGCTTCCTCCGCATCGAGATCGGATTGGGCCGTACCGCCTACGGCGAAGTAGCAGCCTCCAACATGGCCTTGGCGCCTCCGATGCGCTCCTCCGCCGGCTGGCCGATGAACATCACCGTACCGTTCCAAGAGTCCTTTCGTTCCACCAGGCGCCGTGCGGTACCTACCAACGACGTCATGTGCACGTCGTGGCCGCAAGCGTGCATCACCGGTACTTCCTCTCCTGTGATGTCCACCTGCCGAGCGGTCGACGCATACTCGAGACCCGACTGCTCCGCCACGGGCAAACCGTCCATATCGGCCCGCACCATCACCAACGGCCCTTCTCCGTTGCGCAACATGCCGACGATTCCGGTGCCGCCCACGCCTTCGGTCACCTCGATGCCGACTCCCCTCAACTCTTCCGCCAGTCGCGCCGCGGTCTTGGTCTCCCTGAAGGAAAGCTCAGGATTCCGGTGGAAGTGGACGAACAGATCCTCGAGGTGCGATTCATAGTCGGCAGCGATGGCGTCAGCGAGATCGTCGGCCTGGGCGGGCCCAGCGGCCAAAAGCACGAACACGAGCGCGAGGGGGAGCCGTCGGAAGGTCATGTCATCTCCGAGGAAACGTTGGCAAGTACGGGTGTCTAGGTCGGATGATATCCGGCGTTCCGTGCCTCAGAGTTCAGCCCCGAACCGGCCGACCCTCGGATTCGTCGGACGGAGTCCTCAGGTTTCCGCCTCCACGCGACGCCACATTTCTTCGAGCTCCACGTCATAGCCTCCGGACAAGATCGGAAAGCGGCACCACGTCTTGGGATCGAGGTTCTCGTCGTCGACGTGGAACGACGGTGCATAGCGTTCGCGCTTCCACTGGTTGCGACACCAGAGGCGAAAGAAGCGTTCGATCCAGGTGGCCAGTTGACGGGGTCCGTAGTCAGGAAAGGCCGCACGCATGGTGCGATAAACCTCGACCGGCACCTTCTTGTCGCCGATCGCTTGCCGCTCGATGGCGTCTAGGAGGTCGTAGGGCATGAGGTCGGCCTCGTCGGTCTGATCCGCCGAGCTGGGTCGCAGCTCGGCGGTGGGCTCGAGGCGATTGACCGCCGCGAGAGCGCCGACCGGCTCCAGCCCTCGGGGGCCCTCGACCTCCATCCAACGCAGCCACCGCCGAAGGAAGGCCTTGTCGATGCCGGCGATCGGGCTCAGTCCGCCGGCCGTATCGCCGTCCATCGTGGCGTAGCCCACGGCCGCTTCGGAGCGATTGGAGGTCGAGAGGAGCAACGCACCCCGAAGGTTGGCGAGCATCCAGACACTCGGGGCTCGGACTCGCGCCTGGATGTTCTGCAGAGCGAGATCATCACCTTCCCAGGTGAGCTCTCGTCCGATCGCATCCTCGACCAGCCGCGTGTAGCCGGCGACCAGAGGATCGACGTCGAGCACCATGAACTCGGCACCGATGCCCTCCGCTACCTGCCGCGCGGCGCTCTCGGTGGTCTCCGAGCTGTTTCGCGTGGCCTGGTAGACGCAAAGCAAGAGTCGCCGCACGAGATCCGCGGCCGAGTCGACGGTAGACAGGTCCATGTGGTCGAGCCGGGCCTTCACCGCTTCCAGGCCCAGGTCCTGGACCACGAGGTGCACCATGGTGGCGCACAACACACTGGTGGCCGCCGAGTCGGCGCCGCCGGACAACGACACGACGAAGCCTCGCGACCGGCTCTTGCGCAGGTAGTCGAAGAGAGCCAATGCCGTGGCGCGCGTGAATTCCTCTTCCTTGCCTCCGACGTGGGCAAGGTCCCGAGGCGCCGTCGTATCGTGCTGCGTCTCGGGATCCAGATCTGGAAAGTGAAAGCCCCGAGCTACTACGCGTTCACCGGGATGCGGTTCGAGATCCGGAATGAAGGACCCCGTCCTCACCTGACGCATGCGGGTCTTGTCGACGTCGATGACGGCGTCGATCAACTCGACTTGGCCGTATCCGAAGCGGCGGCCTTCGGCGAGCAACACGCCGTCGGAAGCGATCATGGCGCCGCCATCGAAGATCATCCGTCCCGCTGCATTGCCCAGGAGGTTCGAGTAGATATAGCTGACCCCGAAGGCCCGCGAGCCCTCGAGCACGAACCTCCGCCGGATCTCGTGTTTGCCAAAGGCGAAATGACTTGCACTCGGGTTCAGGATGACGTCGACGCCGCGGGCCGCCAGGGCAGAGCCGGGTCGCTTGAAGGTCCAGGCTTCCTCGCAAATCTCGAGACCGAGATTGACACCGTCGCACCGGAAGAACAGGTCGCCGATGGGATAGCCCTTGCCGCCCACGTCTACCTCGCCCAGCCGCCGTTCGGGCCACGGTTTGAACCAGCGCGGCTCGTAGTAGAGACCATCGCCCGCGAGGTAGCGCTTGGCGACAAAACCCAGCACCTCACCGCCGGCAAGGACGGCGACACAGTTGAACAGTGCCTTGCGGTACTGGATCGGAAGACCCAGGGCCACCACCATCCCACGTGTCTCATCGGCGATTGCGAAGAGCTGCTCGAGGCTCTTCTCCTGGACGCCCGGGCTCTGATACGCATCATCGCAGCCATAGCCTGGAATGCACAATTCAGGCAAAGACAGTAGCGTGACGTCCCGAGCACGACTCTCGGCGATCGCCTGCGAGATGTTGCGCCGATTCTGGCGCCAGTCGAGCGGAGTCTGGTTGAGAACGGCTGTACCGACGCGAATCAGCTTCATGATCTCTCCACGGCCGAATCGGATGCCGCCAACGGCCACCGGCCGGGGAAGAGTTTATCGGCGTGCGTCCAGTCCCGCCGATCTGATCCGATCCTCAGCGTCCCGGCATCGGCCCGGGCGTCGTGGCTTCGTCGATCAGTTTCAGGAAATCACGCCGGAACTTGGCGTGATCGGCCCGGCGAACGTACATCATGTGTCCCGACTCGTAGTACTCCACCCAGATGTTGTCGCGCAGCTCTGGTGCCAGTTGCATGTGCTCCACCGTGTAATCGGTAGCGAAATATGGCGTCGCCAGGTCGTAGTAGCCGCTCATGACCAAGACCTTCAGGTACGGATTGACGTGCATGGCACTCCGTAGGGTCTCGGCGTAGTTGGCATAGGCATTGGTGTTGTAGCCCTGCGTGCGGTCCTTCTCGTGGTAGTTCCACGGTCGGATCCGGCCACCGGCCGACTGACGGAACACATCGTCTGACGAGTAGCCCAGCTCGCGCCGCAGATAGTCCTTGAGAAGGGCGACATACCAACCGCTGGCCACGGGAAAAAACGGATCGAATTCGAAACGCTCCCCCGCGGCGTCGAGGTCGCGGCCCGTGTAGCGGCTGTCGAGCCGACCTACCGTCAGCTCACGATCCCGCAGGACTTCCTTCGCGTAGCGGAAAATCTCGGGACGAAGATGAGTCGCTTCCACATAGTCGGTCGACAGACCCGTCAGCTCCGCCAGCCGGGATGCCAGCGCCTGCCGCCGCTCATCGGGCAGCCGCTCGCCGAGCAACAAGGCGGGCCCATATTCGGTCAGGGCAAAGTCTTCCGCCTCGCGGAGAGCGCCCTCCAAGCTCTCGAAACGTCCCGGCAGCTTGCCGTGAAACCAAGCCGTGGCGGTCATGGTGGGCAGGATCAGAACGTGGGGAAGATCGTTGCCCACGTTGAAGACCTTGGTCTGCCAGTTCAATACCGACGAGATGAGGTTGATGCCGTTCAGGAAGATGCCGTGGCGCCCTTGGAGAAACTCGGCAAGCCCTGCCGCCCGGGTCGTGCCATAGCTTTCCCCAGCGATGAACTTGGGAGACGAAAGCCGATCGTTGCGAGCCAGCCAGAGACGGATGAACTCGGCGACGTGGGCCACATCGTCGCTGTAGCCGGTGAAGCTCGCCGCTTCCTCGCCCTCCGGGGCCGGTAGCGGGCGGCTCCAGCCTGTCTCCACCGGATCGATGAAGACGAGATCGGTGGCGTCGAGGAGTGAATATTCGTTGTTCACCAACCTGCCAGGCGGCGGCCCGGTCGGCCACCCTTCGTCGTCCAAGAGAACTTTCTTCGGACCGAAGGCACCCAAGTGCACCCAAACCGACGCAGAGCCGGGCCCGCCGTTGAAAGCGAACGTCACCGGCCGATCGACTCGTGACTCGACGTCGTCGCGCAAGTACTCCACATACACCATTTTGGCGACGGGATTCCGTTCCTCGTCCCGCAGGATGAGGTCGCCGACGGTCGCCGAATAGGGAATGGGCTCGCCGCCGATGGTCACGACCCCGCGGGTCGTCGACCGTTGCTCCTTCAACTCTTCTGGCGTCGGCTTTGCGGGCACCTCGTCAGCGGGGGTCTCGTCGGTGGCCAGCAGTGATTGGGATCCCAGAACGAGTCCGGCGAGAAGAACGGCTGTGCGAATGGTTCGCTGCATCAGATACCTCGACACTGGTTGCTGCGTTTGGTGTACGGCGGATCTTACCGGCAGCTGGGCCACGCTCCGCACCGAGCCTTCGACCTCACGAGCAGTGGTTGTAGACCTGCTCCACGGGAGCGACGAGCTCGTCGTCCACGAGATCCGACGTTCCCCGACGGTCGCGACGTCAGGTTCGCTGGGTCCAGTACTCCGCCATCGCTTCGAGCTCCGCCGCCTCGGCATGTCGGCCTCTCTTTCGCGCGCCCGGGCAATAGACCCGCAGCTTCTCTCGCAGCAACCGCAGGGTCTCCCGCCGTTCTTCACCAAGCAGGAGTCGGTGACACTCGTCGTCTTCGAGCAGTTTGACGAGCGCACGGATGCGGTAGCGATCGAGCGCTGGCTGATTCGACAGCTGGTCGTCGTGGCCTCCGTGCTTGATGACAAGCTTCTCGTCGACATAGGCGACGTCTCGGCGGGCACAGAGCCGAAGCCAGAGATCGTAGTCCTCGCAGGCCGGCAGCGACTCGTCGAAGCCGCCCAGGCTCTCGAACAGGTCCCGACGCAGCAGTGCAGCCGAGGGTGAGATGCAGCATCGTGGCAAGCAATGAACGAAGATCCGGCCGCCGCGCTTCTGGTGGTAGAGCTTCGGATTCACCCGAACACCACGACGAATCCAGATCTCGTCCGAATGAACCAGCAGCAGCCCACTGCGCCGTGCCTCCGCCACCTGCCGTTCCAGCTTGGTGGGTTGCCAAAGGTCGTCCGAGTCTAGAAACGCGATCCAACGTCCGCTGGCTACTGCGACTCCTCTGTTCCGCGCCGCGCTGACGCCTGCACGCTCTGTCTCGACGACCCGCAACCTGACATCCTCGACCCGCGCCAATCTCGACAACGTGTCGTCGGTGGAGCCGTCGTCCACCACGATCACTTCCCTGGGAGAAGAGGTCTGCTGGAGCACCGACTCGACGGCCCCGATCAACCGATCGCCCCGATTCCACGTCGGGATGACGACGGAAACGTCGGCCGCGGAAACCGCCGAGGTCGTCGAGCTCACGTAGCGCATACACGCCATACGGCGGCCGACATCACATCGGAGAAGGCGGGAGGCTCCGTCATGGGGTACTGTGAATCTGATCCAATCGCAGTTCCTTGATCGTCCTTCATTGCTCAGGCCGAAGCTGTCGGCATCAGAAAAGGCTGACACGACCATCGCGCAGTTTCAACCTGCGCGGATATGATCGTCGTTCACGACCCGCAAACCTCACGACCTGGAGTCTCGTTCATGATCCGTCCGAGCCACCTCGGCCCCCGCTCCGTTCTCATCGCAGTTGTCTTGCTCCTGTTTGCCCTCGCCGCCCCCTCTTTGGCCAAGAAGAAAGACGAAACGAAGGAGGAAGAACCGGACAGCAAGCTCGCATCGTCAACATTCCAGGGGCTGGCACTACGTAACCTCGGCCCGGCTTTGATGTCGGGACGCATCGCTGACCTGGCCATCGATCCGCGGGATCGAAGCACCTGGTACGTAGCCGTAGGTTCGGGCGGTGTCTGGAAAACCGTGAACGCCGGCACGACCTGGACTCCCATCTTCGACGACCAGGGTGCCTATTCCATCGGTGACGTCACGGTAGACCCCAGCTCGCCCGATACCGTCTGGGTGGGCACGGGGGAAAACGTCGGTGGTCGCCACGTGGCCTACGGCGATGGTGTTTACAAAAGCATCGATGGCGGCAAGTCCTGGAAGAACATGGGGCTGGGAGAGTCGAATCACATCGGCAATATCGTCGTTCATCCAGAGGACTCGAACATCGTCTACGTCGCGGCCCAGGGTCCGTTGTGGTCCGGAGGTGGTGATCGGGGCCTGTTCAAGACGACCGATGGCGGCGACACCTGGACCGAGCTACTGGGCGAGGACGTGCTGATCAACGAGTACACCGGCGCCAATGAGGTCCACATGGATCCTCGGGATCCGGAGGTGCTCTACGTGGCGACACATCAGCGCTTCCGAAACGTCGCGGCGCTGATCAACGCCGGACCGGGATCAGGAATCTACAAATCCATCGACGGAGGCGAGAACTGGACCCAGCTCACGACCGGCCTGCCAAAGAAAGACAAGGGCAAGATCGGCATGGCCATCTCCCCTATCAATCCGGACGTGGTCTACGCCACCATCGAGCTCGAGAATCGAACCGGAGGATTCTGGCGTTCGGAAGACGGAGGGGGTTCGTGGGAGAAGCGTAGCGACCACCTATCCGGCGGGACGGGACCTCATTACTACCAAGAGATCTTCGCGGATCCGCACCGCTTCGACCGGGTCTATCAGATGGATCCATCCATCCATTTCACCCGCGACGGCGGCAAGACTTTCGAGCGCCTGTCCGAGGACCACAAGCACGGCGATAGCCACGCGATGGCCTTCGATCCCGACGATCCCGATTGGCTGCTGGTCGGTTCCGACGGCGGCCTCTACCAAAGCTGGGATCTCGGCGCCAACTGGAGCTTCTTCGCCAACTTACCGGTGACCCAGTTCTACAAAGTGGCAGTAGATACCAGGAAGCCCTTCTACAACATCTACGGCGGTACTCAGGACAACAACACGCAGGGCGGACCGTCGCAGACCCTCAACGTCAACGGTATCCGCAACAGCGACTGGTTCATCACCCTCTTCGGCGATGGCCATCAACCTGCGACGGATCCCTCGAATCCCGACATCGTCTACAGCGAGTGGCAACAAGGCAACCTGGTGCGTTACGACCACAGCACGGGAGAGATGATCTACATCCAGCCACAGCCAGCGCCAGGCGAGCCAGCCGATCGCTGGAACTGGGACTCGCCGATCCTGGTCAGCACACACGATCCCGCGACGCTCTACTTCGCAAGCCAACGCGTGTGGCGCAGCGACGATCGCGGCGATTCCTGGCGCGCGATCTCCGAAGATCTGACCCGCGGCGAAGACCGCTTGGCACTTCCGATGATGGGCCGGGTCTGGTCGTACAACTCGGCTTGGGACCTGTGGGCCATGTCGTACTACGGCACGATCACGTCGATCACACAGTCGCCGCTGGACGAGAATCTGTTGTACATCGGCACCGACGACGGGTTGATCCAGGTGACGGAAGACGGTGGCCAGACTTGGCGCCGGGCTGGCGAACTGCCCGGTGTTCCGGATCGTGGTTTCGTCAACGACATCAAGGCTGATCTCCACGATGGCGACACGGTCTACGTAGCTCTCGACGACCACAAGTCCGGTGACTTCCGGCCGTTCCTTTTGAAGTCCACCGATCGCGGCCGTACTTGGACGTCGATCGCCGGCGATCCCGATGACGGCGGACTTCCGGATCGCCACCTGGTCTGGCGCGTCGTGCAGGACCACGAGGAGCCATCCTTGTTGTTCGCCGGCACGGAGTTCGGCATCTTCTTCTCGCCAACGGGCGGAGACACGTGGATCGAGCTGGCGGGCGGCGTGCCCCAGATCTCCTTCCGCGACCTGGCGATCCACCGCGGTGAGGACGATTTGGTGGGCGCCAGCTTCGGACGGGGCTTCTTCGTCCTCGACGACTACTCTCCGCTACGCGCCCTGGCGTCGGCCGACGACCCGGAGGCGCTGCTGAACGAGGAGGCCCGCCTATTCGACGTCGCCGATGCGTTGTGGTATCTCCAGCGCAGGCCGCTGGGTCGGGGTGAGAAAGCGACCCAGGGTGCGGGCTTCTTCGTCGCACCCAATCCGCCTTTCGGCGCAGTCTTCACCTACCACTTGGCCGAAGGCTATGAGACGTTGGAAGACAAGCGACGATCGGAGGAGAAGAAAATCGCCAAGGACGGAGGCGATACTCCGTACCCGGGCTGGGAGGCACTGCGGGCGGAGGACCAGGAAGAGTCACCAACCGTGCTGCTCACGGTTCGAGACGCAGAAGGCAACGTCGTTCGGCACCTAAAGGGTCCGGCCAACGCAGGATTCCACCGCGTCGCCTGGGATCTGCGCTTTCCATCCACGCAGGCGTGGTCACCGCGGCGGGGCGATCGCTTCTTCGAGCCACAGGGACCGCTGGCGGCTCCCGGAACCTACTCCGTGACGCTGGCAAAGCGCGTCGGCGGAGAAACCTCCCCGCTAGGCGATGCCAGGAGTTTCGAGGTGCGACCGCTGGGCGAACCCGCCATCCCGCGGCAGGACCCTGCGGCCACGGAGGCGTTCATCCGGGAGGTCGCCGGGCTAGAACGCGCCGTTTCCGGCGCCAACGCCGCCCTGCGGGCCGCCAACGAACGCGTCGGCGCCATGAAAGACGTGCTCGAGCGCTCCACAGTGGCAGACGGATCGCTACGCGACGAAGCCGTGCGCGTCGAGCGGGAACTGTACGCACTGCGCGATCTGCTGCGAGGCGACCGCGTGAAGCAGGGGATAGGCGAGCCTACGGCGCCGTCCATCGGAGACCGTCTGGGCGTTATTTCCCTCGGCACCAGCTTCTCCACCTACGGACCGACCCCGCACCACCGTGACAACTACCGCTGGGCTTCCGAGGCCTTCGCCGAAGTACGGGCCCGCTTGGAGAAGGTCATCGACGTCGATCTCGAAGCGCTCGATCGTCGACTGGAGGCATCAGGTGTTCCGTGGACTCCCGGCCGCGGAGTGCCGAACATGCCCTGAGCCGCTCTCCCGCAGCGACCGACCGAACTGTACATTTCCAGCCATGAGCATTCCCCGCGTTTCGGCCGCCGTCTTGGCCCTCCTGCTCGTCACCGCGTCGAGCGGGATGGGTCAGTCCGCGTCCGAGAGAGTCGAAGCCTTGGAGCTTCGCTGGTGGGCCGAGGACGTGCAGGGAGGCATCTTCGACGTCGCCAGGACACCTGATGGCATGATCTGGGCGGCCACTGGCGAGGGCTTGCTACGTCTCGACGGCGCCGAAGCTGTACGGTTCCTTCCCGGCGTCGACTCCTCGCCGACCCGCCTACCGAACGGTCCCGCCGAGGGCGCGCCACAAGCGATCCGGGCGGTCGAGCATGATGGCTCGGGTGGTTTGGTCGTAGCTCTCGACGGCGGCGCCTATCGCTTCGACGACCGGCGCTTCCTCGTGCTCAGTCGTCCTGGAGTGGGAGGCAGGCCGTGGTCTGCCAGGCTTCTGATGCTCGACCGTGATCGAGTGTTGTGGGTAGCTGCGGCGGACACCCTACTGCGGCTCCAACCCAACGCATTCTCGCTCCGTCAGGGACTTCCGGGCGTCGCGGTGGATTTACTCTGGGAGGATCCTTTTGGTTACCTCTGGGCGACCACCGAATCGGGTCAGGTGTTCCGTAGGCTCGGCAACGCATTCCAGCCGGTGAACTTCCCGCTGGGTCTGGGAGACAGTCAGGTGCACTGTCTCCATCTCGGACCCGATGGTCTGCTCTGGCTGCTCCGCTCCGACGGAGCCTGGATCGTGGACGGGGACTTCTCACGAGCGGGCCTTCCGCGCAGCGCAGGCACCCTCGGAGATCTCGAAGATCTCACCATCCACACCTGCAGTTCCGAGCCTGACGGAGGGCTCTGGTTGGGGACGGAAAACGGCCTCGTCTACCGTTCGGTGGACGGACAGCGTAGCCGGGTACCCGGGGTCGACGCGGCGGTTCGCTCGATCGTCCCCGTAGAGGGCGACAGCCTCTGGATCGCGACCGAGGTGGGCCTCGCGCAACTCTACGATCCCTCGGCGCCGGTGCTCCCACCGAGCGTGCTCGTGATCGCTGCCGCGGTCGACGACGAGGAGGTCGCGGTGGGAGAGCGGTTCGACCTGCCCTCCAATACGCGGATGCTCCACTTGACGCTCAGCGCACCCAGTTTTCGGTCGCCTTCGGAGGTCCGCCTGCGGTACCGTTGGGGCCAGGAAATAGCAGAGAGTTGGACTGAGTTGGGTGGCAACGAGCTCATGCTCGACAACCTGCCGGTCGGCGAAAGCCAGCTGACGCTTCAGGCCGGTCTCGGTGATCGTTGGAACGAGCCCGGTACGAAGCTCCGTATCCGTCGCGAGCCTGCGCTCTGGCAGATGCGGGCCTTCTGGGGGGCTATCGGTGCGGGTTTCGGCGCGCTCATGGTTTGGTTGCTGTATCTACGCTGGGTCGGCCCGGGCCCTTCACCTCTGGACATGCCCGAGGAGCTCGATGACGATATCGTCCACCTCGAAGATCTCGACACCGAAGAGCTGCGGGTCAGCCGGGAGACCGTCGAGAGGGCGCGCAGGAACATCTTTCGCGACGACAGACCGGAGAACGATCGATGAGATTCCTTTCGCAACGAGCGTATTTGTTGGTGGCCACGGCGGCTGCCATCTCGCTACTCCCCGCTTCACCTCTCAGCAGCCAAGACAAGCCCGACCAAACGGACGTGGACGCGCGCGCACCCAGGGTCGTCGGCGATGCCAATCCCGGACGCCCGTTCGTGCCGGCGGTAGCGGCCGGTGACTTCCTGTACCTCTCGGGCGCCATCGGGCTGGACCGCGAGTCCGGTCGAGTACCGACCGCGTTGGCCGCGGAATCGAAAGAGGTCTTCGACTCCTTGCGTCGGCTGTTGAAGCTGGAAGAGCTCGACTTCGATCGCGTGGTCGAAGCGGAGCTCTTCCTTTCGGACTCTCGCTATTTCCGCGATGTTTCGAATATCTGGACCGACGAGGTCCTGTCGATTCCCGGCATCCTGCCCCCCGCCCGTGCCACGGTCGAATCTGCGATCGCCTTGCCCACCGCGCGCGTCGAGCTAGCGGTGACCGCTGCCCGCAAGGGTGTCCCGGTCGAACGCATCGTGCCAGAAGGTTGGCCAGCGACCTCGGGTAGACCGTACTCCTGGGGGGTCTTGGCGGGCGACACACTGTTCGTCGCAGGCATGGTCGCCAGCGATCCCAAGGCTGGCCGCTGGGTCGGCGGCGACATCACCGCGCAGACGAACCAGACGATGAGAAACGTCGAGACCGTGCTCGACACGGCCGGTTTCGGTTGGAAGGACGTCGCGCGATGCCGCGTCTTCTTGGCCGACGCCCGGGACTATCGCGCCATGAATGCGGCCTATGGCAGCTTCTTCGGCGACGCAGCACCTCCGGCTCGCTCCACCGTGCAAGCACGCCTCATGTTGCCGGAAGGGCGCGTCGAGGTGCAGTGCATCGCGGTACGGGATGCGAAGCGGCGAGCAGTGCTCCCAGCCGGGACCTCGCCGTCGAACCTTTCCTTCTCGCCCAGCATTCTCGCGGGTGGCCGCTTGTTCGCGGCCGGCATGGTAGGCCGCGGCCCGGACGGCTATCCAGAGGGTGCTGCGGCGCAGACCCGCATCACCCTGGACCGCGTCAAGGCCGTACTCGACGCCGCCGATCTCGACTGGCGAGATGTCGTTTCCGTCCGAGTCTTCCTGTCAGACATCCGCTACTACGACGACATGAATCGCGTGTACTCGGAAGTCGTTGGATCGCCCGCACCGGCTCGCGCGACGGTCGGGACTCCCCTCGCCTCACCGGAAGCGTTGGTCGAGATCGAGGTGACAGCACACGCTGAGTGAACGCCTACCGACTAGCGATAGTAACCACGTACTGCGCGGGCCCTGATCCCAGGACGCTCCAACTGGACTTCGACATGCCGGAACGCGCCGCGACGGGTTCCCGGCGAGGCGTAGACCAGCAGATACTGCGAACGTAGCTCCTCCTCGATGCGGGAATAGACCCAGTCGAGATCCTCGACGTCGTCGATCTCGAATGCGGCTCCACCGCTCTCGTTGGCGATACGAACGAGATCCGAACGGGTTCCCGAGTCGCCGACCGCCAGCAAGATCGGATAGACGGCGACGCCGGATTCCACCGCGTGCTGCAACGCCTCACGGAACGGGAAATCACTTCCCACGTCGCGCCCATCGGACAGCAGGACCAGTGCCCGCCGCTCGGTGTCACGAAGGCCTTCCGGCCCGTCCTTCGACTCGAGTGCTCCGCCTCCCAGGTAGCCGAGAGTCCAGACCAACGCGTCGTGTAGACGCGTACCTCCAGCGGCTTCGAGCCCCGCCGCACCCAGTCCAAGGCGGGACGGTTCGGCCGTGAACGGAGTGCGCAGGCGCAACCGATGGTCGAACGTCAAGAGAGCGGCCGCGTCGTCGGGCGTCACCACTGTTTCGAAAAACCGCCGGGCACTGGCGACGGCGGTGGGGAGCCTGGTGCGCATCGACGTGGAAGTGTCCATCACCAGAGCGACGCGGATCGGCAGGTCCGTCACCATGTCGACACGCAGCAGGGGCTGAAGCTCACCCTCGTCCAACACGCGAAAGTCATCGGCGTCGAGGCGAGTCACGGGGCGATCGCGACTGTCTAGGACCGTGGCCCAGATCTCCACCAAGCGGACATCGACAGACTCCACGCCCTGGCCTCGAAGGAAGAAGAAGTCTTCGGCTTGACGACCGTCGTCCAGTGTCGCGACAGCGCGCAGAAAAGCAGCGCCCTCGGTCTCTTGCCGGGAAAAGCTCTGGCGGTAGGGCGGCTCCGGAAACGCTCCCAGCAAACGCGACTCTGTAGAGATCTCTACACGGGTGACGTTCGGCGTCGCGGTAGCCTCCGAGTCGCGAGGCAGCGACACCTCGGCCCGGGTAATACCGCGGTCTTCGTCGACCTCCAGCTCGACCTGGAACGGCCTGGGCCCGGGGTCGAGACGCAGCGCATCTCGACTCAGCTCCCGTCCGTCGGCATCGAACGCCACGGCTTGCACGGCATGGGGAGCCGGCTCGTCTCCCAAGTCGAGCGGGAAGCGCCAAGGGGGCGCGTCGTCGGATGCGGCGAACCGACCGTCCAACCACACGTCGATGCGCTCGATTCGACCGCCAGTGGCCCGCACCTCGAGATCGACCGGCCCAGCCTGGGCGACTCCGGGCGATACGATCCGGATCTCGGGGAACGTGACGAGCGTCGAAACGCGGTCGCGGGTCAGGCCCGCCAAGCCCATGTGGTGGCGTGCCGCGGTGGCCGGAGTGGGAGCTGCCAACAACGGTACCCGTACCCACCGCTTCGCCACCAAGAGAGCCCGCCCCGCGGCATCTTCCACTCGAAGTCGAAACGTGTAGTCCCTGGGGCGCAAGCGTCGCCATACGTCGAGCTCTACCACCTCGGCCGTGCCTGCGCCGTCGCCAGGCCGCCCGATGACGTGGAATATGTGGGCGAAGTCGTCCACCACTGAGGCACCGACCAGCGCCTCGCCTCGCACTGTCAACCGATCGAACACACGTCCGGAGCCGTTGCGCCGCAGAACGTCTCCGGGGACCGAGACACGGCCTCGCACGAACGTCTCTCGACTGTCACTGCCCGCAGCGCGAAGCTCGAGGGAAGTACCCTCGGCAAAGACCACGTCGTCGGCCGCGCCCTCGCCGGCGCTGGTCAAGACACTCTCCGCGAATGTATCCAGCCACGACGGGTCGGGGGTTCGCGCCCTCAACAATCGCGTCAACCTCTCCGGCGACCACGCCGTCTGCAGCGCCTGCTCCACCACGTCGGCCTCGAGCTCGCCTTTGCGGAAGCAGTCTCCCTCGCGGGATAGCGACAAGATCTGGCCGAGGGTGCTGCGGGGAAACGGTGCATCGTCTTCCGAGAGCGCCTCGATTCCCTCCCCTGGCCACCAGTCGCGGAAGTCTCCGGGATGGCTGTAGTCCCGTACGAATACCCGCCAGAAGCCGCCCTCGGGCGGAGTCGGAGAGCTGTCCGGTCCCTCATTGGCACGGGACCACGCCATGAGATCGGCGGCCTGGTGCTCGTCGTACCACCACATACGCAGCGGGCGAACGATGCCACGGCAACCACCGAACACTACCTCTCGCGCCGGCGGGCCAGCCTGCAAATAGGTGCGTGCCTCGGCCGACGAGAGCTCTTCGAAACGCTCCCGGGCATCGAGGAACTGGAGGTGACTGCGACGAGCCCACTGCCAGGCGTCCTCAGACCGGCTCTCGGTCGGCGAGATGGACCCTTCGATCCCAGTGCCGAGTCCCCGAGCACGCCAGAATTCCAACAGGAACCGCTCTCGATGGACTGTGTCCCGCAGCGCGCGATAGACACGAACCTCATCGGGTGTACCGATCGCTGCGATCCAAAGAGCTACGTCGGCTTCATAGTCGGAGACTCCGGGACTGGCGGCTCGGATGTCGCCGGACGAAAGCAGGAACCATAGGACGAAGATCGCCCGAGTCCCGATAGCTTTCACCCTCGGATGGATCATCGCAGCAGTGTACGGCGTCGCGAGGATGGGTTCGCGAGCCGGGGGACCGACCGCCGGCCCACCGAGGCGAATTGCGCGCGGCGACAAGAATCTGATCCAGAAGACAAAGCTGCCGCCGGCTTTGGGGATAAACTACGCGCGCTTCTCGCCCCGTGTCCAAAAATCTCGTACCCTGCGCCACCGAGGTAACCATGACCGCTTCTCTGCGTCCCATTCGAGACATCGCCCGCGACCTGGGCATTCACGACGACCACCTGGTGCCCTATGGCAGTGACAAGGCCAAGGTACGCCTCGACGCCCTCGAGGCTTCGAGCCGCGCACCTGGCAAATTGATCTTGGTCACCGCGGTTACCCCCACGGACGCAGGAGAAGGCAAGACGGTGACGTCGATCGGGCTGTCCCAAGGTCTGGCCAAGGAAGGTCAGCGGGTCTGTCTGGCGCTGCGCGAACCTTCACTGGGACCGACGTTCGGCATGAAGGGCGGAGCCACCGGCGGCGGCCTGTCGACGGTGGAGCCAAAGAACGACATCAATCTGCATTTCAACGGCGACTTCCATGCCATTTCGACCGCGAACAATCTCCTGGCCGCGGTCCTCGACAATCATCTCGATCAGGGCAACGCGTTAGGCATCAACCCGCGCCGCGTCCTGTGGAAGCGCGTGGTCGATCTGAACGATCGAGCCTTGCGACAGATCGTGAGTGGTCTCGGCGGCCTCCGTCAGGGGGTGCCACGCGAGACGGGCTTCGACATCACGCCGGCTTCGGAGATCATGGCGGTGCTCTGCCTCGCCCAAGGCGAGGAGGACCTGCGGCAACGCCTCGGCCGGATCATCGTCGCCCAGAACCATGACAAGCAACCGGTGACGGCCGCCGATCTCAAGGTGGTCGGCGCGCTGATGGTACTGCTGCGCGACGCGCTGATGCCGAACCTGGTCCAAACCGCCGAGGGCGTACCAGCGTTTATACACGGCGGCCCCTTCGCCAACATCGCACACGGCTGCAACTCGGTACTCGCCACCCGCATGGCGATGGCTCACGGCGACTGGACGGTGACGGAGGCGGGGTTCGCCGCCGACCTGGGAGCCGAGAAATTCCTCGACGTGAAATGCCAGTCGGCAGGTCTCGATCCCGCGGCGATCGTCGTCGTCGCCACGGTCAAGGCGCTGAAGCGCCACGGCGGCATGGCCCAAAAGGACCTCGACACGCCGGATCTCGGCGCTCTGGAGGCGGGCCTGGACAATCTCCGCGCCCATATCGAGAACCTCAAGAAATTCGGCCGCACGCCGGTGGTCGCCATCAACCGCTTCCCGTCGGACTCCGATGCCGAGCTGGAGCTGCTGCGCAAGGCCTGCGACGAGATCGGCGTCCGTTGTGCCCTGTCGGAAGTCTTCGCCAGGGGCGGCGACGGTGGCCGGGAGCTGGCCCGCGCGGTTCTGGAACAGGCCGAGGAGGCCACCGAGCCGTACACGCCGCTCTACGACTGGAATTGGCCGATCGAAAAGAAAGTGGAGGCCGTGGCGACCCGTATCTACGGTGCCGACGGCGTCGACTGGACCGGCCTGGCAAAATTCGATCTGCGCAAAATCAAGAGTCTGGGCTACGGCGAACTCCCCATCTGTATCGCCAAGACCCAGAAGTCCATCTCCGACGACCCGAAGCTGATCAACCGTCCCACAGGCTTTACGGTCACGGTCCGGCGTGTCGTGCTGTCGGCCGGCGCCGGTTTCGCGGTACCGATTCTCGGCGACATCCTGCGCATGCCTGGTCTGCCGAAGGTCCCTCAGGCCGAGAATGTGGACCTGGTCAACGGCGAGATCGTCGGGGTGGAGTGATCCATATAATCGCCCCATGAGCACACCTCAAGAGCGCCTGCAAGACGACCTCAAGGCAGCCATGAAGGCGCGCGACAAGGAGCGCCTCAGCACCTTGCGGATGCTGCTGACGGCGGTGAAGAACGAGCGCATCGCATCGGGTGAGGAGCTCGGCGAGGACGCGTTCCTCACCGTGGTGAAGCGCCTGGTGAAGCAGCGCCGCGATTCTGTCGAGCAATACCGGAGCGGTGGCCGAGAGGAGCTGGCGGACAAAGAGGATCGAGAGATTCGAGTACTCGAAGAGTACCTGCCGGAGCAGGTGAGCGAGGACGATATCCGCAGCGCCGTGGAAGCCTTCGTGGCAGAGAACGATCTGAGCGGTCCGCGCGGGATCGGGCCTGTGATGAAGGAGATGTTGGCCCGATTCGGTGCCGCCGCTGACGGCTCCGCGATCAGCCGCATCGCCCGCGACGTGCTCGGCTCTTGACGGCTCCAGAGCGGGTCGTCGCCACGCCGGGTCGCATCGACCACCGAACGACACACGCGGTTTCCCGCTGGGACCGCCGGCTGCCGCGGACACCAGGTCGTCGCCCCTCGAGGCGCAAGGCAGATGCATGAAACGGCAGACGCGGTTTCCCGCTGGGACCGCCGGCGTCCCGCCGGCTGCCTTGGACATCGCGTCGTCACCCCTGCGGGGCTCGAGGCAGACCCATGAAGCGGGTCGTCGTCGGCACGGCGGGTCATATCGACCATGGAAAGACGCGCCTTCTGGAGGCGTTGACCGGGGTCGACTGCGACCGCTGGGCCGAAGAGAAAGCTCGGGGCATCACGATCGACCTCGGATTCACCCACCTCGCCGAACCCGATCTGCAGGTGGGCTTCGTCGACATACCCGGACACCAGAAGTTTCTCCACAACGCGCTGGCGGGCCTGGGCGGCATCCGGCTGATGATGCTGGTGGTGGCCGCGGACGAAGGCGTGGAGCTACAAACCCGTGAGCACCTCGACGTCTGCCAGCTTCTAGAGATCCCCCATGGTCTGGTCGTGCTGACGAAGCGCGATCTAGTGGACGACGAGATGCTCGGTCTGGCCCGGCTAGAGGTCGAGGAGCTGTTGGAGGGCAGCCGCTTCGAAGGCATCCCCATCGTCGAGGTGTCGAGCACGACGGGGCAAGGAATCGACGAGCTTCGGCAGGCCTTGCTGGCCATCGCACGGGAGATTGCCGTGGACGGCGACGCAGCGGATCCATGCCGGCTTCCCGTCGACCGCGCGTTTCAGCTCAAGGGCCTTGGCGCCGTGGTCACGGGCACGTTGGTGAGCGGCCGAATCGAGCCCGGTCAGACCCTGGACCTTCTACCCCGAGGCGAGGGTGGACGCGGTGTCGAGGCCCGAGTCCGCAGCATCCAGGTCCATGGGGAAAATCGCGCGACCGCCGAAGCTGGTGAGCGCACGGCACTCCAGCTCACCGGCGTCGGTCTCGACGACTTGGAGCGCGGCGAGCAGTTGGTGACCCAGAACATCTTCGCACCGACCCAGGATCTCGCAGGCCGAGTGCGTCTCCTACCCGACGCTCCGAAGATCATCAAAGGATGGATCCCGATCCGATTCCATCTCTTCGCCCACGAAGTCATGGGCAAACTGCGTCCGCTCGACGGCCCGTTGGAACCTGGCGCGGAAGGAAAGGTGGAGTTGCGTCTGGCCCAGCCGGTGGTCGCGGTACGCGGCGATCGGTTCGTCTTTCGCCGACCCTCGCCTCCCCTCACCCTCGGAGGCGGACTGGTGCTCGATCCCGCCTGGCGTCGCCGGCGTGGCGGAGACGTGGCTCCCGCCCTACGTCAGCTGGCAACAGAAGAAGATGCGCTGGTCCTGTGGACAGGGGAGGCCGCGGAACGCGGCGTCGTGCCCGAGCACCTGACGGCACGTCTGGGTTGCCGCACCAAGGACATCGCGCGTCGCCTCGGCTCACTGTCGAAAGAAGGCCGGCTCCTCAAGGTACCCGGCGGACAGGAGGGACGCTGGCTCCACCCGGAGACCTGCCGCGAGGTCTCACAACGCGCCAAGCTCCTGTTGCAGGAGTTCTTCGAGCAACATCGATTGGCGCCCGGCATGCCGAAGGCGGAGTTCCTCGCTCGACTGCTACCGGCCGCTGCCCGCGAGCTCGGGACGGTATACCTGCGGATGTTGGAGGCCGAAAAAACAGCACAGGTCACCGGCGACGTGGTGAATCTCCCAGGCCGCAAGGTAGAAGGCCAGCTCACGGGCGAGGAAGGCGACCTGTCCCGTAGGCTGCTGGAGTCCGTCGAATCCGAGGGTCTGACACCACCGTCGCCCGGCGAGCTGGCCCATCGGCTGGGTGCGAAAGCTCAGATCGTAGAAGGCGTCCTCAAGTTTCTCGTGCAACAGAAGAGAATCGTACGTCTTCCCGGTGGCCTGTTGGTGAGCCGAAAAGCGGTGGATGAGGTCGCCACCTGGCTGCAGGAGTCGGATTGGGACAGCTTTTCCGTTCCCAGATTCAAAGACCGATTCGGACTGTCGCGCAAATGGGCCATCCCGCTCCTCGAACAGCTCGACTCGGAGAGAGTCACCCTCCGCGTAGGGGATGAGCGCAAGATCCTAGGCCGATGAGGTGCTGTACAATCCAGAACGCGGAACCAGATAGCTCTGGCAGCTCCAGAAAGGTCTCTTCGATCGATCAACCGTCCGAGGAACAGTAGTTGGAAGACGTGTTTCGCCGTATCTTGGTCGTCGATGATGATCCCGACATCGTCACGACGGTAGCCCTGACACTGGAGCTCGAGGGATTCGAGGTGACGACGGCTGGCTCCGCAGAAGAAGCCGAGCGCCGCATCGAACAGCACGGCCTGCCCCACCTTGCGCTGGTGGACATCATGATGCCGGGCACGGACGGTCTGGAATTCTGCCGCAAGGTGCAGAGCTACTGCGACCTACCCGTGATCTTGCTCACGGCGGTCGACGACGACGAAACGAAAGTCCGTTCGATCGAAGAGGTCGCCGAAGACTACGTCACCAAACCTTTCCATCCTCCGGAGCTCGTCGCGAGGCTGAAGCGAGTTCTCCGGCGTCTGGGGAACTTCGAGTTCCGCCTCGAACCGGAGACTCGTATCGACGAGAATCTGGCGGTGGACTTTGCTGGCAAGCGGGCCAAGGTCGGAGAAAAAGACGTATCGCTGACTCCCACCGAGACAAAGATCCTCTACATCCTGGTCGCCAACGCTCGTCGTACGGTTCGAACCGATTTCCTGCTAGGCCGGCTGTGGCCTCACGACGAGGTCTTCGAAGATACTCTCCGAGTCCATGTACACCGCTTGCGCCAGAAGATCGAGCCCAACGTCTCCAGTCCGCGCTACCTCGTGACCCATCGTGGCGAAGGTTACGTCTTCCTTCCGGAGCAAGCGTCCTAGCAGCCGGGCGGACTACGCTCCCTTCCTCGCGATACAGGGGCCTCGGAAGCTCGTCGATCGAGACGACTCCCACCGTGTCGGGCTGGGAACGCTTCTGCCGATCCTCCTGCTGGCGACCGTTGCGGCGACGAGTGCGCCGTGTGTTGATCCGGCGCTGCGCCGCGGATGCTCGGACCGTTGCGCCGGTGCGATCCGTCGTGCCCGTGCGATCCCGGCGGCACGCGCGTTTCTCTAACTGACGGAACGGACGTGGTCCGCTCGGCCGCTCCCGTTTCGGCATCGTTCCCGATCGATCGGCATCCAGGAGGCCCTATGCATACTCGACTCTCGGGATTGCACCTCATTTGCCTATGCAAATAGGACGGGGTAAGCTGCCGCGGTCGGGATCCACACCCATCGAATGCAACCCTACTTCCTTCTGGGAGCTGCGTATGTCCCCGACTCTTCGTCCGTCTACCCGTCGCTTGTTCCTCGCGGCCCTCGCGATCGTTCTGCTGCCGATGGCCGCGGCAGCCGTCGAGTGCACCGTTTCACAAACGGGTGGCCTGTCCGGTTTGCCCAACCCGGTTCTCTTCGTCACGCAGTATCCGGTTCCCGTCGACTTCGCCACGATCGGCTCGACCTTCGCCAACCACATGTCCTCGATGCAGCAGGTGGGCCGCGGCGGCGATCTCTGGATCCTCTATACCGACGGCTCTCTATGCAACATCACTCGCGAGGCTGGTTTCGGCATCGCCGGCAGCAGCCATACCACGGCGAGCGCTCTGGCGGTGCGGGATCCTCACGTCCATTGGGACGGCACGAAAGCGCTCGTGAGCATGGTGCTCGGCGCGCCGACACAGCAGTATGAGTGGCTCGACTTCTACTGGCAGATCTACGAGGTCACGGGACTCGGCCAGAGCGAGGTGGTGTCCATCACGCGGATTAGCGGGCAGCCGGACAATTTCAACAATGTCTCGCCGATCTATGGCTCCGACGGGCGCATTCTCTTCACCTCCGATCGGCCGCGGGATGGTCACTCTCACCTATACCCGCAGCTGGACGAATACGAGTCGACGCCGACGATCACCGGACTGTGGGCTCTGGATGTGAACACCCAGGAGCTCGAGCTCCTCGACCACGCGCCCTCGGGTGTCTTCACGCCGATCGTCGACAGCTTCGGTCGGGTGCTCTTCACCCGCTGGGATCACTTGCAACGCGACCAGCAAGCCGACGAAGGCCAGCCTGAAGCATTCGACTGGCCGAACGAAGAGCCGGGTGCCAACACGTCAGCCGCAGCCGACGTCTTCCCCGAGCCCCGCACGAATGCTCCGGCTCCGCTCAACGATCACCGCTTCAACCACTTTTTTCCTTGGATGATCAACGCCGACGGCACCGAACACGAGACACTGAATCACGTGGGGCGACACGAGTTCCATCACTACTTCAATCGCAATCGTTCCGACGACAGCAACCTCGAAGAGTTCATCCTTTCGATCGCGACGGAGACCGCCAACGACGACCCGATCCTGAACTTCTTCCAGATGAAGGAGGACCCGACCACGGCTGGAAGGTATTTCGCGGTCGAAGCTCCGGAATTCAATACCCACGCTTCAGGAGGAATCTTCCGCATCGACGCGCCTCCGAGCCTGGCAGCCGATCAGATCGCCGTCACCTACCTCAACCATCCCGACACCCACGACTACGTCGAAGACGGGGATCCGATCCCGCCCGGCCACAGCGGTCACTACCGGGACCCGCTACCTCTCTCCGACGGTGCTCTTCTCGCTGCCCACACCTTCGAGACTCACGAGGTCGAGAATCTCGGCACGAGGGCCAATCCCGACGCGAACTACGACTTCCGCCTCAAAAGAATCGTGCAGAACGGTCAGTACTTCGAATCCGGTGCGGCGCTGACCGGACCCGGTGGCATCTCGCGGACCGTACAGTTCTGGGATCCAGACGTACAGGTGACCTACAGCGGACCCTTCTGGGAGCTTTCTCCCGTAGAAGTGCGGTCCCGTCCCCAGCCGCCTCTGCTCACGGAGCCGGCTCTACCCGGCCCGGAGTCACAGATCTTCACGGAAGAAAACATCGACGAGAACGCATTCCGCGACTATCTGGAAGAGAACGACCTGGCGCTGATCGTCAGCCGTGACGTCACGACGCGCGATGCTGCGGACCTCCAGCAGCCCTACAACCTGCGGGTGCCCGGCGGAGCCCAAACCGTAGGCGCCGGCGGCACTGTCTATGACGTCCGCTATCTGCAGCTCTTCCAAGGCGACCAGATCCGCGGCTACACGAGCCGCGACGGCCGGCGCGTGCTGGCGACGCCGATGCACGGGATAGACAATCCACCGAGCAACGGGGCTCCGGGCAGCGTGACCCTGGGACAAGACGGCTCGCTGGCTGCTTTCGTTCCAGCCCAGCGAGCGCTCAGCTGGCAGCTCACTTCGCCCACCAACGAGCCGGTGGTACGAGAGCGCTACTGGCTGACCTTCCAACCGGGAGAGATTCGCGTCTGCGCGTCGTGTCACGGTCTCAACAGTGAGGATCAGATCGGCGCCGGCGTGCCGACCAACCCGCCCGAAGCACTCCGCACCTTGCTCCAGTTCTGGCTCGCGGAAACTACCGGCATCTTCGAGGACGGCTTCGAGTCGGGCACGCTGGACGCCTGGTCCGCATCGATCGGGGACTGAGGGCGTCCGACGGCCTTCAGGTTCCTGATCTCGGCAGCCGCCCGCGCTTCAAACGCATCGAGCGGCTCTCACCTCGTCACGAGAAACTCGCGCCAAAGCGTCGATTGCGTAGCACCACCCAGGCGATCACCGGAGTTCCCAAGAGCGCCGTGACGGCGTTGAGGGGGAGCACGGAAGAGCTTCCTGGCAGCTGTGCCACCAGGTCTGCCGCCAGGGCGACCACCGCCCCGAGAAGTGCGGAGGCAGGTAGCAAAATCCGATGCGCCGAAGTCCCCCACAGACCTCGAGCCAGATGCGGTACTGCCACGCCGATGAATCCGATCGGCCCACAGAACGCGGTGACACTTCCAGCCAACACTGCTGTGGCAACGAGTACTATCGAGCGCACGGCAGTGACCCGCACACCCAACGCTCGCGCGTGGCCTTCGCCCAACAACAGTGCATCGAGGGGCTTGGCCAACGCCATCGATCCGACAAGCCCCACCAGCAACAGCGGAGCCAGTACCAGAAGCTCCTGCCAGGTGACGCCGAAGGATCCGAAAGTCCACACTACATAGGCCTGGATCCGCTCCGCCATGGCGAAATGCAGCAGGACCGTCACCAGGGCGCCTGTGGCGTAGCCGAAGAGCATCCCCAGAATGAGCAGGGCCAGGATCGAGACCCGGCGTGCGGTCACCAGCACCAAGCCCAATGCCAGACCAGCGCCAGCGCTGGCGGCTGCCGCGACTGCCAGATCCTCCCCCACCCCCAAGGTCGCCAGGAGACTGGCACCGCTAGCGCCCGTCGTCAGCACCACCAGAGCTACGCCGAGACTGGCCCCCGAGCTGATGCCGAGAACGAATGGCCCGGCGAGCGGGTTTCGGAACAACGTCTGCATGAGCAGACCTGACACCGCCAACGCACCGCCGGCTAGGAGTGCCGCGACCGCCTTGGGTAGCCGAAAGTGCAACACGATGCGCGTCCAAGAATCCTGGGAGGCTTCGCCGAAAGCCAGTACCTTCAGCACCTCGCTCCCAGGGATACGGACCGATCCGAGCGCCAGGTCGAGGAGGAAGAGAAGCGCGACACCGCCAGCCAACAGAAGCCAGATCACCGGTCGGGTGAAGCTCTGCCTCTTGTCTCCACCGGCGCCGGAAGTCGTCATTCGGGCTCCAACTGGCGATGGTAGATCAGCTCGTGGGCCGGAAGCAGCTCCGGACGAAAGATCCTGATCAGGTCCGCCAACACTCGGTCAGGCCGGGCAGCGCCGCTCTCCCAGAAGTCGTTGCCACCGAGCCCGTTGGTGCGACGGTCGTTCGAGTACACCTTGCCTTCGCGTGCGGCCCGGAAGTCGCCGAGCCGCGGATCCGCTGCGACAATCTGCTGCAAGCTGCTCCAGGAAGACGGGTACAGCCAGACCTCGGCGTCCAGGGACTTCTCGTACACGGCCTCGATGTCGAGTGGTAGCGCACCCGTGGATCCTTCGTCCGCCCACAGGTAACGCGCACCGGCGTCGGCCAGGAATTGGGCCGTATAGCTACGCCCCCCGGGTACGTACCAAACGTCGTTCCACGGCCCACCCGTGAACACGGTCGGCGCGACACGATCGGGCTCACGTTCCAGGTCCGCTGCAACTCGCTCCGCCAGAGCGCGATATGCCGTCTCCACTTCCTCGAAGGCGGCCTTGGCCTCGTCGAAGCGACCGAGCAGAACCCCGGTCACGACGACCCACTCCGCTCGGCCGAGCGGTGAAGCCTCGAGAAACGTCGGCATGATGACGATCGGCACTCCGGCCGCTTCGACGTGAGCCAACCGTTCGAGCTCCGAGCGCGCCATGAAATCGGCCAACACCGCATCGGGAGCTGCTTCGAGCAACAGCTCCGGATGGAGCCGCGACCCGCCGCCCATTTCCGCCACGGAGCCAGACTCGATCTGTCGGCGTACAGATGGCGACGACGGATGGTCCAACTCGGAGTGGCCCACCAGAACCTCGGCCATGTCGAGAACTTCGAGATGCGCCACTTCGGTGGTGGACGTGGTGACCAGCCGGCGCACCGGCAGCTGCACGGTCCGGCCGTCATCCGCGGACGGCCCCGATCCTTCGGGCAGCAACGTATAACGAAGTCCCGAGCCAGGGACCGCCGGATCGTGCCACGGAGGCCAAATGGTGAGGATCCACGCACCGCCGGCCGGCTCGAGCCGGAAGCGTTCGGCATAGCGCGGCTCGTATGCCGAATCCGCGACGGGTCGAGCCGTCTCGGACGGAAGCCGCCCTGGTTCTGCCTGACCGCAGGACAGGCAGAACAGGGCGACCAGGACGCATAGGCGAGGCACAACCTCCTCTCCCCACCCCATCCCATCTCGACGAGATATGGGGAGCCGACGAGACACAGGTCTCGAAGCCCTCGGGCGGGAGACGAAAACGGGGAGACGAGAGATGCCTCGCCTCACCGCGCCAAACGCAAGCCCACCAACGCGGTGGCGCCCTGTGTACCGAATCCGCCCACCTCGGAGTACTCCTCGTCGAGCACATTGATCAGACGGACATAGGGACGCCAGCGCTCAGTCACGGCGTATTCCACCGTCAGGTCGAGACGCTCGTAGTCCTCCAGCTCGGAGCCGTCGGAGTCGATGCGGTCAGCCACGGCGACGAGTCGCGTCGCGACATTCCAGGAGTCGGTGACCCGCCAAGACAAATCCATGACCGAACGATGTTCGGGGCGGCGCGCCAGCTGGCTGCCTGTGGCCTCGTCCTCGGTCTCGTTCCAGGTGTGATGCGCTACGAGACGGCTCCGCTCACCTTCGTAGGCCACCTGGACCTCCACACCCGTCGACGACGCGGATGCGATGTTCTGAGGCAGGAACGTCGCGAAGTCGAACGCGATCAAGTTCTCGAAGTCGAGATCGAAGCCCGTGAGGTCGAGACGCCAACGATCGCCGAAACGATGCTCGTATCCCAGGTCGAATCCTTCGCTGGTTTCGGGCACGAGATCGGGATTGCCGAAACCGGGAAAGAAGAGATCGTTGAGCGTCGGTGCCTTGAACCCAGTCCCCCAGGAGGCGCGCAAGCGACCCGAGGTGCCCACTCCGAGTGCGGCGGCGGCACGCCAGGTGGTCTCGTCGCCGAACTGGTCGTGATCGTCGTAGCGCGCACCCAAGGTCAGATGGAGCCGGCCCACGGAGAGGCGATCCTGCAGGTAGAAGGACGCGATCTCTGCCTCGTCGGAGAAGGAACCGACGCTGCCGCCGTCTCGGCTCTCCCATTCGGCCCCGAAGGACAACGTGTGATCGACATTCTGCGCCTCCAGACGCAGATCGGTGCGAGTCGAGGCCTGTAGCGTCTCGCTCTCCACGATGAAGTTGCCGAATGGGTTCGTCGGATCCTCACCCTGCAACTCGTCGTCCGACACGCCCAACCGTACGGTCTGGGTCCAGCGATCGGTCGGCGTCAGTTCCAACGTAACGCTACCGATCCGCGCCGTCCGTAGATTCCTCGCGTCGAGGTCGTCGACCGCGCCCTCGGAGAACGAAAACCCATCGATCTCCACGTCGCTGTCGACGTGGCGGAGATCGACGTCGAAGCGACCCATCTCACCTCCGCCGAGGGCCCAACCGAACCGCGCCGTAGCGGTGGTGTTGGACCAGGCATCGACTTCCGGATTGCCACGGCGGGCGTCCGCAGCCGAAGCGTCTTCGGTGTGATGGTCCGCCAGGGAGATGCGGTAGTCGAAGGAGCCACGGCGGGCACCTACCGACAACTCCAGCCGATGGTGGTCGTCGTCACCGCCCTCCACGCGCCCGGTCACGTGGACACGTTCGGACTCGCTGCGGTCTGTGACGATCGAGATCACTCCCGCCACCGCCTCCGAGCCGTACAACGTGCTCTGGGGCCCACGTACCACCTCGATCCGCTCGATCGCATCGGTCGTCATGGCTGAGAAATCGTAGGCCCCACTGGTGGCGGAGTTGAGTCGCACGCCATCGATCAACACCAGTACTTGCGAAGAGCTGCCACCGCGCACGAAGACGCTGGTCAGCTGGCCTACTCCGCCGGAGCGCGAAACTTCGAGCCCCGGCATGCTGCGCAACGCATCGGCCACGGTAGACCACGCGTGGCGCTCGATGTCGCTTCGATCGAGCACACTGATCGAGCTGCCGACCTCATCGATCGGTGTCTCGATGCGATTGGCGGCTACTGTGATCTCCTCGGAGACCGTCGGCTGCTGGACGGAGTCAGACGAAGGTTCTTCTGCCGACTCGGCGGTGGCACCGGTCGCCGAAGCGAAGAACGAGATCAAAAACAGAACGACGTACGCCAGAATGCATCGAAGACAGTGTGCAGCGTTCGCCGAAGAACGATTCGGAACATGGGACATCTTGGCTCCTTTCCCCCGCGGGAAATCGAGTGTTGTGAGCTCCGGGGCAGATATCCTGGCTCGCGGTCTTCCTACTGGCCGCGCCTTCCCAGACTCCCGCATCGATCGATCCGAGGCAGAGTCGTCCAGTGGCTCGGCTCCGTCGAAACGGAGCCATGCGGCGTTCGTCGCGCATACAGTCGCGGGGCGGCGGGAGATTCACACTCCTCTTCCCTGGGTCCCGGAGCGGCCTGTACCGGCGCACCCTGACATCGCCCTGCACGACGTGTCAAGCTACGCCGGTCCGACTCACCGACCCTACGAGGAGACATACGATGCCCGGCGACGGTCCCGAATTCCTCATCTGCCTCGATTGCGAGACTCCGTGCTATACATTCGAGTGGCAAGAGGGCATCCTCACTGAAGCCACGTGCATGATGTGTGGCGAGGACGATGTCGATTCCTTCGCTACCGAAGAGGAGTTCGAAGCCCTATCGGCGGATCACTGAGACGAGACACCGCATGAAGATCGAGATCCATCACTGCACGTCTTGAGGCTACGGGCCTCGGGCGGCGAGTCTCGCCGCCGCGCTGCAGCGGGAGTTGGGTGACGGAGCTCCTGAGATCGAATTGGTCCCTGGAGACCTCGGCCAGTTCGACGTCCTGATGGATGGGCGACGGATCGCGACGCGGGCCAAGGGTTGGCGGCGGCTCCTCGGGGGTGGCTGGCCGACGCTAGAAGAAGTTGCCGCGGCGTTTCGCCAGCGCCTGACCGGGTACCGGGATGGGTGAAAACATGCAGCGCCTGTAGTACCGTCGGGCCGGCCCGACTCTACGTCGATCCATTCCGCTCCCCTACAAGCAGCCCGTATGTCTCCTTACAAGATCCTGTTGGGCCTCGTACTTGTCGCTTCGGCCGGCCTACTGGCGGGCGTCGCATACGACACCGTCAATCGGCCCGAGTTGACGTTCGAACCGGTTCGCGAGCCTTCTGCACTCGACGATACCGGACCGATCTGGTCCGCCGCGGCTGAGGCAGCTTCGGTGGCCTGCAACGATGCCACCACATTGCCTCGGCGCTGGATGGTGTTCGGCTGGGACGGTGTGGACTGGCAGTTCGTGCTGCCTCTGCTTCGACAAGGGCGGTTGCCGCACCTCGAATCCCTGCTGCGAAACGGAGCCTACGGCAGTCTCGCCAGCATCGTGCCGACCCTGTCGCCGGCGATCTGGACCACGGTCGCCACCGGCCGCACGCCGGGAGATCACCAGATCCTCCACTTCTACAACCAACGTCCGATTCTCGAACGATGGTGGCAGCGACTGACGAACCTCGGCGCGCTGGAACGACAGCTCTATACCAACGCGGACCGACGCAATCGCGCGGTGTGGAACCTGTTGAGCGAGTACGACCGGTCTGTGATGTTGGTGGGTTATCACAACACCTTTCCCGTGGAGCCCGTGAACGGCCTCATGGTGTCGAACTACCTGATGCAGGACTCGGTGGCGCGAGCCATGGAGATGGACTCGGGAGGCAGCGGCGACAGCTCGACACTGGCGGCCGGTCTCGTGCACCCACCCGATAAACTGGACGAAGTTCTCGATCTACAGCGCAAGGTGAATGGCCGCATCCCTCATGTGATCGACGAGTTCGTCGGTCTTTCGGAGACAGAACGCAACGACTTCCTTCGCGCATCCCGACGACTCAACCCCGACACCGATCAGAAACCGTATTTCTTGGTGCACGCGTGGGTTTTCGACACCATCGTCGCGGAGATCGCCGACGAGTTCTTGGGGCGTTCCCAGCCAGACCTCGCCATGGTCCACTTCCAGGCCGCCGACTGGGCGAGCCACCGCTTCCTCTACTACCGAGCACCCGAGCTCTACGAGGATATGGATTGGTCGGAGGAAACACGCTCCCGCCTCGACGCTGATTCCGAGCGCTATCGCGACACCGTCGATGCCTTCTACGTCTACCTCGACCGTTGGTTGGGCAAGCTGTTGGAGCACCGCGCCGACGACACCGGTGTCTTGCTGCTCTCGGATCATGGTTTCGCTGCCGATACCGATCCAGACATCCCCGGAGGCCACGATCATGCGCCGCCAGGAATCGTGGTCCTGCACGGGCCCGGCATTCGTCCCGGCAAGATCGACGGCGCCACGGTCTACGACGTTCTGCCCACACTCATGGCCTCCATGGATCTACCGCTGGCGGAAGATCTACCCGGAGCACCGCTGGTGCAGGCATTCTGCGATGGCGCCTACGATCCGACGACACAGGAAACCGTCGATAGCTACGGTTCTGGTACGCCCTACGTTCCAACGGTCTCCAAACCGGATGAGCTGGACCAAGAGCTGCTTCAGCAGTTGCGTTCCCTCGGTTATATCGACTGATCGCGAAACGGCACGTTTCGGCCAATCCTCCTCCGCCTGCTGCGAAAGCAGGGTAGCGACGGTCTAGCCCGCATTTCTCACCAGGCGCC